>NZ_JADMWW010000027.1 GCF_015548375.1 Collinsella aerofaciens
ACGGTGGCCATTATTCGGTGACCGGGATTGGTCAAAATAGTTTGACTATTAGCGGCTAAAATCGCCCGGCGCTAACAGAACATAAAAACAGTTTCATCAATATTCTCCTTTATATATAAATTCTTATTTGTTGAACTAAGCCGTGTATACCATACTCTCCAATGAAAGAACGCCCTGATATAGCGTAATTTGCTGTTTTCCTACGTACGTGCGTACACACTCCACAGGAATTCTTAGGGCCCTGCCCCCTTAGCACACGGACTTTGGAACAAAGACTAGTGTGTTACGCCTTGCCAGAGGTGTACAGGCTCCCGGTACGCACGTACGCAGCAATTGCCATCAATGCGCCATATAAGTGGCGATCAAGTTCGCATAAAGCGACCTTGGTTTCGCAAAATAAAAGGCAGGATACCATCATCACCACGATGATATCCTGCCTCTGTTCGTTCCTGTTTACCGTTCCGAATAGTCCTTCCGCAGAATTTCCGATAAACAAAAAACGTACCCGAACCCTTTCTCGTAAAAGAATCGGGTTAGAGTACGAACTGAATGCTGGATCAATATAAAACCACCACAAAGGTTCACTGTTCCCTTTGTGGTGGTTTTGGGCCAGTCCTAGAGCGTGTGGCCGTAAGCGTCGGCGGCCTTGATGGCGGCGGCGAACTTTTCGTCGGTGAAGGGCTCGGGGTTTCCCTGCTTCCACTCGTTGGTGGCGTGCGCGTATTCGCACAGGGCCGGGATATCTGCCT
Source organism: Collinsella aerofaciens (assembly GCF_015548375.1). GTDB lineage: Bacteria > Actinomycetota > Coriobacteriia > Coriobacteriales > Coriobacteriaceae > Collinsella > Collinsella aerofaciens_AB. The sequence continues at coordinate 750 of NZ_JADMWW010000027.1, forward strand.
CGGTAAGGCCAACCTGCTCAAGCGTTACGGGCAGCCCCATCTGCTTGTTAAAGGCGGCGTAGCGCTCAAGGTTCTCGGTATCGCCCGTATAGGCAAACAGTACCAGCACGCCCAGGCTCACGACCTCGCCATGCAGGTAGGTGCCCTCACGCGGAATGCTGCAGGTGGCGTTGTAGAACGCGTGCGCCACGCTCGAGTTGTAGTAATAATCGTTCTGGTTGGTCAGGTTCGAGACATAGCCCGTGTTGACAACGATGTCGAGCGCGATCTGCTTGACGGCCTCGCTCGACAGATTCTGGCGCACATCCTCAAGACCCTGCACACCATAGGTAAACAGCGGCTCGGAGCAGGTGTGGGCGAGTGCCAGGCCAAGACCGGCGGTGTGCTCCAAATTACCGGCGCTCGTGGCGTACTCGACCTCGGGCTGCTTGGACAGGGCATCGCCTACACCGGCCCAGAAGTACTCTGCTGGCGCCTCGGCGATGATCTTGGGGTTGATGAAGATGTGCGCGGGGCGGTTGGGGTACGAATAGCCCTCGAGCGAGCCGTCGTCGTTGTAGACAACGGCAATGGCGGTCGCGGCGGAGCAGTTGGAGCAGATCGTCGGCACGGTAAAGACGATCTTCTTGAGCTCGATGGCCGCCGTCTTGACGGTATCGAGCGCCTTGCCGCCGCCGCAAGCAATGAGCACGTCGGCTTCCTGGCAGGCGGGGGAGTTTACGACCTTGGCGATATTGGCACGCGTACTGTTGGTACCGTAGACGCGCGTCTCCAGGACCTCGACATCGGTACCTTCAAGTGCCGCCTCGATTCCCGGCAGCGCCGCAGCCAGGGCTCGCTTGCCGCCAATGATGGCGACTTTCTTCGCGCCGTACTCCGCCAGTGCAGTTGGCAGCTTGGTAAAGCAATCCTCGCCAACGGTGTAGTCGCTCATTCCAATTGTGCGCATAGCAGCCTTCTTTCGTTCGATAAAGTGCTTTCAGGTATTTTGCTCCTAGTGAAGGCTTGTAATAGCGAGAAATGTCGAACGTATAAAACCAGTGTTGAGGGTTTTTTGCCGACGCGGAACGTGCTAGCATACACCGCATAAGCGTTGATGGGGACGAGTAGTCGGCCGTCCGCATGCTACAGAGAGCGGGAAGCGCTGAGAACCCGTGCATGCGACCGATGAAAATCACCCCGGAGCTGCGGTCCCAACGGACGTGCCGCGCAGACACGTCTTAGTAGATATCGCCGAGATGGTCGTCGATACAGGCCAGCCGAGTAACGGATGCGAGCGCGCGAATACGCGGGCGAGGGCATCTAAGCTGGGTGGTTAAACGAAGAGCTTTTGCGGGCGTACAGCTCGTTTTGTGGCGCTTCGTCCCAGCTTGTAGGGACGGGCGCTTTTTTGGTGCCCAACGGGCGTGTGCGCCCATGACATGAAAGGGGTACCGTGGCAAACGAGTACAAGCAGACGATGAATCTGCCCAAGACCGGTTTTCCCATGCGTGCCGGTCTTTCCAAGTCCGAGCCCAAGCGACTCAAGGACTGGCAGGACAACAAGGTCTACGAGCAGGTTCTGAAGAAGAACGAGGGTCACAAGAAGTTCGTGCTGCACGACGGTCCTCCGTACGCCAACGGCCCGATTCACATCGGCCATGCCATGAACAAGATCTCCAAGGACATGATCAACCGCTACTGGATGATGCAGGGCTATGAGGTTCCCTATGTTCCCGGTTGGGACTGCCATGGCCAGCCGATCGAGCATAAGGTCGAGGAGAAGCTCGGCACCGAGAAGTTCAACCAGACCTCCACGGCTAAGATCCGTGAGCTTTGCAATAAGTTCGCTGTCGAGAACATCGAGCTGCAGAAGGCCGGCTTCCGTCGCCTGGGCGTGCTCGGCGATTGGGACAACCCCTATCTGACGCTCTATCACCAGCATGACGCCGCCGACATCGAGGTTTTCAAGGCCATGTTCGACAAGGGCATGATCTATCGCGGTCACAAGCCCGTCCACTGGTGCAAGCACTGCCATACCGCACTTGCTGAGGCCGAGATTGAGTACTCCGACGAGACGAGCCCGTCCATCTTCGTGCGCTTTGAGATGACCTCCAAGCCCGCCGGCCTCGAGAACTTCGACGGCCCGGTTGACTTTATCATCTGGACGACCACGCCGTGGACCATCCCCTCCGACCAGGCAGTTTCTCTCAAGCCCGGTGCCGCCTACGTCGCCGTTGAGCACGACGGCCGCGCCGAGGTCATGCTCGAGGACCTAGCTCCCAAGTGCTGCGAGGAGTTTGGCTGGGAGTACACCCCGGTTGTGGTCGACGGCAAGCCCTATGTGGTTCCCGCCGAGACCTTCCATCACATTCACTATAAGCAGCCGATCTTTGACGGTGTCGAGGGCGTTGCGCTGTTGGCCGATTACGTCGGTGTCGATGACGGTACCGGTATCGTCCACAACTCGCCCGGTCACGGCGTCGACGACTACTTCGCCTGCCTCAAGGAGGGCATCACCGACATTTGCATGCCGGTCGATGACGACGGCAAGTTCTACACCGGCGAGGAGTTTGGCACCGGCGGCCCCTTCAGCGGCATGGATACCGACGAGGCCAACCCGCACATCATCGAGTTCCTGCGCGAGCGCGGCACCCTGGTCCTCGAGAAGAAGATCACGCACAGCTATCCGCACTGCTGGCGCTGCAAGCACCCGGTGCTCTTCCGTGCTACCGACCAGTGGTTTGTCTCGATGGACAAGACTGGTTTGCGCGAGCAGGCTGGTAAGGAGGTTCGCGAGAACGTCAAGTGGTATCCGGCTCACGCCGCCAACCGCATCGGCGCCATGGTTGAGCAGCGTCCCGACTGGTGCATCAGCCGTCAGCGCAACTGGGGCGTGCCTATCCCCAGCTACACCTGTGCCGACTGCGGCGAGAAGGTCATGAACGACGCTACGCTCGACGCCGTCATCAAGCTCTTCCACGAGAAGGGCTCCGACGCCTGGTTCACCGACGCTCCCGAGAGCTACCTGGGCGAGGCCTGCGTCTGCCCCAAGTGCGGCGGCCATCACCTCAAGGCCGATAAGGACATCCTCGACGTGTGGTGGGATTCCGGCGTCTCCTGGAAGGCCGTCTGCGAGTACCGTCCCGAGCTGGAGTATCCGGCGGATGTGTACCTCGAGGGCTCCGACCAGCACCGCGGTTGGTTCCAGAGCTCGCTGCTCACCTCGGTGGGTGCCAACGGCCATGCTCCGTACAAGGCGGTCGTCTCTCAGGGCTTCACGCTCGATGGCCAGGGCCGCAAGATGTCCAAGTCGCTCGGCAACGTCATCGACCCCAACAAGGTCTGCGACGAGATGGGCGCCGACATCATCCGCCTGTGGGTTGCTTCCGTCGATACCAGCTCCGACGTTTCCATCGACCACGAGATCCTTGCTCGTACGTCCGATGCCTACCGTCGTTTCCGCAACACGCTGCGCTTCTTGCTCTCCGAGCTCGAGGGTCAGTTTGAGCCCGAGACCGACGGCGTCGCCTTTGCCGACTTGCTGCCGCTCGACAAGCTCATGGTTGCCCGCCTAACCCAGGTTCAGGCCGAAGTCGACGATGCCTACGCCAGCTACGAGTTCCCGCGCGCCTACCGTGCGCTCTACGACTTCGTGGTTACCGAGCTCTCCAACGTGTACCTCGACGCCCTGAAGGACCGTCTGTACTGCGAGAAGCCCGGCTCGCTCGAGCGCCGCAGCGCTCAGACCGTGCTCGCCGAGCTCTTCTCGATGCTCATGCGCGACCTGCAGCCGATCCTGTCCTACACGGTCGACGAGGCCATGGCATATGCGCCCGCCGGCTGCGTCGACCACCAGAAGTACGCCGCGCTGCTCGATTGGTACAAGTCGCCCATCACGGTCGACGAGGCCAATGAGTTTGAGGGTGTGCTCGAGGCTTCGCTCGAACTCCGTAGCGCCGTGACCAAGGCCCTTGAGGATGCCCGCTCTGCCGGCACCTTCACCAAGAGCCAGCAGGTTCGCGTCAAGGCGGTCGTTCCCGCCGAGATGTACGCGCTGCTGACCGGCGACAAGGCTGTCGACCTGGCCGAGTTCTACATCGTCTCCGATGTTGAGCTGACCCAGGGCGAGGAGCTCTCCGTTGCTATCGAGGCTGCCGAGGGCGAGTGCTGCGACCGTTGCTGGAACTACCGCACCACCGTCGGCAAGTACAACGGCCACGCGCATATTTGCAAGCGCTGCGCCGACGCTTTGTAGGTTACGGCGTTCGTAGAACGCCGTAACCTACCGACGCTGCAAACGCCCCTAAGCGGCAATCTGACGTTCAATCGTCGGTCGCGTACCAAAGTACGCTTCCCTCCTCTTTCACGTCACCTTGCTCGCTTAGGGACGTTTTCGCTGTTGGTGACGATAACGCGGCGTTTCCATTGCTGGAGCTAGAGGCTTTCTTTCGACTTGCGCTTTTAGTCGAAAGCTATTAAGCGACATTCCGTTATTCGGAATGTCGCTTTCGTTTTTAGCTGGTTATTTCGCTTGTGTTGGTGGATATGTCGTGCGCTCTGCGTGTGGCAATATAAGATGGTTAATTGCGTTAAACGGAATTCGATGTTCTTGAGGGTAGGGGATTGATTTGGGTCGTACTGGGGATATGACGCCGCCTTTGCGTTGGCGGTTGGGTGTTGCTGGTGGGGTGGCGCTCGTTGTGCTGCTTGTTGACCAGCTGACCAAGCTTGCGGTTCGTGCCGTGGGCGACGCATTGCATGTGACCGTCATCCCCGGTGTCATCGACTTTATGTTTGTCCGCAATATCGGTGCTGCCTTTAGCATGGGTGAGGGACATGGCATCGCGTTTGCCGTGTTGGCGCTTGCGGTCATTGTCGCCATTGCCGTGTACTTGCTCCGTGCATCCCAGCTCGCCCATCTTGAGGTCGTGGGCATGGCGATGGTTGCGGGCGGTGCTATTGGCAACGCTATCGATCGTTTGGCCTTTGGCTTCGTGACCGATTTTATTGCCACCACCTTCATCGACTTCCCCGTCTTCAATGTGGCCGATATCGGCATTACCTTGGGCGTCGTGCTCGCCCTCTTCGGATACATGTTCTTGAGCCCCGCGGCCCGTGAGGTCGACGCGACCGCTGAGCTTAACGCCCGTGACGAGGCCCGCGCCAAGCGCAAGGCCCAGCAACGCGGGGAGCGTGCCCGCAAAATTCGCGAAAGGAACGAGCGCTAATGGCCGACATCCATATTCTTGTTGCCGACGATGCCGCCGGTCAGCGTCTTGACGCTTATCTGGGCGCCAATGACGGCTGTCCTACGCGTTCTGCCTGTGCGCATCTGATCGAGGGCGGCGCCGTCGCTGTCAATGGCGAGACCTGCCTGTCCAAAAAGTACGCCGTGCGAGCCGGCGACCGTATTTCGGTCGATTTGCCCGAGCCGCACGATCCCACCGATGTGATTCCCGAGGCCATCCCGCTCGACATTCGCTATGAGGACGATTATCTCATTGTGCTCTCCAAGCAGCGCGGCCTGGTGTGCCATCCTGCGCATGGTCATGAGAGCGGTACGCTCGCGAATGCCCTGGTCTATCACTGCGGTATCGACCATCTGGGCACCGTGCAGGGTGAGGACCGACCCGGCATCGTGCATCGCCTGGATCGCGATACCTCGGGCCTTATGCTCGCGGCAAAAGACGACGACACCCAGCGCGCGCTTCAAAATCTTATCCGCACGCGCACGCTCGATCGTCGCTATATCACGCTTGTCCACGGGCACATCGCCATGGACGAGGGCACCATCAATACCGGTATTGCCCGATCGACGCGCGACCGCGTCAAGATGGCGGTTTCGGACGACCCCTTTGCCCGTCAGGCCATTACGACCTTCAAGGTGCTCGAGCGCTTTGATTCCACGCGTTTCGACGACGGCTACACGCTTGTCGAGTGCCACCTGTTTACCGGCAGAACGCACCAGATTCGTGTGCACATGCGCCATATCAACCACGCCTGCGTGGGCGATCCGCTCTACGGCAAGTGCGATGCGCGTGCCGATCAGGGTCTGACCAGGCAGTTCCTTCATTCCTGGCGCGTGGCGTTCGACCATCCCGTGACGGGGGAGCGCATTGAGTGCCGCGACGAGTTGCCCTGGGATCTCGCTGCGGTTCTTGACGATCTGGCTCCGCGCTCGCTCGGTCGCACTGCCGCCGGTGACGAAATCGTCTCTCAGCTCGGTCTGCTCGAAGCCTAGCCAGTATTAGGTGGTTTCTTGAACTCGGTAAGCCTGCGGTAAGATATACGGTTGTTTACGTAACGCGTTCTCGGGAGCCTGCATGCTCGCCTTTTTACAAACCAACACACCCATCGTGGTCTTCAACCAGATTGTCGTCACGCTGCTCACGGTCTGCTTTCTGTACCAGGTGGTCTTCTTTGTCATTGGCGCTCTTCGTGGCGAGGTCGCGCCTCCCAAGGCCAAAAAACTCCATCGTTATGCTTTCTTTATCGCGGCGCATAACGAGGAGGCCGTGATCGCCAACCTTGTTCGCTCCATCAAGGACCAGGATTATCCGTCCGAGCTTATCGAGGTCTTCGTGGTTGCCGACGCCTGCACCGACAACACCGCACAGCTCGCGCGCGAGGCAGGTGCCATTGTTTACGAGCGCAATGATCTTGCCCGTAAGGGTAAGAGCTGGGTCATGGACTTTGGCTTCGACCGCATCCTTAACGAGTATCCCGACACGTTTGAAGGCTACTTTATCTTCGATGCCGATAACGTTATCTCCCGCGATTACGTGTCCAAGATGAACGATGCCTTTGACCAGGGATTCCATGTGGTCACGAGCTATCGCAACTCCAAGAATTTTGGCAGCTCGTGGATCTCGGCAGCTAATGCTACTTGGTACCTGCGCGAGGCGCGCTTTCTCAACAACGCGCGTAATATCTGTAAGACGTCTTGCGCCGTCTCGGGTTCGGGCTACCTCATCTCCGCCAGTGTTATTGAGGGCATGCACGGCTGGCAGTTCCACACGCTGACCGAGGACATTCAGTTCACTACGTTCTGCGCTATTCACGGTATTCGCATTGGCTATGCGCCGGCGGAGTTCTTTGACGAGCAACCCGTGACGTTCAAGGCATCCTGGAAGCAGCGTATGCGCTGGACCAAGGGCTTTTACCAGGTGTTCTTTACCTACGGCAAGCATCTGGTCAAGTCGACGTTCCGCTATCATCGCTTTGCCGCCTACGACATGTTCATGACGATCGCCCCGGGTATGCTGCTATCGCTGATCTCGATGCTCGCTAATGCGACGTTCTTGATTGTGGGTGGCCTTTCGCATGGTTTCTTGGCTACCGAAGTCGAGATGCAGGCGTGCGCCGCTTCGCTCATTATGACCTTCGCCATGATGTATCAGACCTTCTTTATCCTGGCGCTGCTCACGACTATCTTTGAGTACAAGCACATTCACTGCGCGCAAAAGTGGCGTCTGGTGACTAACCTGTTTACCTTCCCGATCTTTATGTTCAGCTATATCCCCATCACGGTGGCCGCGCTGTTCCTGAAGGTCGACTGGGTTCCTACCCAGCATGCCGTAAACGTCACCCTCGACGAGGTCATGCAAGGCGCCAAATAACCACCACCAAAACCACCGCAAAGGGGACAGGCACCTTTGTGGTGGTTTTTGCTTTTGCGATGCAGCTCGAGGAGGTACTCGATGTTTTATATCCCGTTTTGGATTTGCATCTTTGCCGGCGCGGCGATTGATGCCCGTCAGCGACGTTTTCCCAATGAACTTGCCGGTGCGTGTGCGGTGACGGCGTTAGTGGGCGTTTGGCTCGACAAAGGCGTTAACACAGCGCTTGACCACGCGGGTCTTGCCGTCATTGTGTATCTTGCTCTCGTGCTGACTGAGTCCCTCTGGCGTCGTCTTCGCCAAATCCCGGGCATCGGCATGGGGGATTCCAAGGCGCTCTTCGCGCTTTGCACGCTCGACCCTATGGGTGGCATCGTGGCATTTGCCGTCGCACTCCTGGCTCTGGCCCTTTCCTGCCTCTTCACAAAATCGCGCTCCCTGCCATTGCTCCCGTTTTTAGTGCCGATTTTTGCCATAATCGAGGTCGTGGGCTGCACTTTGTAACCGATTGCGCATCCTTTTTAAGGAGCATGCCATGGAATCTAATCAAGAAACGGCCGTCATTAAGGCGCGCATGGACCGTATTCCCTCGGCGTTGTCGCCCGAGCTTGTCGAGCGCATTGCCGCCGATCGTGCTTCGGGCTATGTCAACCCGTATCGTTGCAACGATGATCAGGTCATTCGTCGTATTGATCGCGCCGCCGACAAAGGCACGCTTATGCGTCCGGCGTTTATGCGCGATACCGAAAAGATACTTCATCTTCCGGCGTACACCCGTTATGCAGGCAAAACGCAGGTCTTTAGCTTTCGTAGCAATGACGATCTGTCACGCCGCGGTTTGCACGTGCAGCTCGTCTCCCGCATTGCGCGCGATATCGGTCGCGCCCTGGGGCTCAATTGCGATCTGATCGAGGCGATTGGCCTGGGTCACGACTTGGGACACACGCCTTTCGGCCATGCCGGCGAGCGCTTCCTCAACGATATCTATCATGAGCGTACGGGGCGTTATTTTTTCCATAACGTGCAGTCGGTTCGCGTGCTCGACGCGTTGTATGGCCGCAACGTGTCGCTCCAGACGCTCGACGGCGTGCTATGCCATAACGGCGAGTACGAGCAGCGTGTGTTTGAGCTCTCGGACATGGGCTCCTTTGACCAGTTTGACCAGACGGTTGAGGATTGCATTGCCACGGGCTATAGCGCAATTGAGCATCTGCGCCCCATGACGCTCGAGGGCTGCGTCGTTCGCATCTCGGATATTCTTGCCTACGTCGGTCGTGACCGTCAGGATGCGATCGCGGCGGGCCCGCTTTCGCCCGACGCTTTTGATGATGGCCGGGGCGGTGCCTACAACAGTTGGATCCTCACGCATGCCTCCATCGATATCGTTGAGCACAGCTATGGTAAGCCGCGCATCGAGATGAGCGAGGACCTGTTTGAGGAAATTCGCCGAGCCAAGCGCGAGAACTACGAGAAGATCTATAGCAAGGGCGGTATCGAAGGCGATTCCGAGGCGGAGCTGCGCGAGGCGTTCGTAAAGCTCTACGACCGTTGCCTGCGGGATCTAAACAGTGGCGACGAGTCCTCTTACATCTTTAAGCACCATATTTCGCGCATTGAGCAGCAGCTTTCCTACTATGATCGCACCTATGCCTGGCAGGACGACAAGGATCAAGCCGTGGTGGATTATATCGCGAGCATGACGGACGGTTATTTCTGCGAGCTGACGAGCAAGCTGTTCCCTGGTCTGGAGTTTCCGCACCGTACCTATATTAACGAACGGTAGTTCGTATTAATTCGGTATACTGTTAGTGGAAAACGTTTTTGATTGATACACGGGATGGCTATGGACGACCTTTTTTCTGCTTCGACGCGCGAGCGTTCCTTTCAGAATGCGCCGCTTGCGGTGCGCATGCGCCCCAATTCGCTCGACGAGTACGTGGGCCAGCAAAAGGCCGTCGGTAAGGGCTCATGGTTGCGTGCCGCGATCGAGCACGACGTGCTTTCGAGCGTGATTCTGTACGGGCCGGCAGGTACGGGTAAGACGACGCTGGCCCACATTATCGCCAACCATACCAAGAGCGAGTTTGTCGAGGTCAGCGCCGTGACGGGTACCGTAAAGGATCTTCGCCGCGTGATTGACGAGGCCAAGACGCGCCTGAATACGTACGACCGCCGCACCATCCTGTTTATCGACGAGATTCACCGCTTCTCCAAGTCTCAGCAGGATGCCTTGCTGCATGCGGTTGAGAACCGTACCGTCATTATGATTGGCGCCACGACGGAGAATCCGTACTTCGAGGTCAACTCGGCATTGCTCTCGCGCGGTCGCGTGGTGGAGCTTGAGCATCTTAAAGACGAGGATATCGCCACGCTTATCGAGCGTGCGCTCGAGGCGCCGCAGGGTTTGAACGGCAAGTTCTCGGCCGATGAGGATACGGTTAAGACCATCTGCACGCTGGCAGCGGGTGACGCTCGCTCGGCGCTCACGACGCTCGAACTTGCGAGCGAGATTGCCGTCACGCGTCCCGATACCGAGGGAACGCCAGCGCCCGCGGCGGGGGAGCGCTATCCCATCACCGTGGATGACGTGAAGATCGCCAACCCGCGTCGTGGATTTTCGTATGACAAAAACGGCGACATGCACTACGACATCATCAGTGCGTTTATTAAGTCCATGCGCGGTAGCGACCCCGATGCCACGATCTATTGGCTCGCGCGCATGATTGATGCGGGGGAGGATCCTAAGTTTATCGCTCGCCGTATTATGATTCAGGCTTCTGAGGATGTTGGCAACGCCGACCCGCAGGCGCTTTTGGTGGCGCATGCCGCGTTTAAGTCTGCCGAGGTCATTGGCTATCCCGAGTGCCGCATTAACCTGGCTCAGGCTGCACTCTATGTGTGCTTGGCGCCAAAATCCAACGCGTGTGAGGCTTCGATCGATGCGGCGCTGGCCGATATCCATTCTAGTGGGCTTCGCGAGGTGCCGAGTTATCTGCGCGATCGCCATCGCCCGGGCAGCGATGAATACGGTGTGTATAAGTATCCACATGATTATCCCGAAGGCTGGGTCGATCAGCGCTATTTGCCCGAAGGCTTGGAACGCGGTGCATTTTGGCAGCCTGCCGGGCGCGGCTGGGAAGAGTGGCGCGTAGAGCAAAGCGAACGAGACCGCAGCGGGAATGCACCGAGGTAGCTGCTGATAATTTTGTCCCACGTTGCTGCTCTTGGCATGTTCGGTCCCCTTTGGGGTACCATGAAAAGCGTCTGTATTTCGATTCTTCCGGGAGGCTTGTATGAGTCCCATTCAAATCGCCCTGCTGCTGCTCGCCGTTGCCGGCGTGTGGGCCATCGCTGAGCTCGCGCTTACCCTGCGCAAGACCCGCAATGTTGTCGACTCGCTCGATAAGACCGTGAACGACCTCAACAACACCATCGCCGAGGCTCAGCCTGTGGTGGCAAAGCTCGATGGCGCTGTCGATGAGCTTACGCCGGCGCTTGCCCAGATGGAGCCGCTGCTTAAGTCGAGCAAGACGGCAGTTGATGCCCTTACCTCCAATCTCGTAGAGGTCGAAGCCGTGGTTCGCGACATTTCCGAGGTTACGGGCAGCATGGCCGAGGCCAGCAATGCTGTGTCGAGCGTGACCGACTCTGCCGCCGGTGCTGTGCAGAAGCTCTTCAATAAGGTGAAGGCTCCTGCAGCCGACGCCGATCGCAAGCTCGCCGCTGCCGCTGCGGAGGCCGAGCAGCCTACCGAGCGCGTCCTAATTGGCGAGGACGAGGCCGCCGCGGGCGACGATGATGGTCAGAAGTCTGTATCCAAGCCGGCTCAGTATTACACCTATACGCCCGCCGAGACCTCTGAGGAGTCCTGCGATGAGTAGCGAAGCAAACTGCCCTATCACGCTGACCGTTGCCGGTGACCCGCGTCTCGCTCGCCTTGTGCGCATGACGGCAGCCAACGTTGGTGCCCTGTGCTCTATGTCTGTCGATCGCATCGAGGACATCCGCATGGCTGCTGAGGAGGCTTTCATCTTTGGTTGCACCGCGGTCGACTGCGATGACATCACCATCAAATTCGATGTCGATGAGACCCACGTTGGCATGACTATTACCTTTGGCGACCAGGCTACGGTCGATGAAGACGACCAGGCTGCGGTGTATGCCGAGCTCATCCTCGCGAGCGTGTGCGACTCCTACGAAAAGACTACGGCGCCCCTGACGCTTTCCCTCGACCTCAAGGCGGATATCTAATATGACCGAACGTTCCCGGAGCGGTAAGACCGCTTGGGACAAGGAGAAAACCCGCGAGCTGTTTCGTCGCTATAAAGAGACCGGTGACCCGGACGCACGCGAGCAGCTCGTCATGTCCCACATGAACCTGGTAAGGTTTCTTGCCAACAAGTTTAAGAACCGCGGCGAGCCGCTCGATGACCTGATGCAGGTTGGTTATTTGGGCCTGCTCAAGGCTATCGACCGCTTTGACCCTGAGCGCGGACTCGAGTTCACCACGTTTGCCACGCCTACCATCTTGGGCGAGATTAAGCGTCACTTCCGCGACAAGGGCTGGAGCGTGCGCGTGCCCCGTCGCTTGCAGGAGCTCTCGGCCAAGGTCAACCAGGCTACCGATAAGCTCACCAACGAGCTACAGCGCTCGCCTAAGGTTGAGGAAATCGCTGAGTACTTGGACGTGACGGTCGATGAGGTGCTGGAGGCCATGGAATCGTCTTCGGCCTATACCTCGGTGCCCATCGAGGCTCCTGGTGCGTCCGATTCCGACGATGCGCCCTCGATTCTCGACCGTTACGCCGACGATGACAACGAGCTCGACTTTACCGATGACCGCATGGTGATCGAGGAAGCCATCCGCGATTTCTCGCCGCGCGAGCGCGAGGTGATCGAGCTGCGCTTTGTGAAGGGCATGACCCAGATCGAGATCGCCAAGAAGCTGGGTATTTCTCAGGTGCAGGTTTCGCGTCTGCTGCGCCGCACGCTTAAGAAGATTCAGGACAAGATCGACCCCGACGGAGTGATGATTCGTTCATGAGTGAACACCCCCAACAAACCGATCGCGTGCTGCGCGACACCCGCATCCTGACGCTTCGCATTTGGGCTGTTGTCGGCTGCATTGTCATCGCCGCTGTCATCTTTAACCTTATGGGCATCCTGGCACCGGTTATCGAGTTTCTCGCTGTTGGTTCCATCATTGCCTTTGTGATGTCCCCGATCACCAACTGGCTCGAGCACCATGGCGTGAATCGCGGCATCGGTTCGCTTATCGCGCTTATTGTTGTTGTTGCCGTGCTCGTCGGTGTCGTTTGTATCTTGTCACCGATTCTCTTTGGTCAGATCATGGAAGTCCTGAGCCGCCTGCCCGAGCAGCTTCGTGTTGCGGGAGGCGACCTCAATGAGATGATCTCGCATGCCAAGACGCTCAACAACACGCCGCTCAAGGAGTATTTGGACGATAATCTTTCGTCGTTGGTTACCGTGGCATCGAAGTATGTGTCTCAGATCGCTGCTGAGCTTGGCCGCGGTGTGTTCCCGCTCATCACCAATACGGCTTCGCAGTTATTCGTGATCTTCCTTGGTCTGGTGCTTGCCTACTGGATGGCTTGCGACTACCCTCGCATGCACCACGAGATCTGCACCATCATCGGTCAGGAGAAGGAGACCTCGTACCGCTTTATGGTCGCCATCCTTTCTCGCTCTGTCGGCGGCTACATGCGCGGTATGGTCGTGACGTCTATCTGCGGCGGCATCTTGGCCTTTATCGGTTTTATGATCATCGGCCATCCGTATGCGGCGCTCATGGCTATCTTTACCGGCATCATGCATTTGGTTCCGGTCGTCGGTCCTTGGGTGAGCGCAGCAATCGCCACAGTGCTTGGTTTCATTTTCAGCCCCATGTTGGCGTTATGGACGCTCATCGTGACGATGGTCGCGCAAAACGTCACCGATAACGTGATTTCGCCCAAGGTTATGCAGAGCTCGGTGCAGGTGCATCCCATTATGAGCCTCACGGCGCTCGTTATTGGCTCAGCACTCATGGGCCCCATCGGTATGATTATTGCCATCCCGCTGTGTGCGGCCCTCAAGGGTATCTTCGTGTACTACTTCGAGAATGAGACCGGCCGCCAGCTTGTGGCCTATGACGGTGCCGTGTTTAAGGGCACGCCGTACCGCGATGCCGATGGCAACCCGGTCGCCGCCTACGACGCGCTCGGCGACGACACCTTCATCTATGAGTCCGAGCTCATCGGTAACGAGACTGCGCCCGAGGCCCAGGCGATGCCTAAGCCCGAGTTCGATAATCCCTGGATCAAGCTCTCGGGTTTGCAACCCGATTCCACGGGCTTCTTCAAGAACCCCTTTGCCAAGGATGACGATTCCAACACGGACGACACCAAAACCGGCATCGACGGCTCCATGGACGATTCGGATTCTAAATAGGTTCTATTAACGTTTCTTGAAGTTGTAAATGACAAGAAACGCGACCAAAGCGATTGATAAGGGGCCGGCTACATAGAAAAAGAGAACGTCAATTGCGCGTAGAGTGTAATAAGCCTTATCGCCGGACATTACTGCATACAATACGTAGCCAAATGCTGGTTGGTTTGCGTACCAGCAGGAGAAGGCCAAGAGCGCTAAAAGTGCTAGTACCAGAAGTGCATTCAGGACAAATCGTTTACTTTTCATCGATCGCTCCTTCCGGGTGACTCTTATATGTAATTCTACAGCAGTCCTTTTTCAAAGGATCGCACAGTACTGAATAACGTGCACTTTCGCTGGAGGGTCGCTGTTTGGCGGCCCTCTTTTTTGCATGGGCGCGGCGGGATGGTAATATCGTTACGTTTGAACTGTTTCGATGTGAAACCGAGGAGATTCCCTCTATGAGTGCTGACTACCCGTCAATGACTACGGCCGAGATTCGCTCCAAGTTCCTCAACTTCTTTGAGGAGCGCGGTCTTAAGCTCTATCCTTCTTCGTCTCTTGTTCCCGACGATCCTTCGCTGCTGCTTGCCAACGCCGGCATGAACCAGTTTAAGGAGTACTACCAGGGCAAGAAGACCATGAAGGAGATCGGCGCGATTTCCTGCCAGAAGTGCGTCCGCACCAACGACATCGATTGCATCGGCGAGGACGGCCGTCACCTGTCCTTCTTCGAGATGCTCGGCGACTTTTCTTTTGGCGGCGTCTCCAAGGAGCAGGCTTGCGCCTGGGCCTTTGAGCTCATCACCAAGGAGTTCAAGCTGCCGCTCGACCGCCTGTACTTCACCGTCTTTACCGAGGACGACGAGACCCACGACGTGTGGCGTTCTCTGGGCGTTGCTGAGGACCACATCTCCCGCCTGGGCGAGGACGATAACTTCTGGGCCGCTGGCCCCACCGGTCCCTGCGGTCCGTGCTCAGAGATCTACTTTGACATGGGCGAGGAGGTCGGCTGCGGCAGCCCCGACTGCAAGCCTGGCTGCGACTGCGACCGCTTCCTGGAGTTCTGGAACCTCGTCTTTACCCAGTTCGACCGCCAGGAGGACGGCTCCATGCCGGAGCTGCCGCACCGTAACCTCGATACGGGCATGGGCCTTGAGCGCATGGCCGCAATCATGCAGCACAAGACCGCCAACTACGACGGCGATCTGATGCAGCATCTCATCAAGCTGGGCGAGGAGATCAGCGGTAAGACCTATGACGCCGATGATTACTCCGGTGCTAGCCGTTCTCTGCGCATCATCGCCGACCACTCCCGTGCCGTCGACTTCATGATCTCTGACGGCATCCTTCCCGGTAACGAGGGTCGCGAGTACGTCCTTCGCCGCCTGCTCCGTCGTGCCGTGTTCCACGGTCGCCTGCTGGGCATCGAGGGCGCCTTCCTGACCAAGTTCATCGACGAAGTCAACGCTCAGATGGGCGAGGCTTATCCCGAGCTGCTCAAGAACGTCGCCCTCGTCAAGGGTATCGTCGCCTCCGAGGAGGAGCGCTTCTCCACGACGCTCGACAACGGCCGTGTTTACCTGGACGAGGCCCTGGCAGCGCTTGCCGAGGGCGCTGTGCTTCCGGGCGACGTTGCCTTTAAGCTGCACGACACCTTTGGTTTCCCCATTGACCTGACTGTCGAGATCGCCGGCGCTGCTGGCCACGACGTCGACATGGACGGCTTCACCGCCTGCATGGAGGACCAGAAGGCCCGCGCTCGTGCCAACGCCAAGGGCGATGCCTGGGGCAGCTTCAACGACGTGTGGGTCGAGCTTTCCGACAAGGTCGCCGCGACCGAGTTCGACGGCTATGACAACGATGCGATCGAGGGTGCCAAGGTTGTCGCCATCGTTCGCAACGGCGAGTCGGTCGAGTCCGCTGCCGCCGGCGAGAACGTCGAGGTCGTGCTCGACCGCACCCCGTTCTACGCCGAGATGGGCGGCCAGCAGGGTGACGCCGGCGAGCTTTCCGCCGAGGGCGTTTCGCTGACCGTTTCCGATACCAAGAACCACAACGGCCTGTATGCTCACGTCGCCCACGTTGCCGAGGGCACGCTGACCGTCGGTGCTACCGTGACCGCCGCGCTCGACGCCGAGCGCCGTGGTTTCCTGCGCCGCAACCACACCGCCACCCACCTGCTCGACGCCGCCCTTAAGCAGGTCCTGGGCGAGCATGTCTCCCAGGCCGGTTCGCTGGTGACGCCCGAGCACCTGCGCTTTGACTTCACGCACTTCGAGGCCCTGTCCTCCGAGCAGCTCAAGGCTGTCGAGGACCTGGTCAACCAGCAGATCTTCGCTTCCAAGCCGGTTGTGACCCGTGTCATGGGCATCGACGAGGCTAAGGCTGCCGGCGCTGTCGCTCTGTTTGGAGAGAAGTACGGCGATGTTGTCCGCGTCGTCTCCGTGGGCGCCGAGGACCAGCCGTTCTCCCGCGAGCTCTGTGGTGGCACTCATGCCGCCAATACCGCCGAGATTGGCCTGTTCAAGATCATTTCCGAGTCCTCCACGGGCTCCAATGTCCGCCGTATCGAGGCCGTGACCTCTAAGGGTGCCCTCGACTACATGGCCGACCGCCTGGCGCTCGTTGACGCCGCCGCCGCTGCGCTCAAGTGCCGCGTCGACGAGGTTCCCGCCCGCGTGGAGAACCTGCAGGCCGAGCTGCGCGAGACGTCCAACAAGCTCAAGAAGGCGCTCACTGGTGGCTCCTCCGATGCGATCTCCAGCGCCATCGAGGGTGCTGTCGAGCTGAATGGCTACAAGCTCGTTGTTGCTGAGCTCCAGGGCCTTGAGGCTGCCGACCTGCGCAACGTATGGGATACCGTGCACCAGAAGGTCGCCGGCCCTGTCGCTTGTGTCGTCGCCAGCGTGACTGAGAAGGGCACTCCGGCCCTGCTCGCTGCCGGCTCCGATGACGCCGTGAAGGCCGGGTTCCACGCCGGTAATGTGATCAAGCAGATCGCGGGTCTGGTCGACGGTCGCGGTGGTGGCCGTCCCAACATGGCCCAGGCCGGTGGCAAGAATGCTGCCGGCATCGCCGATGCCCTCGCGGCCGCCAAGACCGCGCTCGGCGCCTAAGAATCTAAGAAGTCACTGTGGTCGCGCTTGCGCTGGACATAGGGGAGACCAGGATTGGCATCGCCGTCTCGAGCCGTGATGGCAAGATGGCGATGCCCGTCAAGGTGCTCCCGGCCGCCGAGGTCACCGGTATGGCCAAGACGTTCCGCTACCTGGTCGAAGACTATGAGCCCGACATCCTGGTAAGCGGACGTCCCCTGACCATGGCCGGTGAGCCCGGCCCCCAAGCCGAGCGCGTTGCCGCCGTGGCGCAAAAGATTGCCGACGAGCTCGATCTTCCGCTGGAGTTTGAGGACGAGCGTCTGTCCTCGCAAGAGGCCAAGCATATCCTGCGCGAGCAGGGCCTCAACGAAAAGCAGATGAGGGGCAAGATCGACATGATTGCCGCCAGCCTTTTTTTGCAGACGTGGCTCGATCGTAAAAACGAGGAGGTTTCGCATGCCTAGTGCTTCCGATCCGCGCCAGCCGAATCGTACACGTCAGCCGGCGTCGCGCCCTGCCCAGCCTGGTCAGCGTCCGGCACAGCCGACGCAGCGCGCAGCTCAGCCTGCCGCGCGCCCGGTGCAGTCCTTCTCTCGTTCGGCCCAACCTGTTCAACGGACGGGTCAGCAGCCTTCTGCTCGTTCGGTTCAGCATCCGGCTTCTCACGCGGCTCAGCAGCCCACTGCTCGTACGACCCAGCCTGCAGGCGGTACCCGCTTTAAGCAGCAGGCACCTACCCAGCGAACGCAGGCCCCCCAATCGCATTCTCATCACGCCCGCGGTTCGCATGGCGTTGCTCCGGCGACCCGCTCGAGCTACAACACGCATACTCGTCGCGGTGCTCAAAAGAAGAGCTCTCCGGTTCCCATGATCATCGGCGTTGTGGTGGCGGTGCTTGCGCTTGTCGCGATCGTTTTCTTTGTCGTGCCGGCCGTCAAGGGCTTCTTTGCCGGTGAGGATACGAAGGTCACGGCTGGTCAGCAGGTTACGGTAACCATTCCCGACGGTGCTTCGGGCGATACGATCGCCTCGATTCTCTCCGAGAACCATATCGTCGAGAATCCCAAGGATTACTATGCGGCGGTGAAAAAGCTCAACGCCGATATGTCGCTCAAGCCTGGTACCTATTTGTTCACCACACTCATGGACGCGACCAAGGTTGTTCAGCAGCTCATGGAAGGTCCCAACGCGGGCTCCAATGCGCTAACTATCCCTGAGGGCCTGACGGTCGATCAAGTCGCCGACCGTGTGGCCCAGGCCTACGATGGCATCTCTAAGGAAGACTTCCTCAACCAGGCTAAGGCCTCCAACTACGTGGACGACTATAGCTTCCTTAAGGGCGCCGCCAACGACTCGCTTGAGGGTTTCTTGTTCCCCAAGACTTATTCGTTGGGCGATTCGCCGACGGTCGATGACGTGATTCGCGCTATGCTCGATCAGTTTAAGACCGAGTACAAGTCGCTTGACTTTGCGAGCTGCGAAGCCAAGATCAAGGAGCGCTATGGTGTGGAGATGTCCGACTACGACATCGTCAACTTGGCCTCTATCGTTGAGCGCGAGGGCCTCAACGCCGATCAACGTGCGCACGTGGCCTCGGTCTTCTACAACCGCCTTGCCGGCAAGCTCGACGGTCTGCGCTATCTCAACAGCGATGCGACCATGATGTATGTCACCGGTGGCGAGGTTACCGCCGACGACCTGCAGAGCGATAGCCCGTATAACACCTATAAGCATGAGGGCCTGCCGCCCACGCCCATCTGCTCTCCGTCGCTCGAGGCACTCAAGGCCACGCTTGAGCCGACCGACTCCGATGACCTGTATTTCTACATTACGCAGGACGAGGAGTACTTCTCGCAAACCTACGAAGAGCATCAACAGTCTTGGAATTAGCATGAGGATTTTTAGCCCCAAACGATACGTTGCCTCGGTCGATCGCATCGACCTTGATGCCCTGTGGGCCGACGGCAAACGCGCCATTCTGCTCGATCGCGATAACACCCTGGTGCCGCGCGACACCGAGCAGGTTCCCGCCGCGGTTTCCGCTTGGCTCGATGCCGCCCGCGCCAAAGGCTTTAAGCTGTGCATGGTGTCCAACAACTGGCATCGCGACCAGGTCATGAGCTCTGCACGCGAGCTGGGACTCGAGGCCATCAGCCACGCCATGAAGCCGGCGCCGTTTGCCCTCAAGGCGGGTCTTAAGCGCCTCGGCGCCACGGCCGACGAGGCGGTGCTGATCGGTGATCAGCTCTACACGGACGTGTGGAGCGGCAATTTTGCCGGCGTCGATACTATCCTGGTTAAGCCGCAGGCAACCCAGGACCTGTGGTACACGCAGATCTTCCGTATCTTTGAGCGCCGGGCCCTGCGCGACCTTCCCTGCGAGGAATAGGTTTCGCCATGTCTCAGCACATCAAACACGGCTGCGACCATATCTTCTTTATCGGCTTTTTGGGCGCGGGCAAATCGACGCTTGCGCGCAACGTCGGCACTATGTTCAAGCGGCGTTTTATCGATACCGACCGCCTGGTCGTGCGCCGTTGCGGCAAGTCGGTAACCGAGATTTTTGAGACCGAGGGCGAGGATCGTTTTCGCGAGCTCGAGACCTCGGCGCTCCGTTCGCTCCAAAGCGAGCGCAGCCTGTTGGTTTCGTGCGGGGGCGGTATCGTCGAGACGCCGGTGAATATTGAGCTGATGCACGAAATGGGTACGTGCGTGTACCTCGAGGGCGACTTCGAGGATTCGATTCGCCAGATTCGTCGGTCCGACACGCGCCCCGATTTCCGTTCGCCCGAGCATGCCGCGCGCCTGTTTGAGCATCGTCGTCCGCTGTATCGCCAGGCCGCCGATATTACCCTTGATATTCGCAACAAGTCCTTCGAGGACGTTTCCTACCTTTGTGCCGAGATGCTTTTGGAGTGTGGACTGCTATGATTCGCCGTCAACTGATCAATTTCCAAAACCGCAGTGTCGATGTCCGCGTCGGATTGGGCGCGTTCGATGAGCTGCCGCGCATGTTTGCCTCGGCCGTGGGCAAGCCTAAGCGCGCGATGGTGGTTTGGAACGACGCCACATCCGAGCGTTTTGGTGAGGTCGTCGAGCATGCGCTGGTCGACGCCGGTTTTGCCGTGTCGCTGCTCGTCCTCGAGGTTTCGCCTGCTGGTGCCACGCTGGCCGACGCCGATGCTATCTTTGGCGCCCTGTCTGCCGACCGCATCACCTGCGACGATCTGGTTGTCGCTGTTGGCGATGCCGCAACCTGTTCGGTTGTTGGCTGGTGCGCCAACCAGTGGTGTGGCCGAACCGAGTGCGCGCTGCTGCCGACGACCTTCGACGCCATGCTCACGGTCGCGACGACCATGAAGCCGCTCGTCGCCTCGTTGGCCAATGCGCTTCCCGCTATTGCGCTCCGTCCCGAACCGGGCTTGGTTGTGTGTGATCTCGACCTTGTTCGCGAGGCGGAACCCGAGGACCTCAAGTTCGGCTATGCGGTACTTGTTGGCACCATGCTTTCGAGCAGCAAGTCCCGCTGGAATCAGTTTACTGAGACCGTCCCCGAGATTCTCGCGGGCGAGGAGGTCGCACTCGTCAATGCCGTTCAATGGTCTCAGACTGCCCGCAAGGACGTGCTGACGGCCACGAACCCGAGCGCTCGCCATGCGCTCGATTTTGGCAAGACGGGGGAGCGCACCCTGCGCGCTTGCTTGGGCGATGCCGCTTCGCAGGTCCCTGCCTACCAGCTGTTGTCCGAGGGCATGCGCTTTGAGGCGCGCCTAGCACACGATGCCTGCGACTTCGATATCGACTATGTGTTTGATCTCGATGACTGCCTGGAGGACTTTGGCATCGAGGAGCTTGCCTTCGACTTGGAGCCTGCCGCATATATCGAGGAGTTCCGCAGACAGCAGTTTGTCCGCTCGAACCGCAGCATGCTGCCGCTGCCCGCGGCGCTCGGCGCCATTCGCCTAACGAGCGTCGAGGACGAGGTTCTTGAGCGCCATGCTCACGCCTACTTGGCTTCTCGTAAAGAACTTCTCTAAGATTTATTGACTTCCATCGTCTTTCGTATCATGTTGAGGGGCGGGTTTTCAATCGGTTGCGGATCGCATGCGATTCCGTCGTTCGGTTGAGACCCGTCCCGTCTATATTGAGACAACAAGAAAGGAATCTGCATGTCTGAGTTTGCTGCCGGTCCTGCCGGTCGTATCGAGCGTGTCCGTGCCCTGATGGTCGAGCGTGGCTACGACGCCATCGTGGTGCGCGACGAGGCCAACCTTCGTTGGCTTACGGGCGTGAAGGGCGTCTTCGACTACACCTTCGAGTTCCCGCACGCTGCGTTTATTACGGCCGACCAGTGCCTGTTCCACACCGACTCGCGCTACCTCAACAGCTTTGAGGAGAACACGCCAGCCGGCAGCCCCTGGGTCTACGACATGGATGAGGGCACCATCCCCGGTTGGGTCGCCGGCAAGATCGCGGCCAACAAATGCCGCGTCTGCGCTGTCGAGGACGATATGCAGATTAATTTCTACCAGGGTATTCAGCGCGGCCTGGAGGACCGTTCCGTCGCCTGTATGCTGCCGCTGATGCACGACGATATCCGCAAGATGCGCGCCATCAAGGACGCCGAGGAGATTGAGCTCATGCGCCATGCGCAGTCGATCACCGATGCCGCCTTCCAGCACATGCTCGGCTTTATTAAGCCCGGTATGACCGAGAAGCAGGTACGCAACGAGCTCGAGAACTTTATGTTCGCCAACGGTGCCGACAGCCTGGCCTTCGGTTCCATCGTCGCGAGCGGCCCCAACACCGCCAACCCGCATGCCGTGCCGAGCGACCGCGTGATCGAGAAGGGCGATTTCGTTCTTATGGATTACGGCGCGGGCTATTGCGATTACCGCTCCGACATGACGCGCACTGTCGTGATGGGCGAGCCCACCCAGGAGCAGCTCGACCTGTACGCACTCGTGCGCCGTACGCACGAGGAGTGCGTCGCCGCCATCCATCCGGGCGTTGAGGGCAACGACATCTTCAAGCTCTCCAAGAAGATCATCGGCGATGCCGGCTATGGCGATTACTATAACCATGGCTTGGGTCACGGCGTGGGCATCGACATCCATGAGCTGCCCAACTTTAACCGCAGCAAGAATATCATCGAGGTCGGCTCGGTTATCACCATGGAGCCCGGCGTCTACCTGCCCGGCGTGGGCGGCGTGCGCCTGGAGGACTACGGCGTGGTCACCGAGAACGGCTATGAGCCCTTCACCAAGACCCCGCACGACCTGCACGTTATCGACTGCTAGTTTACTTCAGTAGATAGTTTGGGGCGGGGCGTCCGGATTGATTCGGACGCCCCGCGTTCTCTTTTTATGCGCTCGCCGCAGGCGCCGTCTGCAAGTGTATAATTTCTGTCGTATGTAATTTGGACGCTTGTGCGTTCTGCCCATAACAAGAAAGGTCGCTATGCCTACCATTTCCACCGCCGACTTCAAGAACGGCCTCGGTCTCCGCATCAAGGACAAGGTCTACACCATCGTCGAGTTCCAGCATGTCAAGCCGGGCAAGGGCGGCGCGTTTGTGCGCTACAAGACCCGCGACATCAAGAGCGGCCGCGTCGTCGAGAACACCTGCAACGCCGGCACCAAGTTCGAGAGCGTCATGCTCACCACCCGTGAGTTCCAGTACCTCTACAACGATGGCACCGACTACATCTTCATGGACAACGAGTCCTATGAGCAGGTTCCCGTTCCCGAGGACATGGTGGGCGAGAACTCCAAGTGGCTGCGCGAGAACGACATCTGCCAGCTGCTCTTCGCCGACGATGAGCTCATGGGCGTGACCCCGCCGATGTTCATCGAGACCACCATCGTCCAGACCGACCCGGGCTTTAAGGGCGACACCGTCCAGGGTTCCACCAAGCCGGCCACGATCGACACCGGCGCTGTCATCCAGGTCCCCATGTACCTCAACGAGGGCGAGGTCATCAAGGTTGACACCCGCGACGGCAAGTTCGTCTCCCGCGTCTAGCAACCAACTCTTCTAGGAGGACTCATGCCCCAGGAAATCAAGATTGACGGCATCGGCATTTCGCCCGATGTTCTGACCGCCATCGTCTCGCGCGCCGTGTCCGATGTCGAGGGCATCGCCTCCGTTGGCGTCAAGGACCTTGCCACCAACCTTGTCTCCATGATGCTCTCGTCCAAAGCCCCGGCTTCTGAGCCGGCGGTCGAGGCCGAGGTCGTCGGCGACAAGCTCGCACTCACCGTGCGCGTCGTGGTGTTCTTTGGCTATCCGTTCAAGAAACTCGCCGAGGCCGTTCGCGCTGCCGTGGTCGCCGCCATCGATGCCCAGGTTGGCGTTGAGGTCGAGCGCGTTGACGTTTGCATCGACGGCCTCGTTTTCCCCAAGGAGTAACCTTTGAGCCTTAAGGTTTATCGCGGGCGTACGCTTGCCCGCAGTCAGGCGCTGCAGCTGCTGTTCCAGGCCGAGGCCACGGACAGCCCGCTCGAGCGCGTCCTCGAGGGTGATTTCCTGATCTCGAAGGGTCCCCTCGATCCCTATGCGCTGGAGCTGTGCCGAGGTGCCTACGAGCATATCGACCGCATCGACTGTGCTCTGCGCTCCGTTGCCAAGAACTGGGATCTTATGCGCATGCCCGGCGCCGACCGCAACCTGCTGCGTATCGCCGTTTACGAGATGCGTTTCCTCACCGACGAGGAGGTCTCGGACGCCATCGTGATCAACGAGGCTGTCGAGCTTGCCAAGGCGTATGGCACCGACCAGTCCGCGTCGTTCGTCAACGGCGTGCTGGGTAAGATCGCTCGCAGCGAGGAGCTGCCGGGCGAGGACCTATACCAGGAGCTGCTGGCCGAGGATCGCGCTCGCGAGGAGGCACAGGCTGCCGAGGCTGCCGCAAAGGTTGCGGTTGCTCAGGCCGAGGCCGGCGTTCTCGACGAGGACGCTGAGGTCGCCGAGGCCGAGACCGGTACCGTCGAGGAGTAGCCATGCCAGAGGGTTCCGTCCGCAACTTCGACGAGATTTCGGACCGCTTGGACCAGATCATAGCTACCGTTCGCTCTAAGGATACGTCCTTGGAGCGTTCGCTCGATCTGTTTGACGAGGCGATTGAGCTGGGCTCCCGTGCGGTCGACATGGTCGATAAGTTTGAGCTGACGCCGCGTGAGGCCGACAAGCTCGAGCAGGAATACGATGAGGATGCGGCAAACGAATCCCAGGATAGCTAGGCCGCATCTCCGGATACGAATGGTTGATGGCATTCATGAAACGCGTGCGTCTTGATGACGAACTGATTTCACAGGGCATCTGCGCCGATCGCGCGGATGCCCTTCGCACTCTTATGGCTGGCTTGGTCTCGAGTGGCGGCGAGCGCTTGACTTCGCCGGGACTTAAGGTGACCCCGGGCCTGCCGTTGCACGTGAAGGGGCGCATTCCCTATGTTGGCCGCGGCGGTCTTAAGCTCGAAGGCGCGCTTGATACGTTTGGTATCAATCCGACGGGCCTTGCCTGTCTGGATGTGGGCTGCTCTACCGGCGGCTTTACCGATTGCCTGCTCAAGCGCGGAGCTGCGACCGTTGTCTCGGTGGACGTTGGTCGCGCCCAGTTCGATTGGTCGTTACGTCAGGACGATCGCGTGACGCTGCATGAGCGCACAAACGTGACGCAGCTGCCTGAGCTTGGCTATGCCGGCGCCATCGACCTGGCTGTGTGTGATGTCTCGTTTACCAGCATCGCGAACATTATCGATGCGGTGCTGGCGTGCCTGGCGCCTACGGGTGCATTTTGCACGCTTGTAAAGCCGCAGTTTGAGGCTCCGGCGGCGCTGGTGGGTGAGGGCGGCATTGTGACCGATCCCGCCGTGCGCCGCGATACACTCGTTGCGGCAGTTGAACTCTTTGCTGCCAAGGGGCTGTTCCCGGTCGATGTGTGCGTGTCGCCCATTCATGGTGCCAAGGGAAACGTTGAGTTTTTCCTGTACGGCACGAGATTTGACCCCGGCGACCGCACGCAAGACGAGCTGCAATTCCAGGTATCGGTTTTGAGCGAGAAAGCTGCAACGCTATGAAGGTCTTTCTGGTTCCCAATTACTACAAGCAAGAGGCGGTTGAGAGCGGCCTGATGCTCGAGCTTTGGCTGACGCGCCAGGGCTATGAGGTCGCATGGGCTGCCGACCAGCGATCGAAGATTCAAAGCACGCCTGATATTGACGGCTCCGATCTGGTCATTACGCTCGGCGGCGACGGTACGTTGCTGCGCGCTGCCCGCATCCTCAACCATCGCGAGATTCCTATCCTCGGTCTTTCCTATGGTCACCTGGGCTTTTTAACTGCTGCGAGCCCCGAGGAGCGCGACATTCTGCAGGTCGTGAGCGACGCCCTTTCCGGCGAGCTGCACGTGAGCCGTCGCGCCACCATCGCCGCGGATATCGTGTCCGTGCGCGACGATGGCACGAAGGATGTCGTGCGCACGTTCGCCCTCAACGACATGGCGCTCACGCGCGGCCCCCTGTCCGATATGGTTGAGTTCGACATCACGGTGTCGGGCCACCATATCGATCGACTGCGTGGCGACGGCGTGGTCGTGTCCACGGCGACTGGTTCTACGGGGTACGCGCTCAGTGCAGGTGGCCCCATTGTGAGCCCCGACTATACGGGTATGGTCTGCGTACCCATTGCGCCGCACACCATTCAGGCCCGTGCCTTCTTGACTTCGCCGAGTGATGTCGTCGAAATCTTTATGTCCGATGATCGCCCGAGCGTTCCGGCGATCGCTATCGATGGACAGTTTATTACCTGCGACGGCACGGTCGAGAGCGTGGCCGTGCGCCGAGGCCCCGGCGATGTGCTGCTGCTCGACTACGGCCCCGAGAGTTTTTACAACTCGGTGAGCCGCGTATTCTACGGAGTGCGTCATGATCGATGAGCTGCAGGTTTCCAACATTGCACTCATTCGCGAGGCGACGTTGGTTCCGAGCGCGGGCCTAACGGTTCTGACTGGAGAAACCGGCGCCGGTAAGACCGCGCTGCTCTCGGCCCTCAAGCTTATTTTGGGCGAGCGTGCGGATTCTTCGACGGTGCGCGAGGGCGAGGCGCTTGCTAGCGTTGAGGCGCGGCTGTTCGACGGTCCACACGACACGGAGGGTTTCACGGTCCAGCGTAGCCTTTCTGCCGAGGGCCGCAGCCGCGTGAAGATTGACGGCCGCATCGCCAGCGTGCGCGAGCTTTCGGAGCGCGTTGGCGTGATGATGGATCTGTGCGGCCAGCACGAGCACCAGCGCTTGCTCGATCCGGCGCATCACGTTGCGATGGTCGATGCGTGGGCGGGACGTTCTGCGCTCGAGGCGCTCGAGCACTACCGTGCTTGCTTTAAAGCCTCGCGCGCGGCTGCCAAGGAGGTTCGTCGCGTCGAGGAGGCCTCGCGTGCGCAGGGGAGTCGTGTCGAGGAGGCGCGCTTCGCCCTGGAGCGCATTGCCGAGGTCGACCCCAGG
Source organism: Collinsella aerofaciens (assembly GCF_015548375.1). Classification (GTDB taxonomy): domain Bacteria; phylum Actinomycetota; class Coriobacteriia; order Coriobacteriales; family Coriobacteriaceae; genus Collinsella; species Collinsella aerofaciens_AB. Next base: position 27,383 of record NZ_JADMWW010000027.1, read on the forward strand.
CCGGGCGAGTATGAGGAACTCGAGGAACTGCTGCCGCGCTCCGAACATGCCGAGGTACTGGTTGCCACTGCTAGCGATGCCCATGCATCGCTTGTCGCCGAAGGGGGAGCGCTCGATGCCGTGAACAACGCCGTGGCAGAGCTTTCCCGTATGGCTACCGTCGATCGCAAACTGGGCGACATTGCCGATGCGCTTTCGGATGCCTGTATCTCCCTTGAGGATTGCGCGAACGAGCTTCGTGCCTATCGCGATGGGGTCGCCTTCGACCCGCGCGAGCTCGCCCGCATGCGTGAGCGGTATTCCGACCTCAAGGGGCTGTTGCGTCAGTGGGGCCCCACCATGGACGATGTTTTTGCCATGCGCGATCGCTCGCAAGAGCTGCTGTCCCTGGTCGATGATGGCGATGAACAGATCAAAAAGGCGCGTGAGGCACTCGGGAGCGCCGAGCGCGAGTTGTTTGCCGCTGCCAAGGCACTTAAGCGCGCTCGCAATACGGCGGCCCCGCGCTTCTGCCACGAGGTAGGCCGCCAGATGGCGCGCTTGGAGATGGGTAGTGCCGAGCTCGTCTGGGAGTCGCGCGATCTTCCCCGTGCTGAGTGGACGCCCGTTGGTCCTTCGAGCTACGAGCTGCTATACCGCAGCGGTGCCGGTTTGACGCCGCGCCCCCTGCGTCGAATTGCGTCGGGCGGCGAGCTCAGCCGCGTCATGCTGGCAAGCAAGGTTGTCCTCGGTAACGCGGACGGTGTCGATACGCTGGTGTTTGACGAGGTCGATGCTGGTGTCGGTGGCTCCACGGCGCGTGCGCTCGCGGGCGTGCTGGCAAATCTCGCCGCTACGCATCAGGTGATTGTCGTAACCCACTTGGCGCAGGTCGCCGTCATGGCTGACAAGCATTATGTTGTCAGCAAGGAACCGGGCGATGTTCCCCAGACGCATTTGGACGAGGTAACCGGCGAAGCGCGTACCGCCGAGATCGCCCGCATGTTGAGCGGCGATCAATCGGAGGCAAGCTTGGCCCACGCAAAGCAGATGCTCAAAGAAGCTCGAGGTTAGGTCGTATCAGCGGTGTTGATGGGACAAAATAGACTGAAATTTTTGTCCCACTACGCGTTTTACTCAACGACCTTATCCGGCTGGATGAGCTCCTCGTAGTAGCTGATATGTTCGCGAGCGTCTTCAATCTCGGGCAGCAGGAAGTTGTAGATGACTTCGATGATCATCGTGGCACTGATCTTAGAGAACGCAAAGTCGCCTGTCGTCAGCAGCGCTTCGTGGTTGACGGTATTAAAAGTGTAGTCTGCCAGACGCGCGAGCGGGGATTTGCTGTCGCTGCTGATGACGACTACGGTTGCGCCGCAGTTGCGAGCCGCTTTTGCCATGCGATTCAGTCGGCGCGATTTGCCGGAGTTTGAGATTAGCACGATGACGTCACCCGGGCGCAACGTGAGCGCAAAGCCGATTGATGTCTCGCTAATGGTGCTCGCCATGCAGCGCAGGCCCAGCTGCGAAAACTTAAACGTCGCATCGAGCGCGACCGCGTTCGTATTGCCCACAGCTGCAAACTCAATAACCCCTGCATGCTTAAGGGCATGCACAACAGCCGCCAGCGTATCGTGGTCGATCCCGTCGATGGTCGCATTAAGCTCGCTCACCTTGGCAGCCAGGATGTTCTTAAGGCTCTGCTCCATGTTGTCGAGCGATACCTCGTCGGTCAGGCCCTCGTTGCGCTGACTCTCCAAGTCGCGCGCCAACGAAAACTGAAAGCTGCGGAAGCTGCCAAAGCCAAGCTTGCGGCAGAAGCGCGAAACGGTCGCCTCGGACGTGGCGGCGGCGCGCGAGAGCTGAGCCGCCGTGAGGCGTGGCGCCTCGGACTGGTGCTCCAATATATAGTCGACAATGCGCTGCTCGGACTCGCTGTATCCCTGATGGGTACTAATGAGGGAAAGTGCGCTCTTGCTACTATCGGTCATGGATGGCTCCTGGTTGGCATGAAAATCGGACTCGTTTTGTAATGTCATAGTATAGGGGGATTTTCAATTACAAGATACACCTTGCCGTTTCAAGTGTTGATGGTAAACTTTCACTTACCGTTTACGGTTATGAAAGAACCTTTCACCGGAGAATTGCGCCTTGTCTCTTCTCACGCGGACGGTAGGTTGGTATCTTTCAGTTGTGGAAAAGCGCGCAAGGACGCGCGTGTAGGGGAGCGCCTGCGGGCGCAAAACTTAAAAAGGAGGGACACATGGCTAAGTTTGACATCATCGCCGCCACCGGTTGCCCGACCGGCATTGCGCACACCTTCATGGCGAAGGAGGCGCTGGAGAAGGCAGCTGCCGAGCGAGGTCTGACTATTAAGGTCGAGACCCATGGCCAGGTCGGTGTCGAGAACGAACTCACCAAGAGCGAGATCGCTGGTGCCAAGGCCGTCGTCGTCGCGGCCGATAAGGATGTCCAGGCGGAGCGTTTCGCCGGCAAGCGCATGGTTTCCGTTGGTGTTTCCAAAGCCCTGTCCGTCGAGGCCGCCGGTAAGCTGATCGACCGCGCGCTCGCCGCCAAGGGTGACGACTCGGTTGCGGCTGCTGCCGATGTCGAGGATGAGGTCGAGGAGAAGGAGTCCATCGGCCACATCATCTACAAGCACCTCATGAACGGCGTCAGCCACATGCTGGTCTTCGTCGTCGCTGGTGGTGTCCTGACCGCCGTCTCGTTCCTGTGGGGCATCACGTCCTTCGATTCGACGGCGTCTGACTACAACAGCTTTGCCGCTATGCTCAAGATCATCGGCGGCATCGCCATGAACCTCATGGTTCCCGTGCTTTCCGCCTACATCGCCGAGTCCATCGGCAAGCGCCCGGCGCTCGTCCCCGGTTTTGTTGCCGGTATGATCGCCATCCAGGGCCTGCCCGTTAACGCCGAGACCGGCATGATCGACGCCGGCGGCGCCGGCGTGGGCTTCGGCTTCCTGGGCGGCATCGTCGGCGGTTTCCTCGCTGGCTATGTCATCTTGCTGCTCGAGAAGGTCTTCTCCAAGCTGCCCAAGAATCTGGACGGCCTCAAGGCTATCTTCCTGTACCCGCTGTTCTCGACTGCTATCGTCGGCCTGGTCATGCTCGGCATCTCCGGCCCCATGGCTGCCATCAACACCGCCATGATGGACTTCCTCAAGGGTCTGTCTGCCTCTGGCGCCATTGTTCTGGGCCTTGCCATCGGCTGCATGTGCGCCGTTGACATGGGCGGCCCGGTCAACAAGGCTGCTTACGTCACCGGTACCGCTATGCTCACCGAGGCCCTGGCCGCCGGTGTCGGCACCGACACCTACAACTTCGGCACCAACTTCATGGCTGCCGTCTCCGCAGCTTGCATCGTTCCGCCGCTGATCACCACCTTCGCCGTCGTTGTCGGCAAGAAGTACTTCAGCCAGGAGGATCACGACGCCGGTATCGTCAACCTCATCCTTGGTTGCACCCACATCACCGAGGGCGCCATTCCGTTCATGACCAAGAACATCTGGCCCGTCATGCCCATCATGATGCTCGGTTCCTCTATCGCCTCGATCCTGACCATTATGTTCAACGTTCACGATCCGGCGCCTCATGGTGGCTTCCTGGTCCTGCCCGTTGTCGAGAATGGTCCGCTGTGGGTCCTCGCGATCCTCATCGGCGCTGTGGTCGGTGGCATCCTGTTCGTGGCCTTCAAGAAGTACGACTTCGAGAAGAACCAGAAGGCAGCTCCCGCCGCCGCTGCTCAGCCGGTCGAGGCCCCCAAGGCCGCTGCCGTCGAGGCCCCCAAGGCCGAGGCTGCCGACTTCGTGAAGGTCGAGAACGTCTTTGTCGCCGAGGACTTCGCTTCTCGTGACGAGGCTCTGAGCTTTGTCTCCAACCAGGCCGTCAAGGCCGGTGTCGCGAGCGACGCCGATGCCGTGATGAACGCCTTCCTGGCCCGCGAGGCCGAGGGTACCACGGGCATGATGGAGGGCTTCGCCATTCCGCATGCCAAGTCCGATGCCATTACCGAGGCCGCCGTTATCGTCGTCAAGGACGACTCCGGCGTCACCGGTTGGGACACCATGGACGGCGCTCCCGTCAACGTGGCTATCGCCCTGCTCATCCCCGGTGCCCAGGCTGGCACCACGCATCTCAAGATTCTGTCCAAGGTCGCCGAGGCGCTCATGGACGAGGACTTCCGTGCCACCGTCAAGGGTTCCACCGACGCCGCCGAGATCGCCAAGACGATCAACGCCCGCCTGGTCTAATCCAGCAGTTAGCGAATAATATCGCCCCTGTAACAAAGGCGGAGACCCTCTCCAGGGCCTCCGCCTTTTTCATCCCCAAATAAGTTGCGGTGAAATAGGGACTGTTTAAACGTTTCAACCGCAAAATCAGTCCCTATTTCACCGCAACTTATGGGAGGGTATAGAGGGGGCTACCTATCGAGTCTTTGTCGCGAACAGATCATCAGCCAGAATTCCGTTCGCACGATATCACTTTGGATCGACCAAGTTTCCGCAGCTCGCCTGCCGGGCGGGGCGGTTAAGTTTGTCGCGAGTTCCGCACGCAAAGGAAAGCACTTAATGTGCTTTCCGTCTTGCGCAGGACTGTAGAGCA
>NZ_JADMWW010000028.1 GCF_015548375.1 Collinsella aerofaciens
CTGACCCCATATCGTTGGGGCCAGGCCCGATTTTGCCTCTTGACAATGTCCTGCTCATATTAAAAGGAACGTCCCCAAGTGCCGGCCCGGCAACGTCGATGTTCTGGCAATGTCAGCGAAAGCCCGCCAGAGCGAGCAAGGTGCCTTGAAACGAGGCGGCATTGACCTTCTGGTCATGCCGCCGAAGTTGAAAGGCAGATTGCCGCTCTGGCGGGCTTGCAGCGTCGACCGGTCCGTCGCTCGTTAGAACGACGGAACCAAAGGCGCAGCGTCGAGCCGTTACGCGGTTTGGTAAAACCGCGTAACTTACATGACCATAACGTAGCGCGATCCCACGTAGTACTGCTTACCCATCAAAACCGGCTCGTCATCGGGACCGGTAAAGCCGGCACGCAGGTTGAGCAGCGGATCGTGCGGAGCAATGCCCAGCTCGGCCGCCTGCTCGGCGTTAGCTCGAACGGCCTCGACCGTACGGTAGCCAACCGAGACAATCGGCGTTCCGCCAACACGCTCGACCTCGGCAAAAATCGACTTGTCCTCAAGATCGGCCGTCAACAGCCCACGGTAGGCGTCAAACGGCACAAAGATGTTCTCCTCAAAGATGGGCTCGCCGTCGGCCGTACGCACGCGCTTGATATGCAGCAGCAGCGCATCCTTCTGCAGGCCAAAGAACTCCATCTCGTTTTGGCGCGCCGGAACGATCTGGCGATCGATCACGTGCGCACCGGCCTTCATGCCGTTGCCGGCACACAGCGCGGTAAACGTCTGCAGCGTCGAGGCGTGAAACTGGCGGTTGATGTGCGGCGTGGAGACAAAGGTGCCGCGGCCCTGCTGCTTAACCAGGTAACCATCGGAGCACAGCTCCTCGACAGCGCGGCGCACCGTAATACGGCTCACCTCGTACTGCTCGGCTAGTTCAAGCTCGGACGGAATACGCTCCTTGGGTGCATAAACACCTTTCTCGATCGCATCCTTGATTTCGTCATAAATCTGCTGGTAAAGCGGTGCATTTTTGGGCGCAGGCATATCTGATCACTCTTATCAAAATAGCTAAATTTCTAATACGTATATAACGTCTAGTTTCATGTTACCTCATATTGATAAAACGATACACCCTCCCTACCAAAAAGCGACAGCTTCATTTTGGTAGGTTTTATCTGGGCAAACGAGAGCCCTCGAAAGCAACGGGGCTTTCGGGGGGCTCGTTCGGATGGGTTGCGCAGGACCGGCAAAATGCCAATACCCTACTTGCCGTCGTCCTGCTGCAGGCTGTCCTGTTCGCTGAGGCGCGCCTGCCTGCTGGCCATGCGTGCGGGCTTGTCGGGATCGGGAACGGCCGTGGGCATGGGCTCGTCGACATGACCGCCCCACCAGCCGCCCACAAAGTTGAGCGTGTGGAACACGTTGATCACGGCGCCGGGATCAACGTCGCACACCAACTTGATAATGTCCTGGCTCTCGTAGGTCGAAACAACGGTGTTCAGCAGGTACATCTTTTCGCGGCTGTATCCGCCGACGACCTCGGCGCAGCTAATGCCGTGCTGAAAATGGTTTACGTAGGCAGTCATGACCTCGTCTGCCTTGCGCGTCGTAATCTGCAGCGTCACGCGATCGTAGCGACGATAGAAACTGTCGATGGTCTTGGTCGAAATAAACTGGAACACGATGGAATACGCCGCCTTGTCCCAGCCAAACATAAAGCCAAAGATCGCCAGGATAAAGCAGTTGAAACCAAAGATGACGCCCCAGATGGTCTTGCCCGTGTGGTTGGAAACCCACAGCGCGATAAAGTCGGTGCCGCCGGTGGATGCGCCGGATTTAAGTGCGATGGCAGCGCCCAGACCCGAGACCACGCCGCCAAAAATGATGAGCATGATCTTGTCGCCCAAAAATGGAGCGAAGTGAAAGACGTTGAGGAACAGCGACGAGAGCACGACCTGCATCATCGAGAAGATGACGAAGCGCTTGCTAATGCCGCTCCAGCATAGGAGCGCCACGGGGATGTTGAGCGCGAGCATACCGAGCGAAATGTCGATGTGAACGCCGCCCAGCGAGGTAACGCGATCGAGCAGGACCGCAACGCCGGTGAGGCCGCTCGGAAGCAGGTCGGCGGGCTGAATGAACGCCTGGATCAGGAATGTCTGGAGGACGGCAGAAATTGTGACCGCCACGGCAGTAATGGCACGGCGGACGATGGTGAGGCGGCCGAGCATGAGCACGCGGTCCGTGAGCTGATCGATGGCGTTCGCCACGTAGGCTCCTTTCGAAGGCAGATGTGGTTGTGGGGCATGCCCGCGATTGTAGCATGGAGCGTGCGGGGGCGCTTCAATTCAACCTCCCTCGACAACCAAAACGGGACCAGCAACCCCCACGACCAAAGGGCAAAATTCCAAGTGAGTAGACTTTTTACGATCTGCCGAGCACACCCAAAACCGCCACCCCTGTGACCTGCGGTTTTACAAAGGAAGATATGCATTGTGCTCGGCCTGCGCCAAAAAGTCTACTCACTTAGTCCGAATCGAAGCCAAACGGATCAAAATCGAAACCAAATTGAGCCAGTCCACCGCAAAAAACGTTTGAACCCGTGCTTCTCGCGGCGGATTGACACTACAAAGCGGCCAAAATGTCGGTCAGATTATCAATAACGGCATCGGCTCGCGATTGATCGAGGTTGACGCCCTCGTGCGGACGCAGTGCCAGGACGCGGGCGCCGGAACGTTTGCCAGCCTCGATCCCCAAAGGCGAATCCTCGATAACCAGGCACTCGGCAGGCTCCACCCCCAGCGCCTCCATGGCACGCAGGTAGATCTCGGGGTCGGGCTTAAACGCACTGCACTCGTGACCGCTGATGGTGTAGTCCAGCACATCGGCGATACCGGCAATCTCTACCAGCTCGTCAATGAGCTCACGATAAGACGAGCTCGCGATGGCACACTTCACGCCGCGCTCGTGCAGTGCGCGCATCACCGGCTCCGTCTGCTCGTTGAGCAGCTCGGCATACGGAACGGGGTGGTCCGGGCTGTAGACCTGCTTGTACTCCACGCGAAGGCGCTCGCGCAGCTCAACATCGTCGGGCACCAGCGCCTCCCAAATGGCCGGCTCGTTAGACCCCGAAAGATCGGGGATCTCGTCAAAGTGGAACCCCTTCTCCTCCATAAACGCCACGCGACGACGGTTGTAGAACCACTCGGTATCGACCAGCACGCCGTCCATGTCAAACAGCACTGCTTTGATCATACGCATCTCCTCCCACCTGCCAAATAGAGACAGGTTTATTTTGGTAGGTTTTATCCTGGGTTTTGCGACGCGACAGGCGTGCCCTCCCAAGAGCAAAAAAGGGGACGGGGCGCAAACCCCATCCCCTCTCAATCAACCCGTAAGGTCTACTTACTTGTGATTAGTAGGAAAGCTTCCACATGTAGCGGCGCATGGTCAGCGGGTGCTGACGGGCCTCGGCGATCTGGTTGCCGTACTCGCGCATAACGGCGAGGTGCAGCAGCGGGTTGAAGTAGGTGACGACGCTCGCGGGCACGGCGTCAGCCAGGCCGTAGTCCTTGGAGTCGATCAGAGCGACCTTGGCGCCCATGCGCTCAAGGAAGGTGAGGGCGCGGGCGTCCATCGGACGGGTAGCGCCATCGGACATGAAGAAGACGTAGGGCTTACCCTCGGTGGAAACCTCGAACGGGCCGTGGAAGTACTCGCCGGTGTTGTAGGCGGCGGCGTCGATCCACTGCATCTCGGTGAACAGGAAGGCGGCGTGAGAGTAAGCCATCTTCTCGGAGGCACCAGAGGCCATGAAGTAAATCATCTTGTCGTCCTTGAAGTCCTCAGCGAACTTCTTGGCGAGCTTCTTGCAGGACTGAGCAGCGTTCTCGCAGAGATCGAAGACGTTGGTGAGGCCGGTGATCATGTCGTCGTACTTGTCATAGCCCTCGGTCTGCTGAAGGATCTCGAGAGCAAGAGCGATGGCATAGCCGGGCTTCTCGCACTTGGCAGCGAAGTTGGCGTGGAAGCCGTGAACGATGACGTAGTCAGCGTCGACGGTCAGAGCGGAGCCAGCCTTGTTGGTGAGGGAGACGACCGGGCAGTTGTGCTTCTTGGCGGTCTTGTTGGCCTCGACGGCCTCGGGCGTGGAGCCACCGAGGGAGCAGGTGATCACGAAGGTGTGCTCGTTGACCCAGGAAGGCGTGTCGTAGTTGAACTCGTTAGCGGTGAAGATCTGAACGTTCAGCTTGTCCGTGTTGTTGGCCAGGAAGTACTTGGCGGGGTACAGGTCGGACATGGAAGCACCGCAGCCGACGAAGGCGACACTGTGGATCTCGTGGTTGGACAGGACGTCAGCGACGATCTGCTTAGGGAGGTTAAGGTCGATCTCGTACATCTGACACATTCCTTTCGATTTTTGCGGCGCCACATTGCCGGGCGCTCGCAGGGTTACCGTGGTTTGGACCGAGTCGCCGGTCCGTTGAGGATGCGACAAGGGGACTGTCCCATTGTCGCATTCTGGGGATGGAAGCCTGCCTGGGGTATGGGATGCCAGGCAGGCCCCCGGGGGAAAGCGGTTAGGCGCTTGGTCGCGACTAGGCCAGAATGCCGGCCGCGGAGAGGGCGATGCCGCCCACGATGGCGATCACGAGAAGCCAACCGGTGTTGACGTTCTTCTTGATGAGCCAGTACATAAGGCCGGTGAGGCCAAGGGAGATCATCTGGGGCATCATGCCGTCCAGGATGTCCTGGATAACGACGGTGCCCTCAGCGAACTGCAGCGGGGTGGTGGCGCCGATCAGCGTAGCGATCATGCCACCCACGGACATAAGACCCACAATGCCGCAGACATACATGAGCTTCTCCATGAGGTCGCCGCCCTGAAGCTTGCTCAGGTACTCGTGGCCGCCCTGATAGCCCATCTTGGCTGCGAACCAAGTGATCACCACAGAGGGGACGATGGAGATGAGCATGGCCAGGATCGGACCCATGATGGAGCCCTGCTGAGCCAGCTGAACGCCCAGGCCAAAGGCGATAACGCGGATGGTGCCCTGGAAGAAGGAGTCACCGATGCCGGAAAGCGGACCCATGAGGGAGGTCTTGACCGCGTTGATCGAATCGGGATCGAAGTTCTCGGGATCCTTGGCGTACTCCTCCTCCATGGAGGCGGAGAGGCCCAGGATGAAAGCGCTCGTCTGCGGGGTGCAGTTGTAGAACGCCATGTGACGGTGGTAAGCCTCTTTCTTAGCAGCGAGCTGCTTGGGGTCGGACTCATCCGGATAGAGGCGATCGAGCGTGGGAACCATGCCGTAGAGGAAGCCCATGTTCATCTGACGCTCGTAGTTCCAAGAGGCCTGGATGGCCCAGGAGCGCCAGAAGAACTGGCTGACCTTCTTGTTCAGGGACACGTCCTTGGTTGCGGTTGCCATAGTGTGTTCCTCCTTAGTCTTCGTCGTCTTCGAGCGGATCGTAGTCGGAATCGACACCGGCGGCTGCATGGGAACCGTTGAACTTGAAGCCCATGAAGACGACAGCCAGGCACACACCGATCAGAGCGACCGCGATGACGGACAGGTTGAGGTAAGCGGCGAGCAGGAAACCGATGAACAGGAACGGAGTCATACCCTTCTTGATCATCATGGTGAGCAGCAGGGCCAAGCCGTAGGCAGTCATGATCTTGGTCGAAACGTTAAGACCAGTGGACAGCCACTCGGGAACCATGTTGACGATGGCCTGAACCAGGTCGGTGCCAACAAAGACGGCGAGGAAGATCGGCAGGAAGTACATGATGGCGTACAGACCGGAGCCGGCGCAGATGTGCATACGGTAGGCGGTCTTGAAGTTACCGTTATCGATCGCGTTATCTGCCACATGGGTGAGGGCGGCGATGATGGAACGGAACACGATGCCGAGGAGCTGACCCAGGACGGCGACCGGGATGGCGATCGTCATGGCGGTCTCGGCGGAAGCATCGGTCAGGCACGCAAAGGCAGCGGCCACGATGCCGCCCAGGACCATATCGGGCGGAACGGCGGCGCCGACCTGCACCAGGCCCATGGACACGAGCTCGACGGCGGCACCGACGGCAAGGCCGGTGGGCACATCGCCCAGCAGCAGACCGACGAGCGTAGCGCCAACGAGGGGCTGCTCGAAGTTAAGACGACCGAGCAGGCGGGAGTCCCACATGCAGAACACGCCGACGAGGCCGACGAGCACCGCACTGATGAACGTATTCATACCCTTCTCCTTTCAGTCAGGCAAAAGCCTGGTTGATTACAGCTTGGCGTCGATGTCGACGCTCTGATACGTAGGGGTCTGCTGGACATAGAGCTTAATGCCCATGTCGAGCAGCTGGTTGACGTCGGCCTTCTGGGTGGCGTCGAGGAAGACGGAGCTGTCCTTGCCGCCGACCTGATCGGCACCGTCGTGGTTGGCGGTGGCGCCCAGGTTGATGGCGTCGAGCTTGTAGCCCTGGCAGAACTGCAGCATCTCGGCCGTGTTGCCAAAGACGAACATGACGCGCTCGCCGAGGGTGTTGAGCTTGTCCATCTTGGCGAGAGCACGCTCGACGGTGAAGACGTTCAGGCGCACGCCCTGGGGCTTGGCCAGCTTAAGAGCGCCCTTCTTGATGTCATCGTTGGCGGCAGCGTTGTCGACGACGATGATGCGCTCGGCCTGAACCTTGGTGGTCCAGGTAAAGACGACCTGGCCGTGCAGCAGACGGTAGTCAAGACGTGCGAGGACGATCTTGGCGGGACCGGAGCTGTGACGGGACGCCTTGGCCTTCTTGGCGGGAGCCGCGGCGGCCTCGACCGGTGCGTTGGGATTGGTCAGACCGGTGCGGGCCTCGTTGATGAGGGCCGCGAGCTCGGCGCCCTTGACGGGGGCGGGGCTCATAGCGAGCGTCAGTGCCAGCGGAATGTTGAAACCGCTGACAACCGTGAACTTCGTGCCGTTCTTGGAAAGCTCGACCATGTTGTTGTTGACCGAGCTGCCGAGCATATCGGTCAGCACATAGACGGTGTCGTCCGTGTTGAACGTGGCGATCATGGCGTCCACCTTATTGGTGATGGGCTCCTTGTCGTCACGAGCAAGCGACACGACGTGGACGTTCGACACGTCGCCGAGAACCATCTCGAGCGTGTCTTTGGCGCCTGCGGCCAGGCCGCCATGAGATGCGAGAATGATCTGATTCATCTTGCCTCCTCCTTTTCGTTATGGTCATTATAACGTCTTATACGTTGCGGATATTGCTAATTAGTATAAAGACCGTTCGCGGGTGAAAATCGACCGTTGACGGGTTTAACGTACTCGAAACGTTGGGGCCGGGTAGGCCGGCGCTGGCTGGATAACCCGAGGTCAGACCCTGCGCGCAATCCTCTATCGCACGAAGTACCAGGGGCTTTCCTGTACGGTGGGTTCCAGCGCAATGCCGGTGCGCTCCTTAAACAGATCCATGTCCTGAGATTTTTCGGTCCACCACGCGTTGGGCTTAAAGGTCATGCTCTCAACAACATGACCGACAAACACACTGTTGCGCAGCTTGGAGAAGTCGGTGTTCATAATCAGGATGGACGCGAGCACCAGCACGATGCCCAGGACTTTGATCACGCCGGCGGGCTCGGCATAGACACCAATGCCCACCAGTACGGTGACGACCGTCTCGAATGACATTACGACGGGAACTTTCGACGTCTCGAGCCCCATGGATAGACCCTGCATATATAAGATATAAGCCACGGCCGTGGGGATGAGTCCAAAGCCAAGGAACAGCAACAGCAGCTGTGGCGACATTGCCGCGGCGACATCCGGCCACGGAGCCGCGATAGCCGCCATAACCGCACCGCCAAAAACAAAGCCCCAAAACGTGACAGCCAGCGGGTGGACCGTCTTGGTTGCTATTCGGCTAAACACCGCGAGCGACGCACCGCAAAGGCCTGCAATCACGCCCGACGTGACGCCCCAAACCGAAAAATGAAAACCGGAAAGGTCGCCATTAGTCACTGCAAGCACGCAGCCTACGATGTTAAAGACAATGGCAACGAGCTTGTTGGGGGTCACGTCCTCGCGATAAAGCACGCGGCCGAGCATGACGCCAAACACCGGCGAGGTGTAGAGCAGCACCGAGGCCGTGGACATGCCCACCTCGCCCATGCACTCGTAATAGCAGGTGTTGGCGGCGGCCAAACCGACGATACCGACAAGCGCGCAGGGAACAAGCTCTTTAGGGCTTGCCTTGAACAGGGCCAGCGGGCCCTGAGCCACGGTAGACCCCTCACCCGGACGGCAGCCCATAAACATCAGGACCGGCGCCAAGATAAGCGCTCCGACCAACAAGCGAAAGGCAGCCATGCTCTGGGACGAAACGCCCATGGCCGAGATGCCGTTTACAAAGATTCCGATGCTGCCCCACATAAGCGCGGCGATCAGCACCAGCACATAGCCCAGATTGCTTTTCTTCAACGCAGCCTCCTCGGTATTGTTTCCAATATGTTTCACACTACGTTATAGTCGTTATATACATTTTTCAAGACACAAATCGGTGAACGAGGAAATGATTCCCAGGAGTGTCCCCAAGTGCCGGCACAAAAGGAACGTCCCCAAGTGCCAACCACGGCAACGCCGACGTTTTGGCAATGTCAGACACTATGACCCAATCCGAGGGCACGGAAACGACAGGAGCCCCCGCTCGTGACCGCGGGTCGGGGCTGCGACAATGTTGTTGAAGTGCCAGAGGCGCAGCCGCGCCGCAACGAGGTTGGGAGGCTCCCGTGCCTAGATATTCTACCGCCTTCGGAATGGACGTACACCTCAGGTCCACCACCGCCTGCGCGCTCGACGCGGAGACGGGCGAGGCCGTGACGAGGAGGTTCCGCGGCAACCCCTGGGGCGAGGTCGCGGAGTGGATGTCGGGCTTCCCCGGCCCGTCGCTCGCCGCCTACGAGAGCGGCTACCTCGGCTTCGCCCCGCAGAGGGAGCTCTCCGGGCTCGGCGTCGACTGCGTCGTCGCGGCCGTCTCCAAGGTCCCGAGGTCGGCGGCCGACCTCTCGTCCAAGAACGACCGCAACGACGCGGCCAGGATGGCCAAGGCGATACTGTCGCACGACGTCACCCCGGTATGGGCACCGTCCCCCGAGATCGAGGGGCTCAGGGACCCACGACGCCGCGACTGCGAGGCTCGCGGCGGCGAAGCAGCGGCTCCTGGCGTTCCTGGCCCGCCGCGGCTACGTCTACGGCGGCACGACGCCGGCCGGCAACCCCCGGAAGTACTGGACGTACGGCTTCCTCAGGTGGCTCGACGGCATACACCCCGCCGACGACGGCGGCATCCGGGCGCTTGCGGCGCTGAGGAACGAGGTCGAGGCGGCCGACGAGACGAGGGAGGCCCTCCTCGCCGGGTACAGGGCCGCCGTCGCGGCGGGCCCCCTCTCGGCCGAGGTCGAGGCGCTCCAGTCGATCAAGGGGTGCGGGTTCGCGCTCGCCGCCGCCTTCGCGTCCGAGGTCGGCGACTTCTCGAGGTTCCGCTCCGGCAGGCAGGTGACGGCCTACTTCGGCCTCGCCCCGAAGCAGAGGTCGAGCGCGGACTCCGTGCGCCTCGGCGGGATCAGCGGGGCCGGCAACGCGCTCGTCAGGAAGCTGGCGGTCGAGGGGTCCTGGTGCTACGCCCAGGCCGGCCACCAGCCGAAGCTGATGCCCAAGGGCTCCGGCGTCCCCCTCGAGATAAGGATGCACGGGAGGAAGGGGTCCGAGCGCCTGCTCCGGCGACGCGAGGAGATGCTCGAGAGGGGCATGCCCCAGGCGAAGGCGAACGCCGCCACCGCCGCCGAGCTCGTGAGATGGCTGTGGGCCCTCGGCACGATGTGCCGGGAGGCCGGCGAATAGACATAGCCCCCGTCCCGGCGAGCCGGGCAGCCTTCGGGGACACCCCCGCTCTCGCTGTGCGCGCGGCGACCGCCGCATGCGCGAAGTCAGACTAGGGGAACCCCGCCGAAGGAGAGGATTGCGGGCCGCCGGAGCGGTATCCGCGGATATGAGACTGAGCCGAAGGCGTCGACGACATGCCAGGGGCGGACCGGGACGGGTTCAACGGCAGGCCCCGCCGACCGATTGCAAGCGGTCGGCGGGGCCATTGTGGCTCTTGACAGCGGATTGGGTCATATGAGCGAGCGCCCGTCATTTGAGCCAAGGCACCGTGAAATGGAAAGGCGCTGACCTTCTGGTCGCGCCTTTGAAATTGAACGGCAGATTGGCCAAATGCCGGGTGCGCAGCGTCGGCCGGTCCGCCGTTCGGTAGAACGGCGGAACCAATATCCCCTAGTAGTCCAGCTTCCACATGTAGCGGCGCGTCATGTAGTCCTTGTGGGTGACGGCAGAAAGCGCACGCATGTACACATTGTTGAGGATCGGGGCGAAGATCAGGTGGTTGAAGTACTCGCTCACGCTGTCCTTGATGTCGTTGAGGCCGAGCTCCTTGGCGTCGAGCTGATAGACGCGCTCGCCACCGTACTGGTTGACGAAGCGGATGCCGCGCTCGTCGTTGCAGCGGCTGCGGCCGACGCTGATGAGCTGGAACAGCGAGGTGCGCTTGTCCAGGATCTCGAAGGGGCCGTGGAAGAAGTCGCAGGTGTTGATGGTGCAGGAGTCAATCTGCAGCATCTCCTGCACGTTGCAGATGCTAAAGACGTAGGCAGCACCAAAGAGCGGGCCCTGGGCCATGACGTTAATGCAGGGCTTGTCGGCGTTCTGCTCGGCCCACTTGGCGGCAAGCGGACGGGTGTACTCGACGGCCTTGCGATAGATGGGGTCAACCAGGTCGAAGGCGGCCATAGCGGTCTCGTACTCGGCATAGCCCTCGGTCCGCTGCGTAAGCTCCATGGCGATCATAGTCACGACGGCAGAGTTGGTGCGACCCATGCAGGACTCGTCGACGGCCAGGCTGTCGTACTGGATCTTGTAGTCGCAGACCTCGGTGAGGCCGGACTCGTCAACATAGATGGCGATGGTGCTGGCGCCGTGGTCCTTGGCGACCTGGGCGGCAACGATGGTCTCCTTGGTGCCGCGCATGGACACGACGACGGCCAGGGTGTTCTCGTTGACGTAGGCCGGGGTGGCGTGCACGAACTCGTTGCTGGTGTAGCTGGAGCTCACGATCTGCGTGGCCTCGTGCTCCATAAAGTACTGGGCAGGATAGTTGCCGCCGTTGGATCCGCCAGCGCCAATCCACACGACGCGCTTGATGCCGCCCTTGTCTGCCTTGTCAGCCAAAACCTGGGAGACGACATCCTTAACCTGTTCCTGAGTAGTCATCGTGCATCAGCCTTTCTTCTCGTTTGATGCTCTCGATGGCATACAAGTTACATACATGTTTTGGTTATGTCGACTAGTTGTATGCTATATTTATCTTAGAAATTTTGCTGGTAAGGTTTTCGGTAGCTCGATACCAGCGGTTTTATTGTTGTGTTGAATACATGCTTGCTTAGATAAGCATACAAGTTAGATATAGGCTGATCGCATGAACGCTTCATCTAAAAAGAAACTGAGCCAATACGAGCGCTTGGCGGGTACGCTTCGCGACCGCATCGCCGCCGGCATCTACGCACGCGGAAACAAGCTGCCGTCCGAGATGGAGCTCATGGACGAATCGGGGCTGTCGCGCAGCACCGTACGCCATGCCCTTAAGGTGCTCGTTGATGAGGGTCTGGTTCGAACCGAGCGCGGGCGCGGCGCCTTTGTGGCCGACACGCCGGCGCTCCACGAGAACAACCTGGTGTTTTCGAGCTATACGGCGCAGGTCCAGGGTCAGGGCATGAAGCCCACCACGCGCACGGTGGACTCGGGCTTTACCAAGGCGGGCGGCAGTATAGCTAAGTTCTTTGATGCGGCCGTGGGCAGCAAGCTCGTCAAACTTGTCCGTCTGCGCTATCTGGACGATGCGCCGCTGTGCCTGGAGACTACCTATCTACCACCGAGCTTTGAAGCACTCATCGATCGCGATATCAATGGTTCGCTCTACGCGACGCTGCGCCAGGAATTCCATCGCGCGCCGGCACAGGGGCACAAGACCTTTGAGGTGTGCTATGCCTCGCAAAACGAGGCGTTTTTGCTCAACGTTGAGCGCGGGCAGGCGCTGATCCTAATCACCGACTACGTCTACGACACCGACGGCCGCCCGCTCCATGTCTCCAAGCGCATCCAGCGCACCGACCGTGCCAAATACACCGAGCCCATCGGCTAACCTGCCAAAACCACCACAAAGGGGACAGGCACCTTCGTGGTGGTTTTAGGCGAGGAGGTCGGGGAACCAGGTTGGCTTGGGCTGGTTGGGCGTGCGCTCGGCTAGGACCAGCTCCATCCAACACATGTCGTACCAGCGGCCGAACTTTTGGGCGCAGCGGTCGAAGGCACCCACCAGGCGATATCCCATATGGGCATGGAAATCCTGGCTGTTGTGCGTCAGATACTCGTCGTCCTTATCGTGCGGCACGGCGATGAGCGCGCACATGTTGGTGATGCCCATCGCAATCAGGCATTGCTTGAGCGTATCGTGCAACTTGCGACCCAGCCCGCCATGGCGCACATCGCGTGCCAGGTAGATCGACGTCTCGACCGACCAGTCGTATGCCTCGCGGCTGTTGAGCGGACTCACATAGGCATAGCCTATCGGACGCCCGTCCAGCTCCATCACCAGGTACGGATAGCGCTTGAGCGTACGCTCGATGCGCCCGGCGAACTCCTCAACGCTCGGCACCTCGTATTCGCAGGTAATCGCCGTCTGGCGCACATATGGCTCATAGATGGCAAGCAACGCCGGCGCGTCTTCGGGCGTCGCCAGGCGAATCGTCGGCTCGGACATCTCGGTCATACAACTCTTCTCCCCCAAAAGCAAAGGCCGCCCTGCGCCAAACCCAGCGCAGGGCGGCCCCTCGTCATTACATCAGGCTACAGGACAGCCGCCAGCGCGTCGATGTCCTCCTGCGTCGTGGCCCAGCTGGTGCAAAAGCGCACTACCGTATGAGTATCGTCGTACTTTTCCCAGTACTCGATCGCCGCATGCTCGCGAATGCGGGCCATATCCTCGTTGGGCAGAATCACGAACTGCTGGTTCGTGGGCGTCTCCAAGAAGAACTGGTAGCCGCGCTCGTGCAGCACACGACGAAGCGCCTGAGCGGTCTCAATCGCCTGGCGACCAATCTCAAAATACAGGCCATCGGTAAAAAGAGCCTCGAACTGCACACCCATCAGGCGGCCCTTGGCGAGCAGTGCGCCATGCTGCTTAATACGCGGAATGGGGTGCGCCGGGGCGTGCATGCCACAGAACACCACAGCCTCGCCGCAGAGCGCACCACACTTGGTGCCGCCGATGTAGAACACGTCACACAGCTGCGCCAGCTCGGGCAGGGTAATGTCGCACTCATCGGCCGCCAGCGCATAGGCCAGGCGAGCACCGTCCACAAACAGCGGAATCTCGCGCTTCTGGCACACCGCG
Organism: Collinsella aerofaciens; assembly: GCF_015548375.1. Lineage (GTDB taxonomy): Bacteria > Actinomycetota > Coriobacteriia > Coriobacteriales > Coriobacteriaceae > Collinsella > Collinsella aerofaciens_AB. Next base: position 13,472 of record NZ_JADMWW010000028.1, read on the forward strand.
TGAATCGCCGCGAGCTCGGCCTTGGAGTACAGCGTGCCGTACTCGGTCGATAGGCTCACATACACGGCACCCGGGAACACCGTGTGCTCGTAGCTCTCGTTTTCGTAGAACACCTGGATATAGTTCTCGAGGTCCTCGGCGTGCATCTTGCCCTCGTAGCCGGGGATGGTGAGCACCTTGTGGCCGCCAAACTCGATAGCGCCCGCCTCGTGACAGGCGACGTGGCCAGTCTCAGCAGCAACGACGCCCTCGTAGGGCGCAAGCAGCATGTCGATCACCGTCGCGTTGGCCTGCGTGCCGCCCACCAGAAAAAACACGTCGGCATCAGGGGCCTGGCAGGCCTCGCGAATAAGTTGCTTGGCGCGCTCGGTGTGCGCATCGGTACCGTAGCCGGGCTGCGGCTCCATATTGGTGTCGACGAGCGCCTGCAGCACTGCCGGATGTGCGCCGTGGGAATAATCGTTGTTAAACGCGAGCATGGCAATCCTCTCTTACCGGGTATCGGCCAGATGATTCAAACGGAGCTATTGTACGCCGTTGGGATAGGCAATGCGCGCGGCAAGGCACTCAAGTGCCAGTACCAGGGCAAAACCGCAGCTCACGTCACTCAAAAAGTGCGCACCTATCACGATGCGCCCAAAGGCGACGAGCGCCGCGATCACAGCCACCGCCCAAAAAATCACGCGGCGACGCGACGGTTTTTCCTTAAAGGCTGCCGCGGGAAGCCCGGCGAGCATAAGGCCGATCGCCGCATGCGCCGTGTGTCCGCTCGCAAACGACTTGAACCCGTCCTTGATCACGCCGGCGGCGATATAGGTCCACTTGTCGGGATTGCCGATCACCCACCACGGCTGAAAATTGAGCCCCGGCGTGACCTCGATCACGCGCATGCGCGGGCGCGACCACAGTGGCTTGACGATCACGTTGAGGATGATGGCCTGAGCGATCCACACGGCAAGCACCATCAACGCCCAGCGCGTGAGTTCGTCGGGCTCGGTCGTGCGCGTGAGGCGATAGACGATAAGGTTGGCAGCGATGACCAGCACAAACGTCAGCACCAACTGAGCCGCAATGAGTTTACCGCCAACCCTCAGGGACGAAACGATCTCGTAGCCGGTCAGGCCAACGTTGACGAGGATGCCGAGCGCGGCAAGCCATTTGCTGCCCCTGGAGTCGGGACGCACCGCGCGCACGAGCATAACGCCCGCGATGCTCGCCGTCAGCTCAAACGGCAACTCGCCAGCGGCCTCGATAAAGCGGCCGTACATGCTGCCGATGTTGAACAGCGCGCTCGAGATCTGATAATCGAAGAAACTGCCCACGCCCAGACAAAGACACAGGACAACCGCGATAGCGGCGGCGTCTTTCTTGTAGATGTACCCGAACATGCTTTCCTTTCGATGGGGCTGGAATCAACCTGCGAGGTGGCGGGGCAAAGAACAACTGGTAGCTCTGCCCCGCCACGCCCCCTACTTGTTAGTCATCGTCGCTCGCGCCTAATTGCTGCAGCAGCATGAGTGCCGCGGCCACGGGGCCGGTGCCGTCGTTGGCGTCGAGACCGCGACCCAGGCCGCTGCCCGCACCGGCGCCTGCCTTGTAGGGTACCGACAGCTTGCGGCTCTTGGGGAAGTTCACCGCGCCATAGCGGGTCTTAAGCTCAAAGGCCACCTTCTTAGGCACGTCGACGCCCAAAAACGTGATGCGACCGCCACTGAGCGTGACGCTCTCGAGCCCCAGACGCTCGCCGCGAATGCGGATGCGCGCGCGATTGAACAGGTTGAGTCCCGCCAACGGCAGCTCGCCATGCGCGGCCTCGGTCTCTTCCTGCACCTCGTCGATGCTCTCCAGGTCCTCGGCCGCTGCGAGCTTACGGTACACGAGCACGCGCTGGTCCACCGCCGGCAGGTACTCCTCGGACAAGAAGTAGTCGGCCGGCAGGTTAATACCCACGCTCGCCGCCTCCACGCCGGCGTCATCATCGCCGCGCGCCTCGGCCACGGCCTGGCCCAGCATCTGCGTAAACAGGTCAAAGCCCACGCTCGACAGGTTGCCGTGCTGCTCGGCTCCCATAAGCGAGCCGGCGCCGCGAATCTCCAGGTCGCGCATGGCGATGCGCATGCCGCTGCCCAGGTCCTGAAACTCGGAAAGTGCGGTCAGGCGCGCCGTTGCCTCCTCGGTGAGCGGCAGCTCGCCCGGGAACATAAAGTACGCGTAGGCCTGCGTGGCAGAGCGACCCACACGACCCTTGAGCTGGTAGAGCTGCGCCAGACCCAAGCGTTGCGAATCCTCGATGATCAGCGTGTTGGCAGTCGCGTTGTCGATGCCGCTCTCCACGATGGTCGTGGCAATGAGCACGTCGATCTTTTTGGTCGCGAACTCGATCATCACGTCCTCGACCTCGCGCGGGCTCATCTTGCCGTGCGCCACGCCCACGCGCGCCTCGGGCGCGGCCTCGTGCACGCGCGCCGCGGCGTCGTCGATGGTCTTGACGCGGTTGGACACGTAGTACACCTGACCGCCGCGGCCCACCTCCAGGCGAATCGCCGCACTCACCACGTCGGGGTCGTACTCTCCCACGTGCACGATCACGGGGCGGCGCCCGGTCGGCGGCGTGGTGATCAGGCTCATGTCGCGCACGCCGCTCGTGGCCATCTGCATGGTTCGCGGAATCGGCGTTGCCGAAAGCGTGAGCACGTCAATCTGCTCACGCAGGTTCTTGAGCTGCTCCTTGTGCTGCACGCCAAAGCGCTGCTCCTCGTCGATGATCACCAGGCCCAGGTTCTTGGGGTTCACGTCGGCAGAAAGCAAGCGGTGCGTGCCGATGAGCACATCGATCGTGCCCTCGGCAAACGCCTTGAGCGCGCGCTTCTGCTGCGCCGGGGTGCGGAAGCGGCTGAGCACTTCGACCTCGAGGCCAAACGGGGCAAAACGCTCAAAGAAGGTCTCGTAGTGCTGCTGGGCCAGAATGGTCGTGGGGCAGAGCACCATGACTTGGCGGCCGGAGTCCACGCACTTAAACGCCGCGCGCAGGGCAACCTCGGTCTTGCCGAAACCCACGTCGCCGCACAGCAGGCGGTCCATGGGCTTGGGCGCCTCCATGTCGGCCTTAATGTCGGCGATGGCCTCCAGCTGATCACGCGTCTCGTCGTAGGGAAAGCTCTCCTCCATCTCGATCTGCTCGGGCGTGTCGGGCGGGCAGGCGATGCCTGCGATCGACGAGCGGCGCGTATACAGGTCGACCAGGTCAAACGCCAGCTTTTTGGCGTTCTTGCGCGCCTTATTGGTGGCACGCGTCCAGTCGGCAGTGTTGAGCCTGGTCAGGCGCGGCCTGTCGCCGTCGGGGCCAACATAGCGTGTGATGCGGTCGACCTGCTCGAGCGGCACGTAGAGCTTGTCGCCGTCGGCATATTCCAGCAAAAAGTAGTCGCGCTCCTTGCCACCCACTTCCTGGCGCGCGATCTCGCTAAAGAGCGCGATGCCGTGGGTGGCGTGCACCACGTAGTCTCCCGGCTTAAACGGGAAGGTGATCTGCGTAATGTCAACCTTGCGGCGGCTGCGGGCCCGGTTGGCGTCCATGCGGGCGTTGAGGTCGGCGATCGAGAACACGGCCAGGTTGGCATCGGGCACCACCACGCCCTGCGGCAGGGCAGCGTCCACAAAGGTCACGCGTCCGCGCGAGATGGTGGGCACGGCGACACCGGCGGCAGCCTGGGCAGCACCCGCCTCGAGCGAGCGGGCGTTAAGCGCGTCGGCGCGGCGCTCGCGAATTGCAGCATGGGCATCCTGGCGGGCAGCACGGTCGGCAGAATCCGCCGCTGCCACGCGCACGCGCTCGCCAATGACGCCGGCGTTTTCGGGTGCCGCGGTCAGCGACTCCTCAAAGGTAATGCCCTCGTCACCAAAGGTGAGCTCCATCGACTCGCGTGCACCACGGTCGGGAATGGCAAACACGCAGGCGTAGCGCTTGCCCACGACTTCCTGAATGCGCGTCATAAAACGGTTGTCCGAGCCTGCGATAGCAGGCTGCTCAATCTTGAGCTCTGCCGTAACCGCGCCGCCGGCACGGATGAGGCTCACATAGTTCAGGCGCTGCTGAGCACCAAAATCGAGCTGCTGAGCACGTACATACAGGCCATCCAGTCGGTCAATCCCCGCCTCGCCGGCACGGGCCTCGATATCCTCGTAGGCGCGCAGACAGTCGTCGAACAGCGAGCGCGGCTCGGACAGGACCACGAGCGCCTTGCCGCTCACGTGTGCCAGCGGGCTTACGGTCTGGCCGTACATCACCGGCAAAAAGCGGTCGAGCTCGGGCGTGACGATGCGTGCATCCACCATCTCGAGCAGCGCCGCCAGTTTGCTATCGTCCTGGCTGGCGCGATAAAGCGCCACATGCATGTTGTGGACGGCCTCGTCGGTAAGCGCCAGCTCACGGCAGGGGAAGATCTCGATGCTGTCCTCGTTGCCGATGGTCTGCCCCGTTGAGCTCACCATGCGACGGATGCGATCGATCTCGTCGCCGAAGAACTCGATGCGCACGGGCGCTTTTTCCTGCGCGGGGAACACCTCGACGGTGTCGCCGTGCACGCGGAACAGACCAGGCGCGTCGGCGGCGCCGGCATTGGTGTAGCCCATGCCCACCAGGCGCTGCGGCACCTCGTCAAAAGGAATCTCCTCGCCCACCGCGAAGGTCGTGGACTCCCAGTAGCGGCTCTCGACTGGCGGCACGCAACGCAGCAACGCGCGGGCCGAGGCGACCATGATGCAGTTGTCACCGCGAACGATGCGTCCCAGGGCCTCGCAGCGCTGGGCAACCACAGCATCGTCGGGCGCCTGCTCGCGCCACGGATAGTCCTTGCGCTCGGGAAAACGGCACACGTGTGCCAGACCCACGTAGGCGGCAAGGCTGCGCGCGGCGCGATCGGCTGCATCCTCGCCACTCACGATGTAGACCGTAGGGCGCGGGCGGCGCGCAAACTGGGCGGCGGCCATAAGCGTTCGACCCGACTGAGACACGGCCAGCGTCACGTCCTCGCCAGAATCGAGCCCGGCCTCGACGGTCTGCAGCGCCTCGGCAGTGTAGAGCTGCGCGGCTATACGGTGAATGAGCATGCTGTTCCTCCGGCATCGCAACGCCAAAAGCCCGCCGGGGCAAGCTCGGCGGGTCGTACGTCAAATACATTGCCTGTCATGGTAGCGCATGGAGAGGACTCCGGCTCAAGGGCAAACCCGGCCCCGCAAAAAACGCCAGACGAAGATGCGTTCCGCCCTACCCCGCTACGCGCACGCTGGGGCACAAATCTGCCAGCGGACACTCGTCACACTTGGGCTTGCGGGCATCGCAGATCTCGCGACCAAAGGTGATCCACTGATGGTTGACCGACTCCCAATACTCGTGCGGCAAAATCTTGAGCAGATCCTGCTCGGTCTTGAGCGGCTCCTTGGCATGCGTCTTGGGACTCAGCATCAGGCGGTGCGCAATGCGGTTGACGTGCGTGTCCACCGCAATGCCCTCCACGATGCCATACCCCACGTTGAGCACGATGTTCGCCGTCTTGCGTCCCACGCCCGGCAGCTTCACGAGCTCCTTCATGTCGGCCGGCACCTCGCCGCCATAGTCGGCGACGATCATCTGCGCGGCCTCGACGGCATGCTTGGCTTTGCTCTTGTAGAAGCCGAGTGACTTGATAGTGTCTGCCACGTCAGCCACGCTCGCCCCGGCCATGGCCTCGGGCGTGGGCCACTGGGCAAACAGCCGCGGCGTCACCTTGTTGACCTGTGCATCGGTCGTTTGCGCCGAAAGCAGCACCGCGATCAGCAGGCGGAAGGGATTCTCGTGGTCCAAAAAGCACTCGACCGGGCCATAGCGACGGTTGAGGCGCTCACACACCTCGATGGCGCGCTCGCGCTTGGCGGCATTGGTCTCGCGTGGCATAACGACTCCTCGGCTCAACGGCACAATAAACTTATGGGCACAATTGTCCCACGTCCGAGACGCTTACGCCTCCAAGAATGCACCGGTCTGACGGCCCCACAGGCTCGCGTACTCGCCACCCGCCTCGACAAGCTGCGCATGCGTGCCGTCCTCGACAATCTCGCCATCGGCCAGCACCACAATGCGGTCGAGCGCCGCCACGGTGGACAGGCGATGTGCCACCACAATGGAGGTGCGGCCGCGCATCAGGTTCTCGAGCGCCTCCTGCACCAGCGCCTCGGACTCGCTGTCCAAGGCAGACGTCGCCTCGTCGAGCACTAGAATCGGCGCGTCGGTTAGGATGGCGCGGGCGATGGCCACGCGCTGACGCTGGCCGCCCGAGAGCTTGACGCCGCGCTCACCCACCATGGTGTCAAAGCCACGGGGCAAGCGGTCGATAAACTCGGTCGCATTAGCCAAGCGAGCCGCCTCGCGGATCTGCTCGTCGGTGGCGTCGGGGCGTCCGTAGGCGATATTCTCGCGAATGGAGCGATGGAACAGCAGCGCCTCCTGCGGCACGTAGGCAACCTGGCGGCGCAGGCTCTGCTGCGTGCAGCGCGAGACGTCCTGGCCGTCCACGAGCACGCGACCGCCCTGAACATCGTCTAGGCGCAGCAGCAATTTGGTGAGCGTCGTCTTACCCGAGCCCGATTTGCCCACCAGGCCCACGCGCTGGCCCACCGCCACATGAAGCGTCAGGTCATCGAACACGGTCTCGCCCGCCGCAGCGTCACGGTACGCAAAGCTCAGGTGCTCAAAATCAATCGCGCCCTCGGTCACTTTGAGCTCAGGGGCGTCCGGGTCGTCTGCCACCAAACATGGCTCGTCCAGCACGCGCGTCATCTCGGCCGCATCGCCCAAAGCGCGGTTGATGCGCTGCATCATGGAACTCACGTAGTTCAGGCGCATGGTGAGGTTATAGGTATAGGTAAAGATCATGACGAGCGAGCCGGCCGAGATGCCAAACCACGCGTTGCCGCCCGCCACGAACACACTCACCACGGCCATGGTGATGACGATAAGACCCGAGGTCGTAAAGTTGCGCTGCATCATGGCGTGCATCGAGACCGTCTCGGCATCGCGCGCGGCACGATCGGCGGCGTCGAACAGATCGCGTTCAAAGTCCTCGCGCCCGCAGGTCTTGACGGCCAAGATGTTCGTGACCGCGTCGGAGAGCACGCCCGAGAGCTTGTTCTGCGCGGCGGACGTCGCGGCCGAAAGCGGCATGATGCGCTTGTACATAAGCCAGACAAACGCAATGTAGACGACCATGATGCCCACCAGGATCACGGTAAACGTCGGCACCACCGGAGCGAGCGCCGCCACCGTGCAGACGACCGAGGTGATGGTGGGGATGAGCGAATACACCGTCACGTCCACCAGCCCCGTATAGCCGCTCATAAAACGGCTCGTCTGGCTCACGAGTGATCCGCCAAAGCGGCTGGTGTGAAATGTCATGGATTGGTTGGAGAGCGTGTCGAAGCATAGACGCGCCAGGTGATAGTTGCCTGCGATCTCGAGCTTGTAGACGGTGTAGTCCTGTAGCTTGGAGAGGATCTGACCCACCAGGTTAACGAGTACGAGCGCCAGGATATAGGGGCCGAAGACCTCAAACACCTGGTCACCCGCCACGGGACCGGCTTGAACGCGGTCGACAATGAGGGCCATCACATAGGTATTGGCAAACGTCAGCAAAAAGATGTAGCCCGCCGACGAGAACACCGAGAGAAAGACAATCAGCGGCTGCGTGCGCGTGACACCCCAAAACCGCTGCAGCGTGCGGCGCACGGTGGAGCGACTGAGCGGGCTGGTGCTTCTCTGGGACATGGGCTTCCTTTCGCGTCTGATAGGGCGAAACGCCATTGTTGCACATTGGAGCACGCTTCAGACAAGTGCGATGCGAAAAGCGGTGGGGCGCCCGCGTTTGCGCCGGTGCCCCACCGTCTTGTTGCAATTAGTCCTCGTCTTTTTGGTCTGCGAGCAGCTCCACGGACGTAAGCCCCAAAATCTCGTCGGCCTCCTCGGCATCTTCCAGCACGTCAATGTCCTTGAGCTTGCGCTCCATGACGTTGGTGCGCGTGGTGATGATGCCCTCGACCGTTTTGCCCGCGGTCTCGATCTGCTGCTGGGCGCGGCGCAGCGCCTTTTGATAGCGCGGCAGCTCGGCCTTGACGGCGGAGAGCACGCGCAGCACGTCGTCGGTACGTTTTTGCAACTTAAACGTCTGATAGCTCATCTGCAGACTGTTGAGGATGGCCGCCATGGTGCTGGGACCGGCTACGTTGACGTGATAGTCGCGGCCCAGGGTCTCGATAAGCCCGGGGCGGCTGACGACCTCGGCGTACAGTCCTTCAAACGGCACGAACATGATGCCAAAGTTGGTCGTTGCCGGCACACTCAGGTACTTTTCGCAGATGTCCTTTGCCTCGCGTTTCACCATCATATCGAGCGTCTTGCGCGCTGCGGCAACGGCCTCCGCATCGCCCGACTCCTGGGCGTCGATCAGATGCTCGTACGCGTCGCCCGGGAATTTGGAATCGATCGGCAGCAGCACGGGATCGCCCTCGTCTACCGGCAGCTTGACGGCAAACTCAACGCGCTCCGAGGCACCGGGCTTGGTGGCGACGTTTTCCAGATACTGGTCGGGTGTAAGGATGTCCGCCAGAATTGCACCCAGCTGCACCTCGCCCAAAATGCCGCGCGCTTTTACATTGCCCAGCACACGCTTGAGGTCGCCTACGCCGGTGGCGATAGATTGCATATCGCCCAGGCCCTTATACACGGCCTCGAGCTGGTCGCTCACCTGCTTAAACGATGCCGACAGTCGGTCGTTGAGCGTGCGGGAGAGCTTCTCGTCCACCGTCGCGCGCATCTGATCGAGCTGCACGTTGTTGTCTTTGCGGATGGCGCCCAGCTGAGCATCGACCGTCTCGCGCACCTTGTCCAGGCGATGCTCGATGCCCTCGCGATTGGCGCCGAGCTGTTGGGCCGTCTCGCGGCGCAGGTCATCCATCCGGTCACCAGCTTGCGAGAACTCGCGTGCGATGGTCAGGTAACGTTGCTGCTCCACGGCCGCATCGGTCGTCTGCTGCTGCGCGATGGCATTGGCCGTGCGGCGGGTTTCGGCCAGCGCGACGTTCAGGGCATCGAGCGCGTTGTTGGCCTGCTCGAGTGCTGCCAGCGTTTCCGCGCCACCGTCGCCACGCTCCCGCAACTCGGCACGCAGGCTCTTGAGCTGAAGGGCGCAAGCCGCAGCAACCCCCACCGCCACCAAGGCGATCGCAACAAGCACAATATCAATAGCAGACATAATCTCCGCCCAACAAACCCAATCGAGCACCAATCAAAACCGCGATCAATCTTACCCCGCCACACACACCGGGCGCCCGGCCCCTTCTTGGGTGCCCCTCTCCTCCGCATATTCCATAATGCGGCGCGCCGTTTTCCTGCTCACCTTTGAGTCATCGCCGGCCAAGTATGCGTATACGTTTCCTTTATTCAGGTGCAGAGCACGGCAGAGGCCATAGCGCGTTACACCCGATTCCTCCAATGCTTCCAGCGTTTTCTTTCTCATCAGGGCGTTCACCCTTCTATCGGCCGCCGGCTTTTCCTTCACCGCTCTATACGCACGCCAAACGTTGGCATAACGATTTGGGAGCTCACTTTTGGCGCATAGAGACGCCATGCTACCCGCTTGACCGTACAAGGATAAAACGTCTCGGTAATCCCGTTCCATCCACGAGCCCTCGGATAAACCCAGAACGTATTCGGCTTTTCCTTGCGCCAAAGCGAGCAAAAACAGAGGCTCCGCCACGCGCGGCGCATCCGTCGTCGCCTGCTCAACCAATTTTCTAAAACTCAGCGACCGCTGTCCGGATAGCTCTCGGCAATAGCCTTTTAAGAATCCCTCAAAGGTCAGATTCAACCGAGCACCTCCTTTTTGTATTGCCTGTATGCACAGACCATCTCTTGATAACTCCGCTCCGAAGGCGACGACGCCAGCGCCTCTCCCTCGTCGAATATAAGCCGTTCGAGCAACCCCCAATCAAGTCGGTCGACGAATGCCTGACTATGAAGATCGATGATGTCGTTCGGACGACAGGCATAGAGCTTCATTACCGCCAGGTCCTCCAAGGATGGCGTAAAGTACCTGATAAAACGCGCCCCAATATCCAAGGGAATCAAACGATCTTCGTAATTGAACGGCATCTGATTACAATATGCCACCGCCATACCATTCACCTCGGGGTATCGAGCTATGATCTCGCGGAGGCACCTATCTGCCTCAAACACATCAATGTCATGTGTAACCGAACGATTCGTCACATCGTTTAGCATGAAGGCGCTTCCTCCCACCAATACAACGTTCGGCCTGTCGTCTCTTGGACCTATTTCCAGCTCCGCCTCTTCGTCAATGCCCAAAAGAGTCTGTTCTAAATCCTGCTTATACATAACAAATCCTATTATTATTCATCTTCAATAATACTATTAAGTCGCATGACAGGACCCACAGGATGCGAGGATTCTACTCATGGCGATAATCCCTACACCCTAGAAGTCCTAATGTGACAAACGCTAACTCTCCCAGCCGGCGCGGATTGTTGTTATGACATCGCCTAGGCGCTGGTCGAGGGCTGACAGATGTTGGAGCACCTCGTTGGGCGATGCGCCGTTGAGGATGCACGTGAGGGCATACGACGCCAGAAAGATGGCCGCAAGCCCTAACGGGATGAGCACGATCATCGCCAATATGCGCAAGCGCTGGCCCACACGGCGACGACGCGCACGACGCTTGTCGAACGCGAGCTCCTGCGCATATGAATCTTGCTGTACGGAATAGGCCTCTGGCGCCGATTTACACCCGGGCACAGCTGCAGGTACAGCAGCGGGCACGACATTTTGCGCAAAGGGCTGGGCTGCCGCCCCTTGCATTTGCATCTCTATAAGCCGTTGCTGTTGGCGCAACATGCGCTCGGCTTGTTGCTGCGGAGTCTCAAGAAACAGATCCATGCTGGCCTCCAAAATCGGAGCATTCGACGCTTACGACCAGCATCCCGCACCGCCATGACCGCGACAACGCAATCGCCGGCAATAGCCACAAAGTTTCTTCTGCTCAAAAGCTGTCGAAAAGCTCAACAACTCCCCTACCAGCACTTTCTCTGAGCTTTTTTCGCCAACAATCTTTTGGCCTTCCACCCTTACGCCAACTGACCAAAATCTAACCAATAGCTTGACGAAAATTGTGGAGACCGGGACCCCACACAAAAAGTGCCGCCCCAAAGGGGCGGCACACAACTTATTATCAGCTTTTCTGTAACGAGCATGCGACGACTCAACGCCGGGGCGCAGGGCGGGGAAACCTTTGCCTCGCGCGACCCTGCGAAGCCGTGAGCGAGAGGGGAAGGTTTCCCCGCCCTGCGCCCCGTGGTCGGTGAGAACAGACTACATGCCCGCGAGACCGCGGGCGGCGGTGGCGCACATAAATGCCAAGACGAGAATCACGAGCGACCCGGCGATGTCTGCCAGCACGCCCATTACGCGGCGCTCAAACAGCCAACTCTCAAAGTGCGGGGCAACGTTGCGGCAAACGCGCCACAGCAAGATGCCCATACCGATGACGCCCGGGATATTGAGCAGTAGGATCTCGGAGCACAAAAGACCGATCAGGTTGCCGGCGGCAAAACCAGCGTCGCCCTCGCAGTATTTGCGATAAATCATGTACAACATGTACGCCACAAACGGCTGCAGGCACGCAGAGATAAACGTAACCACCATCGAGGGGTCCTGAGAAAAGACATCGGTGAGTTTATCGACACTCGTGGCATCTTTCGAAGCCAAGAGCAAGCCAATGACCACCACGGGCACCACGCCCAAGATAACCTCGACCAGAGTAAACAACTTAGCAGTCAGATCCTCGCTAGCCGTATTGAGGTGAGGCGCCCACTCAGGATGAGCATGCGCGCCAACCTTCTTGTCCTTCTCGACACGATCGACCTTTTTACCCTCGGCAACCCGACGACCAGGATCCTTGCGAGTTCCCGCCGCAGCAACCCGAGCCCGAGACTTCTTACCCATACAAAAACACCCCATCAGGTAGTAGATAAACTAAAAGTCGCTACCCAGTGTACCCCACCCATGAACGGTGCCATCCCAACCAGTCCCCATACAAAAACGTGCCGCCCCGATAGGGGCGGCACACAAACTTCTTATCAGCTTTTCTGTAGCGAGCACGCGACGACCCAACGCCGGAGCGCAGGGCGGGAGGCCGGATTGCCTTCCCTCAACGCGACCCTGCGGAGCCGTGAGCGGGGAGGGGAGGCAATCCGGCCTCCCGCCCTGCGCTCCGCAGCAGCCAGCGCCAAGCGCTAGTAGTTCACCACCTGCTCCTCAAAGTACGCCTTGGGGTGGTTACACACCGGGCACACCTCAGGCGCCTCGGCACCCACATGCAGGTGCCCGCAGTTCAGGCACTTCCACACCTTCACGCCCTCACGCTCAAACACCTCGCCCGACTCGATGCGCTCGACGAGCTTGTTGTAGCGCTCCTCATGGGCCTTCTCGACTGCGGCGACACCACGGAACTTTGCGGCAATCTCGGCAAAGCCCTCTTCCTCGGCGGTCTTGGCAAACTCGTCGTACATCGTGGTCCACTCGTAGTTCTCACCCGCGGCGGCATCGCGCAGATTGTCCAGGGTATCGGGGACGGCGCCATCGTGCAGATACTTAAACCACAGTTTGGCGTGCTCGGACTCGTTGCCAGCCGTCTCGGCAAAGATGTTCGAGATCTGAACGTAGCCGTCCTTCTTGGCCTTGGAGGCATAGTAGCGATACTTGGTGTGTGCCTGGGACTCACCGGCAAAAGCAGTCTCGAGGTTCTTCTTGGTTTGGGAGTTCTCAAAATCCATAGGTGTACTTCCCTTCAACGCATACCGCCCGTAGGCTTCGAGCGGCCTCGTCTTTAGGATGCCCTCATGCCGGAAATCTAAACCTTACAATCCTGTTCTTCAGATTTGCACAGGCTAGATGCTCAGCCAGCGATCGCCCTCGGCTCGGCAAAAGCCCTCACGCTCCAGGTCGGCTAGAATGCCCGCGACAAGCTCGCGCTCGACCGGTCCACGCCCAGCCGCCGCTTCCATCTCGTTAACGCCCACCACGACATCAGCAAGCGTAATCCCCGCCGGCTGGCCATCGCGCGCTGCCAGCAACATGCGCACGATATGCGCGCGCTTTTGGCGACGTGAGCCCTCAAACTTTGACTGACGGCTATAGCCCGCCGAACGCCTAGACGGATTGGGCAACGTCTTTTTAAGATACGCGCCGTAATCCAGCAATGCGTAATACCACGCGCGCGGCGTGTCGGCATCGTCCTGAGGCGCGGCAAAGGGCGCAATCTCGTCCGCCGACGCACCGGGAGCCGGCGGACAAGCAGCCTGGATCAGCGGCACCAGCTCGCGATCGGGAACAGCCGGTACATCGGGAAAGAAATGATGCAAAAAGACCGTGCGCACGTTGGTCTCCAGATACACACCTGGAAGATCAAACGCAAACGACCGGATACCCTGCGCCGTTGCCGGGCCAATACCAGGCAGGGCGACCAGGTCACGCGTCTCGCGCGGAAACTCCCCGCCCCAATCCTCTACGACCCGTTGAGCGGCCCCATGAAGCGCCAGAGCGCGTCGGTTGTAGCCCATGCCCTGCCAAGCGTCCAAAACATCGGAAGGCGCGGCCTGGGCAAGCGCCTGCACAGTCGGAAAACGATCGAGCCACACCGGCATGCGCGCCTCCACACGCGGCACCTGCGTTTGCTGCAGCATGACCTCAGAAAGCCAAATGATGTACGGATCGCGTGTGCGGCGCCACGGAAGGTCGCGATAACGCAGGACCCCTTCCGAACGAATCATCGAACGAAAGGGGTCCTGGATCATGGCTATGCTCCTTATGCGGCGCTATTCCTCCCGGTAAGCGCACGCGCAGATGGCGTACTCGGGAAACGCTTCGCGGTCGGCGAACTTGGGATCGACGGCCGGGAACTGGCGGTGAGCGACGATGTCGCCGAGCGAAACGGAATCGAGGTAGTCGCGCATCAACGCCTGAGCTCCGGCCCACAGGGGATGATAGCAGCACGCGCCCATGCGCGCACAGTCACCATCGGGCGCGGTGCAATCGTTCATAACCATAGGACCCTGAACGGCCTCGACGACCTGGCGGATAGTGACGTCGTCCGGACTGACCTTGAGACGCATGCCACCGTGGACGCCACGCAGGCTCTCCACAATACCGGCCTGGACCAAACCGTGCTGAATCGAGCGGGCAAACGAATACGGGACATTGACCTCTTCGGCAGCGGTGCGAACAGAAAGCAATCGCTCCGGATCCTCGGCAAGCATCGCCAGCATGCGAAGGGCGTAATCAGTCTTCCTCGATATGTCCATTTTTCCCCTTTCAAGGAATACGAACAGCTCGAACGAGCTCCGGGACCGAGCTTGTGTCGAGACGCTAAATGACCGCCAGGACATCCAAATGGTAAATCGGATATCAACTGAGTGCCGCGCTTGGAGCGAAATGCATCAAATGCGGCGCACAGTGCAATTTAGTATAACCTAACCCCCTGTCTCGTTGAACAGGTGTTGCGCAACAAAGCTGTTGTTCAGACAGATATACTTATTAGATTTTACTTGCGTTCCCGAAGGCGCGGGGATTCTGGGCGAAGATGCACCAGGGCGATCGTTCTATCGAAACAAAGTGCATCAAACGCAAAAAGCCACGTCCGAAGACGTGGCTTTAATTGCGTTGGCGGGAAGTACGGGGCTCGAACCCGCGACCTCCGACGTGACAGGCCGGCGCTCTAACCAAACTGAGCTAACTCCCCAGGCAGACGTTCGCGTTTGTTTCCGCTCGCGTGCGCTGCGAGGATTAGTATACACAGAAGTCTGTCCGCCGCGCAACAACTTTTTTGAAAAAATTTTTCGGTCCCTCCGGGAGGGTCTCCGGGGCCGGCTGGCGCGGGTTTAGTTTGCTGCTCTACAGTCCTGCGCAAGACGGAAAGCACATTAAGTGCTTTCCTTTGCGTGCGGAACTCGCGACAAA
>NZ_JADMWW010000029.1 GCF_015548375.1 Collinsella aerofaciens
CGGCATTCAGCATCAGGGTAGCGCTGCGACGCGGAAATCGCGCGCCGTTGCCGCGCCCCGCAGTGCCCGCTTCCCCCGAGAACAATTATCAGTGCAGGTCACGGACTTGTGCTTTGTCGGTGTGGTCCGGGATTCGGTAAAAGTCTACTCACTTAGTTTTGCGTGTCCGCAACGAGACCCCAGCCGGGGTGATTCCACCGCAAATTAGCTGCTCCCATCGCCGCAATTAGGCGCCGTACGGATTCCGGTCCCTCTCGATGCGTTGGCGGATGTGGGCGTACTCGATAATCAGTAGCACCAGGAGTAGGGCCATGATGGCTAGGTAGCTCACCACAGCGCCCATCAGACCCAGCAGCTTAATCAGGATCACCGGGAGCACCACGCTCACGGCAAAGCAGATCAGGTAGATCTTGGTGACGTCTCCAGCGTGGCGCAGCACCGTGATGATGGCGTAGATAAAGTCGATGGCCGCGGTGACGCCGCCGGCGACGACCATCAGCAGCGCCAGCGTACGGTAGCGTTCAAAGCTGAGACCGTACATAAAGCTCATGAGGGGAATACCGGGACCTGCCATAAATGCGGCGCACGCGCCGGTGATGACCACGATCAGCGCCATAACGGCAACAATAATCAGGTCAAAGCGATGACGCTTACGAGGATTAGCCCAAATGCTCGACAAGCGCAGGAGCTGCGGTTTATAGACAAATCCAATGCTCAACAGAATAGCCTGAGCTGGAAAAAACAGGGCATTAAAGTACAGCTGGTATTTGTAGGCCAGTGTTCCTTCCATCACAAACTTGGGCATGCTTTCGATAAGGTTGAACAGGAATAGCGCGCCAAAGAGTGGAGCGCACTGGACAAACAGGTGGCCGACCTCGCGCAGGCTCACGCGGCGCGATTTTTCGGTCTCGAGCAGGGCAAGCGGCGCGGTGACCAGCACGAGCGAGGCGATCGCGGTGACGCCCATGGCCATGGCCGCGATGGGCATGCTGCGCGTGAGGAGCAGCGCCACGCTGAAGACCGCGATGACGCCGACGGAGCGTAGCGTTTGACTCATTCCAGCCAAGTAGAGCTTGTCGGCCTGCTGCAGGCGGCCTTCGTACACGTCGGCGACGCCGTCGATGACCTTATACAGGTAGACGCCCAGGCCGATCGTCGCCATCTGCGTGTCATAGCCGCGGGCGCTGCTATACATGAGGCCGCAGCCTAGGGCGAGCGCTCCGCAAAGCCAGCGGTTGAGCTGGTAGGAGGCAAAGGACGTCTTTTCGTCGATGTCCGAGACCTGGAAATTGCGCACGCCGTAGTTGCACGCGATCATGATGAGCGTGCCGGTGACAAAGGCGATGGAGAACTTGCCGGCTTCTTCGGCGCCCACGAGCTGCGTAGACACGATGGTGAGCAACGGAAACGCCAGACCCCACACGGCGGTGCCGAGGGTGTTCCAAAGATAGTCGCGGCTGGTGGCGTGCTCTTCGTATTCAGCCTCTTGCGTGGAGAACCCGCCGCCGTAGACGGCGCCGAGCAGACGGTTCCACCAAGCGTTGACCATGCGGCGGACGGGGCCGGGCTCCCGATCGCGTTCGCGCCGGCGACGTGTGGCTTGGCTGCTATCGGGCCCGCCGGCGTTGCGCTGACTCAGCTCTTGGATGCGTGCGAGTTCCTCGGCAGTGTGCGAGGCGGGGAAGAGGCCGTTCTCGATGCGGCCGCCCTGGGCCTTCGCGGCGCCGTCTCTCGATGCAGCGGGGTTGGAGGTGCCGTCGCGGCGGGCGATGGCGCGGCGAATGCTATCGAGGGGCGTGATGCTCAAAGCGGAGTCCTTTCTATTGCTGCGCTTTAGTATAGACGCGACGGTGTTCGCTCGTGTTTTTGAACGGATTGTTCAATAATTTCGGCGGGCGGCTGTAATTTGTCGGTAAACGTGCGGTATCCTGTTGAAGTTTTGTGACACCCCCGATGCCGCCCACGCGGTACCAAGGAGCTTCTACCTATGGACGTCGCCGCATTCTTACTGGCTCTTGTGCCGATTATTTGGCTGGTCGTGATGCTGCTGTGCTTTAAATGGCCAGCTTGGAAGGCCGCTATCGGATCGTTTGTCCTTTCGTGCTTGCTTGCCTTCGCATGGTGGCACCTGCCGGCAGCGCAGATCGCGACCGCCTCGCTCGAAGGTTTTTTGATGGCTCTGTGGCCCATCGTCCTGGTGATCATCGCCGCGGTGTTCACGTATAACCTGTGCGTTCGTACGGGCGCCATGGACGTGATCGGCAGCATGATCACCTCCATCAGCAGCGACCGCCGTCTGCTGGCGCTGCTCGTGGCTTGGTGCTTCGGTGGCTTTATGGAGGGCATGGCCGGCTTCGGTACCGCTGTCGCCATTCCCGCCGGCATGCTCGCGGGCCTGGGCTTTGAGGCCGTGCCTGCCGTGCTCATCTGCCTGCTGGCCAACGGCGTGCCCACGCCCTACGGCTCCATCGGCATCCCCACGGTGTCCGTTGCCGACCTGGTGGGTTTGGATTCCCTTCACCTAGCGACCGTTCAGCTGGTGCAGCTCGCACCGTTCTTTGTGGTGATGCCGCTATTTATTGTGCTGGTTGCGGGCCGTGTTGCCGATGACCAGGGCAATGCCGCGAGTGTGGGCGAGCGTCTGCACGGTGTTGCCGGCGTGGCGTTGCTCTCCGGCGTGTCGTTTGTCGGCGCGGCTCTGGTCGTTGCCATGTTTGTGGGCCCTGAGCTTGCCGTGGTCGTGGGCTCCATCGTGTCGCTCGCGCTGACAGCTGCGCTTGCCATGCGTGCCGAGAAGTCGGGGCATCTGGACGCGCGCTTCCATATGAATATCGAGGCCGGCGAACAGCTCACCGTTAAATCGGCGCTTTCGGCCTGGTCGTGCTTCATTCTGATTTTTGTACTGCTGCTGGGTACGTCCAACCTGGTGCCCGCCGTGCATGCCGCGCTTGCGCCCTTTGCAAGCCACGTGCAGGTGTATTGCGGCGAGAACCCCGGTACGCTTACGTTTTCGTGGATTAACACACCGGGTGTTTGGATCTTCCTGGCCGCGTTTGTCGGCGGTGCCATTCAGGGCGCTTCGCCGCGCATGATGGGCGAGGTGCTGGCCGCGACTGTGAAGCAGATGACGCCGACGGTGATCACGATGCTTTCGGTACTGGGCTGCGCCAAGGTGATGGGCTATGCCGGCATGATTTCGTCGATCAGTGCGTTTTGCATTGCGGTCGCCGGCGGTCTCTACCCGATTCTGGCTCCGTGGATCGGCGCAGTCGGTGCGTTCGTGACCGGCTCGGGCACGTCCTCGGGCATGCTGTTTGGTCCCATTCAGAGCCAGGCCGCCACTGCGCTGGGTGTGAGCGACTACTGGATGGTCGCATTGAACGCCCTGGGCGTCGCCGCTGGTAAGATGATCTCGCCGCAGACCCTCGCCATTGGTCTTGCCGCCGTGCACGTGCGCGGTAAGGATGCCGAACTCCTGGGCGCGGTGCTGCCCTACGCTGCCGGCATGCTGGTCCTGATGAGCGCCATAGCCATGCTCGGCCAAGGCCTGCCGCTGTAGTCGGCACTTAGGGATGTTCCTTATGTGCCGGCACTTTGGGAACGTCCCTAAGTGCCGGCATCCGGGGACGCTCCTTGGATGTTGCCTGTTCAAGAGTGTCCCCAATGACTAGTCGTTTAAGAACGTCCCCAATGACTAGGCCGCTTGCCTGCGATTTTTGACCGTTGGGCGGGCTTGCCGCCCTTGCCGCAAAAACGTTTTTGCATATCGGGTACAACGGGCTTTACGTGAGTAAAGTGCGCGCCGCGTCCATGTGTCGCGTTTTTAAAGGAGGCCCCATGCCTGGTGTTACCCCTGCAGAAGTTTTGTCCAACTTTGGTATTACGCTCGTTGAAGATCCCGCCGAGAATCAGCCCCGTCTGCTGGTCGATCTACCCGCCGCGGAGCTCGTCGAGCACGCTATCCGCCGCGAAGAAGGCCGCATGGCATCCAACGGCGCGCTGGTGATCGAGACGGGGGAGCGTACCGGCCGTTCCCCCAATGACCGCTTTATCGTCGACACCCCCGATGTTCACGACAAGATTGCCTGGGGCGCCGTCAACCGCCCGCTGTCCGTCGAGAGCTATGAGGCCATCAAGGCCGGCATCGTCGACTATCTCAACGAGCGCGACGTGTTCGTCACCCGCGGCATGGCAGGCGCCGACCGCAACCACACGCGTCGGCTGCTCGTTGCCTGCGAGCGTGCCAGCCAGGCACTCTTTATAAAGCAGATGCTCGCCCGTCCGCTCGCCCGCGAAATCGCGCGCACCGGTGAGCCCGACTTCTGCGTGCTCGCAGCGCCCGGTTACCAGTGCGACCCCGCCATCAAGGGCCTCAACTCCAGCGCCGCCGTGGTCATCAACTTCCAGGAACGCGTGATTCTGGTCGCTGGCACCGGCTACTCCGGCGAGATCAAAAAGTCCATCTTCAGCGTCATGAATTACCTACTGCCCGTCGAGGACGACGTGCTGCCCATGCACTGCTCGGCCAGCATGGATCCCGTCACGCGCGAGACTGCCGTGTTCTTTGGCCTGTCCGGCACCGGCAAGACCACGCTTTCGGCCAACCCCACGCGTCTGCTGATCGGCGACGACGAGCACGGTTGGTCCGACATGGGCATCTTCAACATCGAGGGTGGCTGCTACGCCAAATGCGAGGGCCTGGACGCCTTCCACGAGCCCGAGATCTTCAACGCCGTCCGTTTTGGCGCCATTTGCGAAAACGTGGTGCTCGACGAGAACCGCAAGCCCAACTACGACGACATCTCGATCACGCACAACACGCGCGTGGCCTATCCCGTGGAACACATTCCTAACGCGTGGACTAAGGGCATGGGCACCACTCCGAGTGTCGTGCTGTTCCTGACTTGCGACGCTTTTGGCGTGCTGCCGCCCATCTCGCGCCTGACGGCCGACGCCGCCATGTACCACTTTGTGACGGGCTTTACGGCTAAGATTCCCGGCACCGAGGTCGGCGTCACCGAGCCCACGCCCACGTTCTCTTCGCTGTTCGGCGAGCCGTTTATGCCGCTCGACCCCATGGTTTACGCCAAGATGCTTGGCGAGCGCATTGCCGACGGCCGCACGCGCGTGTACCTGGTCAACACCGGCTGGATCGGCGGCGGCTACGGCGTGGGCCATCGCATCGAGCTTGCCTACACGCGCTCGCTGGTCGCGCGCACCCTCGACGGTACCATCGAGGACAGCGAGTTCGTGCACGACGACATCTTTAACGTCGACATTCCCACGACGTGCCACGGCGTGCCCGATGGCATCCTGGTGCCGCGCCAATACTGGCAGAGCACCGCGCGCTATGACGAGGCCGCGCACAACCTAGCGGTGATGTTCGAGGAGAACTTCGAGAAGAAGTACTCGCACCTGCCCGAGTCCGTCAAAGCCGCCGGCCCGCACGTTCAAGTACACGCCGACGCCCGTCATCGCGGCCGCGGGCTGCTGGGACTTCGCCACTAGCTTCGCCGTGAGTCCATATCCACCACAAAGGGGACAGGCACCTTTGTGGTGGTTTTGCTCGCGTGGATGACTCGGGTTACAATACGCCTGACATATCGTCCCCTTCTCCGGATGGGGACAGCGCAAGCGTTCTTGTGACGGCACCGTAGGACTTTGAAGGTGGCCGTCGTAAGGGCGCTTTTTGTTTAGGCGCCCTCGCTCGGGCGCGCACGATGAAGGGAGAGCGTATGAAAAGCTTTATTGCCGAGGATTCATTTTGGGAGTTGTTTCCGCAGGCGGCGGTCGGCGTCGTGGTCGTAAAGGGCATGAAGCCCGCGGCTCAGATTTCCCAGGAGGATGTGGATGCGATCGCCGCGTTGCTCGACCGTGCCAACATCGATGCGGAGCGCCACCTGACCAGCGACACGATCAGCGAGAATGCGCCGGTCAAGGCATGGCGCGAGGCCTATCGCCTGTTTAAGACCAAAAAGGGCGCCCGCTGCTCGATCGAGAACTTGCTCAAGCGCGTGCTCAAGGGCAAGCCGGTCGGTCATATTACGCCGGCGGTGGATATCTACAACACGATTTCGTTGACCTATGCGCTGCCCGTGGGAGGCGAGGATTTGCATGCGATTGAGGGAGACCTTCGCTTGAAGGTGACAGACGGCGGCGACGTGTTCTTGCCACTTGGCGAGGAGGCGGATGATCCGACGCTGCCCGGCGAGCTTGCCTATATCGACGATGCAGGCGCCGTGTGCCGCTGCTGGAACTGGCGCGACGGCGTTCGAACGGCCCTGTCCGACGATTCGGCCGATGCGTTCCTGGCGATTGAGTGCGTGGAGCCCGAGCGGATGTGGGATTGCCAGGCCGCGATCGATCGCTTAGCCGAGCTGCTCGAGCGTTATCTGGGAGCGACGGTTGTCGTTAAGACGCTTGTGACCCGCGACAATCCCTGCGTGGAGCTGTAGCGACGCCTAGAACCTATTGATGCCCCAAACCACCACAAAGGTGCCTGTCCCCTTTGTGGTGGTTTTTATGTTGATGGGTTAACAAATGGGATATTTGGGTATGGGTGTTGCCTTGTGCGGCTAAGATGTTTACCCGTTAGCATCATGCAAGCGAAAGGCGGTCGTCTCCCATGCAGCAGAACGACGAGACACGTTTCGAGGACTTTGTCGGACTGATCAGCGGGCTCTACAAGGAGATCCAGCGCATTAAGACATCCGAGGGCGCAAGGCTGGGCCTCAAGGGCTCCGACGTTATGTGCCTGTACTATCTTGAGCGCAGCAAGGACGGTCTGACTGGTGCTGACCTGGCTCGCATGGCAGGCGTGACCCGTGCCGCCGTCTCGCGCACGCTCGCGCATCTGGAGGAGGGCGGCTACGTCGAGGTCGATGATTCGGGCGATGCCGCCGTTAAGTATCGTGCTCCGGTGCGCCTGACCGCTCTAGGCGGCGAGAGCATGAGCGAGGCGGACCGCATCATTCGCGAGGTGCTCGATACCACCGGTAAGGCTATGGGCGTGGAGCAGCGCGAGCAGATGTATGCGTCGCTGCGCACGATTCTCAACACCCTGCGCGAGATCTAGAGCCGCGCTGGCGCTAGCTTTCAGCCAAGAACTGCATCGTCCTGTTTGAGCGCGTATACCGTGCCGGGGCCTTGCTGTCAAAATTCCCTGCGCGGGACCTGCGCAAGAAAGGATTCGCTATGTCCGTCCGCATTATTACCGATTCCGCAAGCGATATGTCGCCGGCCGAGCACCCAGCACTGGCCGTTTTGCCGCTGTCCGTCACCTTTGGCACCGATGTGTACATGGATGGCATCGACATCGATCACCAGCGCTTTTACGAGATGCTCGTGGAGCGCGATGAGCTGCCCAAGACCGGCCAGGTCAACCCGTACGCGTTTTCGCAGGCCATCGCCGAGGTTCGTGAAGCCGGCGATGAGGCTGTGATTATTACCGTGGGCGCTAAGCTATCAGGCACCAATCAGAGTGCCCGTATCGCACTTGCCGAGGCGCCAGGTGGCGACGTGTTCGTGGTAGACAGCAACAACGTCACCCTGGGCGAGCGCGTCCTGGTCGAGTATGCGCTGCGCTTGGTGGACGAGGGCCGCAGTGCATCTCAGATCGCGGCGGCTGTCGAGGCCGTGCGCGACCGCGTGGTCGTTATCGGCCTGCTCGAGACGCTGGAGTACCTGGTGCGCGGCGGTCGCCTGTCTGCTGCGGCCGGCGCCGTGGGTACGCTACTCAACGTGAAGCCTGTTGTGGCCGCCGAGGATGGCCTGATCGTGCAGCTGGGCAAGGCGCGCGGTTCCAAGAACGGCCGTAACCTGCTGAACCAAAAGGTCGAAAAGGCAGGCGGCATCGACTTTTCCATGCCGTTGGCGCTCGGCTATACGGGCCTTTCGGATGCGGTGCTCAAGAAGTATATCGAGGACAGTGCGGCGCTGTGGGCTGGCCACACAGAGGGCGAGCTGCCTGTCCACACCATTGGCGCCACCATCGGCACCCACGTAGGCCCCGGTGCCGTGGCCGTAGCCTTCTTCCAGCCCGCCAACTAACCGACTTGCCATAAACCACCACAAAGGGGACAGGCACCTTTGTGGTGGTTTATGCTATTCCGGGTGGAAGGGAGCGAGCAATGGCGTCTGAGGGCTTTTTTGAGCGGGTGTACGAGGTGGTCGAGCAGATTCCCGAGGGGATGGTCGCCACGTACGGCCAGGTGGCGCTGCTCGCCGGTCGTCCACGAAGTGCGCGGTACGTGGGGTATGCCCTGCATAGCAATCCGCGCCCTGGTCAGATTCCCTGCCATCGTGTGGTGTTTGCCGATGGCCGCATTTGCGAGGGCTTTGCGTTTGGCGGCCCCGATGCTCAACGTGAGCTTTTGCTAGGGGAGGGCGTGACGTTTGCCGATCCCGGGCACGTCGATCTGGGTGCCTGTCGTTGGTCTGCCGGGCTGTAGCGGCTCGTTCGTGTCAAAACCACCACAAAGGTGCCTGTCCCCTTTGTGGTGGTTTTAGTTTACCTGAGCTAACTTATGGAGAAGGTGTGGCGGCGTTTATTGCCGCTACAAAGTAAACCACGGTGAACTATATTGGTTTCAGCAACGGAGCAGGCCATAGGCGATGAAAAAGCCTGCCCTGTTGAGTTTGATTCGCATTCCTCCCCTCTGTGCGATTCAACGGTGTACTTCGGGAACAGGCTCGCTGGCAACTAACTGCCAGCGAGCCTGTTCCTGTTTGTCGGGGGAGTGCAATGGGCAGAGCCGAACCGGTCGGGCACCAAAAAAGGCGGACGCCGTAGCGCCCGCCCTATAGCAATCGAAAGTTCTAGCCAGCAGATCGATCTAGTACACCATGCCCATGGCGTCCTGAACCTCGGCCAGGGTCTGATCGGCGATCTCGTTGGCGCGACGGTTGCCCTCGTGCAGGACGTCCTTTACATAGTCCAGATCGTTCTCGTAGCGCTGACGGCGCTCGCGGATCGGCGCGAAGTACTCGTTGACGGCCTCGGTCACGTACTTCTTGAGCTGGCCGGAGCCGCCCATGCCGATCTCCTCGGCAATCTCGACCTCGGAGCGACCGGTGCAGATGGCGGCGGTCGAAAGCAGGCCGGACACGCCGGGGCGGTTCTCGGGATCGAACGTGATCATGCGCTCGGAGTCGGTCTGGCTCTTCTTGATGCGTTTGGCCGTCTCCTCGGCGGTCATCGAAATATTGATGGCGTTGCCGTAGCTCTTGCTCATCTTGCGGCCGTCCAGGCCGGGCAGCAGCGGGGTCTCGGACAGCAGCGCCTCGACCTCGGGGAACACCTTGCCGTAGCGGTTGTTAAAGCGGCGGGCGATGGTGCGGGTGAGCTCGATGTGCGGCAGCTGGTCGCGACCGACCGGCACCACGTTGCCCTTGCAGAACAGGATGTCGCAGGCCTGGTGCACCGGGTAGGTGAGCAGGAGGCCGGTAAGCTCGTGGCCCGAGGCCTCCATCTCGGCCTTGACCGTGGGGTTGCGCGCCAGCTCGGCCTCGGACACCAGCGACAGGAACGGCAGCATGAGCTGGTTGGCGGCGGGCACGGCGGAGTGCGCGTAGATCATGGTCTTGTCGGGGTCGACGCCGCAGGCAAGGTAGTCCATGACCATGTTGTACACGTTGTCCTGGATGTGCTCGGTGGTGTCGCGGTCAGTGATGACCTGGTAGTCGGCGATGAGCACGTTGGTCTTGGCGCCCATGTCCTGCAGCTCAACACGGCCCTTGAGGGTACCGAAGTAGTGGCCCAGGTGCAGACGGCCGGTGGGGCGATCACCGGTGAGCATGGTGAACTTCTCGGGCGTATTGGCCAGGCCCTCGCGAATGGCGTTGCTCTTTTGCAGCGCGACTTCGTAGCTGTTCTCGTTTGGCATGATTGCTCCTAACGTATGTTCATGGGTCAAGATGATAACGCGTTTATTGGAGGGGCGGGACGTAAGTAGGCGAGGGGCGGGAGAGGGGTGGCTTGTGCGGTGGGTGCGGCGCGGCCGCGCTTGGCCAACGGTGCCTTGGCACATCCTTGGCAGCTTGCCCTAGAGCTTGTGGTGGCGCTCTTCTTTGCGCTCCTCGGCTGCCTGCTCCTCCTGCTTAAAAGCGGGGTCGTCGGGGGTGACGAGCTCGTCCTCGTGCGTGCGCTTGTTGTAATGGTGGCGCAGCACGGGCTCAAACAGATGCAGATGCTTGGCAAAGGCCGCCGAGCCAATGGCGAGCACGGTAAAGATGAGCACACGCATGGGCACCTCGACCTGGTTAATCGCGGCGGCGCCGGCCGAAAGCATGATGCACCAGGCATAGATGAGCAGCACGGCCTGTTTTTGGTTGTAGCCTTCTTGGATCAGGCGGTGGTGGATGTGGCCCTTGTCGGCCTGCCCGATGCTAATGTGGGCGCGCTTGCGGCGCACAATGGCGCTAAACGTGTCGATGATGGGCACGCCGGCAACGATGAGCGGGATGATAAGCGAGGTGAGTGCGGCGGTGCGGCTCACGTTGAGCAGCGAGATGGAGCCCAGCGCAAAGCCCAGAAGCAGCGACCCCGAGTCGCCCAAGAAGATGCTTGCGGGGTTGAAGTTGTAGCGCAAAAAGGCCAGACAGGCGCCAAAGAGCGCAATGGAGAGCGCGGCGGCGTCGATGCGGCCCGAGAGAACGGCCATCGAAAACATGGTGAACGACGCGATGCCGCAGATGCCCGTGGCCAAGCCGTCGAGGCCGTCGATGAGGTTAATGATGTTGGTGAATGCCACCAGATAGATTACGGTGATGGGGTAGGCGAGCCATCCGAGCATGATCTCGCCGGGGGCAAACGGGTTGACGATGACGCCGATTTTTAGGCCGCCGATACAGGCGATAAGCGCGGCGAGGACTTGTCCGGCCAGCTTTTGCTTGGGCGTGAGCTGGAAGACGTCGTCGATAGCGCCGGTCGCAAAGATGACGGTAAAGGAGAGCGCCAGCATGGGGTAGCTGATGTGCAGACGGGGGTGGGGCACCAAAACGGGCGGCCAACCCAGGTACCAGGTGCCTAGGATTTGCACAGTGCAGGCGACGACCAGGCCCAAAAACACCGCCGTTCCGCCCAAACGCGGGATGGGCTTGGTGTTGATGCGGCGCTTAGAAGGATAGTCGACGGCATCGAGCTTAATTGCCAAGCGCTTGACCAGGGGCACCGCGAGGAAGGTCGTGATAAAGGCCGCCGCTGCCACGCATAGGTACGGTATGTAGCTCGGGGATGAAGCCATGAATCTAAAAACCGCCAAGCGTCGAAGGAAAAGGTCAGAAGAACGCCATGCGCAAAGGGCATAGCCGAACCATAATACTCGACCAAGGGGGGTACATGGAATTGCACGCAGCGATAATCACGCGCTTACCAGATATTGGGATGTTGTCGATGGCTTGTCGGGATGCCGGCGGGGATCCATATGGACTGTAATGGTGATTTTCGGCAAAAGAAAACCACCCCCCACGTTACGAAAATGAACCCACCTAAAACAGGTGGGTGCCCTCATCGACTGTTCCAGCGTCCTTAACAACGAAGGATACCTGTACTAGGTACGACTGTGTGGGCTCCCTAAATAAACGCGACGGTTCACCCAGTTGCTCCGCGGGGGGCGGAATACCTACATCATAAAGCGGCACTTTATCGATTCCAGTCTTGACATTACAAAAATCGTGTCGGACGATTACGGCGCCTTGGGCTCGAGCCGTCTGTGGGGTTGATCCCTTTACGTTTGAGCTGCTGAATCGTTGTTTTGGAGCATGGTTTTATGCCGACGTCGTTGACCGAACTTTTTTCGCCCGCCTGCCATTTGTGTCCGCGCCGTTGCGGTGCGGCGCGCGATGAGGGCGCGCACGGCGTCTGCGGTGCTAACGACACGCTCAAGGTGGCCCGCGCCGCGCTTCATATGTGGGAGGAGCCGCCTATCTCGGGCGAGGCCGGTTCGGGCACGATCTTCTTTAGCGGCTGCTCGCTCAAATGTATCTACTGCCAGAACCACGAGATCTCGACCGGCAATTTTGGCCTTGAGATTTCGCCTGAGCGCCTGGTCGAGATTATGCTGGAACTGCAGGACCAGGGTGCCAACAACATCAATTTGGTGACGGCGACGCACTATGCGCACCTGTTGCCTGCCGCGATTGCCGCGGCACGGGCGCGCGGACTGGTTATCCCAATCGTCTACAACACGAGTGGTTACGAGCGCGCGAGTGCCGTGGCGGCGCTGGGCGACCTGGTCGATGTGTGGCTCACCGACTTTAAATATGCCGATGCGGCGCTTGCGCAGTCGCTCTCCCATATAAAGGATTACCCGCGTGTGGCCGTGTCGGGTCTGGCCCAGATGGCGCGCGAGATCGATCGCCGCGGGGGAGAGCTGGTGGATGACGACGGGCTCATGAAGCGCGGCATCATCGTACGCCACCTGGTGCTGCCGGGGCATGCGGATGACTCGTGCCGCGTGTTAGACCTGGTGTGGCAGACGGTGGGCGACGTGCCGATCTCGGTCATGAACCAGTACACGCCCAATGCGCTCATGCGCGAGCAGGGCGGCGAGTTGGCGCGCGCCGTGACGCGCGAGGAGTACGAGCAGGTGCTCGACCATGCCGACGACCTGGGCTTTACGACAATGTTCTGGCAAGAGGGCGGCGCGGTAGACGAGAGCTTCACCCCCGCCTTCGACACCACCGGCGTCCTCACCAGCGCAAAGTAGAGCGCACGCTGATGATTTTTCTGGGACGGGGATTAAAAAATCATCGAGAGGATCGCCTGTTCGAAAAGTTGTCAAAATAGCCGCGTCCCAAAAAGACTGGTTATTGGGCGTTGACAGTTGGCGAGCCGTAGGTAAAATATCGACTTGTCCTGGGGACGTAGCTCAGTTGGGAGAGCGCTGCCGTCGCATGGCAGAGGCCGAGGGTTCGACTCCCTTCGTCTCCACCCATGGATTTGATAAGCCGCTGACATTGTGTCGGCGGCTTTTTTTAAAAGAAAGGGCTATACCATGGCCGAGCTTGAGTCCCAACCATTGTCCGACGAGGAGCGCGCCGAGTTGGAAGAGCTCCGCGCTGAGAAGGCCCGCCGCGAGGCTCGGGAAGAGGCCCGTCGCGAGCGTGAGGAGCTGGCTGCCCTGCGTGCCGAGCGTGCGAAGGCCGAGGAGGCCGCCGCGAACGCCGCATCCGCATCGGCGCCCGCGCCCGCACCCAAGCCCGCTGCTGCGAAGCCTGCACCTGCCGCGCCCAAACCTCAGCCTAAAAAGGCCGCCCGTCCCAAGTCCGTCGAGCCCAAGCCGAGCCGTGACGAGATGACCTTTGCCCAGCGCATGGTTACCTCCAAGGAGCCTATGGGCGAGAACGAGATCCCTGGCATGGCGCCGGCTCAAAAAATCATCATTGTCCTTGCCCTCATCGCGTTTGTCATCTTTATGGGCTACACGATCCTGACCAGCATGGGCCTGCTCTAACCGACTCGCATCGGGCGTCATGTCCGCATGCTCTGCTCTCGTCCAACCCTCAAATTCTGCACCACACATCCGAAAGGTCGCCCCATGGCTTTGACCGACATCTCGCATCCCACCGACATTGCAATGCTCACCGATCTGTACGAGCTCACTATGGCCCAGGGCCTGTGGGAGAGCGGCAAGGCCAATGAGCAGGGTTGTTTTACCGCGTTTTACCGCGACCATCCCTTTGGCAGCGCCTATGCCGTCATGTGCGGCACCGCCGAGCTGCCCGAGCTCGTCGAGAACCTGCGCTTTACGCCCGAGGATATCGACTACCTCGCCTCGCTTGAGGCCCCTGCCGGCGGCGCGATGTTCAAGTCCGCATTCCTCGACTACCTGCGCGATTTTCGTGCGCATGTAAATATTGACGCCGTCCCCGAGGGCGAGCTCATCTTTCCGCGCGAGCCCATGGTGCGCGTCACCGGTCCTGCGCTCGAGTGCCAGCTGCTTGAGACGGCGCTGCTCAACATCGTCGGGTTCCAGACGCTTGTCGCCACCAAGACGGCGCGCGTGGTGCTCGCCGCCGACGGTCGCCCCGTGGCGGAGTTTGGCCTGCGCCGCGCCCAGGGTCCCGATGGCGGCCTGGCCGTTGCGCGCGCGAGCTACGTTGCCGGCTGCTCCTCTACGTCCAATGTGCTCGCCGGCCGCCGCTATGGTATTCCCGTCTTTGGCACGCATGCGCACAGCTGGGTGATGAGCTTCGATTCCGAGCTCGAGGCCTTCCGCGCCTTTGCCAAGTCGAGCCCCAAGAACTGTACGCTGCTCATCGACACCTATGACGTGCGCGAGGGCTGCGAGCATGCCATTACGGTTGCCAAGGAGATGGAGGCGGTGGGCGAGCGTCTGTCGGCTATTCGCATCGACTCCGGCGACCTCGCCAAGCTCTCCAAGTATGTTCGCGGCCGTTTTGATGCCGAGGGCCTGCCCTATGTGGGGATCTCGGTTTCCAACGATCTTGACGAGTACACGATTCAGTCGCTGCTGGACCAGGGCGCGCCCATCGATAGCTTTGGCGTGGGTACCAAGCTCGCGACCTGCTATGACCAGCCGGCGCTGGGTGGCGTGTACAAGCTTTCCGCCCGCCGTGCGAGCGAGGCAGATCCATGGACGCCGGTGGTCAAGCTCTCCGAGCAGCCCTACAAGCGCACGATCCCGGGCGTGCAGCGCGTGCGCCGTTATTACGACGGCTTTGGCGGCCCGGTCTGCGACATGATCTACGACGAGGACCATCTGGCGGGGGAGGGCGCCGCGCGCGGCAATACCCTCGTGGCCGTGAATGATGCCGCCCTGGTGACCGATGTGTCGGAGCTTGAGTATCGCGAGCTGCTGGTGCCGATCGTACGCGATGGCAGTGCAGTGGCTCCGCGTGAGAGCATCCAGGACGCGCGCGAGCGCTGTGTTTGGGCGCTCGATCATCTGGACGCAGCTTTCAAGCGCTTCCTGTACCCGCAGACCTATGTGGTGGGCATGGAGCAGGGCCTGGCTCAGGTACGCGACGAGCTCGTGCGCAAGAACATGGCCGCGGCCTCTGCCTTTCCCTGGGCAAAATGATCCGCATGCGACGGAGGAAAACGGATCATTTTTCTCGCTTGCCCGTTCGTCCGTTCGCTGAACAGTCGATTGGTTTGACGTATGACGACTTCTTATAAAACGATGGTGGTAAAGATCGGTTCGTCCACGGTGGTGGGCGCCGACGGCAAGGTCAACCGCACCTTTATCGGCGGGCTTGCCGATCAGGCCGCAGCCCTGCGCAAGCTCGGCTGGCGCCTGGTCGTGGTGAGCTCGGGCGCTATCGCCTGCGGCTATCCCGTGTTGGGCTTCGACCGCAAGCCAGTCGGCGACCTGCCGAGCCTGCAGGCCTGCGCCTCGGCCGGTCAGTGCATCATCTCGTCGGCCTACGACGAAGAGTTCCATGCGCGCGACCTGCTCACCTCGCTCGTACTGCTCACGCGCCACGATACGGCCCGTCGCACGTCCTACCTGCATGCGCGCGACGCCCTGCTGCGCCTCGTGGAGCTTGGCGTGGTGCCGGTCGTCAACGAGAACGATACCGTTACCGTCGATGAGATCAAGTTTGGCGACAACGACACGCTGGCGGCGCTTGTGAGCTGCCTGGTTTCTGCCGATCTGTGCGTGACGCTCTCGGACATCGATGGCCTCTATACCGCCAATCCGCATGAGGACCCCACGGCCGAGTTTGTTCCTGTCGTACATAAGATCGATGCCAAGATTATTGCCTCGGCGGGCGATTCTTCCACATCGGTGGGCACGGGCGGCATGATTACCAAGATTCGCGCGAGCCGCATCCTGATGACGGCGGGTATTCAGAGCGTGATTTGCTCGGGTGAGGAGCCCGATGCGCTCGTGCGCCTCGCCCGCGGCGAGAGCGTGGGCACGCTGTTCGATCCGCCGGCGGAGCGTCTGGACATCGCACCCCGCAAGCTGTGGATCGCACTGGGCGACAAGGCGCATGGCTCGGTGACGGTCGATGATGGTGCTGCGAAGGCGCTGGTCAGCCGTGGCTCTTCCTTGCTTGCGGTGGGTATTCGCGAGGTCGATGGCCAGTTTGCCGAGGGCGATGTGCTCGACGTGTGCGACCCGAGCGGCATGGTTGTCGCCCGCGGTATCGCCGAGGCCGATTCGGACGTGCTGGAACTTGCCGCCGGCCGCCGCCAGGACCAGATCGCCAGCAACCGCCTGCTCGCTAACCTGGCCGAGAAGCCGGCGATACACAGGGATAATTTAATCGTCTTCGCATAACCAATTGACGCTGCAAACGCCCCTAAGCGGCAATCTGACGTTCAATCGTCGGGCATGACCAAAAGGTCAATGCCCTCCTCTTTCACGTCACCTTGCTCGCTTAGGGGCGTTTTCGCTTTCCGTTCTCTACCTGCGGCATTGTCGTTGCCGGCACTTGTTCGGCACTTGGGGACGTTCTTTTTGTGCCGGCAGGTGGGGACACTCCTTTGCTAGAAGATCTGGCGCAGGTCTCCTCGGTTGAGGGCTTCGTTGAAGAGGTGCTTGAACACCACGCTGCCGTGCAGGCCATCGTGCTCGAACTCGTTAGTCACCCAGGCATGCGAGTTGCCCACGCGGCTGAGCGTATCAAGCTGCAGGCCCGAATCCACGTACATGTCGTCGAAAGAATCCACGTACATGTCGTCGAAATACACCGCGGCCTGCAGGGGCACCTCGTTGCACGCCAGGCGCTGCGGGTCGTAGATCTTGTCCCAGCTTGTGTCTTCCATCAGCAGGTCCATGGCGGGCTTGAAGGGCATAAGCTCGGGCATCTGCTCAAACATCCACGGGAACATGGCCTCGCCGGTAAACATGAGCGGGCGCGCGAGGGTGTCGAACTCGGCACGATGGGCCTTCTCCTCTGCGGCCGCCCAGCCAATGGGCATGGTGTCGCCGTCGGCGTAGATAAACTCCTGCAGCGTCCAGTACAGCGGGTTTGTACGCGTGTTGGTGCGCTCGAAGGCGCGCATCAAAAAGCTGTCGGATACCGAAGTTCCGCAGGTCAGCGTGCCGTCGCCGTCAACAAAAGCGTGATCGATAATCCAATGCATGCGCTCAAAGCTCGGCTTCATGCCAAAGTCGCTGCCCATGAGCTGTAGGCGCTCGACCGTCATCGGCGAGCCATCGGACAGCACGGGCTTCTGAGCCTCGAGCGCATCGGCCAGGGCTGCCACGCGCTCGACGTCAGCGGGATAGCGGTCATAATACTGCTGCGTCTTGGCGGCCATGCGCGGGAAGGTGTGCGCGTAGACCTCGCTTGCGCTCGCCGGCACGTGGGGGATGCCGCCGCAGGTAAAGCTTGCCGCCACGCCCTCGGGGAAGAGCGACAGATAGCTCAGCGTCAAAAAACCGCCGTAGCTTTGGCCGAGCGTGACCCACGGCTTGCCGCCAAAGCCCACTAGGCGCAGGTACTCAAAATCGCGCACGATGGAGCTGGCGAGGTGGCGCTTGAGGAAGTCCGCCTGCGAGCGTGTGGCATCGGAGCCTTCCGCCTCGGCGCGCTCGCCCAGTGCGGCAATCGTGCGTCCGTCCACGCAGCTGCTGCGCCCGGTTCCGCGCTGGTCGGGAAGGACCACGCGGAAGTGCTTGACGGCCTCCTCGATCCAGCCATCGCTTGTGGGCGACAGCGGACGCGGGCTCTCGCCGCCGGGGCCGCCCTGCAAAAACAGGAGCAGTGGCAGATCGTCGTTGATGCGGTCGGGCGCGCAAATCACGCGGTAGAAGAGCTTGATGCTTTCGGGCGCGCCGGCGATGGGTGCCGGCATAGCGCCGCGGCGCATGGTGCTGCCGACGGCCAGGAGCATCGGCTCCAGGCCGCGCCAGTCAAGGGGGACGTCGATGCTGTGGTCCTCGACATAAAGGCCGGGGACGTGGTACGAAGTGATGAGGGTCATGTGAGTCTTCCGTTCGTTGCGGTGTTTCGGGTTGACCAATTCTACCGCCGTGGGCGAGGCCATGCGCAAATCGGCTACCATGGTTGCAAACTTCTAGGAGAAAGGGCCGCCCATGTCGGTCGATATAGCCACGTATGTCCACGATCTCGCCGTTGCCGCCAAGGCAGCGTCGGCCTCGCTTGCCACGGCGAGCGACGAGCAGCGTCAGGAGGCCGTGCGCGCCATGGCCGCAGCACTGCGCAACGGTGTCGACTCCATCGTCGCCGCCAACGAGCTCGACATGTCCGCCGCGCGCGATGCGGGTACCTCGGCCGGACTGCTCGATCGCCTGCTGCTGACGCCTGAGCGCGTCGAGGGCATGGCCGCCGGCCTGGAAAAGCTCGCCGAGCTGCCCGATCCCGTGGGCCGCGTGCTCGACCACCGCGTGCTTGCAAGCGGCGTGGACCTGACCCGTGTGAGTGTTCCGCTGGGCCTGGTCGCTATGGTCTACGAGGCGCGCCCCAACGTGACGGCCGACGCCGCAGGCATCTGCATCCGTACCGGCAACGCCTGTATTCTGCGCGGCGGCTCGCTGGCCTATCACTCGTGTGCCATGATCGCCGAGCTGCTGGCCGATGCGCTCGAGGCCAAGGGCTTCCCGCGCGAGGCCGTGTCGATGATCGAGTCCACCGACCGCGAGGCCACTGGCGAGTTCATGAAGCTCCGCGGCATTGTCGACGTACTCATTCCGCGCGGCGGTGCAGGCCTGATCCAGCGCTGCGTGCGCGAGTCGCTTGTGCCGGTGATTGAGACGGGCACGGGCAACTGCCACATCTACGTGCATGAATCCGCCGACTTTGATAAGGCGCTCAACATTATCGT
Organism: Collinsella aerofaciens; assembly: GCF_015548375.1. Lineage (GTDB taxonomy): Bacteria > Actinomycetota > Coriobacteriia > Coriobacteriales > Coriobacteriaceae > Collinsella > Collinsella aerofaciens_AB. Next base: position 18,767 of record NZ_JADMWW010000029.1, read on the forward strand.
TAATGCCAAGACCCAGCGCGTAGGCGTGTGCAATGCCGCCGAGTCGCTGCTGGTCGACCATGCTGTGGCCGATGCGTTTTTGCCTGCGGTCGTTGCCGTGCTGCACGATCACGGCGTGCTCATTCACGGCGACGAGGCCACGTGCGCCGCGTGCGCCGACGCCGGCTTTGTGGAGGGCGATGACTACGTCGCCGCGACTGAGGAGGACTGGGGTCGCGAGTACCTGGCGCTCGAGATGAGCGTGAAGGTCGTGGCAAACGAGGACCAGGCCATCGCACACATCAATCGCTACGGCACGATGCACTCCGAGGCCATCGTTGCCGAGGACACGGACGCTTGCGAGCGCTTCCTGGATGCGGTCGATGCCTCGGCCGTGTACGCCAACGCCAGCACGCGCTTCACTGACGGCGGCGAGTTTGGCCTGGGCGCCGAGATTGGCATCTCGACCCAAAAGCTCCACGCCCGTGGCCCCTTTGCCGCCGAGGCCCTCACTACCTACAAATACAAGCTCCGAGGCACCGGCCAGGTCCGCCCCTAACGACCGCGCAAGAAAAACCGCCACAAAGGTGCCTGTCCCCTTTGTGGCGGTTTTCTTGCGCGGTCGTTAGGCCTGGAAGGTATCGCGATCGGGCGCGAAGGACTGCATGGCCGCGATGGTGCGGTCAAAGAGCTCGGGGAGCTCCCAGCCGAGCATCTCGGCGCCCTGCGAAATCACGTCGCGCGAGCAGCCGGCGGCAAAGCGTTTGTCCTTGAACTTCTTCTTGAGCGACTTAGTCGTAAAGTCCATAACGCTCTTGCTCGGGCGCATGATGACGGCAGCGCCGATCAGGCCGGTGAGCTCATCGCAGGCAAACAGGATCTTTTCCATCTGCAGCTCGGGCTTGGGTAGTGAGGTGTTGAAGTCGGACGTGTGCGTCTGGATGGCGCGAATGAGCTCGGGAGACGCACCTTCGCCCTCAAGAATCTCGGCAGCATAGATGGTGTGGTTAATGGGGTCGTCCTCATGCTCCTCCCAATCCAGGTCGTGCAGCAGACCGACGATGCCCCAAAACTCCTCGTTCTCGGGGTCGAACTCGCGCGCAAAGTAGCGCATAGTGCCCTCGACTGTCTCGCCATGGGTGATGTGGAACGGGTCCTTGTTGTGCTCGTTGAGCAGTTCGAACGCGCGGTCGCGGGTGATTCCGGCGGTAAGCGGCTCTGCCATAGGAGACTCCTTGTGCTCGTGGGTATCGATAAGAATGAATACTACTAGAACAAGAAAACCACCACAAAGGTGCCTGTCCCCTTTGTGGTGGTTTTTGGCGCGGATGGGTTAGTTGAGGGCGGCTTGGGCTAGGCGGGCTTCGGCGGCCTCCTCGGTGACGCCCAAGGCCACGGCGAACTCCTCGATGGAGCGGCGTTTGGCCTCCTTGAGTACGCGCATGTAGTAGGAGCTGGGTTTTTTATCAGCTTCCTCGGCCTGGCGAATGCGGTGCATCATGGTCTTTGCCACGCGGACCGTCTCGGGCGCGCCCAGCTTGAGCTGCTGCTTAAAGTGCGTCTCCTCAAGTGAACTGTTGCGCTCGGTAAAAGTGTCGCACTCCAGCTCGTCATAGTGGCTCAGCAGGTGCTCGGCATCTTGCTGCGAGATGGCGGCGTGCAAACGGTCGGCCTGCGCCACGGGGTACATGAGGATCGTCTGCGCATGTCCCTGCTTGGTCTCGAGCAGTAGCATGGGCTGCGGTGTGTCGTCCCTAAAACCGACGACGGTGCAGACTCCCTGACCCGGATGAATGACGTGTTGACCGATTGAGAACATGCTACCTCCAACTTATACGAATTTACGTATGTCTAGAATAACACGCTGACGTGCGCAAACCCTTACTTTATGCAGGAAAAGCACACAACTCCGATAGGTAAGAGTATTCGATAACAGGCGCAGCTCATTCACACCTTTATGCATTTTCAACGCCTGCATAATCTGCAGGCAGACTGGCATCTTTGAGTGACTCCATGCAAGCTGTAGTCAATTTTGTGCATATGCAATATCGATTGGCTTTACCCTGCGACAGTGCCCGTCGCTTGTGATAGAGTGCTACAAACTCTGGCTTTTGCCCTACGAGTGACCAAGAGCTCGGGGGCTTTAACACAAGGAGGATCTATGCCCGAGAAGATTGAAGAGCTGGTACGCGCTGCGCTTGCTGCGGCCCAGGAGGCCGGCGACCTTTCCGCATTTGAACTTGACGATTGCGCTATCGAGCGACCGGCTGACACTTCTCATGGCGAGTGGACCTCTACCATGGCCCTGAAGTCCGCCAAGCTGGCCCACTGCGCCCCGCGCAAGATCGCCGAGGCCATCGTTGCCCATATGCCCGAGGACCCCGCGATCGAGAAGGTCGAGATCGCAGGCCCCGGCTTCATCAACTTCTACCTCTCCGTTGCCGTCAAGAATGCCATCTTTGGCGAGGCTCGCGAGAAGGGTATGGACTTCGCTAAGTCCAACGTCGGTGGTGGCCTGAAGACCCAGGTCGAGTTCGTTTCCGCCAACCCCGTCGGCCCCATGCACATCGGCCACGGCCGCTGGGCCGCGCTGGGCGACTCGCTCTGCCGCGTTATGGATCACGCCGGTTACGACATCCAGCGTGAGTTCTACATCAACGACCACGGCTCTCAGATGAACACCTTCGGCAACTCCATCAGCACGCGCTATATGCAGCTTGCCGACATCATCGCCAAGCAGGGCGTGGATATCGACGAGGCTCACAAGCTGCTGATCGCCGACCGCGACGCCTTTGTTGCCGACGAGAACGACGAGCATCCCGAGACCCATCCGTATCAGGACAACTTTGCCGAGACCCTGGGCAAGGACTCCTACGGCGGCGACTACATTATCGACGAGGCCGCCGAGTTCTGGCGCACCGACGGCGATAAGTGGGTCGAGGCCGATCCTCAGGAGCGCATGGAGAGCTTCCGCGAGCGCGGCTATGTGAAGATGGTCGACAACATGCGCGACCTCTGCCACGCCGTCAATTGCGACTTCGATCGTTGGTACTCCGAGCGTTCGCTGTACGTGAAGGACACCGAGGGCGAGACCGCCGGCACCTCTGCCGTCGACCGCGCTTTTGAGAAGCTCGACAAGATGGGCTACCTCTACACCAAGGACGGCGCCCTGTGGTTCCGCTCCACCGACCTGGGCGATGACAAGGACCGCGTCCTGATCAAGTCCGACGGCGAGTACACCTACTTCGCCTCCGACGTTGCCTATCACTGGGATAAGTTCCAGCGCGTCGACCACGTCATCGACATCTGGGGTGCCGACCACCACGGCTACATCGAGCGCGTCCGCTGCGTCTGCGACGCTCTTGGCTATCCCGGCAAGTTTGAGGTTCTGCTGGGCCAGCTCGTCAACCTGCTGCGCAACGGCAAGCCCGTCCGTATGTCCAAGCGTAAGGGCACCATGGTGACCCTGCAGGAGCTCGTCGACGAGGTCGGTTCCGACGCCGCTCGCTACACGCTCATCTCCAAAAGCTCCAACCAGATGGTCGACTTCGATATCGAGGCCGTCAAGAAGCGCGACAACTCCAACCCGGTCTATTACGTGCAGTACGCTCACGCCCGCGTGTGCTCCATCCTGCGCCGTGCCGCCGACGTTACGCCCGAGCAGGCTGACGAGATGGGCATGAAGGCCGTTGCCGCCAAGGCCATCGGTGAGAACGTCGATTACTCGCTGCTGACCGACCCGACCGAGCTCGCCCTTTCGCGTAAGCTCAACGAGCTCACCGACCTGATTGCCAGCTGCGCTCGCGACCGCGCCCCGTTCCGTCTGACGCACTTTGCTGAGGAACTCGCCGGCGACTTCCACAGCTTCTACGCTGCCTGCCAGGTTCTGCCGAGCGAGGGCCGTCCCGTCGACCCCGAGCTTTCGCGCGCCCGTCTGGCCGCTTGCGACGCCGTTCGCGTGACGCTCGCCCTGGTGCTCACCCTCGTTGGCGTTTCCGCGCCCGAGCAGATGTAAGCTACGGATCATTTGACCGTGTAGGTTCGGCTTTGCTGAGCCCTATAAGCCCGATCTCCATGCGGAGGTCGGGTTTTTTGCGTTTGGTGAGACTATTTGGTTTGCTGGGAAATGCTACCAAATCGCAACTATACCGGTTTACGGGGCTGAATCGCCAACTGGCGACCATGGTGCCAATAGTGAAATTAAACCCGCAGGTAGATGGCTTATTGTTTCTTGATAATGCAGGGTATGGTTGGCTTGCAGCATCCTGGCCCCGTAATCCGGCGTAGTTTTGAAAATTGTCCCTTGGGGACGGAGGAAAACGGATCATTTTTGTCTCGAAGAGGGGTGGCGGGATACCGTCCGTCACGAATTGGGCTCATCTCCTACGTTTGGACGCATATCCCGAACCATGCCGAAAAGTATGATATTAAAACCGACGCTCCTATAAGTTGTCAAGAGGCAGTTTGCGGGAGCGCTCTCTCCAATTCGCACAGGAGCTCGTAATAC
>NZ_JADMWW010000002.1 GCF_015548375.1 Collinsella aerofaciens
CCTGCATTCCTCAAAGCATCGTTAGATTAATAATGACAGACCGAATGAAGATACGTGCGACGGGGGCGAGGCGAATGACTGAGCGGTATCGATATGCGGGTTCAACGGTATCACATTGACCACATAGATTTTTAACTTGCATTTCTACCCGCCCTTTTCGTAGAGTCGCCGATACGTGCTTAGCGCACCCTCGGCGCGTCCGGCAGGCTTTGCGAAATGGGATCCAGGAGACTTCGGCGCAGCATCATCTTGCGGAATGCTTCTAATGAGCCTCCCATCCTTCAAAAACAGAATCTCATCGCACAGCCTATCGACCGAATCCAAGATGTGGGATGACATGATGATGCACGTACCAGAATCGGCCAGCTTCCTGAGAATCTCGGAATGCAAGTCCACCCTGCTGGGGTCGAGCGCGTTCATGGGCTCATCTAATAGAAGGTACCGCGCACCCGTCGCATACGCAATCGCCAGGGTAAGCTGCTGCTTCATGCCCTGGCTCAGAGTGCGGATCCTCATCTTCGCGAACTCGCCTATCTGCGTTTGTTCCACTATCTCTTCGATATCGCGAGCATGCGGCCACATATCGCAAACCATCTTGAGGTGATCTTCCGCACGCAATCCGGGATACAGCAGCGTCCCCTCACCAGGTGCATAGAAGATCATAGAACGGACCTCTCTCGCACCCGTACCCTGCACCTCATCCAGAACGATGCTCCCGTCCACGCGAGGACCCGGCAAACCTGCCATCGCACGCAGCAACGTCGTCTTTCCATGCCCGTTCGGAGCGACGAGACCGTAGACCGTACCCGGGGCAAACTCAGCGTCCACCGAATCTACGAGCACCTTCTTTCCATAAGAGATCGTCAGCGTTTGAAGGCCAATCATCGAGATCATCCCCTTTCGATCTTTGGAACACTCAGGCGCACCATCAACGGAGATACGGCGCCCAAAACCACCAGCAGAGCGCCCGATGCGCCGACGACCTCTCCAAAAGGCATCGCGTTCGTCCCTCGCCCAAGGAACCCAATCGTCCCCACCTGGGAAGCGGGATCAAACGAGGCGAATGGAGCCAGCAGCGCGACGCCCATGCCCGCGCTTTCAACATGAGCGCTCAACGAACCCAACACCAGGAGAACCGCGCAAACCACTCCGGCGACAACGGGGTTGCGGCTAATCGCTGCTGTCAACGCAGCGACGACGGAAATCACGCCGTATGCCATGACCAGCAACGGAATACTGCACAACACCGCCTCCCCCACCATGGACGTTGTCGAAGCTCCCGCCCGAATGAGAGCGACGGGATACTCCGAACCACCCGCACCGTTCTTAATCAAGGACACAACCGCAGCGGGAACCATCGACACCAAAAGCAGCGCCAAGCCAAGCAGGAGAGACAGCGCAACAGCCGTCAGAAAACGCACATGCGCTGTTGCGGGGACTTGGAAAACCAGAAGGGAACGGCACCGCAGGTGGGTGCACGCAAGCGATGTGACAACCACGGGCAACAGCCAAAACAAGGAAGGAAGCGCTGCCTGGAGATAGGAAAGGAGGATTAATGGGGGCATCTTCGTACTTAACTCGTAAACCTTGGGGTCCGGCAAGCTCGCGATCGACTCGAGCAGAAGGGCGCGCGCCTCCACACGAGAAGGAGTCTCCGGCTCGATTCCGATCGATTGCAGGAGGGTCGCATCTGCCGCGCCCAGCTCGCCTCGAGCGCGCTCGTACGTCGCAAGGCTTCGAAACCCCTCCGCAGGCGTGGGCGCGTACACGAAACCCGAAAGAGCATCTCGCATGCCTTCCAGGGCCGCTTTGCCCTCGACGTCCATATTCGCAGCGTCCTGCTCTAGATACCGATCTATTGAACGGAGCTCCCCATCCCTATACCGAACAGCGGAAACGTCACCAGCGTCAGGAAACACCTCGACCAGAGCCGGGGCCAGCATCGCCGTCGACATTGCAATCGCGCATACGGCGAGGGCAGGAGAATGCAGGAGCAGCTTCCCCATCGTTCTTACGTATGCAACGGCGGAGGCACAAGCGCTCGAACGGGCTGTCGTTCTCGATGCGGTGAAGGAACCTCTCTCAAGACAAATCGGGGACATCGGGCGCGCGCAGCCGCTCTTTCCAGCAACGCAAAGCAGGCTAATTGCCAGCACCTCGATCCCGATTGCGCATACGAGGGTAATCGCGCCACGCTCGAAGCAAAGTCCAGGCAGATTCACTATCTGCGTTGTCGGGTACGGGCTATAGGCGCCGACGGTCAGCTCGGTGTTCGCATACGAAAGGGGATTCAACAGGGCGAACTCACGTAAAGCGATGGATCTTCCGTAATACCCGGGAACCATCGTCACCCCCATCAGGGCACATACGAACACGATTCCAAGCGTAGGGTTATTGGCAATCTTCACGGCAAGGTGAACGACGAGCGAGATGAACGCCGCCACTAAGAATTGCAAGATGGCCGTCTGTGCGAACACCAGCCAAGCCGGTTTGATAACCGGAGTCGCATATTGAACGTAGCCTATCGGATAGAACAGCGAGCCCGGGCCATTCTTCACAAGTGCGGCGATTATCCCTGGAAGATTGACGGCGAAGACGGCAAGCATCGCAAAAACACTCGCCCATACGCTCGATGCAACAAGCCTGCCCAGCTCACCCATCGGTGCCTGGATGATGAGTTTTTCACGTTTGTTAAGACGCGCGGCAAGGAACGAAACGGCAACGGCCGTTGCGGCCCATAGCAAGTACTCCTTCGATCCGTCATAAAAGGAGTACGCTCCATCCGATACCTGCAGAAACGGAAGCAGAGGAGAGAGCGGCGCCAAGACAAGACGCCCCGCGGCAAGAGGGTACAGAAGCGCGGGCATGCTTGATGAAGAGGTATAGACGCCCTCCTCCCCCGCATTCACAAGCGCATCCGCATAGGATGCTGACAATTCCTGCTCAACACGGGTTATTCCCGACTCGAGGTATTCAACCCGTCCGTCGATGCCAGCCGCGCTCCTGAAGACGGGCAAAGCACAAAGAACCATCAACGCAACAACGGCAACACAGAGCGACCTGGAGGAGAGGAGCGACCTAAAGATTGCCTTCGAGATTTTGAGCATATTCATCGCCAACCTTGACCTCATCCAGTCGGAACAGAGGGGCCGAACAAAATGCTCGGCCCTCCTCGCATCTAGTAGGTGCTATAGACAAATTGCCATTTATCAGTTGTGCCAAGAACACCACAGGAACACATTGCAGCGAGGCGGGATTCCCTATGATGCGCGGATCGGCGATAGCCATTTCGGTAGGAGATCGTCTTGTAAGAGATGTTGAACATCGAGATGCTGTGCCCGCTTACGCCGCGAGGACAGCTGTAGCTCCAGTAGGTATCGACGACGTCGTCCGTATACCCGAGGGGCTCAACGAGGGCACACTGGCTGCTCTCCTGGGAAGGAGGCATCGGGGTATCCGCAAAAGCGGGGGCTCCCGGCAGCAACAGACAAAGAGCGAGGCCGAGGAAAACCAAGAGCTTACACGACTTAACAGTACTGAACATAATCCTCTCCAATCTAGAGGGGTTTCGGTTGCAGCATGCTGTGATTACTTGCCGGCAAAGTCAATTTAACATAAACTGTTAAAAAGTAACCTGAGTTTTTTAAATTCTTCGGAGGTTATTATGAGTTCCGACAATCGCACTCCCCGGTTTCATTCCTTCCGCATCGCATGTGCGATAGCCTCTGCGGCCCTTTGCGTCACCGCCATCGCACAAGTGGCGTTCTCCTTAAAGCCAGCAATCGAAGTGCTCGACAACCCTGTAATTGCAGACTCCCCCGCGTATCCAGCCCTTGCGATCTCGACATTGGCCCCTGCCGTCATCGGTATCGCTACGACCATCCTCAGCGCCGTTCTCGTGTGGACGATCAAGAGCGGAGACCCCTTCAAGAAAGGGTCTGCGACATGCTTGAAGGTGCTCGGCATTCTCTTCGTTGTTCAAGCTGCCACCAGCCTCTACGCCGGCTCACTCGAAACCTCCGTTTCGATGTTTGGCGGCGAGGGGGCCGTCGGCGCCCAAGAGATCGCTTCATCATTCGACTGGACCTCTCTGGTTCTCGGCATCGTCCTGTTCATGCTTTCCCAGCTCTTCTTATACGCCCGAGAGCTGTACCTCGACTCCGACGAGATTGCGTAAGGAAACGCCATGCCCATAATTGTTCGCCTCGACAAGATCATGGCCGAGCGAAAGATTTCCTCGAACGAACTTGCCGAAAGGATTGGAACCACGCCCGTGAACCTGTCCCGTATAAAAAAAGGGCATATTCGCGGCATTCGCTTCAACACACTCGAGCAGCTATGCCTCGCCCTTCGTTGCCAACCCGGAGACCTTCTCGAAGTCATGAGCGAAGAGGATGCCCGAAAGGAGTTCGGACTCGATTGGTCCGCCGAGGATTAGAGGGCGGTCGTACTCGCCCTGCACACGGGGATGCGAATCGGCGAGGCCTGCGGCCTTCGGTGGTGCGATGTGGATTTCGAGACGGGCCTGATCTCGATCAGGCACTCGGTGGCGTACGCGAAGGGGATGGGTTCGTTCATCAAGGACACCAAGACCCATGACGCCAGGGGCATCCCCATCGACCCGGTCGGCCTGCTCCCCTTCCTGAAGGAGATCCACGAGATCGACTGCAGAAAGCTGCGCTCGCGCGGCCTTACCGGGGCGGTCGAGATCGGGGACTGCTACATCCTGTCGGAACCGGGCGCAACCTTCGCGACGACCAGCTATATCCGCAGGGCGTTCAAGACGTTCTCTGAGACCAACGGCCTCATGGGCACCAACGACGAGCTGATCACGTTCCACGGCCTGCGCCACACGTTCGCCACGCAGTGGATCCGCCAGGGCGGCGATATCAAGGCGCTCCAATCGATCCTCGGGCACAAGGACGCCATGGCGACGCTCAACGTCTACGCCGACATCGAGCCAATCTCCAAAATCCATAACATGCTGCGCGTCTCGCCGTGCCTCTGGCGCGGGTACCTCGGGCCGAGGGTCGATCCGGGACCCATGTTCCAGCAGAGAATCCAGGAGTCCATCGAGACGCTCCAGGCGTTCGGCTACGGCGTCACCGAGCCGGACGACCGAAATATCGTCATACGCGACGTGAAGACGATCAGTCGGCTCTACCCCACCGAGTACGCCGCGGTGCTGGGCCCATCCCAACTGAGGTCACGGTGGTCCGATAGGGGCGCCGCCCGCGGCATGCGCCGCGGAGCGGTATCCCCTACCGAATAGTGGGGGATGCCCCCCGTTTTCAGTTTGGAATCAGCGGTCGGAGGCGTTCGGCTGACTGCGGGAACGGCCTATCCGCTCGATGTGTTCGGCTGAGTTCGGAAATCAACCCAACACGAGCTGGACGCGCGCCAGACGGCTCTTCCCCATGCGGCCTGCCCCCTCACGCTCATGTTGCAGACGTGTAACGCCGCAGCAAAGGTGCCCTTTTTTGCGCAGGACAGGTACAATGATGAACACTGTACCGTAGCGGAGCGCGCCGCGCGCGCCGCAACCACGCGAAAGGGTTTCCCATGGCCGAGATCTCGTCCTCCCGTATCGTCATCACCGTCCTTGGCAAGAACCGCCCCGGCATCGTCGCCGGCGTCACCCGTGTCCTAGGCGAGGCCAACGTCGACATCCGCGACATCACGCAGTCCATTATCGAGGACATCTTCACCATGACCATGCTGGCCGATACCGCCGAGTCCAAGCTCGACTTCGCCGAGCTGCAGAAGGCGCTGGCCGAGGCCGGCGAGCTTTCGGGCGTCAACGTGTCCATCCAGCGCGAGGACGTCTTTAACTTTATGTACCGCCTGTAGCGAACAAGCCGCCGGGGATTGCCTGACACGCGCATGCCCATGCAAGCCACCCCGATGCGGCCCGGAGAGGAGCGCGCATGGCCTACGACGCCAAGAAAATCTATTACCGCTTCGATGACCACTTGAGCCGACTGGTTCTGGATTACGAAGCAAGCCGCCAGATTTCGTCTGAAAGCGAAAGCCTCTACCACGGCCTGCCGACCGCCCCGTACGACGAGGACCTGTTTGTCGAGCACAATGTCAAGCGCGGCCTGCGCAATGCCGACGGCTCGGGCGTGGTCGCGGGCCTCACTCGTATCTCGGATGTGCACGGCTACAACAAGGTCGACGGAAAGGTCGTGCCCGATCAGGGCAAGCTCACGCTTCGCGGCTACAGCATCGAGGATCTGGTCAACAATGCCCAGGCCGAGAATCGCTACGGCTACGAGGAAGTCGCCTATCTGCTTATCACGGGTTCGCTGCCCAACAAGGAAGAGCTCGACGGCTTTTGCGAGCGCCTGGGCGCCTTTAGGCACCTGAGCGACGAGTACGTCCGCGAGTTCCCCATGACCACGGTGTCGTCGAGCATCATGAACGTGCTTCAGCGCGCCGTGCTGTTGCTCTACGCCTTCGACGCCGAGCCCGACGCCATTACACCCGAGCACGAAATCGACGTCGCCATCTCCATGCTCGCCCGTCTCCCCCGCATCGCCGCCTTCGCGCATATGGCGTCGGTCGCCAAGCGCCGCGGCTCCGAGGTTCATGTACCGCACCCCACACCCGGCCTCTCCACCGCCGAGACCATCCTGCAGGTGTTGCGCGGCGGCATGGCATTCACCCACGACGAAGCCATGCTGCTCGACGTGATGCTCATGCTGCATGCCGAGCACGGCGGCGGCAACAACTCCACGTTTGCCTGCCGCGTGCTGTCCTCCTCGGCCACCGACCCGTATTCCGCCTACGCCGCGGCCATCGGCTCGCTCAAGGGCCCGCGCCACGGCGGCGCCAACGCCAAGGTCGTGTCCATGCACGAGGACATCCGTGCGCATGTCTCCAATTGGGAGGACGAGGACGAGGTCGCAGCCTACCTGGGCAAGATCCTCGACAAGCAGGCCTTCGACGGCACGGGTCTCATCTACGGCATGGGCCACGCCGTCTACACGCTGAGCGACCCGCGCGCCGAGGTCTGCCGCCACTACGCACGCACGCTTGCCGCCAAGAAGGACCTGGGCGATGAGTTCGCGCTCATCGAGCGCATCGAGCGCCTGGCACCGCAGGTGATGCGCGATCACGGCATGACCAAGCCCATCTGCGCCAACATTGACCTGTACACGGGCTTTATCTACAAGATGCTCGGCGTGCCCGAGACGCTCTTTACGCCGCTGTTCGCCGTCGCCCGCATGGCCGGCTGGTCGGCGCACCGCATGGAAGAGCTCTTCTGCGCGCACCGTATTATTCGCCCGGCCTATCGTCCAGTGATCGAGCCGCTGGAGTACAAGCCGCTCGCCGGCCGCTAGGACGCGGACCGTTATAGAACTCGAGCGTGGCCAGGGCATCGCCGCCCTCGGCCACGCTTTTTATGCCAGCAGAAAGGGCTGCATCATATGATTGTGTTTTCGGATATGGATGGAACGCTGTTGACGAGCGATAAGCAGATGAGCGATGCCACCTGGGCGATGCTCGACGAACTCGCTCGACGCGGAATTGAATTTGTGCCCTGCACGGGGCGCCCGCTGTCGGGCATCTTTGAGCCCATCCTCGCCCATCCCGCCGTACACTACGCGGTCTGCGCCAACGGTGCCAGCGTCTGGCAGCTCGACGACGGTACGTCCACCGATACTTCACGTGCTACGCGCATTTTGAGCCGACCGCTCGACCGCGCCATCGCCCACCGCGTCCATAGCATTGCCGCCGGCCATGACGTCACCTTCGATATCTTCGCGGACGGGCAGTGCTTCCTCACCCGCTCGCTCTACACGCGCCTAGACGAATTCTGCGGCGGCGACCCCCACATCGCGGCTTCGCTCAAGCGCACACGAACACCGATCGACATGGATATCGACAGCAAGATCGACGAGGTCGAGACGCTCGAACGCATCGCCATGTACTGGCACGACCCGGCCGATCGCGACACCATCGCGGCGGAGCTCGACACGCTCGAAGGCATTGAGGTCACGCGTTCGTACGCCATGAATATCGAGGTCATGGGCGAGGGCGCCACCAAGGGAACAGCCCTCACGTGGCTATGCGAGCACCTGGGCGAGTCTCTCGCCGACGCCTGGGCGTTCGGCGACAACATCAACGACATCCCCATGCTGCAGGCAGCGGGCCATGGCATGGCCATGATCAACGCCGAGCCCGAAGATCGCGAGGCCGCCGACGCCATCACCGAATACGACAACGACCACGACGGCATCGCCCGCACCATAATGGCTGCCCTCGCCTAGCAGCATCAACCCGGCAGGGTAGCTAATTTGGGACGGGCTATTTTAGCTACCTAACAAGCGGGTAGCTAAAATAGCCCCGTCCCAAATTAGCTACCCCCGGAAAACCGCAAGGACTGTCCCCCGTTGCCGGCAGAAAAGGAACGTCCCCATCTGCCGGATTAAGCGAGACTCTCCAGCACGCGACGGAGCTCCTGCTGAACGGCGTGGTCGCGGTTGCAGCCTACGACGCGATCGGCAACCGCCTTGAGCGCGGGGCGCGCGTTTTCCATCGCGCAGCCCGTGCCGACAAAGCGAATGATCTCGTAGTCGTTCATCGAGTCGCCAAACGCCATGACCTCGTCGCGTCCAATGCCGTAATGTTCCGCGAGCTGCGCGATGCCCGAGGCCTTCGACACACCGGGCTGCATGGCATCAATCCACGCGTTGCCCGAAGGCGCAAAGGTAAAGAGCTGACCAAGTTCGCGCTGTAGCACGTACGCACTGTCCATAACGGCACCGTCATCGCAAAAGATACTCGCCTTGATGATATTTACACTGGGATCGGGCAGCTCCCAAATGCGCTCGGCATTGGGAAGGTCCTTATCGACCTCACGCACGAACTTGCACTCGTCATCGAGCAGGAAGGACTTGGTTCGGTCAAAGAGCGCAAGATGCAGATTGGGAAACGTCGCGACGGCCTGGGCGAGCTTTCGAATCGCCAGGTGCGAATACACCTCGCGGTCTACCATCTTGCCGTCGGCGTAGACCTGGGCGCCGTTAGCGGCGACAAAGTCCATCTTGTCGCGAACGGGCGCAAAGAACTCGCACAGGCGATCGTAGCGACGACCTGACGATGCGGCGAAATGCACGCCATGCTCGTGTAGCGCCAGAATCAGTTCGTAGGTCTCAGGAGGCACCTGGCCGTTTTCGTCAAGCAGTGTGCCGTCCATATCGGATGCAATCAGTTTAAACATAGAAAAGCTCCCTTCGGGCTTGTTGGAATCGAACGTGTATCCAATTCCAACGTACCCAAAGGGAGCTCAAATAAGACTCTGCGGGCGTAAACGTTACAAGGACCTAGCAAATAGCTCACACATGCCAGAGGTCTCACGGTCGCGGCGTCAGGCGACACGCCACCCCGACGACTAGTCGTTTAAGAACGTCCCCGATGACTAGTCGGCGTAGGTGAAGGTCGTGACGTCGAACATGCCCTCGGGGCGGATGCGGAGCGTCGGGATCACCGGCAGGGGCAGGAAAATGATGCCCATGATGGGGTCGAGCGGCGGCTCGATGCCCATGGCACGCGCCTTGACCATAAAGTCGTCGTGCTGCGCGGCGACATCCTCGGCCGTGCCCTCGCTCATCAGGCCACCGAGCGCCAGCGGAATGCGCGCCACGACCTCGCCGTTGCGCACCAGCACGTGACCGCCCTGGCCCACGGCATCAACGGCGGCCATCATATCGGCGGCGTTGTCGCCCACGACGCACACGTTGTGCGAGTCGTGTCCGATCGTCGAGGCGATGGCACCACCCGTGATGGTAAAGCCGCGCACCCAGCCGCGGCCGATATGCTTGCCAACGAGTCCCAGGCCAGCGGGGCCGTCACCGTCGGCGCCCTCGGCCTGCAGCGACACGCCGCGGCCGTGGCGCTCGATCAGCATAATACGGCGCAGGCCCTCGGCGCTCTCGGGACGAACCATGCCCGTGATGGCCTTGCCCGGCACCACGTCAATCACGGCCTCGCCCGGCTTAAAGGCATAGTCGAATACGTCGAGCGAAAGCTTCGGCAGCTTAACGGAGGCGCGCAGCTCATCGGCAAGGGCCGCAACCTCGGCCATCTCGGGTGCGATCTCGCCCACAAAGGTGCCGTCCTGCGCCACCAGGGCACCGGCGGCATATACACGATGCGGAGCCGTGGCAAACGTCAGGTCATTGAGCACCAGCAGGTCGGCACGCTTGCCCGGGGCAATCGCACCGCGGAGCTCGTGCGGGTCGCGGCAGCCGTGATCCAGGCCAAACGCCTCAGCCGTGGAGAGGGACGCCATAGAGATGGCGACCACCGGGTCGATGCCGGCCTCGACAGCCACGCGGCAGGCGTTGTCGATCATACCGGTCGAAAGCGCATCGGAGGGAGCGCGGTCGTCGGTCGCAAAGCAGCAGCGGCGGGCACGGGCGGGGTTTTCCAGCAACATCGGAGACAGGTTGGCCAGGTCATGGCTGCACGTACCTTCGCGCAGCATCACGTACATGCCGCGGGACAGCTTGTCGAGTGCCTCCTCGCGAATCGTCGACTCATGGTCAGCGATAATACCTGCTGCGGCATAGGCGTTGAGGTCCTTGCCGGCAACGAGCGGCGCGTGACCGTCAACCTGCTTGGACGGCGTCTGGTTGGCAGCGTCGATGCGAGCGCAGGTCTCGGGATCGGCCATAAAGACACCCGGCAGGTTCATCATCTCGCCGAGGCCAAATACGTCGCCCGGATGCTCGGCAAAAAACGCCTGCATATCAGCAGCGGTGATGACGGCACCGGCCTGCTCGTCGGGCAGCGCGGGCACGCACGAAGGCATCATGTACTTGATGGAAATAGGAGCGCGACGACCGTCCTCGATCATAAAGCGCAGGCCGTCCAAGCCAGAAACATTAGCGATCTCGTGGCTGTCGGCAATGGCGGTGGTGGTACCGCGCGTCGCCGCCATGCGCGCATACTCGGCAGGGCGGATGTTCGAGGACTCAATGTGCAGATGTCCGTCGATAAAGCCGGGGGCGATATAGCGACCCTGGCAGTCGATAACCTCGGCAGCCTCGTAGGTACCGGCGGCATCGTCGCGACCGTCGTAGAGCACGCCGACGATTACGCCGTCCTTGACGGCAACGCTACCGGGCGCCACGCGCTGACCGTACACGTCGACAATCTGCGCATTGGTAAACAGCGTGTCGACAGGCACGCGACCCTCGGCGGCCTCGATCACAGACCTCATGACCTCAACGGACATACATACTCCTTTAACCGTAGAAAAAAGCTGCGGAGCGGACAAGCCTTCACCGCAGCATGCTCATAGCCATTGTATGCCCAAACGATGGGCCAACAATACGCCCCTCCGCTTAACGGTACACGCCACTTGGTGCAATGGGGACTGCCGCTGAGCACCAATGACTACTCGACGACTACTAACTGCCGTCCCGACAACAAAAACGCCGATGTTTTGGCAACGACAGCGAGCGGGCCGCATTTGAGACAAGGTGACGTGAAACGAAAGGGCGCTGACCTTCTGGTCGCGCCCTTGAAGTTGAACGTCAGATTGTCCAAATGCGGCCCGCGCAGCGTCGGCCGGTCCGCCGTTCGTTAGAACGGCGGAACTAAATCAACTTAAAGCCCTTGCGCTTGCCTACGGAGAGGGTGTCGCCCAGCTTGAGGGCGCTGGGATCGATGTTATAGCTCTTGGGAGCCACCGCCTTGCCGTTGATCTTGACGCCGCCACCGTCAATGTCGCGACGGGCCTGGCCGGCGCTCGCCGAAAGGCCCAGGTCCTTAAGCAGGCCTGCGAGGTAGATCTGGCCCTCGTCGTTGACGGTCAGCTCAACGTGCTTCTCGGGGAAGTCGGCAAGCTGGCCCTCCTTGAACACGCGGTCGAACTCGGCCTGAGCCTCGTCGCCGGCACCGACGCCGTGGTAGGTGTCGCACAGGTCGCGGCCCAGGGCGCGCTTGAGCTCATAGGGATCGGCAGAGCCGTCGGCCAGAGCAGCGTCGATCTTGTCGACCTCGGCCGGGGTGAGGGAGCTCGCCAGACGATAGTACTTGCCGATCATCTCGTCAGGGATGGACATGGTCTTGCCGAACATATCCTTGGGAGCATCGGTCAGGCCGATGTAGTTACCGTAGGACTTGGACATCTTACGGACGCCATCGGTGCCCTCGAGCAGCGGCATGGTGAGGGCGATCTGGGGCTCCATGCCCATCTTCTCCATGAGCTCACGGCCGGCGAGCAGGTTGAAGAGCTGATCGGTGCCGCCCATCTCTACATCGGCCTTGATCTGCACGGAGTCGAAAGCCTGCATCACGGGATACAGGAACTCATGCAGGGCGATCGGCGTCTGAGACTGGTAGCGCTTGGTAAAGTCGTCGCGCTCGAGGATGCGGGCGACGGTGAACTTGGAGCACACCTGCAGCAGACCGGCCAGATCCATCGAAAGGATCCAGTCACCGTTGTGCACGATGGTGGTCTTCTCGGGATCCAGGATCTTCATGGCCTGGCTCACGTAGGTCTCGGCATTGGCCTCGATCTGCTCCTGCGAAAGCTGCGGACGGGTGGAATTCTTGCCCGAAGGGTCGCCAATCAACGCGGTACCGTTGCCGATGATGAGGGTGACGTTGTGGCCCAGGTCCTGGAACTGACGCATCTTGCGCAGCGGCACGGCGTGGCCCAGGTGCAGGTCGGGGCTGGTGGGGTCGACGCCGAGCTTGATGTTGAGGGGCTCGCCCTTCTCAAGCTTCTTGCGAAGGTCGGCCTCGGGAACGATCTGCGCGGCGCCCGAGGTGATGATACGCATTTGCTCGTCAACAGACAGCATTGGGTATCCTCCTTTTGCTATAGCACCCTCGCCGAAAACGGCGGTGCTGGAAGTCCATAAACTCTCTTATGATAACAAACTGACGCGACGCGGCACCTACGACAGGAAAATCCTCGTCCTGCCGCATGCGTCAATGGCAACTGGCAGACGTGTACCGTCACGCTCGACCAGATAGCGTACCTGCCGACGACGCAAGCAGTCGCGGCAACGAACCTGTCCCGTCGCATCGGTGGCGCAGACGCCCTCGGCGGTCAGCAGGCAGTGCTCGCACACCATAAGCTCGGGACGGTCGGCGTCGACCGGACCCAAGACGCCGGGTTCAGCGGCCAGTTCGGCAATACGCTCCGCATCATTGCCGAGCAACTCCGCCGGCAAGCACACCCGCCCCGCACCGAGTCCGCGCAGCCAGGTAAGCGTGGCCCGATTCGCGCAGAACACCGGCGCCGCCACGTCAAACGTCACGCCCAGCTCGCGAGCGATCACCACCTGTCCCAGGTTGCGGCAGACGACGCGCCCGGCACGCTGTATCAGTGAGCGGGTCCAGTCAGCGTCACCCGTGCGGCACACCTCGTCAAGCACCACAACGGCGTCGGACAAATCAAGTTCTCCGCGCGGGTCGGCATCCATCAGCTGCCAAGCAAAAACCATGCGAGTGGGAACCGCGCACTCCACCAACTCCGTGGACGCACCGCCATCCATCGCAACGACCTCAAAGGGCAGCACCTCAACGGCACGCGCAACGGGCGCAATCGCATCCGCCTCGGCCCGCATGCGCTCCAACACTGCCGCCGTCTGATCCAACACGCCGGCGCTGCGAATCAGGTACACCTCGCAGCCCACGTCCACTTTACGCTTACAATGCACGACGACGCGCTTCCCCGCTGCGGCATCCACCGGGCAGGGCACCTGCGGCCAGCGCTTGGGCACATCGGGACGCGCGTCGACACCCGGATAGAACCGAATCTCGAGCGTGTCACCCGCCGCCACGGCGGCGTCGAGCTCAACGGTCACCTCTTCGTGGCCCACAGCGACCAAACGCCCCACGCGCACGCCCTGGTTAATTGCGCGCTCAAAGCTCATCAGCTCGGCACCCGAACGCCCTCGCAGGTACGTATCGGTAAACCCACGGTTAAACGACCTCCCCAGCTCGCGTTCAAGCTCTTCCACGGCATCGGGGTCCCACGCGCCGTCGCGCAGCATATCGAGTGCCCGGCGCCACACCCGCACCACGTTGAATACGTAATCGGGGTTCTTCATGCGCCCCTCGATCTTGAGCGACGCCACGCCGGCATCTACAAGCTCGGGCAGATGCGCAATACCCAGATAGTCGCGCGGGCACAACAGGCGATCCCCTTCGACGGCGACAACGCTCTGCCCCGCCTCGTCCACCAGGTCGTACGCCAGACGGCACGGCTGTGTGCAGTCGCCGCGCATCGCCGAGCGCCCACGCCGCAGGGCCGAGAACTCGCACGCCCCCGAATAGCCGATGCAAATCGCACCGTGGCAGAATACCTCGATGGGCACGCCCGTGGCACATAGCGCCGCAATCTCGTCGACCGTCAGCTCGCGTGCCGTCGTCACGCGCTCGACCCCCAGCTCATCGGCGGCAAGTCGCACGGCGCCTTCGCTATGAACGCCCGCCTGCGTGGACAGGTGAATCTCGACCCCGGGAATCGCCGCGCGCAGCGCGCAGGCCAGCCCGGCATCGGCGACAATCAGAGCATCGGCGCCCAGCTCCAGTGCATGAGCTCCCAACGCCACCGCGTCGGACAACTCATCGTCAAACACGAACACGTTGAGCGTCACGTACACACGCACGCCATGGGCATGCGCCACGGCGCAGCCGCGCGCAAACTCGTCGTCGGTAAAACCGTGCGCACTCACACGGGCGTTAAAGCCGCCCAACCCCGCATAGATGGCATCGGCGCCCGCGGCGATGGCCGCAAACATCTGGTCGAGCCCGCCCGCCGGCGCCAGCAGCTCGGGCAGCGCCGCACCGGCAGCATCCAATCCAGTCTTGTGTTGTCCGCTCGGCCCCATCGCCCGAATCGCCATCGGCAAACTCCTTACCAAGGTATGCATTCACTCTGGAAAATGCCGTCTTCCAGCATACACGAGGCCTCGCGCGCCCCGTTTGGTTTATCGTGTAATAACTTATGTCCATCCTGCCCCGACGGCACATCCGCCGTCCGGCACGACATACCTGGAGGTCAATATATGGGTCCTCGCCAACGACAGGGACGCAGCCGTTCAAAGACGCATGCCCTGCCCATAATCCTGCTCTCGTTTTTGGGCTTTTTGCTGATTGCGGGCGTGGCATTTGGCATCGGCATGGTCGGCAACGTCAACCGCTGGCTGTCCGATCTGCCCGACTACACCGACGCCAACGCGTATCTGGTGAGCGAGCCCACCGAGATCGTCGACTGCAACGGCAACAAGATCGCGAGCTTCTACACGCAAAACCGCAAGTCCATCACCAAGGACAAGGTCTCCCCCTACGTGCTACAGGGCACCGTTGACGTCGAGGACGAGCGCTTCTACGAGCACGGCGGTATCGAC
Organism: Collinsella aerofaciens; assembly: GCF_015548375.1. Taxonomy (GTDB): domain Bacteria; phylum Actinomycetota; class Coriobacteriia; order Coriobacteriales; family Coriobacteriaceae; genus Collinsella; species Collinsella aerofaciens_AB. The sequence goes on from NZ_JADMWW010000002.1 coordinate 15,384, forward strand.
CTGTGGGGTATCGCGCGTGCTGCGGTGGCAACCCTCGGCGGCGGGCACGAAGGCGCCTCGACTATCACCCAGCAGCTGGTGCGCAACACCATCCTGCAGGAGGAGCAGTTCGACTCGACCATCGAGCGTAAGGTGCGCGAGGCCTACATCGCCGTAAAGATGGAGGACATGTACTCCAAAGACGAGATCCTCATGATGTACCTCAACACCATCTATTACGGTCACGGCGCCTACGGTATTGAGGCCGCCGCCGAGACCTACCTGTCCAAGAGCGCCGCAGACCTCACCCTGAGCGAGGCCGCGCTGTTGATCGGCCTTCCCAACTCGCCCTCGCAGTACGACCCCACGGTCAACCCCGACCTGGCGCTGTCCCGTCGCAACAAGGTCCTCGACAACATGCTGCGCCTGGGCCACATTACGCAGGAGGAGCACGATGCCGCACAGGCCGAGCCCATCACCCTCAACGTGACCGAAATCTCGGGCAGCGGCGTTGACGTATACTCGCAGCCCTACTTTGTCGCCTATGTTAAGCAGCTGCTGGAGCAGGAGTTCTCGACCGACGTGCTCTTTAAGGGCGGCCTGACCGTCAAGACCACCATCGACCCCACGATGCAGCAGGTGGCAGAGAATGCCGTTCGCGAGCAGCTCGACACGCTCTCGCTCGACGGCCTGGACATGGGCATGGTCGTCGTCGACCCCAAGACCGGCTACATCAAGTGCATGGTGGGCGGCTACGATTACAACGCCGACGAGAACCACGTAAACCATGCCACGGCCAAGCGTCCCGTCGGCTCCACCTTTAAGGCCTTTACGCTGGCAACTGCCATCCAAAACGGCATGAACCCCAACGTCACCCTCAACTGCAACTCGCCGCTCAAGGCCAAGGGCACCACGACCGAGGTCCAAAACTACGCCAACCATAGCTATGGCAACATCACGCTTAAGCAGGCGACGGCATACTCCTCCAACACCGGCTACATCCAGGTGGCGGAAGCCGTCGGCAACAGCAAGATCATCTCGCTCGTCAAAAAGCTCGGCATCGATCCCGCCAAGGACAACATCGAGGACGTTCCCGTCATGACCCTCGGCACCGGCTCGATCTCGCCGCTCGAGATGGCCGCCGCCTACGCGACGTTTGCCAACGGCGGCTACTATCGCCAGCCGATCGCCATCACCGAGATTGACTCTCGTACCGGTTCGGTGCTGTACCAGCACACCGACAATCCCTCACAGGTACTTACCGAGGGCGAGGCCGCCGCGGTCACCGATGTTCTGTCCGGCGTCATGAAGGGCGGCGGTACGGGTGCTGCCGGCGCCCTGAGCGTCAACCAGCCCTATGCCGGCAAGACGGGCACCACCGACAACACCACCAACCTGTGGTTCTGCGGCTATACCCCGCAGCTGGCGTGCGCCCTGTGGACCGGCTATTCCGCGGGCGAGATTCCCATCCAAAAATACGGCACAGACCTGCTGGGCGACAGCACCAACCTGCCTGTCTTTAAGCGGTTTATGAACACCGTTCTGACCGGTACCGAGCGCGAGGAGTTTGCGACCGGAACGGCGCCCACATACAAGAACAACAGCGTCTGGAAGTTCTACGGCACCAACAACACCAAGAAGACGGAGAACGACGACAAGGACGAGAACGAAGACGAAGAGGAAACCACCACGACGACGACCACGACGACCACGACGACCGAGACCACGGGCGGCGACACCACCGGCGGCACCGGTACGACCGGTGGCTCGACGGGCGGCTCCACTGGTGGTTCGACCGGCGGCGATGGCGGCACGCCTACGCCTACGCCCACTCCCGACCCCTCGCCCACGCCTGACGATACGGTCGGCTAGAAATCATCCGGCCATAAGCAACAAGGCCCCCGAGCAGCTTATTGAACTGCTCGGGGGCCTTTTTAGTTTAAAGCGACCTGATGGGCGGTCTTTATACCGGCAGACAAAAAAGGGGGGCACCGACCAACGTCGATACCCCTTACAAGCCACTATGTCAGCGCGCACGGTGCCGAGCGCACGACCCGCACGCCTACTTGCGAGAATTGCTCAGCTTATTGATCAGCGCCTCAAGACGCTCGCCGTCCTCGGCCGTCTGGGCAATAACCAAAATCGTATCGTTGCCGGCAAGCGAGCCAAGCACATCGGGCAGCTCTGCCGCATCAACGGCGGCGGCGATGCCGGAAGCCGTGCCAGGCTGAGCCTTAATCATAACCAGATTATCGGTGCGCAGAACGCCCGTTACGAGCTCGGAAACCATACGCTGCAGGTGCAGGTCCTCTGCCAGAACATAGATGCCCTCAGGGAGCTTACGCAGCCCCATATCGGCAATATCGCGAGAGACAGTCGCCTGCGTGCAATCAAAGCCCATAGCGCGGAGCTCATCAACCAGCACGCGCTGCGTGCGGACGTCCTTATTGCGCACAATATCTCTAATGGCATCCTGGCGCCCATTGCGTTTTTTAGCCATACAAACCCTCTCTCCAAAAGATGGCGGAGACAATCAATCAGTGATTGAATAGTTTAACGCTATTTGAAGGCTTTTGTGTATAAGAACGCATTTCGAAACAATTCTATGCAAATTTGTTTCGAAATGAGCCGTTTAGGCGGTTTTTGCACCCGTCCGGTTAAGAAAAGCTGCCAGATGCGTACACATCACGCAGCGCGTGGGCTTGGCGCTGGCGATCGGCCCAAACAACAGACCGAGTCCCCGATGGTTGTCCTTGAGCGCGGCGACCATCTGACGGGTTCGAGGCGCCTCGAGCATATCACGCATGCGGGCGGAACGCTCAATTGACGACACCCCATGCGGGCTCAGACACAAATTCTCGATGCAGGCGACCAGTCCGGCAAAGTAGAACTTTTGGCTTGCCAGCTTGAGCCGACCACCGCTATCTGCTTCCGAGAGTGAGTCCGCAAGCTCGTCGAGCGCTCGAGTGTCATCGGATATCCTGGCATACATGGTGGGATCAAAGGCATCTGTAAGCTTAGGTGCCACCGCGTGGAAACAAGCGTCGCCGCAGCCGGACACGAATCGTGCCTGCGAGAGCGCATAAGCCATAAACTCAACCGTACGGTACGCCTTGCCGCGCGACAGGCATGCCTCAAACAGCGGACGGCTATACATCACGCCAGAGGTCTGAGCGACTAGGCCGCCCAAAATCAACTGCGGCAGCCCAGTCACCATAGAAGACTCGTCTTCTATGGCAATAGAGGCAGCATCCAAGACGCGCGAATGGCGTTCTCGATGTGCATCATAGCGGTCGAGCGACACCGTGGGGAACACTATGTCTGCCGCAGTATCGCACGCGATATCGACCATCTTGGAAAGGGACTGCGGAGCAAACCACTCATCGGCGTTCATAGCGATGATTTGAGAGCCGCGCGAGACAGCAAAACCGGCACGAAGGCAAGCGCCGCGCTTCGCGTCCTCGACGTCAATCAAATCAATATGGATGTCCCTGTCGGCAGCAACTTGAAGCGAATGGCGCACACCGGGCGCAGCATCGCGGCAAACAACGACAATCTGCAAATCGTAGAGGTCTTGGTTCTGGATACTCTCGAGCGCACGCATCGCATAGCTGGGCGAACCTTCTACCACAAGGATCACCGAAAGTCGCGGATGCGAGCCACGTCGAACCAAGTTATCCGTCCTCTCGACAGCAATGAATCAAACCGTGGTTCATGGTACACCCCGGCAATAAAAGCAATGAGACACCGGTTGTATTGCACGCCAAGAACAGATGTTGCACACGCGCAGCCCACAGATAATGGGTGTCGACGCACGACGCGTCGAGCCCTCCCCTAGTCGAGCACGACGAGCTCGGCGGGATCGTAATCCACGCCCATAAACGTAAGGCCGCAGGCAGGAGCCGTGGGGCCCGCAGCGGTACGGTCGCAAGCATCGATGACCTCGCGCATCCACTCGGGTTCACGGCGATGCATGCCAATCGCGACAAGCGTGCCAACGATCGTACGGACCATCGAATGCAGAAACGCATTGCCCTCGATGGTAAACGTCAGGATGTCCTCGCCAAACGCAACCTCATGGCCAAACTCGGCGCGCATTACGCAGCGGTGCGTAGGTTTGCCCACGGCAGAAGCAACCTTGCAAAAGCTTTTAAAGTCCTGCTCGCCCAGCAGCGCGGGGCAGGCAGCAGACATAGCCTCAACATCCAAGGGATAGCGATGCCACCACACCGCACCGCGGGACAGCACGGGGCGCGCATCTCGATCGGCAATACGGTACGTATACGTACGGGAACGCGCGTCAAAACGTGCAGAAAAGCCTTTACGGGCCTTGTAGACCTCGTTGATGGCGATATCTTTGGGCAGCAGGGCATCCATAGCCCGCAGCCACCTACGGCGCGTTAGGGCGAGCTCAGCGTCCGTTACGGGCACGCTGATGTACTGAGCCACGGCATGCACGCCGGCATCGGTGCGACCCGCGCACGTCAGATCGATCGGACGGCGAAGCAGCGTCTCGATGGCTCGACGCAGCTCACCCGCAACCGTCGTCTGTCCCGGCTGCTCGGCAAAGCCGCTATAGGACGAGCCATCGTATGCCACGCGGAAAACGAGCGTGGCATCGAGCTCTGGAATCGAATTGAAATCAGACGGCGCGGTCATGAACGCTCCCAACAAACAGGCAATGGCATTTCGACAAAAAAAGAGGGGTACGCGAACGTACCCCTCGAATATAGCCTATGCAGACGGATTGTCTACTCAGCGGTCTCCTCAGCAGGAGCCTCCTCGGCAGCCTCGACCTTCTTGGGAGCAGCGGCCTTCTTGGGGGCCGGAGCAGCCTTCTTAGCCTTAGGCGTGCAAGGCTCGGTGACGAGCTCCATGATAACGATGGGAGCGTTGTCGCCCTTGCGGTTACCGAGCTTCATGATGCGGGTGTAACCGCCGTTGCGGTCCTGCCACATGCCCTGAGCAGCCTTGTCGAAGATCTCGGCAACGAGCTGCTTATCGCCGAGCTTGGCGATAGCCAGACGACGAGAGTGCAGGTCGCCCTTCTTGGCCCAGGTGATGATCGGATCGACGACCGAACGCAGCGCCTTAGCGCGGGTCTCGGTGGTCTTGATGCGGTCGTTCTCGAAGAGGGCCTTAGCAAGGCTCTTCTTCATGGCCTTGGTGTGGCTCGCATCGGTGCCGAGCTTCAGGCCCTTCTTAACGTTATGACGCATGGTCTAGTTTCTCCTCAAATATGCGAAGCATTAAGCCTTCAGGCTCAGGCCCATGGACTCAAGCTTGTCCTTCACTTCCTCGATCGACTTAACACCGAAGTTACGGATGTTGAGCAGATCGTTCTCCGAGAACTCAACGAGCTGACGGACCGAGTGAATGCTGGCGCGCTTAAGGCAGTTGTAAGAACGGACGGAAAGGTCCAGATCCTCGATCTGCTTGTCCAGCTCAGCGTTGTCGTTGGTGACCTCGGGAGCGAAGATCGAAGCCTCCTCCTCGACCTCGGGGGTCTCGGCAAGGTTCATAAAGGCAGCCATATGCTGGTTAATGATATTGGCAGCCTGGACCACGGCGTCGCGCGGGGCGATGGAGCCGTTGGTCTCGATCTCGAGGACAAGGCGGTCGTAGTCGGTGTGCTGACCGACACGGCAAGCCTCAACGAGCTTGGCGCAACGGGAAACCGGCGAGTACAGCGAGTCGACGTGGATCACACCGATGGGATCGTTGTCGCGTTTGTTGGCCTCGCCAGAAACATAGCCGCGGCCATAGCCGATGCGCATGCTCATGGTGAGATGGCCACCCTCGGTGAGCGTAGCGATGTGCTGCTCGGGGTTGACCAGCTCAAACTCGGACGGAATAAAGAAGTCCGCACCGGTGACCTCGCAGGGGCCGTCAACCGAAATGGTGGCGGTCGCCTCGTCGGTCGTGCCGAGAGCCCTGAAGACAAGACCCTTGACATTCAGGACGATGTCGGTGACATCCTCGACCATGTTAGGGATGGTCATGAACTCGTGCTGCGCGCCATCGATCTGAATAGCCTCGACGGCGGCACCCTCGAGCGAGGACAGAAGAACGCGACGAAGGGAGTTACCCAGCGTATCGCCGTAGCCACGCTCGAGCGGCTCAACGGAGACACGAGCAGACGTCTCGTTAATCTCTTCGACCTGAACCTGAGGCCTAATGAATTCTGACATGTATTACCTCCAGCCTCAGCAGCCCGGATGGACTACTTAGAGTAGAGCTCGACGATGAGCTGCTCGTTGATATCACCGCTGATCTGCTCACGCGTCGGCAGAGCGAGCACGTTACCAGACAGCTTCTCGATATCGACCTCGAGCCAGCCAGGGACCTCAAAGCGCTCGGAGGAAATCAGGGCCTCCTTGATGGGGAGGAGGTCACGGAACTTCTCGCCGACAGCGACGACGTCGCCGGCCTTGACGCGGTAGGACGGGATGTCCACGCGCTTGCCGTTCACGGTGAAGTGACCGTGACGGACGGACTGACGAGCCTCTTTGCGGGTGCGGGCGAAGCCAAGACGGAAGACGACGTTGTCGAGGCGAGACTCAAGGATGATCATGAGGTTCTCACCGGTGACGCCGTTCATCTTGCGGGCCTTGTTGAAGTAGCCGTGGAACTGCTTCTCCAGAACGCCATAGATGAACTTGACCTTCTGCTTCTCGCGCAGCTGCATGCCGTACTCAGATTCCTTGCGACGGCGCTTGGGCTGACGGATAGATTCCTTCTTGCTGCTGTAACCGAGCTCAGCGGGATCGATCCCGAGCTGACGGCAGCGCTTAAGAACAGGAGTCCTGTCGATTGCCATATTGATACGATCCTTTCAGTTACACGCGGCGACGCTTCTTGGGGCGGCAGCCGTTGTGCGGAATGGGGGTCTTGTCCTGGATGCTCGAGACCTCGAGGCCAGCAGCCTGGAGGGAGCGGATGGCGGTCTCACGACCGGAGCCGGGGCCCTTGACGAAGACGGAAACCTTCTTCATACCGTGCTCCATGGCCTGCTTGGCAGCAGCCTCGGCAGCCATCTGGGCAGCGAACGGCGTGGACTTACGGGAGCCCTTGAAGCCCACCTGGCCAGCCGACTTCCAGGAAATGACGTTGCCCTGGGGATCGGTGATCGAAACGATCGTGTTGTTGAACGTAGAACGAATGTGAGCCTGGCCCACGGAAATGTTCTTACGGTCCGCGCGCTTCAGACGGGCAGCGCGAACGTTCTTCTTAGCAGTAGCCATCTATCTAGCGCTCCTTATTTCTTCTTCTTAGCACCGATCTGACGCTTCGGGCCCTTGCGGGTACGAGCGTTAGTGTGGGTGCGCTGGCCGCGGACCGGGAGGCCCTTGCGGTGACGAAGGCCGCGGTTGCAGCCGATGTCCATAAGGCGCTTGACGTTCTGGTTGCGCTCACGGCGGAGGTCGCCCTCAACCATGATCTGGTTCTTATCGATATAATCGCGGATGGCGTTAACCTCATCCTCGGTGAGGTCCTTAACGCGCGTATCCACGTTAACGTTGCACTCGACGCAAATCTTCGTCGCAGTGGTGCGGCCGATGCCGTAAATGTAGGTCAGACCGATCTCAACGCGCTTCTCACGCGGGAGGTCGACACCATTAATACGGGCCAACGTAGTCTCCTCTCTTAACCCTGACGCTGCTTATGACGGGGGTTCTCGCAAATGACGAGGACCTTGCCATGGCGCCTAATGATTTTGCACTTATCGCACATCTTCTTGACCGAAGGACGTACCTTCATCGTTCTTCCTTTCGGTAGCGCTCAAACTACTTCCCTACTATCTACTCGCCCAGCCGCAGGCGTTTAAAACTATGGCTGGTCTTCACACACAATCCGACCGTAGGTTGAGCTAAGCCTGCAGTCGGAAATGGAGTGCGTGTATGCGTGCCGCTATTTGTAGCGATAGGTGATGCGGCCGCGGGTCAGGTCGTACGGGGAAAGCTCCACGACAACCCTGTCACCGGGGAGAATACGGATGTAATTCATTCGGATCTTGCCAGAAATGTTGCACAGAACCGAATGACCGTTCTCGAGCTCAACCTTAAACATGGCGTTGGGCAGCGGCTCCTTTACCGTACCCTCGAGCTCAATTGCGTCTTCCTTCTTCACAAGCAATCATCTTTCTCTAGAAAACGACAGCGATTGAGTATTCTACAACACGTATGCACGCATCGTAATAACTTCGTAATGGCTCCACAACTAAGTGGAACTTGTTACATTTCTCCGCCTTGGAGCGAACACCAAGCACCTTGCGCATCCTTGGTGAGAATCACCGGACCGTCATTGGTAATGGCGACGGTGTTCTCGTAGTGCGCGGCGGGCAGGCGGTCGTTGGTCGTGACGATCCAACCGTCGGAGCCTGTGCTCACATGGTTGGAACCCATCGTAACCATCGGCTCGATGGCAATGACCATGCCGGCCTGGAGGCGAACGCCCCTCCCCTTCTTTCCATAGTTAGGAACGTTGGGGTCCTCGTGCATCACGCGGCCGATGCCATGTCCCACATAATCACGAAGCACGCCGTAACCGTGAGACTCGGCGAGGGACTGAACGGCATAACCAACGTCCCCGATATGGTTACCGGGAACAGCCTGCTCGATGGCAGCCTTAAGACAATCGCGCGTGACCTCGCACAAAGCCTTGGCTTCGGGCGTGGGGGTGCCGACGAAAAACGTCCAAGCGTTATCGCCGACCCAACCGTCGACAACGGCTCCCGTATCGATGGAGATGATATCGCCATCGCGCAGGATCATGTCGGGGTTGGGAATACCGTGGACCACGGCATCGTTGATCGATGCGCAAATGGTCCCCGGGAACCCGCCGTAACCCTTAAAGGCCGGGGTGCCGCCATGCATGCGGATAATCTGCTCCGCGAGCTGATCGAGCTCAAAAGTCGAAACGCCGGGACGCACCATGGCTCCAACGTGGCGGAGCGCCATCTTAGATAGCGCTCCTGCCTTCTTCATCTGCTCGATTTGCGTTGCAGACTTAATCTTGATCATAGACCGAGAGCCTCTTTGACATCCCCGTACACGGTCTCGCGAGCCTGGTCACCGTTGACCGACTTGAGCAGACCCTGGCCACGATAGTAGTCGACGAGCGGGCTCGTGGACTTCTCGTAGACGTCGAGACGGTTCTTGATGGTCTCGGGCTTGTCGTCGTCGCGCTGATACATCTCGCCGCCACACTTGGGGCAGGTAGCATCGGCAGCGGTGCCGGTGTAACCGCAGGCGCGGCAGGTGCGACGCGAAGACAGACGATCGATAATGACCTCGGGGGCCACATCGACCAGAAGGGCACAGTCGATCTCGCGACCCATGGCGGAGAGCTCGGAATCGAGCGTCACGGCCTGGGCGGTGTTGCGCGGGAAGCCGTCGAGGATGAAGCCCTGCTGGGCGTCATCGGCGGCAAGGCGCTCCTTGACAAGGTCGATCACGAGCTGATCGGGAACGAGCTCGCCAGCGTCCATGTACTTCTTAGCCTGAATACCAAGCTCGGTGCCACCCTTGACGGCAGCACGCAGCAGGTCGCCCGTGGAAATATGGGCGACGCCAAACTCGGCGACGAGCTCCTGTGCGACGGTGCCCTTACCGGCACCCGGAGCTCCGAGCAATACGAGGTTCATGAGCAATCCTCCTCTAGCCTATTTAAAGAATCCATCGTAATCATACATCTTGATCTGGCCTTCGAGCTTATCGACCGTGTCGAGCACGACGCCGACCATGATGAGGATGGACGTGCCGCCAAATGCCTGGATCAGCTGGTTACCCGTGAAGGAGAAGATGATCGAAGGCACGATGGCGATGAGCGCCAAAAAGACAGCGCTGGGAAGCGTGATCTTGTTGAGCGCGTTCTTGATGTAGGCCGCGGTAGCCCTACCCGGACGCACGCCCGGAATAAAGCCGCCCTGCTTCTTAAGGTTGTCGGCCGTGTCATCGGGGTTGAACACCATGGAGGTGTAGAAGTACGCGAAGAACACGATGAGGACAACGTTAAGCACCCAGTTGAGCCAGCCGCGCGAAAGCGCAGAGGCAACTGCCTGGATCCAGCCGATGCCGGGGAAGAACACGGCAATCTGAGCCGGGAAGTACAGCAGCGCCGAAGCGAAGATGATCGGCACGACACCCGCGGTGTTGACCTTGATGGGCAGGTAGGTGGTCTGGCCACCCATCATGCGACGGCCCACGACGCGCTTAGCGTAGGAGACCGGAATGCGGCGCTGGCCGCGCTCAAGGAAAACAATCAACGGGATAACCAGCAGGATGATGGCGCAGATGATCACCATGGTGATGATGCCACCGGCATTGCCCTCGGTGCTGGAGAAGATAGCCTGCGGCAGACCGGCCATGATGTTCGCAAAGATAATCAGCGACATGCCATTGCCGATACCGCGCTGGGTGATGAGCTCACCAATCCACATGATCAGCATGGCGCCCGCGGTGAGCGTGCCGACAATCATGAGGTCGAAGATGATCTCGGGAGCGCCGGCACCATTAAAGCTGATGCCGAAGCTCTTAAAGAGGAAGAGGTAACCCACGGAGTTGAGGATTGCCAGAGCCAGGGTGAGGTAACGCGAATACTGCGTAATCTTGGTCTGACCGACCTCGCCCTCGCGGGCAAGCTCATGCAGGGAAGGCACAACGGCCTGGAGCATCTGGAGGATGATCGAGCTGGTGATGTAAGGCATGATGCCCAGCGAAAACACCGACACATAGCTCAACGCGCCGCCAGAGAAAAGATTCAGGAGGGCCATAGCACCTGCGGCGACCGAATTGTTATCGGTCGAGAAAAGGCCCAGCATCCCCTGGAAGGGAATGCCGGGCACAGGAACGTGCGCACCAATGCGGTACACGACGAGCATAGCTATGGTAAAAAGAATCTTTTCGCGCAATTCTTTGATGCGGAAAGCATTCTTAAGACCATTTAGCACGGCAGCTCGACCTTTCCGCCGGCGGCCTCGATCTTGGCCTGCGCAGAAGCGCTGACCTTGTCGACCTTGACCGTGAACTTCTTGGTGAGCTCACCATTGCCGAGCACCTTGACGGGCTCGAACTCGCTCTTGGTGATGCGAGCGGCCTTAAGAGCGGCACCGTCGATCACAGCGCCGTCCTCGAACTTACGCTCGAGACGCTCAACGTTAACGGCGGTGTACTCGATACGACGGGGGTTGCGGAAGCCCGGAAGCTTGGGCAGGCGCATAGCCAGCGGAGTCTGGCCACCCTCGAAGCCGGCACCCTTGGTGCCGCCAGAGCGGGAACCCTGGCCCTTCTGGCCGCGGCCAGAAGTGGTGCCGTGACCCGAAGAATTGCCACGGCCGACGCGCTTGCGGTTCTTGGTGGAACCGGGCGCGGGAGTAAGATCGTGAAGCTGCATTTGCTACTCCTCTACAATCTCGACAAGGTGCTTGACCTTGAAGATCATGCCGCGGACGGACTCGTTGTCAGCAATCTCGCGAACCTCGCGGATCCTGTGGAGACCGAGGGCACGGACAGTACGGACCTGGTCCTGCTTGCAACCGTTGGTGCTGCGGACCTGCTTGATCTTGATGGTGTCAGCCATGCTTAGTTCTCCTTACCGACGAACATCTCGGAGACCGTCAGGCCACGGCGAGCCGCGACGTCCTCAGGGCTGGAGAGCTCCTTGAGGCCCTCGACGGCAGCCTTGATGATGTTGAGGCCGTTGTCGGTACCGAGGGACTTGGACAGGACGTTCTTGATGCCAGCAAGCTCGAAGAGGGGACGCACAGCGCCGCCGGCGATAACGCCGGTACCCTCGACAGCGGGCTTGATGATGATGCGGCCGGCACCAAAGTGACCGAGAACCTCGTGCGGAATGGTGCCCTGATCGGTCACCGGCACGTGGAACATGTTCTTCTTGGCATCGAGAGACGCCTTGGAGATGGCCATGGGCACCTCAGCGGACTTGCCCATGCCAACGCCGACGTTGCCCTTGCCGTCACCAACGACGACGAGAGCGACGAGGCTCATGCGACGACCACCCTTGACGGTCTTCGACACGCGGTTGATGTAAACGACGCGCTCCTCGAACTCGGAGGCCTCGCGCTGCTGCTTCTGATTACGAGCCATGTGCTACATACCTCCTAGAACTCGAGACCGGCGGCACGAGCACCGTCGGCGAGGGCCTTGACGCGGCCATGGTAGATACGGCCACCGCGATCGAAGGCGACCTTGGTGATGCCGGCCTCGATGGCGCGCTTGCCAACGAGCTGACCGACCTTCTCCGCAGCCTCCTTGTTCGAGGTGTGGGTGCCCTTGAACTCGGCCTCGAGGGTCGAGGCAGAGACGAGCGTCAGGCTGGAGCCCTTGCTGTCGTCGATGATCTGGGCATAGATGTTGGCGTTAGTACGGGTCACGCGAAGACGCGGACGCTCGGAGGTACCCGAGACCTTGCCGCGAACACGACGCTGACGACGCTTGAGGCCTTCCAGCTTCGCCTTATGCTTGTTCATACGTAAACTCCTAAAAAGGTTGATCTTGCCAGCACCTGACGGGGTGCTGGTCTTATGCGAGTGAGTCGGTTACGACTACTTGGCGGCCTTACCCAGCTTGCGGCGGATGTGCTCGCCAACGTAGTGGATACCCTTGCCCTTGTAAGGCTCGGGAGGACGATGGCCGCGGATCTCAGCGGCGATCTGACCGACCTGCTGCTTGTTGATACCCTTGACGTTCACGTGGGTGTTGTCGGGAACCTCGAAGGTGATGCCCTCGGGAGCCTCGACGATCACGGGGTGCGAGAAGCCCAGGGAGAACTCGAGGTTCTTGCCCTTCTGCTGCACGCGGTAACCGACGCCGGCGAGCTCGAGCTTCTTCTCGAAGCCCTCGGAAACGCCAACAACCATGTTGTGGATGAGGGCGCGGGTGAGGCCGTGGCGGGCACGGGTCTCACGCTCGTCGTCGGGACGGGAAACGGTGAGGACGTTGTCCTCGACGTTGATAGCGAGCTTCTCAAAGACATCGAGCTCGAGCTGGCCCTTGGGGCCCTTGACGACAACGTTGTTGCCGTTGACTGCCACTTCGACTCCGGCGGGAATCTGGACAGGCTTATTACCGATACGAGACACGGTGATCTCCTTTCCTTCTACCTACCGAGCGAATTACCAGACGTAAGCGATGATCTCGCCGCCGACGTTGTGCTTGCGAGCATCGCGGTCGGTCATGACGCCATGGCTGGTGGAAATAATGGCGGTACCAAGGCCACCGCGGACGCGGGGCATGTCGGCAACGCCGGTGTACTTACGCAGGCCCGGCTTGGAAATGCGGCGGATGCCGTTGATGACCTTAGCCTTCTTGGGACCATACTTAAGCGTGATGTGCAGAGTCTTCTGGGGAACGGTGTCCTCGACATCGTAGCCCTCGATGTAGCCCTCCTCGTGCAGAACACGAGCGATCTCGACGAGCTTCTTGCTGCTCGGCATGGAGACCGTGGCCTTGTTCACAGAGTTAGCGTTACGGATGCGCGTAAGCATATCTGCGATCGGGTCTGTAAGGTTCATACAGATTCTCCTTCGTTCTTGATGAACACGTGCTCTTGGTTCTTCACCGCCCTTAACGGCAAAGCCTTTTTAGCGCGTTTTCCCTGTTCCAAACGGATGCTTGAAACGCTGGTAGTGACTTACCAGCTGGCCTTCTTAACGCCGGGAAGCTCGCCCTTGAGTGCAAGCTCACGGAAGCAGACACGGCACAGGCCGAACTTGCGGTACACAGAGTGCGGACGGCCGCAGCGCTGGCAGCGCGTGTACTCACGAGTAGAGAACTTCTGCTTGCGATTGCACTTGACGATCATCGATGTCTTAGCCACTTATATCCTCCTCACATAGAGTATTGTTCGCCCCAAGCGCCGCTCCCTTGTGGGAACGGCGCTTATAGGGCAGGTGAACCTATTTCTTGAACGGGAAACCGAAGGCGTCCAGAAGGGCCTTGGCCTCCTCATCGGTGTTGGCGGTGGTCACGAAAGTGATGTCCATACCACGCTGGTGATCGACGGAGTCGAAGTCGATCTCGGGGAAGATGAGCTGCTCGGTGACGCCCATGGAGAAGTTACCACGGCCGTCGAAGCTCTTGGCGGAGATGCCGCGGAAGTCGCGGATACGGGGGATCGCGACGGAGGTCAGACGATCGAAGAACTCCCACATACGGTCGCCACGCAGGGTAACCTTGCAGCCGATCGGCATACCAGCGCGCAGGCGGAAGGTAGCGATGGACTTGCGGGCACGGGTGATCATCGGCTGCTGGCCGGTGATGGCGCGCAGGTCGCGCACGGCACCGTCGATGGCCTTGGAATCGGTAGCGGCCTCGCCGACACCCATGTTCACGACGATCTTCTCAAACTTGGGGATCATCATGACGTTCTCGTACTGGAACTTGTCCTGAAGCTGCTGCTTGACCTCGTTGTTGTACTTGGTCTTCAGACGCGGCACATACTTCTCTTCTGCCATTGTTCACTCCTTCTTGGGGTTTTAAGCACGGGGCGTGGCCACGATGGGTTGTCCTCGTGCCTCCTGGCTGCATCCGCGCCGCTCATGGCATTTCGCGGTTTGGACTCGACGCAGCAGGAGCCGACAAAACAATCGGTACTATACGCGCATCGGGAGCGTATTTCCAGAAAAACCTCTTCTGCCTGCACAACTCCACAACTCCCCCGCACAAATGGGTCCCAAAAAGCAGTTACGGTGAAATAGGGACTGTTTGGCGGCCTAACAGGCTTAAACAGTCCGTATTTCACCGCAACTTATTGGTGGGGATGCGATTAGCGCTTGCGGGGGACGAGTTTGGTGCGGCGCAGGTGGATCATCTCGGCGGCGATGGAGATGGCGATCTCCTCGGGGTCCTCGGCCTCGATGGCAACGCCGATCGGAAGGTGCAGCTCGTCGATCTGGTCCTGCGTAAAACCTTCCTGCTCCAGGCGGGCACGCACAAAGGCCGTCTTGCGGCGCGAACCCAGACAGCCCAGGTAGGCAGGCTTGGCACGCATGGCCTGAATCACCACGTCGATATCGGACTTGTGACCCGCCGTGGCGACGACCACCAAGTCGCGCGGACCGATGGGACACAGCTCGCTCAGGTTCTTGTAATCGACCAGGCGACGATCGTAGACACCGGGCACCCATTCGGGCGTCAACGTGCCGGGGCGGTCATCGCAGGCCACGACGGCAAAGCCCGCCGCCGTGAGCACGCGCGCCGTCGCGGCGCCCACGTGTCCGCAGCCAAAGATGTAGGTCAGGCCCTCGGGGCAGAGCGTCTCGATGTGCGCCGCGGGAATCTCAGAGGCAGCGTTGGTGTAGGTGACGTTACTCCCCTCCTCCACCAGTGAAAGCCCGGGGCAGCCCGCAATGGTATGGCGCGATGCCTCGCCATGGTACTCGGCCACATCGCCCTCGAGCGCGCTCGCGATAAACGGCTCAAAGTCGATGACGAAGTCGCCGATGCGCCGATAGACCAAGACGTCGGCAATTTCCTGGAACAACGGTGCCTGGGTCGCATCCAGATGCAGATAGCACAGGCAAATGGCTCCGCCGCAGATCATGCCGGTATCGGAGTTCTCGCCGCCCATGGTGTAGCGGACCAGACGCGACTGTCCCGCGCTCAGGAGTTCGCGCGCCTCATCCAGCGCAAAGAGCTCAATCTTGCCGCCGCCGATAGTGCCCGCCTGGCTGCCGTCGGCAAAGACGGCCATCCATGCGCCCACACCGCGCGGTGACGACCCCGCCGTGCCGGCCACGACCACGAGCTCGCACGTCTCGCCAGCACGCAGGGCGGCAAGCGCCGCATTCACAACATCGAGCTTTTCCATTGCCGCCTTCTATCCTCTAAAGATATCGGTGAGCATAGCGAGTGCCTCGAGCACGCCGCCGCCGACCGACGTCGCCTTGTCCGAAATGTAGTTGATATAGCTGGCATCGCCGCGCGG
This sequence comes from Collinsella aerofaciens, assembly GCF_015548375.1. Classification (GTDB taxonomy): domain Bacteria; phylum Actinomycetota; class Coriobacteriia; order Coriobacteriales; family Coriobacteriaceae; genus Collinsella; species Collinsella aerofaciens_AB. The sequence continues at coordinate 31,311 of NZ_JADMWW010000002.1, forward strand.
ATCGACATCGGCGCATTTAAAGCCCTCAGTCACCTGCACGCCGTTCGCCAAAAGCCCGCGCAGGCAGCCATCGATCTGTGTGCACATGGGCGTAGCGTCCGCGTAGCCAATCACGTCTCCGGCGCTCACGATGTCGCCGATTGCGCGGTCGGACCGAAACACGCCGGCGGCGGGGCTGTGGATAACGCGCTCCTTGCCATAGCCGGCGATCACGCCCGGCACGCCCGTGTTGGGCTGGGGCGAGCCCTGGGTAATGACACGGCCCAAAAAATGCCCGCGCATGGTCTCGACCACGGCGTCGCAATCGACCGGCGCGGTAAAGCCCGGCCCCACGGCGATGACGGTAGGCGCCATGTCGCGCGTGGTGCCCAGGTTGCGCTTGGCCAGAATCGCGTCGACCACAGCCGCGGGTTTAAGCTCATCGAGCATCTTGGCCTGAGGGTCCACCACGACGGCAACATCCCCCGCTTGGGTAATCTCGAGCGCCTCTGCCGGCGTCTGCGCCAAGCGAGCGCGAATGCCCTCGACCTCGACCTCGCCCAGGCGAATAGCCTCGCAAAAACTGATTGTGCGGCGGATGCACGTGGGAACCGCGATATCGGCCATGACGACCGACACGCCGGCGCGCACCAAGCGAGCGGCGACACCCGTGGCGATATCGCCGGCGCCGCGAACATAAACGAGCATTCCCGGGGCACCTCCCTGTGCTACGGTTTGAGCAGAGCAAAAGCGGTTCGACCGCTACTCTGATGATTATTTATTATCACAGTATTATACGGCGGTGAACAGATGGAAACGGTTAGCGGCAATCTTGCCTCGGCGCTCAGGATCGAGCCGGGCATTACCGCGATTATCGGCAGCGGCGGCAAGTCGACGTTGCTCAAAACGCTGGGTCTTGAGCTCATGCGCGCTGGCGGCCGCGTGCTCCTCTGCACCACCACGCATATGCTTCCCGTTGCCGGCGTGCCATGGGACGGGTCGAATCGTCGCCTGGACGCCGCGCCTTGGAAGCCGGGCGCCTCGCATGTCCCCGGTTGCACCTGCGAGGCATGCGCGGGCATGAGCCGCGGAAGTATCTGCCAGGTGGGTGTTTTGGACCCGGAGACAGGCAAGCTCTCCGCCCCCGCCGAGCCACTCGGCGGGCTGGCACAGCGCTTTGACTATGTGTTGGCCGAGGCAGACGGTAGCAAGCGACTCCCGCTCAAGGCGCATGCCCCGTGGGAGCCGGTCGTTCCCGCCGGCACGGCAAACGTTGTCTGGGTCGTCGGCGCCTCGGGACTCAGCAAGCCCATCAACGAAGCCGTCCACCGCCCCGAGCTCTTTTGCGAGCGTTGCGGCTGCGAGCTCACCGACATCGCCACGCCCGAGCGCGTCGCCCAGGTGCTCAATGCCGAGATGCAGGCACTGAAACTCAGCACCGCACGCGTCATGCTCAACCAAGTCGACACGCTCAGCGACCCCACGATGGCCGACCGCTTCGAGGCAGCTCTCGACCGCCCCGTCGTCGCCAGCAGCCTCAAGTAGCCGGCCCCATCTCCTCAGTTGCGGTGAAATACGGACTGTTTGGCCGCCCGACGGCCGCAAACAGTCCGTATTTCACCGCAACTGAGGAGGGGACACGGCATCTTTGCTGCTAGCGGGGCACGTAGCGACCGGGCTGGGCTCCGGTGGGCTCGCCATCGCGCGCCACCAGCACGCCGTTCACAAACACGACCTTGGCGCGGCCATGTGCCTCAAAGCCTTCGAGCGGCGTGTAGTCCACAGCCTGATGCTGTGTCGCGGCGCGAATGGTCCAGCGCGCCTGGGGATCCCACACGCACACGTCGGCATCGGCACCCTCGGCAAGACAGCCCTTGCGTGGATACATGCCAAAAACGCGCGCCGGGTTCTCGCTCATCAAGCGGCAGAGGTCCTCGGGGCCCAGCTGGCCCTCAAAGCTCGTGGCAATCGCGACGGGACGATGCTCCACGCCGGGCCCGCCGTTGGGAATCGCGCGGAAATCGTCGCGCCCGCGGTCCTTTTGCCCGTGCAGGTTAAAGCTGCAGTGGTCGGTGGCGATAGTATCGATCTCGCCGGCCACAAGCGCCTCGCGCAGCGCGGCACGGTCACCGGCATGGCGCAGCGGCGGGCTCATCACATACTTGGCGCCCGCAAAGCCGTCCTCGCCCTGCTCCAGATAACAGGTGTCGTCGAGCATCAGATACTGGGGGCAGGTCTCGACATAGATATTCTTCTGCCCGCGCGCTTTGGCAGCACGGATGGCCTCGAGCCCCAGCTTGGTCGAAAGGTGCACCACGTTGACCGGTGCGTCGCCGGCCAGGTGCGCCAGATATAGCAGACGGCTCACTGCCTCGGCCTCGCACACGTCCGGACGGCTGAGCGCGTGGCCCTCGGGCCCGTGGATACCCTGCTCGTACACGCGCTTCTGCAGTTCATTCACCAACGTGCCGTTCTCGCAATGCACGCACAGGATACCGCCCAGGCGCTTGAGCTCCTCCAACACCTCGAGCGTCTCGGCATCGTCCAAGCGCAGGTGGTCATAGGCAAAGTAGGTCTTAAACGACGACACGCCCGCCTCGCGCATGGCCGAAAGATCGGCGCGGTTGCGCTCATTCCACTCGGCGAGTGCCATATGAAAGGCGTAGTTGGCCGTGCAGGTGCCGTCAGCGCGGCGATGCCACTCGGCCAAGGCATCGGGCATGGTCACGCCGCGATCGGCCGTCGCGTAGTCGACGATGGTCGTGGTACCGCCGCAGGCAGCCGCGCGCGTGCCGGTCTCAAAGCTATCGGCCGTCCAATCCATGCCAGTCCAGCACTGCATGTGCGTGTGGCCGTCGATAAAGCCGGGAAACACCCAGCAGCCCGCGGCATCCTCGACGGTATCGTCGGCGCCCGGCTCGATTGCCGCGGCAATCCGCACAATCTTGTCGCCCTCCATGGCAAGATCGGCGCGGCGAAGCCCCTGGGGCGTCACGAGCGCGCCGTTTTTGATGATGATCATGTTGCTCCTTATTGATTAATACAGTTGGCCACGCGATCAAAATACGAGCAGGCCGCGATATGCTCCGTTATGCGTCGCTGTCCCTCTGCGGTATCGACATCCCACAGCTCGTAGGCACGCGCCTCGACCAGCACCACGTCGGTACGGTCCTTGAGAATCGAGCCCCCGCCGTCCTTGCCCTCAAGACGCATGAGTGCATCGAATAGTTCCGCCGGAAAGAGCACCGGGCTCGAAGGCTCACCGTTGCACGCCAAGCGCACCGGATGTTTGCGGCCACGCTCGTCAAACGCGCGAACCATGGCCTCAAAAGAGTCCGTGCTCACAAGCGGCTGGTCGCCCGGCAAAAAGAGGCAACCTTTCCAGTTGCGTTCGACTCCCCACGAAAGGCCCGCACGGACGCTTTCGCTGCGCAGCTCGCCATCGTGCAGAACGCACGGGCAATGCTTGTCCTCGCAAATCTGAGCGACCTCGGGCCAACGCGTCGAAACCACGACGTCAAAGCCCCGGGGAACCGAATCGATGGCCCGGGCAATCAGCGGCTCGCCATAGATATCGGCAAGCATCTTGTTAGAGCCAAACCGCTTGCCCTCGCCCGAAGCCATAATGACGCATCCAAGTCTCATGGTGATACCTCCCCCGAAACCATCGTACCCATAACTCGCGCCGCGGGCATCCACATCGAAAGCGCTTATCCCGCACGCCCGCGATGCAAAAAAGGGCACCCCGCCGGTTGGCAGAGCGCCCCCTTTACATGGCTTACCTCAACCCGGCTTTAGGCCTGGAGCCAACGGGCGGTGTTGCGCTCGTCGAGGGCCTTGAGGGTAGCGGCGGGATCGGCAACCTTCTGCAGGAACATCATGGCTGCGATGGCGTACGGCTTGTAGCTGGCCTCCTTGTACATGCCCACGCGGTGCATGTCGAAGACGTCGGCGTTGACCTCGCCGTGCTCGCAGGAGACACCGGAGATGTCGGCGGGCAGCGGGTGCATAAAGATGGTGTCCTGGCCGTTGGCAGTCTTCTCCATGAGCTCAGTCGTGGAGCACCAGTCCTGATGGGTGGCGTTCTGGGCGAGCAGCTCCTTCTCGAGCGCAGCGATGCCGGCGTCGTCGCCCTCGGCGTACAGGTTGGTGCGCTTCTCCATGGCGGCAAACGGAGCCCAACTCTTGGGGATCACGATGTCGGCGCCCTCGAAGGCCTCGGCCATGGTGTTGACCTGCTTAAAGGTGGTGCCGGACTCGGCGGCATAGCCCTTGGCGCGCTCGACGACCTCGGGCATGAGGTCGTAGCCCTCGGGGTGAGCCAGGGTGACGTCCATGCCAAAGCGGGGCAGCAGGCTGATCAGCGACTGCGGGCAGGACAGCGGCTTGCCGTAAGAGGGCGAATAGGCCCAGGTGACGGCAACCTTCTTGCCCTTGAGGTTCTCGAGGCCGCCAAACTCGTTGATAAGGTAGAGCATGTCGGCAGAGGACTGCGTGGGATGATCGGAGTCGGACTGCAGGGAGATGAGCGTGGGACGGTGATCCAGAACGCCATCCTCGTAAGCCTGCTGGACAGACTCGGAGACCTCAGCCATGTAGGCGTCGCCCTTGCCGATGTACATGTCATCGCGGATGCCGATGACGTCGGCCATGAAGGAGATCATGGTAGCGGTCTCGCGGACGGTCTCGCCGTGAGCGATCTGGGACTTCTTCTCGTCCAGGTCCTGCAGCTCAAGGCCGAGCAGGTTGGCGGCCTTAGAGAAGGAGAAGCGCGTACGGGTGGAGTTGTCGCGGAACAGCGAGACGGCCAGGCCCGAATCGAAGATCTTGGACGAAACGTTGTTCTCGCGCAGCTCGCGCAGAGCGTCGGCGACGATGTAGAGCGCCTTGAGCTCATCGGTGGTCTTATCCCAGGTGTGCAGGAAGTCGCTGCCGTACATACCCTTAAAGTCGAGGCCGTTCAGCTGCTCGACGAGCTCGGTAAACTTGGCGTCCATGGAAATGTCCTTTCTAAAGATGAAACGATCGCAATGAGTAGATGTGCTCCGGCATGCGCGTGTGGCTAGAACATGCAGAGCACCATGACGAGGACCCGCTACCGTTGAGGAAGCATGGGAGATAACGACCGCGGGCCCCAAGTCAACAGGGGGTGCCGGGGGCATAAACTGTCCCTGGCTCAACAAGATCGAGGAATGGGACTAGTCGATCTTGTTGTTGGTCAGACCGGCGCGGAACACGGTGGCATCGCCATCGGCCTGGCTCGGATCGTAGAGGTTCAGGGCAGCCACATACATGGCGGCAGCGGTGACCAGGTCGTCCTTGTAGGTGACCTCGTTGGGAGCGTGAGCCTGAGACTCGGCACCCGGGCCAAAGCCGACGCAGGGGATGCCGTAGCGGCCCTGGATGGAAACGCAGTTCGTGGAGAAGGTCCACTTGTCGCACAGCGGACGACCGGTGCGCTTGTCCATGCTGGGCTCGCAGCCGATGCGCTCGTCACCGAACATAGCCTTATGGGCGTCGACGAGGGCCTTGACGTGCGGAGCGGTCTCCTTGTTGATCCACGTGGGGAAGTAAGCCTCGGTCTCGTAGACCTCACCGGTCCAGGACGGACGGTCGTACATGTACATGGAGACCTTCACGTCGTCGCCGTACTTCTTGGCTGCCGGCAGGTTACGGATCTCGTCCAGGCAGGACTCCCAGGTCTCACCGGCGGTCATGCGACGGTCGATGGAGATGGCGCAGGAGTCAGCGACAGCGCAACGGCTGGGGCTGGTGTAGAAGATCTGGCTGACGGTGCAGGTGCCGCGGCCCAGGAAGCGGGCGTCCTCGAAGTGCTCGGGGTTGTACTTGGGATCGAGCATCTTGACGAGGCCCTTGATGTCGGTCGACTCGTCGCAGCCGTTGTTGTTGAGAGCGCGAACGTCGGCGATGATGTCGGCCATCTTGTAGATGGCATTGTCGCCGCGGTCGGGAGCAGAGCCGTGGCAGGAGGTGCCGTGAACGTCGACGCGGATCTCCATGCGGCCGCGGTGACCGCGATAGATGCCGCCGTCGGTGGGCTCGGTGGAAATGACGAATTCGGGCTTAATGCCGTCCTTGTTGTAGATGTACTGCCAGCACATGCCGTCGCAGTCCTCTTCCTGGACGGTGCCGACGACCATGATCTTGTAGCCCTCGGGGATGAGGCCCATGTCCTTCATCATCTTGGCAGCGTAGGTAGCAGAAGCCATGCCACCCTCCTGGTCGGAGCCGCCGCGGCCATAGATGATCTCGTCGGTCTCGTAGCCCTCATAAGGATCGGCATCCCAGTTATCGATGTTGCCGATGCCGACGGTGTCGATGTGAGAGTCGATGGCGATGATCTTGTCGCCCTCGCCCATAAAGCCCATGACGTTACCCAGGCCGTCGACCTTGACCTCGTCATAGCCAAGGCTCTCCATCTCGGCCTTAATGCAAGCGACGACCTCACCCTCCTCGCAGGACTCAGAGGGGTGAGAGATCATGGCGCGCAGGAAGCGAGTCATATCAGCACGATGGGACTCAGCAGCAGCCTTGATAGCGTCGAAATCGAGTTCTTTAGCCATTGTTCATAACCTTTCAAACTAAGGAATCTACCTGTGAGGTGGCGGAGCGATACCTATTTACTCCGCCCCAACGATTAGCAAGTGGGGTATTCGCCTTCCCAGACGATGCGACGGTACTGATCCGGATCGGTGTCACCTTCCGTGGAGAAGCAGAGCACGGAGCTCGTCTTATCCAGGCCGATGAGCTCTTTGAGCTCGGCGTACTCAGGATCGAGCATGAGGGTCTCGACCAGGCCAGTGGTCACCGCGCCGGACTCGCCGGAGATGACGCGCGGGTCGCCCTTCTCGGGGGCGCCCAGGGTGCGCATGCCGCGAGCGGTGACCCAGTCGGGGCAGGACACGAAGGCGGTGGCATGGTTGCGCAGGATATCCCAGCCCAGGATGTTGGGCTCGCCGCAGCACAGACCGGCCATGATGGAGGGCATGTCACCGTCCACGATACGCGGATCGCCGTCGCCGGCGGCAGCGCCCTTGTACAGGCAGGCGGCCGGAGCGCACTCGACCACGACGAAGGTGGGCGGGTTATCGGGATACAGGTTGGTGAAGTAGCCCACCACGGCGCCGGCGAGCGAACCCACGCCAGCCTGGACAAACACGTGCGTCGGGCGGTTGATGGCCATCTCGCGCAGCTGCTCGGCAGCCTCGGAAGCCATGGTGCCGTAGCCCTCCATGATCCAAGACGGGATCTTCTCGTAGCCCTCCCAGGCGGTGTCCTGAACGATGACGCCGCGCTCGCAGGCGTCGGCCTCGGCGGCGGCCATGCGCACGCACTCGTCGTAGTTGACCTCTTCGATGGTCACCGTTGCGCCCTCGGCGGCGATGTTATCAAAGCGGGGCTTGGTGGAACCCTTGGGCATGTGCACGACGGCCTTCTGGCCCAGCTTGTTGGCAGCCCATGCCACACCGCGGCCATGGTTGCCGTCGGTGGCGGTAAAGAAGGTAGCCTGGCCAAAGTCCTTGACCAGCTGATCGGAAGTCAGGTAATCGAAGGTGCACTCGGCAACGTCCTTGCCGGTCTCGTCGGCAATGTAGTTGGCCATGGCAAACGAACCGCCCAGAACCTTAAAGGCGTTGAGGCCAAAGCGATAGCTCTCGTCCTTAACGCACAGGTTGGACAGACCCAGGCGCGCAGCCTGGCCGTCCAGGCGGGCAAGCGGAGTGACGGTGTACTGGGGGAACGACTGGTGGAAGGCGCGGGCCTTCTTCACGTGGTCGAGACTCATGATTCCCAAGTGCTTGTCATCGCTCTTGGGCATCGTGTTGCCCGCCCACTGGATCTTATCGGCCATACGGTGAACTCCTTAAGTCCTCTCTTGCCGGCTCCCGCATACGCGTTTCAGCCCATTCCCATTCATGCGACTGAACTTTTATGTGGATGCCAAACAAAAAGTTTGTTAGCACTGTTCTATCACACTTTTTGATTGGCAAACCTAACAAATTGTTTGTTGCCGTAATCGGTACTTTTTCGCCGCCGAACGGTCATGAATTGCCTTGTTGATGGATTTGTTTGCGAACAGATGTGGTTTATGGCAAAGTGTGCCCAAACTAATTTTTAGGAAGGCACCCATGACCCCCGCACAGATTGAGTTTTACAAGCGCCTCGCACACGGCCTGGCGCTCCAATTTGGCCCCAACTGCGAAGTCGTCGTCCACGATCTGGAGACCGAGGACGTGGACCACTCCATCGTAGTGATCGAAAACGGCCACGTCAGCGGGCGCAAACTGGGTGACGGCCCCAGCCATATTGTGTTTGAGTCCATGCACGAGGGCAGCACCGACGTACACGACCGCGAGCCGTACCTCACTAAAACCACCGATGGCAAGCTGCTCAAGTCCTCGACCATCTTTATCCGCAACGACGAAGGCAAGCCCGTCGGCATTTTGGGCATCAACTTTGACATTACGCTTATGAAGGCTTTTGAGCGTTCGCTCGACGCCTTTACCGGCACCGGCGGCACGGGCTATACCGAGCCCGAGCCCATTACCAAGAACATCGGCGACCTGCTCGAGGACCTGCTGCACGAGTGCGAGCAGTTTGTGGGCAAGCCCGCGGCACTCATGACCAAAGACGAGCGCATTCGTGCCATTGGCTACCTCGACCGTCGCGGCGCCTTCCTCATTTCCAAGTCGAGCGAGCGCGCCTGCGAGTTCTTTGGCATCTCCAAGTACAGCTTCTATAGCTACCTCAATGAGGCCAAGGCGGCGGCCGGCGACAAGTAGGCACTCGCCTGGATTGCCCCTCCCCTTTTGGGTGCGAGTTCTGGAAAGCACGAATCCAAGACCGGGCCGCTTGGGAAGTTCCATATAATCGATGTCATTAGTATTTCGAAAGGATGGAACAGAATGGCGTTGAGCAAGGCATCATGCACCGGTCGCGGATTGATTCCGGCAATTGGTGGACATGTGCACCGCATGTTCGATGAGGGTGAAGACGACCTGTTTTCGCTAAGCCTTGACGACGTGATGGATGATCGCCCGTGGACCGCCGACGAACTCATGGGCGGCGGGGCTCGCCCGTCAAACCCCAATCCCGCACTTGCGCCTAAGCCCGCATCTGCGCCGACTCCTGCGCAGTCGCCCGTTTCGACGCCCGCGCCTACGCCCGCACCCACTTCGGCGCCCACGCCCGCTCCCCGCCCCGCAAGCGACCCGTCCGAGACGGCGGCATTTCTCGCTGCAGCGACGCAGGGCAAATCGGCCGACAGCACCGTTATGTACAACGCCCAGCAGTTACCTGTTCCTGCGGCACGCAAGCTTCCGGTCACAAGGCTCGATGAGCCCGTTGCCCATCAGGTTGCCCACGATTCCTGGGCTGCAGCCGATCTGGATGAGACCTCTACCGGCATGCCGGCGCTCGATGTTCCAGTTAACCCGCTTTTTGCCGCCAACACGGGCGCCGCGGACTATGAGGGCGGTGCGGCATATTCCGATTATTCCGATGACTATGCTGGCAACGGTCGCATCGAGACAGAGGATTATGGCACCGCATCGAGCGATTATCTCAACGATCCGTACGCTGCCACGCCTGCACCGGAATATGACCCGGAGGCCGCGTCCGCACCGGCGTATACCAAAAGCACGGGCGAAGAGCGCTTCGCCGATTATTACGCCAAGGAAAAGGCGCTGCGTTTCTCGGAATTTCCGCAGGCAGTCAAGGTTGCCTTTATCGCCATTGTCATTGCCCTGCTCGGCGTCATTGCGTTTGAGGGATTCCAGCTGTTCCGCGGCCCCACCCAAGCGGAGTCGGAGACCCAGCAAAAAGAGGACGATAACCAGTACCTGGACATCAACACCCTCAAGGGCGACCCCAACGACGAGGACGACGAGTAGCGAGGGTTAAGGGAGGGCCGGAAGAGCCGGCGGCACATTACGGCTCCAAAAGCCCTGTCATAAAGATGGGTAGATACAGCACGTCACCATCGCGGTGAAGATTACATTCCGCAAGTACCAGGGCGCGATCGATTCCGTAGCCCTTCGTTGCCAGTGCGTTATCGAGCGCCGCGTGGGACTTAAAGCTCTTGCCCGATTTGACCTCGATAGCAAGCACTTCCCCATCGAGCGTCTCCTCAACAAAATCGAGCTCGCCGACCTTTTTAGACGTAAAGTAGCGCAATCTGAATCCGTGGGCCTTGAGCTCTTGCGCGACAAAGCCCTCGAATGCCGCCCCCATATTCATGCCAAAGGGGCCTTCTGCCTCTCCATCAAAAACTCCTTGGGCAACCTTCTTGGAATATGAGGACATGAGCATTCCGGTGTCCAAGTAAAACAGCTTAAACAGATTTCGCTGCTCCCCCATTAAAAGAGGCGCTACCGGAGCTGTCACGTTATACACGGGAAGCGCAACACCCGCCTCCGAAAGCCAAAGAAAATGGTCTGTCACCTGCGAAAAACGCTTAACACCGCTAATCGACGACAGCTTGAATCGCTTGTTTTTTGAACCGGCCTCGCTGGGAATCAAATCATAGATATCGCGAATAACCAAGCGTAGCTCGGGCGGAGCGTACTTTGCGATGTCATCGCGATACAGGGCGTGAAGATCGCGGTGGATGTTTCGAACCTCGTCGACGTTGCGCGTCGCCAAGAAGGAATTGACCGCGTCGGGCATGCCTCCCACCACCACATACTGATGGAACAGATCGAGCAAGCGGTCATACAGGTAGCCGGGGAGCTCCTCCTCATCCTTTAGACAGCCCCTGAGCATGTCAAACACGCTGGCACCAACGCCATTTGCCCAGCAAAACTCTTCAAAGTCGAGCGGGTACATCTGGACCTGCTCGACATACCCCACCGGCAGGGAATCGATGCCCTCGAGCTCAACGCCAAGGAGCGATCCGGTAAGGATGTATCGAAAGTCGCCGCGCTGGACCAGGTATTTGATAAACGTCACCACGTTGGGGCATCGCTGCACCTCGTCGATAACCACGACGGTCTTGTTCGCAACCATCGGCTGCGTCGCAGCGATAGACATGCGCATAAGCAGGTCATCCGCACTTTTCGCCGCCAAAAACGAATCACGCACGGACGCGTCGGCGATAAGGTCGAACGTCACGACATTTTCGAACGATTCGTTTGCAAAGACGTTGACCAGATATGACTTTCCTACCTGTCGGGCGCCCTTGACCAAAAGAGCCTTGTTAGGCGACGAGGCAAGCCAAGATTCAAACTGTGCTTTCGCTTTTCTCTGCAGCATAAGTGCATCCCTTATTACGTGCTGTTTTAGCACTAGGATACACTTTTCCGCGGTTGTTAGGTGCTCATTTCGACACTTTTTCGAAGTTCTAAAGTGTGCATTACGACACTTTTCCGTACTTTTACACGGGATATTTCGACACTTCTTCGAATTTAAGCCTAACAGCAGCCGGCGAAATCAAGCGCCGCTTGCACGTCATTTCGCAGGCGGCGCTTGATTTCTGTCCGTACACGTTGATAGACTTTCTCTTGCCCGCAAGGAGCGGGCGCGTTTTATCCAGAGTCGGGGTAGAGAGTTGGCTCCACGATCCCGACGCCAACCGGCCAAGAGGCACGGTGGCCCTGCCAACATCGATGAAAGGAGTCCGTATGGACAATTTCTCCGTGCGCAGTGAGCGCAACTTCCACAACCTGGCAACCAAGCCAAAACGAATGCATCTTCTGGACGAGCCGAGCGGCTATGCCTCGGCCATGGTCAAGAGCAGTCTCTCCCACCAGATGCGCTTTACGGTGCAGGTGCTCGAGGAAGAGCTCTGTGCTGCTGGCGGCCCGCACGTACTACAGATTAAGCTGCCCAGAAACGACTCGCGTGAGCCGTCCAGCTGGAAACTCTTCGCCGACGGCGTGTGCGCTGCGGACGGATCCGGCACCTTTGTTATGGATGCTATCGACCAGGGCATGATACAAGCCTGTAAGACATGGGGAGATCACGACGTATTTGCCGACATCGCAGAGGCAATCGTTCTAAGCAAAGCTGCATTTGATATCAAGGAGCGCGCTTGTCAGACGCTTTCATAAATCGCATGGACAGTTGGTCGGTTCCACGCCCAGCACCTGATCGAGGGCATGGTCGCCGCCGGGGTAGACCCGATGCTGGAAGATCTTCTCAGCGCTCCCGCGTAGATTAATCGAGCGCTCTATCGACAAAGATGCATCTACCATAACGGCATGGGGCGTGCTCGCCTTGTACCGACCCCAACCAATCCCGTCGGCGCGACTGCAGTCTCAAACAACCACCGGCACCATCCATCCGCACACGAGAGGCGATGGGCACAGGCGAACCCCTCAACCTCGCTATTCGTAAACTTCATCAGTGTTTCCACATCCCCATCAAAAGAATCCGAAAGACATCCCCCGCTAAGAAAACGCTTCTGAACATCTCGCTTTGCAGGCAAAGCCGCACCGGAGTGATGCAGAGGCCTGCGCAGGGTTTCACGGGTCCCCTTGACGCTGCCTAGCGGAAGTGCCACCCGGCATCCCTTCCATAACGCACGGGTAAACAAAGGGAAATAGCGCCACCCACCGCGCAAGGAAGGACGCCACCATGGATCTCACGAAAACGGCTAGAGAAATTACCCGCCTCATGCTCCCCTACCTGACCACGCAGCAGAACCGCCAGCTCAAAAAGGTTTTATCGCACTGCCTTTTCGATGAAAACCAGTTAGCTGAGAACAGCGGCGACAGTGACAACAAATCATTCCTCGATCTTTTTCTGTCCGCGAAACGCCTCGAAGGTTGCTCGGATAGGACTGTCGCCTACTACGAAGCAACCATTAATAAACTGCTTGAATCGTTCGACACGCCAGCCTGCGACCTGGGAACCGAAGAGATTAGGTCCTATCTTTCCGACTATCAGCAAAAAGCCGGCGTCAGTCGCGTCACCGTCGACAATGTCCGAAGAATCATCTCAAGCTTCTACTCATGGCTCGAAGATGAAGACCATATCATCAAGAGTCCGGTTAGACGCATTAAAAGGGTCAAGGCCCCACAACCCATTAAGGAAACGTATAGCGATGAAGTCGTTGAGATTCTTTGTGATAACTGCGGGTCGCCCCGAAACCTTGCCCTGATCGACCTGTTGCGCTCCACGGGCATGCGTGTGGGCGAACTTGTCTCGTTGGACAGGAGCTCTGTCGACACCATCAATCGTGAGTGCATCGTACACGGCAAGGGAAATAAGGACCGCATCGTCTATTTTGACGCAAAGACTAAAGTCCATATCGAGAATTACCTGTCAACCCGAATGGACAGCTCGGAAGCACTCTTCGTGTCGAGCAAGGCGCCACACGAGAGGCTACAAATTGGCGGCGTCGAGGCGCTGCTTAGAAAACTGGGGCGCGAGCTTGATTTAGGAAGGGTCCACCCTCATAAGTTCAGAAGAACGCTTGCCACAAAGGCAATCGACAAAGGAATGCCCATCGAACAAGTCCAGGTGCTCCTTGGCCATAAAAAAATAGACACCACATTAAGGTACGCAATGGTCGACCAGCGCAATGTCAAAGCATCCCACCGCAGGTACCTAACTTAAATTTCGATTTGTCGACCTGGGCGACGAAGTCGGCGAACTCCTGTTGGAGCTCGAGCGGAGGAACCGGAACCGGCAGCCTTGCCAGCTGAGTTTTAGGGATGTTGACCATGGATTTTGCCGATCCGTGGGCCATGCCTTGAATTAAATCGAGGCCACGGTCACTTCTCATGTACGCAAGTAAATACAGCGCGTTGACATCCTTCGGTTTCATACGAAAGACGAGATCGGGAAACATAAGGCCCCTCACTTCGTTTGGAACATAAACGGTTGTGCCAACTAGCTCAGGCGTATTTTTGCGTGCAAACAAGAGGTCACCCTTTTCGACCTCTTTTATAGACATGAAGTTGTCTTTAGAAATCACTTTGTTTTCGGAGGCGACAAAAGTACCTGAAGATAGCGCGCTCAGCTTAAGGACCCCAAAACCACCAACTCCTCGTGGGCCTTCTCCGCAATTCATACTTTTACCGGTATCAATGGAATCAACGCACTCCGATAGGGGCTTGAAACCCCATTTCTCATCCCCAAACATTTCGACAAATTGTGATTTACAGACGCAGGATGTCTGAATGGGCGGCGATGCTCAGCTCATTTATCTCGGCAAATATGACGGTATAATCACAAGGGCTGTAATTTGTATTTTTGAGCTCATAGGTACCTGAATGACTGAAGAACCGATAAGTAAATCCGAGCTGGGAAACCACTTACTCGGAGCCTGCGATATCCTGCGTGGCCCCATCAACCAGGACGAGTACAAGAGCTACATCACACCGTTGCTCTTCTTCAAGCGCATCTCCGACGTCTACGACGAGGAGACCACCGAAGCTCTAGAGATGTCGGACGGAGACGAAGACTACGCCGCCCTGCCCGAAAACCACAGCTTCGCGGTGCCGGACGGCTGCCATTGGCAGGACGTGCGCAACACCGGCGCAAACGTCGGCAAGGCAATCGTAGACGCCATGGTAGGAATCGAACGAGCCAACCCCGATACCCTCAGCGGCCTCTTCAGTAGCTTCGACGATGCGAGCTGGACAGACAAAGGCAAGCTCTCCGACGAGCGCCTGAAGGACCTCGTCGAGCACTTCTCAGCAAAGAAGTTCGGCAACAGAAACTACAGCGCCGACATGATGGGCGACGCCTACGAATACCTGATCAAGAAGTTCGCCGACATGCAGAAGAAGAACGCCGGCGAGTTCTACACCCCGCGCGAAATCGTCAAGATGATGGTCTCCCTGCTTGAGCCGAAACCTGGCGAGACCGTCTATGACCCCGCCTGCGGCACGGGCGGTATGCTCATCGAAGCCGTGCGGCAGATGGACAACTCCAAGCTAGCTTACGGAAAGCTCTATGGCCAAGAGAAGAACCTCAGCACGTCCGCCATAGCGCGAATGAACCTGTATCTCCACGGCGCGAAGGACTTCCGCATCGCCCAGGGCGACACCCTGCGCGAGCCCGCCTTCCTTGCCGGGAACACCCTCAGGTCGTTCGACTGCGTCCTCGCCAATCCACCCTTCTCCCTTAAGAACTGGGGATCCGCAGAGTTCTCCTCGGACCCATGGGGCCGCAACATCTGGGGTGTCCCCACCGACAAGTCGGCGGACTTCGCATGGGTGCAGCATATGGTCTGCTCCATGGACGAGAAGAGCGGTCGCTGCGCCGTAGTGCTGCCCCAGGGCGCACTGTTCCACGGCGGCAAGGAGGGTGCCATCCGCAAGGAGTTGCTCAAGTCAGACAAGGTCGAGGCAGTGATCTCGCTCGCGAGCGGCGTCTTCTACAGCACCGGCGTCTCCGCCTGCGTGCTGTTCCTCCGGAATGACAAGCCTCCGGCGCATCGGGGCCGCGTCTGCATCATCGACGGTACCGAGATCTTCACCGCCCAGCGCGCGCAGAACATGATCACGGAGGAGAACGCTCAGGAGATGCTCTCCCTCTATCAATCCTACGAACCCGTCGTAGAGAAGTGCGCCATCGCGACGCTCGATGATATAGAGCGCGAGGGTTACGTGCTCTCGGCGAACAATTACGTCGAAAGAAGGCGCGAGGAGATCGAGCCGCCGGCGGAAACCAGGAAACGTTTCTACGACCTCCTTCGCCAGACGAGGAAGTCCGAGGAGAAGCTCCTTGAGCTGCTCTCAAAGGGAGGCTATGTCGATGGAGAGTAGAATCCCCCAGGAAGAGCTGAACAACCATCTATGGAACGCGGCGGTTCTGCTGCGCACCTACATCGATGCCGGCTCGTACAAGCAGTACATATTCCCGCTGCTATTCTTCAAGCGCCTCTCAGATGTTTACGACGAGGAGACCGCCGAGGCATTGGAAGCCTCTGACGGAGATGCGGAGTTCGCCGCCCTTCCCGAGAATCACAGCTTCGCAATCCCGGACGGCGCCCACTGGTGCGATGTCCGCGAGGCCACGGAAAACATCGGTAAGGCCATCGTGGGCGCCTTCCGCGCCATCGAGACGGCCAACGGTTCCAAGCTGCGTGGTATCTTCGGCGACGCCGCCTGGACTAACAAGAAACGACTTCCCGACCGCCTGCTCAAGGACCTCATCGAGCACTTCAGCGCTATAACGCTCTCCATCGCCAATTGCCCCGAGGACGAGCTCGGCCAGGGCTACGAGTACCTCATCAAGAAGTTTGCGGACGATTCTGGACACACCGCTCAAGAGTTCTACACCAATCGCACGGTCGTCCACCTAATGACCGAAATCCTCCAGCCCAGGCCCGGCGAGTCCATCTACGACCCCACCTGCGGCAGCGCCGGCATGCTCATCTCCTCCATTGCCCACCTCAAACAGCACGGAGAGGAATGGCGCAATGTTCACGCCTACGGACAGGAGATCAACCAGCTATCCTCCGCCATCGGACGCATGAACCTATTCCTGCACGGCGTCGAGGACTTCGAAATCGCAAACGACGACACGCTACGGCACCCAGCCTTCCTCGAGGCGGGAAAGCTGCGCACCTTCGATATGGTACTCGCTAACCCTCCCTACTCGATCAAACAATGGGACCGCGAGGCGTTCGCGTCGGACCCCTACGGCCGCAACTTCCTCGGCACCCCGCCGCAGGGACGAGCAGACTACGCCTTCATACAGCACATCCTCAAGAGTATGGACCCACACACAGGCAGGTGCTCCATTCTCCTCCCCCATGGCGTACTCTTCCGCAACGAGGAATCGGAGATGCGCGAAAGGCTCGTGAGAAGCGATCTCGTTGAGGCGGTCATCGGACTCGGCGCAAACCTCTTCTTCAACTCGCCCATGGAGGCCTGCATCCTCATCTGCCGCAGCGAGAAAGCGCCGAATCGAAGCAAGAAAATACTGTTCGTAGATGCCTCTGCCGAGGTAACCCGCAAGAACGCGCAAAGCTACCTTGAGCCTCAACACATCAAGAGAATCGTCGATGCCTACCGATCTGACGAGGACATCGAAGGGTTCTCATCCCACGCATCGTTTAGTGAGCTCGAGGGCAACGCCTTCTCGCTCTCCATCCCTCTGTACGTGAAGCCCTCCAATGATGAAAATGCTGACGACAGAAGCATCGAGGAGACGGTAGAAAGCTGGAGAGCCGCCTCCACAGAGGCCGCGTCCCTGCTCGATATTATTGCTGCGAAATTGCATGAAAACGATGGTGAGTAACATGACCCACGTTTGCCTGGGCGATGTGGCCCGCGAAATCAAACAGAAGGTCCCTGTAGACCAAGAACTGCCGACGGTCGGCCTTGAGCATCTGGACCCCGGCGAAGTCGAACTCGCCCATTGGGACGAAGGTGTCGAGACCACCTTCACTAAGGCTTTCTCAAAGGGGCAGGTGCTGTTCGGGCGTCGCAGGGCCTACCTGCGCAAAGCGGCCGTCGCCCCATTCGACGGAATCTGCTCTGGAGACATCACCGTCATCGCCCCCAAGGACAACCTCTCTCCGAGGCTGCTCCCGTTCATCATCCAGAACGACGCCCTATTCGAGCACGCCGTCACCAATTCGGCAGGCTCCCTCTCGCCAAGAGTCAAGTGGCAGAGCCTTTCGCAATTTGAATTCGAGCTTCCCAGCATCGCTAAGCAAGAAGATCTTGCCGACATACTCTGGACCGCACAAGAAACGAGGTCTCACTACAGGCAGCTGCTTACAGCCTGCGATGACGTCGTCAAATCACAATTTAGCGGCCGGAGGTGCGCAGCGTGACAAGGTATAGGTTCGACCAAATAGCAGAGAACAGCACCGCGAAGAAGAAACCCGAGGACAGCGACCGCGAGCGATATGTCGGCCTCGAGCACCTAGACCCCGGCACGCTCGAAGTGACCCGCTGGGGTGCCGAGGTGACGCCGAAGGGCGACAAGCTCCTCATGGAGAGGGGCGACGTGTTGTTCGGTCGTCGCAGGGCCTACCAGAAGAAGGTCGGCATCGCCCCGTTCGACGGCATCTTCTCGGCGCATGGCATGGTGCTGCGCCCGAGAACCGACGTTGTCGATCCGGACTTCTTCCCGTTCTTCATTAGCTCGGACGTGTTTCTCGATGAGGCCATCCGCGTCTCCGTGGGCTCGCTCTCGCCGACGGCGAACTGGAAGGACCTCAGGGTCCTGGAGTTCAGCCTGCCGACGTTGGATAAGCAACGCGAGCTTGCCGGCATCCTCTCTGAGGCCGAGCAGCTCAAGGGGTGTTACCGCGGCTTGCTTGCCACCTGCGACGACATCGTCAAATCACAATTTGTCGAGATGTTCGATAAGCCTGGCATTCCGATAAAACATCTTGAAGACATAGCTGATATTCAGGGCGGGATTACAAAGAACAAAAAACGAGAAGCCATGAAGTTGCAGCTTCCATACCTTCGTGTCGCCAATATTCTCCCCAATGAACTTGACCTAACGGAAGTGAAGACCATTGGACTGACGGAACAGGAGTATGAAGCTGTTAGGCTAATATCCGGCGACTTGTTAATTGTTGAGGGTAATGGCAGCGATACACAAATAGGAAGATCGGCAATTTGGAATGGTCAAATTGATCCTTGCGTCCATCAGAATCACCTAATCCGAGTTCGCCTAAGAGACGAGGCCCTCCCGCTTTATGTTCAAACTTTCTTGTCGTCCTCCGAAGGAAGGAGACAAATCATGGCTAAAGCGGTCAATACCTCAGGTTTACACACCTTAAGTACCAGGAAAATTCGATCAATTGAGATTCCTGTGCCTCCGTTTTCCCTCCAGAGAGAATTCGCTGACTTCGCCACTTCGATCGACAAATCGAAATTTGCCGTACAAAAGGCCCTCGATGAGCTAAACGCCACGACGAAGAAAATCTTGAACCAGGAGTTAGGGCTCGGAAATGTTTAACGAGGACAACACCATCGAGCAAATGAGCGTCGAGGCGCTTGCCAGCCTTGGCTGGAGATACGTGGCTGCCGAAGACCTCCCGCGCCGCCATGCCGACGTCATGGTCGAGCCCATGGTCAAGGACGCCCTCATCAGGCTTAACCCGGAGATTGCAGAAGACCCCGATCGCGCCGACGAGATCATCTACCGACTCAGGGCCCTCATTCAGTCCACAAGTCCGCAGAACCTGGTCTCCACCAACGAGCGGTTCAAAAAGCTCGTCATCGAGGAGAACTCATTCCCCTACGGCAAAGACGGCCGCATGGTCCCCATCCGCTTCTTTGGCACGGCGGCGGACGGCGATCTTGACAAAAACGAGTACATCGTCACCAACCAGTGGGTCTACCCCCAGGAACAGGGCGGCAAGCGCCTCGACCTCGTCCTTCTTGTCAATGGATTTCCGCTCGTCATCGGCGAGCTCAAGACGCCGGTGCGCGATTCGATAACCTGGCTCGACGGCGCTGGCGACATCGCTAAATATGAGAAGAGCATCCCGCAGATGTTCGTCTGTAGCGCCATCAACTTCGCCAGCGAAGGAAAATGCTATCGCTACGGGTCGGTGAACATGCCTCCCGAGATGTGGGGACCCTGGCATGAGGGCGACAAGAAGAGCGAGGGCACACTTGCCGACGTCAAGAGAAGCATGGCATCCATGCTCACCCCCTCGAACGTCATGGACATCTTCCAGTTCTTCACGCTCTTCGCCACCGACAAGAAGCATCGACGCATCAAGCTGATCTGTCGCTACCAACAGTTCGAGGGCGCGAACCTCATCGTGGACCGCGTCCGCGCAGGATACCCGAAGTGTGGCCTCATTTGGCATTTCCAGGGCTCAGGAAAGTCACTGCTCATGGTATTCGCCGCCCAGAAGCTGCGCATGGTCCCCGAACTCAAGAACCCGACCGTCGTCATCGTGGATGACCGAATCGACCTCGAGACCCAGATCACAGGGACCTTCAACGCATCCGATATCCCCAACCTCGCAAGCGCCGGCAGCAAGGAGGAGCTTGAGTCCTTCTTCAAGCAGGACATGAGAAAGGTCCTCATCACCACCATCTTCAAATTCGGCGAGGTTGCGGGGACGCTCAACGAGCGCGAGAACATCATCCTCATGGTCGACGAGGCGCACCGCACCCAAGAGGGCGACCTCGGCGAGAAGATGCGACTCGCCTTGCCAAACGCCTTCTTCTTCGGCTTGACCGGCACGCCCATCAACCGAACCGACAAGAACACGTTCCACACCTTCGGTGCCAAAGAGGACAAGTCCGGCTACATGAGCCGCTATTCCTTCGCCGACTCCATCCGCGACCACGCCACATTGCCGCTCCATTTTGAAACCGTTCCCGTCGAGCTCCACGTCAACCAAGAGGTCGTGAACGCCGCCTTTGACGAAATGACCCGAGACCTCAGCAAAGAGGACAAGGCGGAACTCACCAGGCGCGTCAAGATCGAAGCCGTCATGAAGGCCCCCGACCGCATTCACAAGGTGTGTGAACACATTGCCAAACACTTCAAATCGAAGGTTGAGCCCGACGGCTTCAAGGCGCAGGTAGTCTGCTACGACCGAGAGTGCTGCCTGCTGTATAAGGAGGAGCTCGACAAGCTCTTGGGCGCTGATGCAGTCACCATCGTCATGGACACGAACAACGACAAGGAGGACCGGTACAAGGCATATCGTCGCGATCGCGATGCCGAAGAAAAGCTCCTTGACCGTTTCCGCGACCCGGACGATCCACTCAAGATTCTCATCGTCACTGCAAAGCTGCTCACGGGGTTCGATGCGCCCATCCTGCAAGCTCAGTACCTTGACAAGCCCTTGCGCGACCACACGCTGTTGCAGGCAATCTGTCGAACCAACCGCGTCTACAACGACAAGAAGACATTCGGTCTCATTGTCGACTATATCGGCCTCTTCGACAACGTCGCCAAGTCTCTGCACTTCGACGAGGCCGAGGTGCAGAAGGTTATAACCAACATCGACGAGGTAAAGGCCGAGCTACCCGGGCTTATGCATTGCTGTCTTGAGTACTTCTCAACGGTCAGAGACCGCCGCAGCGCGGATTGGGAGTCCCTTCTCGAAGCTCAACAATGCCTGCCAACGACAAAGGTGAAAGACCAGTTTGGGGCCGACTTCTCGGTCTTGAACAGAGCGTGGGAAGCCCTTTCGCCCGACGCATGTCTCAATCCCTACAAGCCCGATTTCATCTGGCTCTCGCAGGTCTACGATTCCGTGAGACCGGTAGACAATCGCGGGAAGCTCATCTGGGCAGCGCTCGGGCCCAAGACAATCGAGCTCGTGCACGAGAACATCACCGTCGAGAGAGTCCGAGACGATGACGACATCCTTGAGCTCGACGAGGACATGATCGAGCACTTCATCAACGACAAGAGCAATACCGAGAAGATCACGCGTAAGCTGGAGATAGATCTCGTCGCCCGAATCCGCAGGCACGATAAGAATGGCAAGTTCCAGAAGCTCGGCGAGCGCCTGGAGGACCTGAGGGAACGTCACGAGCAAGGTCTCATCAACAGCGTCGAGTTCCTCAAGATGCTCATCGACCTCGCCAAAGAAGCACGAGCCGCCGAAAAGGAAGTCGTGCCCGAGGAAGAGGAGGACAAGGGAAAGGCTGCTCTCACTGAGCTCTTTAACGGCATCAAGAACGGCGACACGCCTATCATCGTCGAGAACATCGTCAATGACATTGACGAGATCGTTAAGATAACTCGCTTCGACGGCTGGCAAGCTACCACGGCTGGCGTGAAAGAGGTTAAAAAACAGCTCCGTGCCATTCTGTGGATGCGCTATAAGCTCAAAGACCAGGCTCTTTTTGATAAGGCGTATTCGTATATCGAACTCTACTATTAGGTAACAGAAGACAGAGTTCTAGGGACGCTCCGCATTAACCATTTCATAGGATGTGGAGCGTCCCAATTTGAACGAGTAACGTCTTGCGATGGGCGAATGCTGCGGTCCCAATGGCTCGATAACCTTTTCTTAGTCTGGTGTTTAAGTCTTCACTAGAAGCCATCCACACTTTGTAGTTAATTGGTTCCTTCTTCACAGGCGAAACGACAATATTGTCTGCCCCGCCTACCTCCCCTCCGCCTTCAGCCTCAGCAGCAGGTCTCTCAGCTCGGGGCACTTGCTGGAAAGGCGCGTCTGGGGTCGCTCGCCCATCCCCCAACGCTGGCGGACTTCCTGGGCGTGCGGACTCACGCGGTAGTCCCCATCCATCATCTGCTTGAGCAGCTTGGCGGTCACGCGCGCATCGGCTAGGGCGCTGTGGGCGTGGCCCGTCGACTCGTCGAACTCGATACCAAACCACGTCGCCGCGTCACTCAAAGAGACGCACCCGTGGCTGCCCACGTCCATGATCGAGGTGTAAAACGCCTGCAGGTCGGCCCAGTCCGTAGGAAATGCGGCAAGGTCGATGTGTTTTGCCTGGCACTCGGTCAAAAGCTGTCGACGATCCGCCCCGCTCCAACGACCACCTGGGCGGAGTAGCGACCGATCCAATCGCTGAGCCTTTTGATCACCGCATAGAGCGGGTCGGCCATCGCGGTGTCCACGGCCGATATCCCCGTGAGCTCGCGGACGGGAAACGCAACGCCTTCGGTAAATTCTGTCTGCACAAACTGCGAGAACTCGCCTATAACGTTGCCGCGGTTATCGAGCTTGACGGCGCCGACCTCGATAATCTCATTGCGCAGTCCACGGCGCTGGCGCTGCTTTGGCACCGGCGCAAACTCAAAGTCCAGCACAATCTGGCGCGCAAAGTTCGTCGTATCGATAGCCGAGATACGCGGCGTCTTTTCAGCTGACACGGTTATGGCCTTTCTCCGTCAAATGCCGCTTACTACATAGGCGGCTACATTGCCGTAAGGATAGGTGGCCGCGCGGACATGAAAGCTGGGCGCAATACCATGCGCCAGGCACACGTCATGCAGACGGCCCCAAGAGAGTTGCCCGCTCTATTCAAATGCATGAAAAAGATTTAGGCCCGGTGACTTGAATCAGCGGTCATCCCGGGCCCATCAGAGCTCGTAGAGCTCTTGGTTGCTTTGGTCTCGCTCTTCACGGCGCTTATCGAACTTTCCGAGGCACTCAAGCAGCATTCGAAGCATAACAAGTCGCTGCCATTAAGGCACTGACCTCTTGACCAAGCAACGGCGCTGCCCAGCTATCACCCTTGGGCTGCCGTCAACTTTATTCTATCCGCGAGCATCTGGTTTACCAAATGGATTTTCGGTAAAGGAAGCACGGCACGCCCGCAAAACCACTACGCCCCAAGTGCCGCCATGGGAATCACCGCCACGCCGTCGTCGCGTGTATAGGCAATGCTCCCCTTTCCAACCACGACCGCCAAAAACGCCGGCGCGGCATTCTGGGCGGCAGGATTGGAGAGCACTTTCCTCTCCAGCGCCTTGAGATTTCTCGCTCCATCGTCTGCTTTCGCATCACTCAGCTTGACCTCGATGGCTCCCCAGCGCCCGTCGTGCTCAACGATCAGATCGACCTCAAGGCCCTTCTCATCTCGGAAATAATGGACACTGTTGTCGACACCGCCGTAGGTGGAAAGGAACACGCGCACGTCGCGCAGGACGAGATTCTCAAAGAGCATCCCCAGCGTTTGCATATCGCCAAGCAGCCGCTCAGGGGTAGCCCCCAGCAACGCCGCCGCAAGTGACGGGTCACAGAAGTAGCGCTTGGGGCGCACGCGAACGCGGGCCTTCGAGCGCATGGGCGGCTCCCATCCGCACAGGTCCTCGGTCAGCTTGAGCCTGTTGAAGAGGTCCAAGTACGCAGCGATGGTCCTCTCGTCGGGGCCCGCCTCACCGTACGAGGCGTCCTTTACGAGCGTCTTGTACGTGACAGCCTGGCTCTCGTTCATGGCAAGAGCTCGCAAAAGGCCGTGTGCAAGCTCGGGCGACATGCCCTCGTCCAGCACGTTGACGTCGAGCACCGAGTGCACGTACTGGCTTGCCGTCTCTCGCGCAAGATCTTCCGAAAGCCCAAGATTTGCAGGCCAACCGCCCCTGCAGCACCAGCGGGCGACGTCATCCACCGTGCTCTCGCGACGCTGAGGGGCAAAATCCTCGCCCTTAAAGAGGCTTGCCAGTGACACGAGCGGCTCGCCGTCGCCCGACTCACACAGGGCCATGGGGCGCATTGACAGACGGGCGATCCTACCCGTGCCGGAATGACGAACATGGCTGCGCTCCTCGCTTTTGAGCGCGGTCGAGCCCGTGAGCAAAAGTGTCCCCCGTTCGTTGCCGCTCGCGTCCACGAAACGCCGGGCGGCATCCCAAACCTCGGGCACCTCCTGCCATTCATCGACCAGGTGTGGCGCATCGCCGATGAGCGCCAGGCTTGGGTCGACCTCTGCCGCCGCACGCTGCGCAGGCTCATCGAGCCTGGAGACGCTCGCCGAGCGAGAGAGCGCCGTCCAGGTCTTGCCGCACCATTTGGGGCCGTTGATCTCCACACAGCCAAACGCCCGCATAAGGGTGTCGAGGCGCTCCTCTATGAGCCGGGGCCTATATCCCTTTTGGGTCAATCTCTTTGGTGCATCCATAGACGACCGTCCCTCTCTATCACGCGATATGCGAAATTACGCCATTCTCAATGCTGATTTTACGCTACTTTCAATGTAGTTTTTACGCCATGACAGATGTAGTTTTTACGCCATGACAGATGTAGTTTTTACGCCATTTTCATTGAAGGTTTTACGCTTGGCATCCTTAGCGCGACCCATTCCGAGCATCACATCAGAGCGTGCTTGGTTATCTCCGCTCGCACATCTCGGCAAACGAAATCAGCTTGGCATCTCCCCTGCTCGCCGCAGCTTCCTGACATCCTTGCGTAAAGCCTCGCTTCGAGAAGATCGCATAGCTTTTGTGCTGCCGCCTAAAGAGCTCGCTTCGATGCACGAGCTTTTGCAGCACGTCTTCGCCCACCGGTTCATTGCGCCATTTGCATTCCGCAAACAGCGCAGTGCCCTCGCCATCGTCAACAATCAAGTCGATTTCTTCCTGCGTATGCGTGCGATTATCCGTCCCCCACCAGCGCCCAACGCTTGCCGGAACCACATCAAGCTGGCCCGCCCGCGCGAGTTCGTACACGTATTGTCTGCATATAAGCTCAAAGACCGTACCCATGTAATCCGATACGTGCGGCTCAATGCGCTCATACGCCATCTCGGCCATATCGTTTTGAATCAGCCCGATGTTCTGCGGAACAAACTTGTACCAGAACCTAAACATCTGATCGCTCAGCAGATACACGGCTCGCTTATTGCTCGTCTCGTTTAGGGGCAGCTCGCGCTCGACAATCCCAAGCGACGCCAGCTTATCCACATAGCTCTTTACGTTGCTCGCAGGGATTCCCGTAGAGCTCGCAATCTCCGAGATCTTCGAGCGCCCCTGGGCAATTGCTTGCACGATCGCATCATATTGCTCGGGATTGCGGCACTCCTGCAATAGCAGGTTACTCGGCTCCTCAAAGAGATAGCCCGTAGGAGTAAGAAAAAGACGTTTGATGTTGTCCTTGAGCGGTGCGGCAGGATCGACTTTCTCGATATATGCAGGAATGCCACCCGTCATGCCATAGCAAACTGCAGCGTCTTCGCGACCCATGCTCTGCCACAGGCCGAGGGTCGTCATAAAATCGAGCGGCATGATCTTAAACTGGGCCGTACGCCTACCGTATAGTGGGCTCTCGTAGCCCAACACCTGTTCCTCCATAAACGAAAGAGACGAGCCGCATAGGATCAGCATTAGCCTGGTCTCTTTGTATAAGTGGTCGATCTTGTCTTGCAGCAACGAGCTGATCTCGGGATTCGATTGGGCGAGATAGGGATACTCGTCAATCACGACAATCAAACGCTCCGTTCGAGCCATGGTGACCAATGCATCGAACGCCTCGTCAAAACTACGAAACGACACGCCTGCAGCACCAACCGAGCCTGCAAGTATCGCCTGGCTAAAGCCGTGCAGGTTTGCCTCCGCATTGGTACGACGAGCTTGAAAGTAAATAGCCTTCTTGCCTTGGATGAACTCTGTGATAAGGCGCGTTTTACCCACACGACGGCGGCCGTAAATCACAGGCATCTCAAAGGAGTCCGTGCCATACAGTCGATTGAGCTCGGACATTTCCGCTGTTCTTCCGACAAACATAGACCATCCTTCCTTTACGTTATAGCTAGCTATATTATACCTTCCTATAATATAGCTAGCTATAACGTAATTCGACAAGCGGCGCACACGAAAGGGGCGGTACACCACCGCACGTGGACCGTTCCGGAAAATGCATCCCGTTCTGGAGCCAAAAACTGGGCCGTAGTTTCCGCCAAGCATCCCATCCGGAAAGCGTGTCCCGTTCTGAGCCTGAATTCTGGGATGCACTTTCCGCTGAAGCTTCTACCGGAAAATGCATCCCATTCCGAGCGCTCATTCCGGGACACAGCTTCCGCATGCGGCCCCGTTGGGAAAGTTCATCCCGCTCTGAGGGCTCGTTCCGAGATGCAATTTCCGCTTGAGGCCCGATCCGGAAACGGTATCCCACTCTGGAGCCGAAATCTGGGACACAGTTTCCGCTTGAGGGCTGTTCCGGAAAGCGCGTCCCGTTCCGAGCGGCAATTCCGGGTCACGGTTTCCTCAGGTACAAGACGACGATCCTCCGCCCTTATCACATGCCTTCAAATATGCGATCCAGAAACACAAAACAGCAGATAGAATGCTCTTTTTCAAAAAGTACACGTCCCGAAACTTACCAAGACTTCATATCCAGCTACCGTTCACGGTCGCCGATTACCGCCCACCGATTCAAACAAGAAATATGTCGCCAAAAGCAGGTCATCTACCTGCATGGTTAGATTTTGGTCAGCTTTTGGTCAGCTGAGCGGCAAGTTCCAGCTGATACGTTTTTGCTACCCAAAAGGAGGCGGTAGCTCATGACCCATTGTAATGACCAGCTCATCGACCAACTGCTCACTCAAGCCGAACAAGAGGGGCGCTGTCTGATTCCCCCGAGCGCGGCGATCCGAAAAGCGCTCCTTCGGCGCATCGGCAGCGCGGTCGTCTCTCCCATGCCGGGTTTGTTCGCGCGCAAAATGCGCTGGGATGAGCTCAACCGGGCGCAGCGTCATTGCGAGATTATTCGCGCCCTTGCGATCATCCACCCCGATTGGACGTTCTGCTCGTTTTCGGCAGCTTGCCTGCTGAGGCTCGAGGTCTCGTGGCGACACCTGAATGTCGTGCATGTTTGCAGCTCGACAAAGCCGTCGGCTCGTCCGGGCGCACATATTCAGCGACACCAGATTGAGCCGGCCGGAGCAATACGCAGAGCCGGCATATCGGTGACGCCGCCCATCCAAACGGCCACAGATTGCCTGCTGCAAACTGGTTTTGCCGACGGCATGCCCATTGCCGATTCGGCGATCTCAAAGCTCGGCCTTGCGCCGGAACAGCTGATGGAGGCCGTTGAGCAACGAGCGGCTGCCCGCAATGGTCGCGCGATCCACACCGCCCTCGCAACGCTTCGATATGCCGACGCCCGCGCCGAGAGCGGCGGGGAATCGGTCGCCCGAGCCGTCATGATCGAGACGGGCTTTGCGCCCGACTGGCTTCAATACGAGCTGACGGACCCCTTCGATTCGGCCAAGCCCATACGAACGGACTTTGCCTGGGAGCGCCAGGCGCGGGAACTCACGCTGGGCGAGCTCGACGGGCTCATCAAATATACCGACCAGACCATGCTGGCCGGACGCACCACCGCCGAGGCGCTCGTTGCCGAACGACAGCGCGAGGCACACCTATCGCTCTACGGTCACCCTCTGCTGCGCTTTACCATGAGCGAAGTCCGCTCGGCAGGACTGCTCGCGAAAAAGCTGCAGACGGCAGGCATCCGGCAGACCGCGCTGCCGACATGGCTCAACGACGTGGAGCTGTAGGGGCCGCTGAACGGCGACTCGCCGCGTCGCATCTTGCCAATCTGGGACATGCTTTCCCAGCAGCCACGCTGGCGGAAAGTGCGTCCCAGTCTGGACGCTCAAAACGGGATGCACTTTCCGGATGGTAGGCCTAACGGAAAGCGTGTCCCAGAATGAACGCTCAAACTGGGATGCAGTTTCCAAGTGAACGACAACCGGAAAGTGTGTCCCATTCCAGGCGCGGATTCCGGGATGCACTTTCCGTTTGAAGCTCCAACCGGAAAGCGCATCCCATTCTGGAGCCGAAATCTGGGACGCAGTTTCCGTATGCGGAGGTGCTTCAAGCAAAAGGCCCCGGCTCACGATGGAGCTGGGGCCAAAGGCGCAGCTTATACAGTTGATGGCAAGCGCAGGCGGCAGTCAGCAATGGCTGTCCGCGCTCTACTCTACCCGCGGTGACGAGCGCGGCTGTACGGCGTATCCACCATGGGCAGATCCGGACGCAGCTTGCCGTCGAATGCGTGGTAGGCGTTCTGCACGGCGGGCGCCGTGGGGATCGTTGCGATCTCGCCGATGCCCTTACCGCCGTATGCCACGGGCAACAGCTCGTCCTTCTCCACGTAAATGGCGTGGATATCCGGAATCTCGGGCGCACGGAACAGCCCGAGCGTGCCGTACCTTGCCTGGGGTACGCAGTCCTTGAGCGGCCAGTCCTCGGTAAGCGCATAGCCCATACCCATGAGCACGCCGCCTTCGATCTGACCCTGGATGGAGATGGGGTTGACCACCTTGCCGGAATCGTGCGCGGCATAGACCTCGCTCACGCGGCCGTCATCATCCAAAATGACCACATGCGTGGCAAAGCCGTAGCAGATGTGGCTCTTGGGGTTGGGAACATCCGCACCCAGCTTGTCGGTCGGCTCCAGGTACACGTAGCCAAACTCGCATCCCTCGAGTGCCTTGATGGCGGCCGCGGGATCCTGAGGATGCATACCCTGGCCGGCGACGAGTTCCTGTGTACGCAGCTGATAGGCGTGACCGTCGTCGTACTCGATCTTGACGCCGTCGCCATGCGCACTCACGGGAGCATCGGGCGCGGGCTTGCCGGCCTCGATGTCAAGCATGGCATCGCGCAGCAGGAAGGCGGCGCCGCGCACGGCCTCGCCGGTCACGACCGTCTGACGCGAACCAGACGTGGTGCCGGAGTCGGGAGCGTTCTCGGTGGAGCACTCGCCGTTGGCGATGCAGCTCAGCGGCAGGCCGCATGCCTCGGCAACGTCCTGCAAAAAGACGGTGTTGCAGCCCTGGCCGATGTCGGACGTGGCGGCATAGACCACGGCCACGCCGTTCTCGATGCGGATCTTGCAGCGGCCGGCATCGGGCAGGCCCACGCCCACGCCGGCGTTCTTCATGGCGCAGGCGATACCGGCGTGTCCGGGATGCGCATAGTAGGCATCCTTGACCTCGAGCAGCGTCTCCTTCAGCGCCGTGGAGCAATCGGCGATCTGGCCGTTGGGCAAAACCTCACCCGGCTCGATGGCATTACGGTAACGAATCTCCCACGGATCCAGGCCGACCTTCTCTGCCAGCAGGTCGATCAGGCTCTCGAGCGCAAACTCGGACTGGCAAACGCCAAAGCCGCGGTACGCGCCGGCGGGCGGGTTGTTGGTGTAGTAGCCAAAACCGCGAATGTCGGTGTTCTGGTACTTGTAGGGGCCGACGGCATGCGTGCAGGCGCGCTCGAGCACCGGGCCGCACAGCGACGCGTAGGCGCCGGTGTCAAAGTTGATCTCGCAGTCCAGACCGGTAAAGTTGCCCTCGGCGTCGCAGCCCAGCGTAAAGGTGCCGTCCATGGCGTGGCGCTTGGGATGGAACGCGAGCGACTCGGCACGTGTGAGCTTGCACTTCACAGGACGCTGGAGCTTATAGGCAGCAAGCGCGGCCAGGTGCTGGATCGAAACGTCCTCCTTGCCGCCAAAACCGCCGCCCACAAGCATGGTCTCGACAACCACACGCTCGGGCTCGTTGTCCCAGCCAAACATGTGGGCGCACTCTTTGCGCGTATCGTAGGCACCCTGGTCGGTCGACTGCACCTTGACGCCGTTCTTGTACGGGAAGGCGACGGCGCACTCGGGCTCCAAGAAGGCATGCTCGGTAAAGGGCGTGGTAAAGCGCTGCGTCACGGTGAACGCGCTCTCCGCTAGCGCCTTGGCGGCGTCGCCGCGCGTCACGTGACGGCTCTGGCACACGTTGTCCTTGAGTTCCACCGTGTTGCCAAAGGCAAAGAAACTGTCATGCAGGCGCGGGGCGTCGGCAGCCCTAGCCTCGACAATGTTGCGCACGGGCTCCAGCGGCTCGTAATCAATCTTTACGAGCTTCTTAGCCTTCTCGAGCGTCGCCTCGTCCTCGGCAACCACCAGCACGATGGCGTCACCCACGCAGCGGGTGATATCGCCCTGGGCGATCATGACATCCCAGTCCTGGATAAGGTGGCCGACCTGGTTGACCGGCACGTCCTCGGCGCGCAGGATGCCCACCACACCGGGCAGGGCCTCGGCCTTGGAGGTATCAATGGAGAGCACGCGGGCGCGCGGATACTTGGAGCGCACGGCGCTAGCATAGGTCAGGCCCGGCTGATCGAGCTCGTCGATGTCGTCGGGATACTTGCCCTCGCCGAGCACCTTCTTGCGCACGTCGATGCGGAAGGCGCGCTTGCCCACACCGTAGTCGTCGCCGCGCTCCAGGTCCTCGTCGATCTGCTTTTCGCCGCGGAGCACCGCAGCTGCCAGCGAAATGCCCTCGATGATCTTCTTGTAGCCGGTGCAGCGGCAGACGTTACCGCGAATGGCGTACTTGATCTGCTCCTCGGTGGGCTCGGGGTCCTCAGCAATGAGCGCCGCGCCCGCCATGACCATGCCGGGGATGCAAAAACCGCACTGCACGGCGCCCACGGCACCAAAGGCGTACACAAAGGCCTCGCGCACGTCCTCGGGCAGGCCCTCGACGGTCACGATGTTGCGACCGGCGGCAAGAGCGGTGGTCAGTACGCACGCCTTGACGGCCGCACCGTCCACATGGATGGTGCAGGTGCCGCAAGCGCCTTCGGAGCAGCCATCCTTGGCGGAATGGATATGCAGGTCGTCGCGCAGGTAGCGCAGCAGCGGTTTATTCTCCGTCGTCGTGCGCTCGACGCCGTTAACGGTAAAAGTGAATTCCTGTGCCATGGTGATTCCCTTCTACACGCCGGCGGCGATGCCGGTGCGGTCGTGGATGGCGCCATGCGGGCAGACGACGGCGCACATGCCGCACGACAGGCAGTCCACGCCGTCGATATGGGCGCAGTTGTCCTCGATGCGGATAGCGCCGGCAGGGCACTTTTTAGCGCACATGCCGCAACCGATGCAGCTCGTGTCGCAGATCTTGCGAGCGATGGCGCCCTTATCGGTGTTGTTGCAGCGCACCAGAATGTTCTGGTAGCCGGGAACGAAGGCAATCACGCGCTGCGGGCACGCCATGCCGCACAGGCCACAGCCCGTGCACTTGGAGCGATCCACGCGGGCGATGCCATCGACCAGCGCAATGGCGCCGTAGGGGCAGGCCGTGACGCAGGCGCCACAGCCAATGCAGCCTTCGCTGCAGCGGGCGTCGCCGCCTGCGGAAGCGCAACCACTTCCGCAGGCAACGTAGGCCACGTTATGTTGAATGGATTTGGCCATAAGAGACTCGCCTATTTCTTAAGAAGGTACGAATAGTTGTCGCGCACGGCCCTGATGGTCAGGCGGACGGCCTCGGGAAGACCGGTGTTGACGGCATCGACCGAGACGGTGCGGACCGTGCCGGCGACGCGAACCTTAAAGTGGTCCTCGTCCACGGCCAGGAAGCCCTCGTTCTCGGAGTTCTCCATGTCCTGCTCGCTCCAGAACAGGGTGAGCTTGTCCTTGTAGGGACGACCCTCCTGGTAGGGGCAGAACACGGCGCAGTTACCGCATTCGTTGCACATGCCGTCGACATGGACGACCTGATGCTTGGCCAGGCCCGGCACCTTAATTGCCACGTTGGCGCGGTTGGGGCACACATCGCAGCAGACCTCGCACACCAAGCCGCAGCCCAGGCAGCGGGTCTTGGTGCAGTTGCGCTTGTCGCGGCACAGCGACCCCTTGCGCTCGTAGCAGGTGTCCTCGCGGCCGGCCTGCTCGTTGCAGTCGGCGTACTTGTTAAAGTCCACGCCGGCGATGGCGCGGGCGACCTCGGCGGCGTCGGCGATAGCCTCGACCACGGTGGCCGGACCGCGACGGCAGTCACCGGCAGCCCAAACGCCCTCGACGCCGGTGGAGGTGGCGGCAAGGCGGCCGCGACGGTCGTGCTCGACGCCCGCGGCGTCGTACAGGCTGGCATCGATGCCCTCGCCCACGGCGCAGATCACCGTGGTGGCGGGAAGCTCGACGGTCTCGCCCGTGGCGACGGGGCTGCGGCGGCCGCTTGCATCCGGCTCGCCAAGCCCCATAACGTCGCAGGTCAGCACGGCGCCGTTGAGTGCCTTGGGCGCCAGCAGCTCGCAGAACTCAACGCCGTCGGCAAGAGCAAGATCAAGCTCTTCCTCGTCGGCGGGCATCTGCTTCTTGGTGCGACGATACACCAGACGCACGTTCTTCACACCAGCCAGGCGCTTGGCCACGCGAGCCGCATCCATAGCGGTGTTACCGGCGCCAATGACTACGACATCCTCGCCCAGCTCGAGCTTCTCGCCCTTCTTGGCGGCCTCGAGGAACTCCAGCACGTCGAGCTCGGCACCCTCGCCCAAGCCCGCAGAGCCGGGCATCCAGGCACCGGTGGCCACGACCACGTTGGTAAAGCCCTGGGCCTTGAGCTCTTCAATGGAATCCACGCGAGCATTGAGCTGTACCTTGGCGCCAAAGGCCAAGCAGAGCTCGGCATCGTGAGAGATATCGTCACTGGCGATACGGAACTCGGGGATCACGTGACGGACCACGCCGCCGAGCGAATCGCGGGCCTCGAAGATGGTGACGGGCACGCCGGCACGCGTCAGGAAGAACGCCGTCGCCAGGCCGGCCGGGCCGCCGCCGATAACGGCAACGTTGCGCTCGCCGTCGTTGGCGATGGCCTGGGCGCGCAGCTTGGGCAGCACGGCCGTCATGGCCTCGCGGGCGGCCTTGAGCTTGCTGGCGCGGATCTGGGCGCCCTCGGGCTCGTAGAACGCACGCTCGCAGGCACGGCCGCAGGGATGCGGGCAGATGGTACCGGTGATGAACGGCAGGGCGTTGCGCTCGATGATGATGTTGAGTGCGTCCTCGTAGCGGCCCTCGTCAACAGCCGCCAGATAGGCGGGAATATCCTGCTGGATGGGGCAGCTCGTGCGGCACGGCGTGGTAAAGCAGTCGGAAAGCGGGCTCTTGCCGGCGACCTTGCGGTCGGGCAGCGGGCGCAGCGGCTTCTTGTAGAGCGGGTTGGTGAGCGAGTCGGTCTGGATCGCAGTCACGGCCTCGAGAGAGACGCCCGCGAACGGCTTGCCATCCAGGTCGGTAAACTCGCCAGCCATCTGGCTAAAGCGCTCGTAGCCACCAGGCTTGAGTACGTCGGTCGCCAGGGTGACGGGCCAAATGCCGGCATCGTACAGGGCGCGGATGTTGTAGACCGTAGCACCGCCAGAGTAGCTAATGCGCAGCTTGCCATCGAACTGCTCGGTAATGCGACGGGCGGCCTCGATGGTCAGCGAGAACAGCGAACGGCCGGACATGTACATCTCGGTGGAGGGCAGCTCGTTCCTCGTCACGTCGACGGGGAACGTGTTGGTCAGCTTGACGCCAAACTCCAGGCCGCGCTCGGCACACAGGGCAATCAGACGCTCAAACATGGGCACAGCGTCGACCCACTGCAGATCCTCGCGGAAGTGCGTGTCATCGAAGACGATGTAGTCGAAGCCCAGCTCGTTGAGGCGCTGGCGAGCAAACTCATAGCCCAGCAGCGTGGGGTTGCACTTGATGTAGGTGTTGAGACCCTTCTCGGTAATCAGATAGGTCGCGATGCGCTCGATCTCCGCCGGCGGGCAGCCATGCAGCGTGGACTCGGTAATGGAGTTGGAGACGCGCGCCGGGATGGACTCGACAAACGCGGCATCGACATTCTCAAACTTGTCCAGGTTAGCGAGCGCCCACGTGCGGCACTCGTTCCAAACCTCGGAGCCGCTGGCGTCCTTCATGCCCTCAATGTACGCATCGACCTTGGGGCTCTTGATGCCCTCGAGGTCATAACCCACGGACATGTTGAAGACAAAACCATCCGGGCTGCCCAGGCCGTACTCGCGAGCGATCAGGTGGCAGGCAAACCATGCCTTCACGTACTCGGCAAAGGCCTGCGGAACCTCGAGCTCGGTCGACCACTCGCAGTTGTAGCACTCGTCCTGCGCCACGATGCAGGGCTTGTTCACACACTTGGAGAGCTCCTCGCCGTCCATAACCTGAACGGTCTTGAGCTCAAAGAAGCGGGAACCGGCCACGTAGGATGCCACGATGTTCTGGGCCAGCTGCGTATTGGGACCGGCGGCCGGGCCAAACGGAGTCTCGATGCGCTCGTCAAAAATGGGAAGCGCGCCCTCCTGGTTGGTCGTGACCATCTTGCGCACGCCAAAGACGGCGCCCTGAGTCTTGTGCTCCTCGATGATCCAGTTCATCAGCTGCGAAAACGGGATCGGCCTCATGATGTCGCTCATAATGAGCTCCTCTCTGTAACGCCCGGCGAGACCGCGCGACGGGCGCAAATACGGTGTAGCGCTAGCACAGCGCCGGCGACCCCGCGGAGGCCGCCTATACGCGCGTCGAACGCGGCGAAACATCCGACGCGCGTGAATCTACTTGTAATTAGTAGGTGCGTTCGTTGAGCGTGCTCCAGAGCTTCTTGGACTCAGCCATGGTCCACGCGTTGATCTTGTCCTCATCAATGCCAACGAACTCGCGATCCTTGTACAGGACGCGGCCGTTGATGATGGTGGTGCGGCAGTTTTTGCCCATCATGCCAAAGAGCATGTGGCCGTCGATGTTCTCCTCGCTCAGCGGCGTAAAGGGCTTGTAGTCCATGACGATGACGTCGGCGGCAGCGCCGGCCTCGAGCACACCGAGCTTGCGATCGAAGTACTTGCTGGCCATCTTGGCGTTGTTCTCGAACAGCATCGTCATTGCCTCGCACCAGCCCACGTTGGGCATAGCGGCGTTGTGACGCTGAATGATCAGGAAGACCTTGAGGCTCTCGAGCATATCGTGGGTGTAGGCATCGGTGCCCATGCACACGGGGATGCCGCGGCGGAAGAACTCGAGCACGGGGGCGCAGCCTACGGCGTTGCCCATATTGGATTCTGGGTTGTTGACGAGCCAGGTGCCGGACTCCTTGACGATATCCATCTCGGCAGGCGTCACGTGGATGCAGTGGCCGAGCATGGTGTCGGGACCCAGCAGGTTGTGCTGCAGCAGGCGCTCGACGGGGCTGATACCACCGCGGTTGAGGCGGGAATCCCACACGTCGTTCATGCCCTCGCACACATGGATGTGGAAGCCGGTCAGGCCGTTGTTGGCCTCGGCCATCTTATCCATGGTCTCGTCCGAAAGTGTAAAGGTGGCATGTCCGCCAAACATGGCAGCGATCATGTGGTTGTCGTTGTCGCGACGCTCCTTGGCGGCCCACTGGGCAAATTCGGCGTTCTCGGCAATGGCCTGGTCGCATTTTTCCTGGCCGCGGCGATCGGAGACCTCGTAGCACAGGCACGAACGCATGCCCAGCTCCTGAGCTGCATCCTTAATGGTAAAGAGGCTTCCCGGGATCTCGCAGAAGCTCGCGTGGTGATCGAAGATCGTGGTAACGCCATCGCGGATGGAATCCAGAATCGTGGCATAGGCGCTGGCCTTGGTGCCGTCGAGCGTCAGGTTGTCGTCGATCTTCCACCACTGCTGCTCAAGATTCTCCAGGAAGTTGGTGGGGTTGCAGCCCTTAATGGCGAGGCCGCGGGCTAGACCCGAGTAGATGTGGGTGTGGCAGTTGATGAGTCCGGGCATGATGAGGTTGCCCCGGGCATCGACGTACTCGGCATCCGGGTACTTGGCCTTGAGCTCGCACTCGGGACCTACTTCGACGATCGTATCTCCGTCAATGGCGACCGCACCGTTTGGAATGAACGGGGCCTGAGCATTGCGGGTAAAGACGGAACCGTTAGCGACCAGAAGCATAAATGCTCCCTTCAACATCAGGGGCGGGGTTTGACACCTCTGACATGGCGGAGTGCGAAGCGCCGGCCTACACCGGAAACGGGCCCTCTCCCGTCAACGCTTCACCAAAGGGACAAACCCTTTGAAGTGCGGCTTGGCACCGCATGACGTCGGCGGACGAGGCGATGCGCCCGCCGACGAATAGCACCGAATTGGTTACTTCTTGCTCTCGGGCAAGACCAGATCCACGGCAGCGTCCTTGGCAGCATCGATGTGCTGAGCCACGACCGGCGTCTGCGGAAGGATCAGGTTAAGGACAATGGCCATGATGGCGGTGGGGGTTACGGCATTGGAGCCGATGACGGTGGGCACCCAGGTGGGCATACCCTCACCGGCAAGGCAACCGCTGGCCATCCAGATACCCAGGCCAAAGACGACGGAGGTACCGACGATGGTGGTGGTGCGCTGCGTGAGGCCCTCGCGGGTGAACATGCGCACGCCGTTCATGGTGATGGTGCCAAAGACGCCGACGGTCGCGCCGCCGATGACGGGCTGCGGGATAGCGGAAAGGACGGCAGAGAGCTGCGGGAACAGGCCGGCGATGGCAAAGACGGCCGCGATGATCACAAAGACCCACTTGTTGACGACCTTGTTGGAGCAGATGATGCCCACGTTCTGGCCAAGGGCGCTGGTGGGAAGACCGCCCAGCAGGCCGCCGACCATAGAGGTGAGGCCCTGGGACACGATAGCGCCGGAGAGCTCGCGCTCGGTGGGCATACGGTCGATGGAGCCCAGGCAGGCGGCAGAGACGTCGCCGATAACCTGGATGGCAACCATGGGGAACACGACGGCAAGGGTAATGCAGACCTCGGGATCAAACTCGAGCGCATAGGGCATGAGCTTGGGAAGGGCGAAGACCTGGGCGGTGGCGACGCTGGAGAAGTCGATCATGCCAAAGGGGATGGAGACGATCATACCAACGATCATGCCAAAGAACACGGATCCCAGCTTGAGCGTGCCCTTGCCAAAGTTGGCGAGCGCAAAGACCACGGCGAAGGTGATAAGAGCGACGCACCAGGCCTGCGGGGTGCCCCACAGCGGCGTACCCATACCGCCGGCCATATACTTGACAGCCGTGGGATAGAGAGAGACGCCAATGGAGAAGATGACCGTACCGGTCACGACAGGCGGGAACAGCCACTTGATCTTGCTGTAGGCCAGACCAAAGAGGACCGCGACGGCGCCGCCGACGATCTCGCCACCCAGCAGCGCACCAAAGCTAAAGCCCGAGGCACCCATGGCCTGCAGGGCCGGCAGAAACGCGAACGAAACGCCCATGACGATGGGCAGGCCGCCGCCGATGCGACGGAAGGGAGCGAAGGCCTGAAGGGCCGTGTCGATCGCCGAAAGAATGAGCGCGACCTGGATGATGTCGGTGCTCTGCTGGCTATTAAAGCCGTAGACGCCGGCCATGATGACCGCCGGGGTAATGATGCCGGCAAACGATGCCAGTACGTGCTGAAGGGCACACGGGATCATTTCCTTAACGGGAGGCATACCTTCGCGAGTGAACAGGGCTTCAGTGCCGTTCGTAACCGTCTCCTGGGTCATTTGACCACCAATCCTCGAAGTAGTTGTTTTCGCATCTAACGCTCTATTGTGACGCAGTGCGGGGTTGAGGTTGTGCCTTCATTGCATATCGTATTAAAGATGATTCTCATTCTCAATAATAATTTTTTGTTATCAGACTATTCTTCAGCTGAAATAACGCATTTCCGCAGGTCAGGAAAGTATCTGGTCAAAATAACATCTAACTTTTCTTTTGGTCGACCGTTTACCGCCAAATTCCTACCGTTCGTCTGTATTACGCAATGTACCTGCGAATATGCGAGATGGTGGGCAGCGTGTTACCATGAGAAAAAATTGTTATGAACATTTCCGTTTTCACCCAAAGGAGTTGCCCGTGAACGAGACCGTACGCCGCTTTTTGCCGATGGTCGATTTTCTGGAGCAGATACTCGGCAAAAACAGCGAAATCGTGCTGCACGATTTCTCGGATCCCGACCACGCCATCGTCGATATTCGCAACGGCATCGTGAGCGGCCGCAAGGTCGGCGGTCCCGCCACCGATCTGGCACTCAAGATCATGCACGACGCCAAGTATCGCGACCTGCCGTTTATTACGGGCTACGAGGGGCGCGGTGCCGGCGGCAAGACGTTGGAGTCGGCGACGTACTTTATCCGCGAGGATGACGAGATCGTCGGTATGCTCTGCGTCAACACCGACCTCTCGACCGTACGCTCCATCAACGCCATGGCGCAGCAGCTCATGGCGTGCTTCGACGCAGCGCCGACGCGCACGGAGCCCGCCCCTATCGAGGTCGAAAGCCTTTCGGAGTCCACCCAGGAGCTCATCGACCGCAGCATTGCCGAGTTGCTGAGCGCGCGCGGGCTGGATGTAGCGTCGCTTGGTCAGAACGACCGCGTGGACGTCATTCGCCACCTCAACGGCAACGGGGTGTTCATGCTCAAGGGCGCCGTGGCCTGCGCTGCCACCGCGTTGGGCATCTCGGAGCCCAGCGTGTACCGCTACCTGCAAAAAGTCCGCAAGGAGGGCTAACGAGCAAAATGGAGCGCGGGCAGTCTTTTTGGCTCCACAAGCGATCCGCCACTTGACAAAAGACCCTGCAGTTCACACGCTGCAGGGTCTTTTTGCATGCCATGTTTAGTTGTGGTCAACGCCTTAGAGAGCGGCGACGACCTCGATCTCGACCAGACCGCCGGCCGGAAGGGCGGCAACCTGGAAAGCGCTGCGCGCGGGGAACGGAGCCTCGAACTTGGAGGCGTAGATCTCGTTCACGGCAGCGAAGTCGGCAATGTCGGCCAGGTAGACCGTGGTCTTGACGACATCGGCAAACGTAGCGCCGGCGGCAGTCAGCAGGGCCTCGACGTTAGCAAGGGACTGCTTGGCCTGGGCCTCGACGCCCTCGGGCATCTTGCCAGTTGTGGGGTCGATGCCCAGCTGGCCGGACAGGAACACCATGTTGCCGGTCTGGATACCGGGGGAATACGGTCCGATGGCTGCGGGTGCGTTATCGGAAGACACGACGGTCTTGCTCATGTTTTTCTCCTTACGATCAGATAGAGAGCGTGAGCGCGGCGTTCGCACCGGGAGGCACAATTCGGTCTGAACACCGCGCTTGATTTGGGATAGTACTCAAGGTTTCTGTTTGATGCAAGAATATTATCAGCTGGAGAGAATATTTTATCGCCCAACGGCGCCCGTTGGCAGCTGAACGGTTCTCCACGGGGTCAGCCAGCCTAAGCTGCTGAAGACTTTATCCCGCTTGGAGCACGGGCATCGCCTGCCGCAACGGCACCACTATACTTTTGAATATCTGAGCATTTTGAAAGGCAGGATATGACCGCAACCGCCAGTCGAACCACCAACCGCAGACCCGAGCTTTTGGCGCCCGCCGGAGGGCCCGAGCCCTTTGCCGCCGCGCTCGCTGCCGGGGCAGACGCCATCTACTGCGGCATGGGCAGCTTCAACGCCCGCCGCAAGGCAACCAACTTTACCGACGAGGCCTTTGAGCAAGCCTGCCGCGCCGCGCATCTAGCCGGGTCGCGCGTCTACGTCACGGTAAACATCGTCATCAAGCAGTCTGAGATGGGCGATGCGCTGCAACTCATCCATCGCTGCTCCACGCTGGGCGCCGACGCCTTCATTATCCAGGACTGGGGTCTGTTCTTTGAGGTCAAGCGCACCATGCCCGGCATCGAGACACACATCTCGACCCAGGCGAACATCCACGACGACCGCGGAACCCTTTGGTGCCGTGAGCAGGGCGCCGACCGCGTGACTCTCTCGCGCGAGCTCTCCATCGACGAGATCGCCGCCATTCACAACGCCGCGCCCGATGTGGACCTTGAGGTCTTTAGCCACGGTGCCATCTGCTTTTGCTACTCGGGTCTGTGCCTGCTGTCGAGCTTTGCCATGGCTGGCCGCTCGGCCAACCGCGGCATGTGCGCCCAGCCCTGCCGCCTACCCTACAAGCTAATTGACGAGAACGGCCGCTCGCTCTCCCCTGCCGGACGCGAGCGCGCGCTGTGCCCGCGCGACACCAACACTTCGCAGCTTGTTCGCCGTCTGTATGACGCCGGCGCCGCATCGCTCAAGCTCGAGGGCCGCATGAAGGCCCCCGATTACGTGTATTCCATCGTCGACGTGTATCGTCATCAGATTGATGACATGCTGGCCGATGTTTCGACCTCTAAGGATGAGGATGCGGCCCGCCAGCGACAGCTCAAGCGCTGCTTTAACCGCGACTTTACGCACGCCTACCAAGACGGTACCTCGGGTGACGAGATGATGAGCTACGAGCGCTCCAACAACCGCGGCCAGATCGTGGGCACGGTGCTGGGCAGCCGCCCGGCCAACCGCGATGTGCGCGGCCTCAAGCCCGACGACCGCCGTCGGCGCGCCGCCATCGCCCGCATTGAGTTGTTTGAGCCCGTGGGCAAGGGCGACCTGCTGGAGCTTCGTCACGACAATGAGTTTGACCAGTTCCTGACCACCATTGCCGCCGATGATGCCGCCGCCGGTGACATCATCGAGTGCCGCGTGCCTCGCAGCATGCCCGAGGGCTGCCGCGTGCGCGTGATTCGAAGCCAGCGCGCCATTGACGCTGCCGGCGCCGCGCTCAAGCGCGATGTGCTGCGCCGCCGCGCCGTTGATGTAACCGTTGTGGCGCGTTTGGGCGAACCGTTTGCCGTCACGCTTACTTGCTGCGACGCCCCTTCGCTTACGGCCACGGCCACGGGCTTTACCGTCGAGGCCGCCAAGACCCGCGCGGTCGAGGCGTCCGATCTGGTAGAGCATGTGGGCCGCATGGGGTCCTCGCCCTTTGAGTCCGCGAGCTTTGATGTGGCGCTCGATAAGGGCTGCGGCATGGGCTTCTCCGCTGTGCACAAGGTGCGCGCCGCCGCCTGCAAGGCGCTGGAGGAGGCCATTCTGGCACCGTATGACGAGCGTGCCCGCACGCTCGAGCTGCCGGTGCTCGACAAATGTACGCGGCCCATGCCCGAGCACTACCGCGACGAGCCGCAGATC
This sequence comes from Collinsella aerofaciens, assembly GCF_015548375.1. GTDB lineage: Bacteria > Actinomycetota > Coriobacteriia > Coriobacteriales > Coriobacteriaceae > Collinsella > Collinsella aerofaciens_AB. The sequence goes on from NZ_JADMWW010000002.1 coordinate 72,485, forward strand.
TGCGCCACCGTCACCTCGCTCGAGGCCGCCGAGGCAGCGCGAGCGGAGGGTGCAACGCGCATCTACATGACCACCGACGCGCTCGATGCGGCCGAGCTCTCCCCCGCCGATGCGTTTGAGCAGGGCATCGTGCCCGTGCTCGACGAGGTCTGCCGTGCCGTTGACCACGAGCGCGTCGACCCGTGGGTTGTTGCCGGCGCCACGGTCGCTATTGGCAACATCTCTGAGCTTGCCCTGGCCGCCCAGGTTGGCGCCACGGCCGAGATTCGCTCTTGCCTGCCGGTGCACAACACGCCCTGCATGGAGGCGCTTGCCGAGCGCGGGGCCGGTGCGTTTTGGCTCTCGCCCGAGATCACGCTCGACGAGATTGTCTCGTTCGGCGCCGCCGCGCCCGCGACTCTGGGCATCACCGTCTTTGGCCGCCCACGCGTCATGACAAGCGAGCATTGCATTCTGCAGGTTGCCAACGGCTGCATCCACGATTGCGCCAACTGCCGCCTGCGTGCCCGCAAGCTCTCGCTCAAGAATATCGACGGCAAGGTCATGCCCGTACGCACCGACATCCATGGCCGCTCTCGCTTGTACGATGCTTACCCCATCGACCTCACGCCGCAGGTACCGCAGTTGCTCGACGCCGGCGTCCGTCGTCTTATGGTCGACGGAACCTTGCTCGAGGCCGATGAGATTGGCCGTGCCGTCGCTCGCGTCCGTCGCGCCGTCGAGGCGGCTCAAGCCGGCCGCAAGCCCGCCGCCCGCCTGCGCGGCGCCACCTCGGGCTGCATGTTTGTGGGAATTAGCTAATCGAAAGGCTTACACGTGAACGAAGAACCTCAAGTCCTCTACTGCGACGCCTGGCTCATGGCTATCGATAAGCCTGCCGGCATGATCGTCCACGGTGACGGCACCGGCGAGCGCACACTTACCGACTACGCCAGCGACCTGCTGCTGGCGATGGGCGACGGCTTTGCCGCGACCGACATGCAACCGCTCAACCGCTTGGACCGCGACACCACCGGCGTGGTGTTGTTCTCGCTCGACAAGCGGACGCAGCCCGCTTTTGACCAGATGGTCATCGACCACGCATTCGAAAAGCACTATCTGGCGCTCGCCGAGGGCAAGATCGACTGGAACGAAAAGCTCATCGACAAGCCCATCGCCCGCGACCGCCACGACAGCCGCAAGATGCGCGTCGGCGCCAGCGGCAAGCCGTCTCAGACGCGCGTGAAGGTGCTCAAGCGCCTTAAGAGCCGCCGAGGCCTGCCCACGCGCTCGTATATCGATGTCGAGCTGCTCACCGGCCGCAAGCACCAAATCCGTGTGCACCTGGCAAACGAGCATCATCCCCTGGTTGGCGACGACCTATACGGAACGCCGCGCCCCTGCGGCCTGATGCTCCACGCCCACAGCGTGTCCTTCACGCATCCCGTAACCGGCGAGCACATCCACATCGAAGCCCCCTGCCCCTGGGAGCCCTAAACCACCACAATGGGGACAGGCACCTTTGTGGTGGTTTTGCCGCAATGGCCCAGCCACGGTCCCAAAACGTCTCGATCTGTAACAGTTAGAACCCATTTTCCGGCCTATCTGTTACAAATCGAGACATTCGAATCCCCCTCAAGGGAAAATCTCAATCTGTAACAATAACTCGGCAAAATCGGCCCAAGATGTTACAGATTGAGATATTCGGATCCCACCGGAGAAATCATCTCGATCTGTAACATCTGGAGCCCGCATTTTGACCTTCCTGTTACAGATTGAGACGTTATGGGACCAACAGGAAAAATATCTCAGCTTGTAACATCTGGAACCCATATCCCTCTCTTCCTGTTACAGATCGAGACAAATCCCCAAACAGCAAAAGGCGGCAACGTCCCTGGTGGACGTTGCCGCCTTTCCATTGGCAAGACCCTTCCGCTCCCGCTACTCGGTAGCCTTGTCGAGAGGCTTCTTAAGGAAGCTCAGAACCAAGCAGCCGACCACAGCGCCGATAGCAAGGGCCAACAGGTACTGCACCGGGTTCGTGATGACCGCGATAACCCAGGCGCCACCGTGCGGAGCGGGGCTCGCGCAACCAAAGAGCATCGACAGACCGCCGGCGGTCGCAGATCCCAGGATGCAGGCGGGCAACACGCGAAGCGGATCGGCCGCGGCAAAGGGAATGGCACCCTCGGTGATAAACGACAGACCCATGATGTAGTTCACCAGGCCTGCCTTGCGATCGGCCTCGGTCCAGCGGTTCTTAAAGAACGTCGTGGAGAGCGCGATGACCAGCGGCGGTACCATACCGCCCGCCATGACGGCAGCCATGATCATATTGCCCTGCAGCGTTTGCTCGGCAAGGGCCGCGGTGCCAAAGACATATGCGGCCTTGTTGATGGGACCACCCATGTCGGTCGCCTGCATGCCGGCGCAGATAATGCCCAAAAGAACGATACTCGTGCCCGAAAGACCGTTGAGCGCGCCGCTAATGGCGGTGTTGATAACGCCCATAATCGGGTTAACGGCCATCATAAAGAGACTCGTAAAGAGAATGCCCAGCACGGGGTAGATGAGCATGGGCTTGATACCGTCGAGCGACTCGGGTAGCACGCTTGCAGCCTTCTTGAGCGCATTGACGATAATGCCGGCGGCAAAACCGACCAGCAGCGCGCCCAAAAAGCCAGCAGAGACAAGCTGAGCCTGGGCATCGGCATCCATTGCCGTGGTGAGATAGCCCAACGTAAAGCCCTGCTTTGCAATCCAGCCACCCACAAAGCCCGCGGCCAAGCCCGGACGGTCAGCAAAGGACATGGCAATATAGCCCGCAAGGATGGGGAGCATAAAGTTGAACGCCTAGTTGCCCGCAAGGTTAAAGAAGGCCGCGACCGGAGTGCTGTGGCCGTATGCGCTCGTGCCCAGTCCCGCCTGGTCCAGCAAGAACGAAAGCGCCATGAGGATGCCGCCGCCAACAACAAAGGGGAGCATGTGCGAAACGCCGTTCATCAGGTCCTTATAGACCCTGCGGCCCAAACCCTCGGATTCGCCCTCGGCAGCCGCCTGTACCGCGGCGCCGCCGGACACATGATGAATAGGCGCATTGCCCGCAAGCGCAATATTGATAAGTTCCTCGGCGTCATTAATGCCACGCGTCACCGCACAGGAGTAAACCGACTTGCCATCGAAGCGATCGAGCTCGACATTTTTATCCGCCGCAATGATGACACCCTTGGCACCAGCGATGTCTGCCGCGGTCAGTACATTTTTAGCGCCGCCCGAACCCTGAGTCTCGACCTTAATGCTCACGCCCATCTTGGCTGCCTGGTCTTCCAACCCTTTGGCCGCCATAAATGTGTGAGCAATGCCCGTTGGACATGCCGTGATGGCAACGACATCGTAAGTGCCGCCCCCAACCTTCTCGTTTGCAGCTGACATGTTTCCTCCTTTTGCACAAGCAGGCCCAGCCCTCCCCTTCTGAGGGTCACAACCTGCGTATTACCTTGTGTTTGAGTGATTGATAGCGCCGAAGTGACGGCGCTTTTAAGCGATATCTATACGATGGCCCCGGCGGGCATGATCACGTCGTATGGAAACAGGGGTACTGGGAAATCATGCCCGACGGGGCCATCGGAACCACCACAATGGGGACAGGCACCTTTGTGGTGGTTTTGGCCTTACTTCGCCCTGTCGCTAGACCGTGATGACGTTGTCTATCGACTGGTACTTGGCTGGCACCTCGCCCGCGGTAATAATCGTTGCGTCGCGGAAGTCCGCGAATTTTACGGGAGCCACCATGCCAAACTTACTGGCGTCCGAGATTACGAAGCGTTTGGCTGTATGGCGCATCGAGATACGCTTGACCTGCGCTTCCTCGATATCGGGCGTCGTAAAGCCCTGCTCAGCGGCAATGCCGTTAGAACCCCAAAAGCCGCAGTTAAAGTTGTAGCGGTCTAGGGTTGCCAGAGCATCGGGGCCAACGAGCGCCTCGGTCTCGGGTTTAAGCTCGCCGCCCAGCACCACGGTGCGCATGCCGCGCACAGCGAGATGCTGAGCATGGAGCACGGAATCAGTCACATAGGTGACCGATTCGAGATGCGGAAGATGCTCGATGAGTCTGAGCGTTGTCGAACCCGAATCGATGTACACAAAGCTCTCGGGCTCCACGAGCGCTGCGGCGCGGGCGCAGATACGCTCCTTGTCGTCGTTATGGAGATCACTGCGCTCACTGATCGTTAGGTCGCGCGTCACGTGCGCGCGCTCAAGACTTGTCGCGCCACCGTGCACCTTGGCGATGCGGTGCGCTCGGTCGAGCGTCTGTAGGTCGCGTCGAATGGTAGAGGCCGTCACGCCCAGGGCCTCGGCAAGTTCCGGCACGGTAACCGAGCCGGCCTGCTGCACCATCGACACGATCGCATTGAGCCTATCTTCCGCAAGCATCGCTTACTCCTCCTCGGGGTAGACGACTCCCCAATCGGCGCGGAGCTTGGTCATGAGCTCCATCACATCAGAAGCATAATCCAGAAGCTCACGCTTGGAATCGTCGCCGGCGACGGCCTGCTCGAGGTCAGCCATCTCGTAGCACAGGGCATAAGCCTCGGTGCCAGCGTGGACCTCCTCACGGCGACCGTCCGCAGTCCACACGATGGTCGCATGGTCGGCGCGCGGATACTCGTTGACCTCGATATAGCACTTGTCGAAGCTAATGACCGAACGCTTGGGCTGCTTGGAGTGGAGCGTGAGGCTCACCACGCCCAGCTGCTGTTCGGCATTACGGCAGACGATGCCGCCTGCAACGTCCACGCCGGTCTTGCAGGTGTTACCCAGAGACACGACCTCGACGGGCTGGCTCGCCATAAACAGGCGCATGACGGACAGGGCGTATACGCCAATATCGAGCATGGCACCGCCGGCGAGGTTGCGATTGTAGAAACGGTTGGTCAGGTCGCCGTACTCCTTGTAGCTACCAAAGTTGAGCTGAGCGAGGTTCATGCGGCCAAACTCGCCGGCATCCATGCGGCGGCGCAGCTCTTGATACAAGGGCATGTGGAGCACCGTGGTAGCGTCCATAAGAACCACGTTGTGTTCGGCGGCAATGGCGCGGGCCTCTTCGAGCTCGGCGGAGTTGAGCGTGATGGCCTTCTCGCAGAGAACGTGCTTGCCGGCCGCCAGGGCGGCGCGCAGATAGGTGATATGGGTGTTGTGCGGGGTGGTGATGTAGACGGCGTCGATGTCAGGATCGGCGTAGAGATCCTCAACCGTGTCATAGACCTTCTCAACGCCATACTGTTCTGCAAAAGCCTGAGCCTTGGACAACGTGCGGTTGGCAACGCCCGCGAGCTTTCGGCCGGCAAGGGCAAGGGACTGAGCCATCTGGTTGGCAATAACGCCGCAACCGATCACAGCCCAACGGAGCTCGGGAGCCGTAAAGATGTCGTTAGGGAACGGCTTGTCCTGGACCGAAGCAAATGCTGCTTTGGCGGCTGCCGCGGCGTCGAGTGGAGCCTGCTTGGAATCTGCCATTATGTGTCTCCAGTGTCATAGAACGTCTTGCATTTCTGACAGCTCTATATTCGCACAAACACGCGCGTTTGTGCGCGTTTTTGCGTATCTCACCGCTAAACGGTCATTATTGCCCCGTAAACGGCGCATATATACGCATAGGTGCGTAATTAAACGCAATCTAACGCGCATAAACGCGCACACAAGCAATTTATACAGCACGACCCGCTCATTTATGCTTACCCAGTTAGGGTACTCATTTAAGTCTGTCCCAAATGAGTGGGGATAGAAAAAGGCCCGGGTGCCGTGGCATCCGGGCCTTTGCTAGCAACTTGATGTTGCGGGCAGCTTAGAACTTGTGGCCGCACTTCTTGCAGACGCGCAGCTTGTTCTTGCCGTCCTTCTCGTGACCGACGCGGGTAACCTTACCGCACTCGGGGCAAACGAGATTGACGTTGGAGGCGTCGATGGGAGCCTCCTGCGAAACGATGCCGCCCTGCTGGTTGGCAGCGTTGGGCTTGACGGCCTTCTTGACGACCGAAACGCCCTCGACAACGACCTTGTTCTCGGCGGGGAGAGCACGCAGGACAACGCCCTGCTTGCCGCGATCCTTACCAGAAAGAACCTGGACCTTATCGCCCTTCTTGATATACATATATCTCCCCTAACTACAGGGTCTCGGGAGCGAGCGAGACGATCTTCATGTACTTCTTGTCACGAAGCTCGCGAGCGACGGGCCCGAAGATACGGGTACCGACGGGCGAACCATCGTTGTTGATGACAACGCAGGCGTTCTCATCAAAGCGAATGTAGGAGCCATCCTTGCGGCGGATCTCCTTAACGGTGCGAACGACGACGCAACGGACAACGTCCTTCTTCTTGACGTTGGCGCCAGGGGTAGCCTCCTGGACAGCACCGATGAACACATCGCCGATGCCTGCATAACGACGCTTGGAACCGCCAAGCACCTTGATGCAGCGAATCTTGCGAGCGCCGGAGTTGTCGGCGACGTTCAGCATGGTTTGCATCTGAATCATGGTAGATGTTCCTCCGAACTAAGAACCGAAGAGAGGTGCGCAGCCTTTATACGGCCCGTGGTATGCAAGCCAGGCATACGCACATCTTCGGAAACGTACAAGTCGTAAGAGCGACTGCTTATTTAGCGCGCTCGACGACCTCGATGAGGCGCCAACGCTTCATCTTGGACATAGGACGGGTCTCCATAACGCGGACGGTATCGCCCACGCCAGCCGTGCACTCCTCGTCGTGAGCGTGCAGCTTCTTGGAGCTGGTCATCATCTTGCCGTACTTGGGGTGACGCTTGCGCTCGGTGATGGTGACAACAATGGTCTTGGCACCGGAGACGGAGGTAACGACACCCGTACGGACCTTACGCGAGTTACGCGAATCAGTCATGTTCTCTCCTTAGGTCCTACTCGGCGACAGCGGACTTCTCCGCTGCGATCTCGCGGGCGCGCTGCTCCGTGAGGACGCGAGCGATGTCCTTCTTCACGGTGTTGACGCGAGCGGTGTTGTCCAGCTGGCTGGTGGCCATCTGGAAACGAAGGTTAAAGAGCTCGGCGCGCATTTCCTTCAGCTTCTCAACGAGCTGAGCGTCCGAGAGCTCACGAATCTCTGCGGGCTTCATTAGTTCTCCTCCTTGCCGGCGGCGGCGTCCTCAGCAGCCCACTTGGCCTCGAGAGCGGCCTCCTCAGCCATCTCCTTCTCGATGCGCTGCTCAGCGTTCTTGGCAGCAACAATCTTGGTCTTGATGGGAAGCTTGTGCTGTGCAAGACGCAGAGCCTCGCGAGCGACCTCCTCGGGAACACCCTTGACCTCGAACATGATGCGGCCGGGCTTGACGACGGCCACCCACTCCTCGGGATTACCCTTACCAGAACCCATGCGAGTCTCGGCGGGCTTCTTGGTGATGGGCTTATCGGGGAAGATCGTGATGTAGACACGACCGCCACGCTTCATGTAGCGGGTCATGGCAATACGAGCGGCCTCGATCTGACGGTTGGTGATCCAATGGGCCTCGAGAGCCTGGATACCAAACTCGCCGAAATGCAGCTCGGTATTACCCTTGGCCTGGCCCTTCATGGAGCCACGCTGCACCTTGCGGTGAAGAATACGCTTAGGGGCAAGCACTACTGACCCCTCCTCTCGGAGTTACGACGACGAGGACGGGAAGAGCCCTCGAGTGCAGGGTTGGGAACAGGCTGGCCCGGGAGCTTCTCGCCCAGGTAGATCCAGACCTTCACGCCGCAAGCGCCCATGGTGGTGCTGGCGACAGCCGTGCCGTAGTCGATCTTGGCACGGAGGGTGTGCAGAGGCACGCGACCCTCGCGGTACCACTCACGACGGCCCATCTCGGCACCGCCGAGACGACCAGAGCACTGGATACGGATGCCCTTAGCGCCGGCCTTGCGGGCGGACTGGACAGCCTTGCGCATAGCGCGACGGAAGGCAACGCGGCCCTCAAGCTGCTCGGCGATAGACTGAGCAACGAGGTTGGCGTCGAGCTCGGGGCGCTTGATCTCGACAACGTCGACGGAGAGCTGGCCCTTGGAGACGCCAGCGACCTTCTCGAGCTCGGTGCGGAGGGTATCGATCTCGGCACCCTTCTTACCGATGACAACGCCGGGGCGAGCAGTGAGGATGATGACCTTCACCTTGTCGCCAGCGCGCTCGATCTCGACGCGGGAGACAGCTGCGCGGGAAAGACGCTTCTCGAGGTACTTGCGGATCTCGAGATCGTTACCGAGGGTCTTAGCGTAATCCTTCTCTGCGAACCAGCGGGAGCGCCAGTTCTCGGTGATGCCAAGACGGAAGCCGGTGGGGTAGACTTTCTGACCCATACAGCTTTACGCCTCCTTTCGAGGAGCAACGACGACGGTGATGTGGGAAGTACGCTTCAGAATGCGAGAAGCGGAACCCTTGGCGCGGGGACGGATGCGCTTAAGCGTCGGACCCTCGTCAACATAGGCAGCGGCGACAACCAGGTTGTCGGCACGCAGACCGTTGTTGTTCTCGGCGTTCGCAACGGCGGAACGGAGAACCTTCTCGACATCCACGGCGACGGCGCGGTCGCAGAAGTGGAGGATGTCGAAGGCCTGAGCGACAGGCTTGCGGCGGATCAGATCGACCACCAGGCGGGCCTTGCTGGGGGAAACACGCACGTACTTAGCGACGGCGCGAACCTCGGTGGCCTCAGTTTCAATAGACTTAGTTGCCATTTACGGTTAACCCCCTATTTGGCCTTGTGGCCACGGAACGTACGAGTCGGCGCGAACTCGCCGAGCTTGTGACCAACCATGGACTCGGTAACATACACGGGCACATGCTTGCGGCCGTCGTGGACGGCGATGGTGTGACCAACCATCTCGGGGAAGATGGTGGACGCGCGGGACCAGGTCTTCACGACGTCCTTCTTGCCAGCCTCGTTCATCGCGGTGATACGCGAGAGAAGGCGAGTCTCCACGAACGGGCCCTTTTTGAGACTTCTGCTCATAAGTGCTTTCTCCTAAAACTCGGTATCCGAAATTACTTCTTACGGCGACGAATGATGTGCTGGTTCGAGACCTTCTTCTTGCGCGTACGAAGGCCCTTCGTCGGCTTACCCCAGGGGGTAACGGAGGGACGACCAGAGGTGTGGTTCTTGCCCTCGCCACCGCCGTGCGGGTGGTCGACAGGGTTCATGACGGTACCGCGGACGGTCGGGCGCACGTTCATGTGACGCTTACGGCCGGCCTTGCCGATGACGATGTTGGAGTGATCGGCGTTGCCGACCTCACCGACGGTGGCGCGGCAGGTAACGAGGATGCGGCGCATCTCGGAGGAAGGCATACGGACGATAGCGTACTTGCCCTCCTTACCCATCAGCTGGCAGGAGTTACCGGCGGAACGGGCGATAGCAGCGCCCTTGCCCGGCTGGAACTCGACGGCGTGGATGAGCGTACCGACGGGGATGTCGGCGAGGGGCAGAGCGTTGCCCGGCTTGATGTCGGCGTCAGAACCGGACATGATGGTCTGACCGACCTCGAGACCCTTGGGGGCCAGGATGTAGCGCTTCTCACCGTCAGCGTAGTGCAGCAGAGCGATGCGAGCGGAACGGTTCGGATCGTACTCGATCGTGGCAACCTTGGCGGGCACGCCGTCCTTGTTGCGCTTGAAGTCGATCACGCGATAACGACGCTTCACGCCGCCGCCCTGGTGGCGGGTGGTGATGCGGCCGTTGTTGTTACGACCGGCCTTCTTGGGCAGGGGCTCGAGAAGAGACTTCTCGGGCTTGGTGCAGGTGATCTCGGAGAAATCGGAGATCGTCTGCCAACGCCTACCAGCGGAGGTCGGCTTAAGGTGCTTTACAGCCATTACAATCCCTTTCAATAGGAATCCGTTAGCCATCGCAGACAGGGATTCGAGGTTCTGCCTCGGGTGCGATGACACCGGACGTATACACGGTTCCGGGCGTGTCCATTTTATACGCCCAAAACCTTGAGCTCTCGCCTCCCCTATTTGGGAGGCATGAGCTCACTCAACAGCAGCGAGTCTTAGGCCTGGTTGCCAAAGACCTCGATGGTGTCGCCCTCGGCCAGCGTGACGATGGCCTTCTTCCAAGAACGGGTCTTGCCGGCGACATAGCGCACGCGCTTGGTCTTGGGCTTGACCGTCAGGGTGTTCACGCGAACGACCTTGACGCCGAAGATCTCCTCGACAGCGTCCTTGATCTGATACTTGTTAGCATCCTTGGCGACCTCGAACGTGTACTTGTTCTGCTCCATACCGGAGAAGGAACGCTCGGACACGATCGGACGGATGATGATCTCGTGGGCGGTCATTTATGCAAGCACCTCCCCGAAGTGAGCGGCGATGTCGGCGGGCATCAGCACGGCGTTGTTGTTGACGAGATCGTAGGTGTTGGCCTCGTCGGCAGTGATGATGAACGTCTTGGGAATGTTGCGGAACGACAGGTAGGCGTTGACGTCCTCATCGCGAACGATGATGGTCAGACGCTTGCCCTCAAGGCCGAGAGCCTTGAGCATGGCGACGGCAGCCTTGGTGGAAGGCTTCTCGAAGCCGTAGTCGTCGACGAGCACGAGCTCGCCATCGGCCAGCTTGGCGGACAGCGCGGAGCGCATAGCCAGCTTGACCTCCTTGTTGTTCATACGCTTAGCGTAGGAACGGGGCTTGGGGGCGAAGACAACGCCACCGTGACGCCACTGGGCAGCACGGATGGAACCCTGGCGGGCACGGCCGGTGCCCTTCTGACGCCAAGGCTTCTTGCCGCCACCGGAAACCTCAGAGCGGCCCTTAGCGGACTGGGTGCCCTGACGCCAAGAGGCCATCTGGCACTTGACGATGTGGTGCATAACGTGGATGTTCGGCTCGATGCCGTACACCTCAGCGGCGAGCTCGGCCTCGGCGACCTTCTTGCCCTCGCTGTTCTTTACTTCAAACTTTGCCATTTAAGTGTTCTCCTTGGTATGACGCTGGGCTAAATGGGCTGGGCCCTTAGGCCATACGGATGGCGACGAGACCATTCTTGGCACCCGGGACAGCGCCCTTGACCAAGATGAGGTTCTGCTCGGCATCGATGCGGACAACGGAAAGGTTCTTGACGGTAACGCGCTCGTTACCCATGTGACCGGCCATCTTGACGCCCTTGAGGACGCGCGCAGGATAGGCGCACTGACCGATAGAACCGGGGTGACGCTGGAAGTGAGAACCATGCGTCATAGGACCGCGGCGCTGACCCCAGCGCTTGATGCGACCCTGGAAGCCCTTACCCTTGGAGGTACCGATGACGTCGACCTTCTCGACATCAGCGAAATCAGCGACGGTGACGACCTCGCCGACCTTGTGCTCCTCGCCGTTCTCGACGCGGACCTCACGAAGGAAGCGAACAGGCTCGACGCCAGCCTTGGCGAAGTGACCAGCCATGGGCTTGTTCACGTTCTTGGCCTTGATGTCGCCGAAACCGATCTGGACGGCGTCATAGCCGTCGGTTGCCTGAGTTTTAACCTGCGAGACAGCGCAGGGGCCAGCCTGGATGACCGTGACGGGAACGACGTTGTCGTCCTCGTCCCAAACCTGGGTCATGCCAATCTTGCGGCCGAGAATCATGCTGATCAAGATATGATCCCAACTCTCGCGTGGTCTTGGGACAATGCGTACACCACCGAGCGTACGCCCCTAGAGGACCACTACTTACACGACGTGCTCCCCAGTCTTGTATTTCGCCCGGACTACCTGACAACCCTATTAAGCAGGCATTTTGTCCAGCCAGAATACTCCCCTGGTTTCACACAGCTGTTTAGTATACACGGCTGCGGGCGTATCCATCGAGATTCATATTTCACTCACATTGTTTACGCAGGTAAAGTGCGTGGCACGTTCCCAGTGTGCGGCGGAGGGGGCGGGCCTGAGACATATTAAGGTTGCTGCTCTACAGTCCTGCTCACGACGGAGAGCACATTAAGTGCTCTCCTGTTCGTGCGGAACTCGCGACAACCTTAATATGTCTCAGGCCCGCCCCCTCCGCCGCACACTGGGAACGCCACGTTGATGTCTGCTAAACCTTGCTCGCTCAGGCTAATGACTTTGTTGGGGGTCCACAATTTGTTGCAAGGTGAACTTGCATTGGGGCGTATCGTCCTCTTCTCGCGCATCGTCAAAACCGAAGATCATGATGGCGCAGTTGGGGAGTTTTGTTGGGAGCTCAAAGCCCTCTGGGGCTGCGGCCTTGATAAATTGGCGGCTGACGCTGCCGTGGCTTACTGCTAGGAGGGTTTCGATGCCCTCGGAGCCCATGAGATTGGTGAGGGCGCCTACCATGCGTTCTTGCAGTGCGCGGCTTCCTTCTCCTCCGAAGGGGACCAGGTCCTCGCCCGGATCCCAAACGTCGGTGGGCAGGGCGTCGTGGGGGCCTTCTTCGAAGGTGCCGTAGCTGCGCTCGATAATGCCTTCACAGGGCTCGACTGCGGCGTCCGGACCGAGGAGTTCGCATGCGACAAGACTTGCCGTGTCCATGGCTCGGCCTAAGGGTGATGAGACTACTTTGTCGGGGACGACGCCATGGACCTTGAGCCATGCGGCGGCTGTCTGTGCCTGTTGACGACCCAAATTGGTGAGCGGTGAATCGCAGCGACCCTGGACGAGCTTTTTGACGTTGAATTCCGTCTGGCCGTGGCGGAGCAGATACAGCTTCTTCATAGTCTCCCCTTCTGTATAACTTGCTTTGCCGGCACAGCCCTACTCGTGGGTATGCCCTACGTAGTCTTCGTCGATCGTAATCTTGGCAATCGACTTGGGATATTCCGATTCGACCCGTTGTGCCAGCGTGTGCTTTACGTCTTCGGCACTCATCTGCAGGTCCGAGGGTCGCACGCAGTCAAAGATCACATTGGTGTGCGTGGGGCCCGGCACGCAACGCAAATCGTGAATCGAAAGGCGTCTATCGATCTCCTGGGCCATAGCGTTGATGCACAGGCGCATGCTCGCCACATTTGAATCGTCGGTCACGATGGGATCGTAATGGAGCGTGACGATCATGCCGTCTTCATCCCTAAACGACTGCTCGATGTTATCGAGCGTGTCGTGACTTTCCAACGGGCTGTCCTCGGCCGCCATCTCGGCATGCGCACTTGCAAACTTCCTGCCCGGGCCGTAGTCGTGAACCATCAAATCGTGAACGCCCAAAACGCCGGGATAGCTCATGATCTTGTCTCGAATGTGCTTGACCAGCTTAGGATCGGGCGACTGGCCCAAAAGCGGGCTCACCGTATCCTGGATGAGCTCAAAACCGCTCCAGCCAATATAAGCGCCAACGGCAAGGCCGACCCATGCATCAAGATTGATGTGCGTCACCTGCGAAACAATTGCGCACGCCAGCACGGCGCCCGTGGCAAGGACATCGTTCTTGGAATCCTGCGCGGTCGCATGCAGCGTCTCGGACTCAATGCGATCGCCGAGCTTTTGGTTGAGGGCCGCCATCCAGAGCTTTACGACCATCGAAAGCACTAGAACTGCCACCAGGGCAAGCGAGAACTCGACAGGTTCGGGGTGGATGACGCGCTCGACCGAGGACTTCACCAGCTCAACGCCAATCAGCAGCACGAGCGCCGCCACGACCAGACCCGAGAGATACTCATAGCGACCGTGGCCGTAAGGATGCTCGGGGTCGGCCGGCTTGCTCGCCAGCTTAAAGCCCAGCACGCTCACGATATTCGAGCTGGCATCGGACAGGTTGTTCATGGCATCCGCCACGATCGAAACCGATCCCGACAGCACGCCAATTGCGCCCTTTGCAGCGCATAGTGCCACATTGGCGAGAATACACACCACGCCCGTCAACGTGCCCACGCGCGCACGGTCGCCCTGCGCACGCTTAACAATCCACTCAACCATCTACATCCGCCCCCACGATGCTATCTATATATCTATTGCTCAAACGGATTGTAGTGTAGCCACTTTGTCCCCCAGATACAAAAAGGCCGCAACCCACATGGGCCACGACCTTGGAATGTGACATGCAGGACTGTCCCTTTGTCGATCGATTTATGCGCTTGCTTCGGCCGCGCTCTTCGAGGTTTCGGGCAAATCGGCTCCGTCTTCTGCCGCCCGCCCCTTCGCCGGCACCACGCCAAAGCAGTAGCTCAGCGCCGCAGACACCGCAAATGCCACACCGCCGGCAGCGCAGCACCACAGCAGGTTCGAGATGCCGCCCGTGGCAAAGCCAATGACCATAAGGACATTCGTCATGCCGATGGTATAGGCCGTAACGTGGCCCACGGCCGCAACAAGGCCTCCGACGGCGCCGCCAATGGCCATGCACGTCAGGCACCTGCCATATTTAAAGCCGCAACCGTACAGCGCCGGCTCGCTTACGCCGCCAAGAACACCCGAGATTGAATAGCCCAGCATGAGCGCCTTCTCGTCCTTATCCGCAACGCGAAGCGACGCGCCAAAGGGCATGCCCCAAACGGCGAACGTTGCCATCGTCGCGGCGATCAGGATGCACGAATCCGTTCCCACACTCATAAACTGCGCATAGGCGAGCGATAGGACAACGTTGCTGACGCCGGCGATCTTTAGGAACTCCCAGCCCGCAGCAAGCCCCATGAGCGTGAGCAGCGACACGATGCCACCGGAATTGCCAAGCATAAACATAAGCTGGCCCAACAGCATGCCCAGATAGCTGCCCGCCGGTGCCGTAATACACAGCGAAACCGGAACCATGACAAGCATGGTCGCAAACGGAACAAACGAAAACGCCACGGCCCTAGGGATAACGCGCTTAAAGAAACACTCCACTCGCCATAGCACAGGCACCGAAAGGAGAACTGGAATAACAGTCGTCGTGTAATCGTTGACCGGCGCGGGAAGCAGACCATACACGGAAGTCATCGATGCCCCCGTCGTCGATGCGGCATCGACGAGCTTGAGCAGATCGGGCGCAATCAATACGCCGCCCAGCATCATACCCAGCTGCTCCGAGCAACCGAGCTGGCGGGCGGCCGCCCAACCAAGATAGATGGGCAAAAAGTAGTAGCCGGCGTTATAGAGCCAACTGTAGAACAGGCGATAGATTTCGGAATCGGCAGACCACAGGCCCAGCATGCCTTCGCCCATAATGACGGCGACGGTGCGGAACAACGCCGCGCAGACAATAAACGGCAGCGCCGACATCATGCTTTTGGACAGATAATCGACCACGGCCATGGCGTTTGATGAAACCGACGTTGTAAACGAGGTGTTAGAAACTTGTAGCATGGAACGCCTTTCCCAATATGACATGCGGGCTGTCCCCCTGTCACATCGTGCGGTACTGACCGATTGCGCGGTACTTTTCGTAGCGAAGGTTTGTGAGGGTCGCGTCGTCGAGCTGCCCAAGCGCATCGAAGGCATCAAATGCCGAGGACATGACGGCACCGGCGATCTCCTCATGCGACAGGCCCTTATCGTCAACAATGCCGTCAATGATGCCGAGCGCCAGCAGATCGGGGGCCGTGAGCTTAAGCGCCTCGGCGGCCTCATTCGCGCGCTCGGTATCCTTCCACAGGATCGACGCACAGGCCTCGGGGCTCACGACCGAATAGGCCGAGCTCGAGAGCATCAGGATGCGGTCGGCCACGGACAGCGCCAGCGCGCCACCAGAGCCGCCCTCGCCTGTCACCACCGAGACAATCGGCGTCTTAAGGCCGCTCATCTCCATGAGGTTCTGGGCAATCGCCTCACCCTGGCCGCGTTCCTCGGCACCGATGCCGCAAAACGCGCCCGAAGTATCGACCAGGCACAGAACCGGTCGACCAAACTTTTCGGCCTGGCGCATCAGGCGACGCGCTTTGCGGTAGCCCTCGGGATGTGCCATACCAAAGTTGCGACGCATGCGCTCTTTGGTCGTGGTGCCGCGCTCGATGGCGATGACCGTTACGGGGCGTCCGTCTTTCCAGCCAATGCCAGCCACCACAGCAGCGTCGTCGCCAAAGTAGCGGTCGCCGTGCAGCTCCACAAATCCATCCAGGCCCAGCGAGATCATCTCGCCTGCCGTGGCGCGATCTGCCGAGCGGGTCTGCTTGACAATCTCGAGCGCGGTTTTTGGTGCGGCCGAGCGCTTGAACAAGTGTCCCAGCTTTTTGCCGCGGCGACCCGTATGCACGATCTCATGCGGTGCCCCCAGGCCGGGCGCGTGCCCTTCGTGCAGCGCCAGCAGCTCGCCTACCGTGAGCGCAATCTCGCCACGCGGAACAACGGCATCGCAAAAGCCGTGCTCCAGCAAAAACTCGGAGCGCTGGAATCCCTTGGGCAGGCGCTTGTGCATGTTCTGCTCGATCACGCGCGGGCCGGCAAATGCCGTCAGGGCATCGGGCTCGGCCAGGATAATATCGCCCTCCATGGCAAAGCTCGCGGTTACGCCTCCGGTCGTGGGGTCAGTGAGCACCGTGATATACAGGCCGCCCGCCTCGCTATGGCGCCTAACCGCCGCAGAAATCTTGGCCATCTGCATGAGCGAGGTCACGCCCTCCTGCATGCGGGCGCCACCCGATACGGTAAAGCCAACGACCGGCAGTCCCAGCTCGGTCGCACGCTCAAATGTGCGGCAGATCTTCTCGCCCACCACGGAACCCATCGAGCCCATCATAAAGTTGGCGTCCATAAAGAAGAGCGCCGTATCGCAACCGCAGATTTTGCCCTTGCCGCACACAACGGCATCGCGCTCGCCCGAACGTTCGCTCACGCTCTTGAGCTTGTCGGCATAGCCGGGAAACGAAAGGAAGTCCTCCGGCGCCAGACTGGCATCCCATTCCTCAAACGTGCCCTCGTCAATCGTCATGTGCATGCGGTCGCGCCCGCTCACGCGAAAGTGTTTGCCGCAACGAGGGCAGACCTCGAGGTTGTCGTGCAGGCGCGCCTCATCGATCACGCGGCGGCACTCCGGGCACTTGATAAACACGTGGCGCGCGGGAAACTCGGCGCACGACTCGGTCATCGGTCCCTCGAGAACGTTGACCGTCTTCGCTTTTCTATTCATCAGCATAGAGATGCCCCATTAGATCGGTGTGATACATGCCCGACAAGAACTCGTCGTTTGCCAGCACGTCGAGCTGAAGCTCGCTGTTTTCGCTCACGCCCTCAATCACGAGCTCGCCCAGGGCCGAGCGCATCTTGCGAATGGCGCCGTCACGCGTGGGCGCACACACGATGAGCTTGCCGAGCATGGAGTCGTAGTACGGCGGAACTTTCGCACCGGCAAACATGGCGGAATCCCAGCGCACGCGCGGACCACCCGGCACACGCAACGCGGTGACCGTTCCGCATGACGGCAGAAAGTCTGGCGTTTCGGCATTGATGCGGCACTCCATAGCATGGTTGCGGACCGGCATGTCCTCCTGCTCAAAGGGCAGAGGCTGGCCGGCTGCCACGCGCAGCTGCCACTTGACCAAGTCGGTATCGGTCACAAACTCCGTAACCGGATGCTCCACCTGCAAGCGCGTGTTCATTTCCATAAAGTAGAAATTGCCGTCGTCCGAATACAGGAACTCGATGGTACCGGCTCCTTCGTAGCCGACGGCACGAGCCAGGTCACGCGCTGCCTTGTGCATGCGAGCACGAATGTCGTCGTGTCCGTCGAGGCACGGCGCGGGGCTCTCCTCGATTAGCTTTTGGTTGCGCCGCTGCACCGAGCACTCGCGCTCGCCGAGCGAAAACACATGGCCCTGCTTATCGGCCATAATCTGTACCTCAACGTGATGCGCCGGCGCGACGAACTTCTCCATGTAGCACTCGCCGTCGCCAAAAACGGCCTCGCCCTCGGCGCGTGCTTCAATAAAGGCCTTTGCCGCATCTTCCACGCGCTCGACCTTACGAATACCGCGACCGCCGCCGCCCGCACGCGCCTTAATAAGCACGGGGCAGCCAATGCGCTCAGCCTCGGCCGTTGCCTCCTCGGGACTTTTGAGCAAATCGCAGCCCGGCACGATGGGCACGCCCGCCGCGGCAGCCGTTCGACGTGCGGCGTCCTTGTCGCCCATGCTGTCGATCACCTTGGCCGAAGGACCAACAAACGCCAGGCCATACTTGTCGCAGTCGCGCACGAAGCTCGCCTTCTCGGAGAAAAAGCCATAGCCGGGATGAATTGCCTTAGCTCCCGACTTCACGGCACAGGTGAGCACGGCATCGTCGTTGAGGTAGCTCTCGGCAAGACGCGGGCCGCCGATGCAATACGCCTCGTCGGCAAGCTGCACGTGCAGCGCGTCCGCATCGGCCGTGGAGTAGACGGCGACGGTCTTGATGCCCATATCGCGGCACGCGCGGATAACACGGACCGCGACTTCGCCGCGGTTGGCGATGAGCACTTTGTCGAACATGAAGCCTTCCTTAACTTTCGTGCATGAGTGCAAAAGACATATCGGCGCGGCAGCAAACCTCACCGTTGACGCTCGCAGTACCCGTCGCAAAGCGGAACGGCCCGCGCGCACGCGTGATGGAGCACACCAGATCAACCGTGTCGCCCGGGCGCACCGGACGCTTAAAGCGCACCTTGTCCAGACTCGTGTAGAACGGCGTCGCGCCGCGCGCCTCCTCATCGCCCATCAGCAGCACGCAACAGTTTTGGGCGAGCATCTCGCACTGAATCACGCCGGGGACCACCGGGTTTCCCGGAAAATGCCCCTGCAAAAAGTACTCGTCGCCCGTGATCGTGATCTTGCCGTGGGCCTCGTCGCCCACCAGCTCGGCCTCGTCGAGCAAAAGCATCGGTTCGCGATGCGGCAACAGTTCCTTAAGCTCTTCTTTGTTCATGGATATCACCTATCCGATCCTCATGAGGCAGCTGCCGAACTCCACGAGGTCGCCGTCGGCCACGCAGATCTCGAGCACCTCGCCATCCGCCTCTGCCGTCACCTCGTTGAGAACCTTCATGGCCTCGATGATGCAAAGGGTCTCGCCAGCCTTGACCTTGGAGCCCACGTGCACAAACGGTTCGTCGCCCGGCGCCGGGGCAGCATAGAAAACGCCGACCATGGGAGCGGTCACCTCGGTGCCCTTGGGCTCCGGTGCGGCGGCAGGTGTCTGCGCGGCGGGCTCCGGTGCGGCAGGCGCGACTGTGGGAGCTGCAACTGGAGCGGCCATAGCGCTCGGCATGGGCATGGGCACGGCAACCGGCTGTGCGGCGCTCGCACGCTCGAGTTCGACCGCGGTGCCATCGGGCTCCTCAACGCGCACGCGCGTGAGGCCGCGGTCCTCCATAACATCGGCTATCTCGGCAAGTCTTTTGGAATCCATGCTCTAGCTCCTCGTATATCTACGCAGCGCGATGGCGGCGTTGTGTCCGCCAAAGCCCAGGTTGGTCGAAAGCGCCCAGGTAAGGTCGGCGCGAACTGCGCGATTGGGCGTGTAGTCAAGATCGCAGGCGGGATCGGGCGTGTGGTAGTTAATGGTCGGCGGCACCACGCCCTGCTCGAGCGCCATGGCGCAGGCCATGACCTCGATGGCGCCCGTGGCACCGATCATGTGGCCGGTCATCGACTTAGTCGACGAGACGTGCGCGGCGCGCGCCGCGTCCTCGCCGAGCGCACGCTTAATGCCCGCCGTCTCGGACGAATCGTTGAACTTGGTAGATGTGCCGTGGGCATTGATGTAGAGACCCTCGGAAGGCCTGACGTCGCCCTCGGTCACCGCCAGCGATATCGCGCGGGCAATGCCGGCAGCCTCGGGATCAGGGCTCGTGATGTGATAGGCATCATCGGTGTTGCCGTAGCCCACGACCTCGGCATAAATGTGCGCACCGCGCGCCTGTGCATGCTCCATGCTCTCGAGTACGAGCACGCAGGCACCCTCGCCCATCACAAAGCCGTCGCGGTCTGCATCGAACGGACGGCAGGCCGTCGCGGGATCGGGGTTGGTGGTCAATGCGCGGCAGGACGTAAAGCCCGCAACGGCATCGGGGATAATGGCCGCCTCGGCGCCGCCCGCGAGGATCGCGTCGGCATAGCCGTGCTTGATGGCGCGGAACGCCTCGCCCACCGCATGGGCCGAGGTTGCGCACGCGGTCACCACGGGCAGGGTCGGGCCCTTTGCCTTGTGGCGGATTGCGATATTGCCCGATGCCATGTTGGGGATCATCATCGCGATCATATAGGGCGATGCGCGGCGGGGCCCACGTTCGGCAATCGTATGGACGTTGTCGACGAGCGTCGTCATGCCGCCCACGCCCGAGCCCACGTAGACGCCCAGGCGCTCGCGATCGATGGCGCCTTCGACATCAAAGCCCGCATCGTGCATGGCTTCGTCCGAAGCCGCCATCGCAAACTGAACGCAGGGGTCGAGATGCTTGGCGTCACGCTTGCCAAAGTACTCGTTGCCGTCAAAGCCCTTGACCTCGGCTGCCACCTTGACGGCAAACGCATCGGTATCGAAGTGCGTGATCGGGCCGATGCCGCACGTGCCGGCGCACATGGCCGCCCAGGTGGCAAGCGCGGTGTTGCCGAGCGGCGACACGGCACCGATACCGGTGATTGCAACTCTCTGTTCCATCATGGTCTCCTCATCCAAGCCGTTCTTCGGCCCTGGTTTCTACATCGCCATTCCGCCGTCGACGCGTACGACTTCGCCCGTAATGTAGGCAGCCGCGTCGCTCGCCAAAAAGCGCACCACGCCGGCCACTTCCTCGGGACGCGCCATGCGCCTCAGGGGAATCTGCTCCTCGCACGCCGCACGCACCTTATCCGATAGCTTTGCCGTCATATCGGTCTCGACAAACCCGGGTGCGACCGCGTTCACTCGTACGCCGCGGGGCGCAAGCTCGCGCGCCACCGCCTTGGTCAGGCCGATCACGCCCGCCTTGGAGGCAGCGTAGTTGGCCTGCCCGGCATTGCCCATCAGGCCCACGACCGAGCTCATGTTGACGACGCAGCCGCCGCGCTGACGCATAAAGGTCTTGGTGAGTGCGCGCGTCGTGTTAAACGTTCCTTTAAGATTGACATCGAGCACGCGATCGAAGGCGTCATCGCCCATGCGCATGAGCAGGCCATCGCGGGTGATGCCAGCGTTGTTGACGAGCGCCCAAATGGAGCCAAAGTCGTTGAGGACCGCTTCCACGCACGCGTTGACGGCAGCGGGGTCGGCCACGTCGCATTGATATGCGCGTGCCGCGGCGCCAGCCGCCTCGCAGGCTTCGCACGTCTCGCGCGCCGCATCGACGCTTCCGGCATAGACGACGGCGATATCGTAGCCGTCCTCCGCCAGACCGACAGCGCAGGCGCGGCCGATACCCCGCGAGCCGCCCGTGACCAGTGCCACGCGACGTGAGTCGTTGCGCTCGAGCGTGCCGTTGTTCAAGTTGCCCATGTCATTCCTTTCGGGTTACAGCCCTGTGGACTATGCGAGCTCGTCGGCAATAGCTGCGACCTGCTCGGCCGTTTCGCATGAATACACGCGAACGTCGCTCAACGTACGCTTGACCAGGCCAGACAGCGTTTTGCCAGGGCCAACCTCAATAAACGTGTCGATACCCTGATCCTGCAGAGTGTGCAGCGTGTCGACCCAACGCACGGCATGGCTCACCTGGTTGGCCAAGACATCCGATGCCGCTCGCGGGTCCGCCGGATAGGGCGCCGCCGTCATATTTGCCATAACAGGAATGAGCAACGGGGACGGCGCGTGACCGGCATCGATATATGCAGCAAGGCCACAGGTCGCCTCGGCCATATAGGGGCTATGGAATGCACCCGACACCGCGACCTTCATGGCCCGGCCACCAGCCTCTTTTACCAGGACGTCGAGGGTCTGCAACGCATCGGGCGCTCCGGCCACAACCGTCTGCTGGGGGCTGTTGTAGTTGACCGGCCAGCAGTCCTCGCCTGCCTGTTTTGCCAGGCCCTCAACTTGCGCCGCATCGAGCTTGATGACGGCGCGCATGCCGCCGGGGTGACGCTCAGCCGCCGTGGCCATAAGCGCCGCGCGCTCGCACACGAGCTCAAAGCCCGCTCGCGTATCGAATGCCCCCGCAAAGGTGAGCGCGGCGACCTCGCCCAGCGAGAATCCCGCACAGGCGGCAGGCACCACGCCGCGCTCGCGCAGGGCGGTAGCCGCTGCCAAGTCGTGCACGAACACGCAAGGCTGTGTGTTCTCGGTCTGCGAGAGTTCCTCCTTGGAGGCGCTCCGGCACTGCTCACTGGTTCCCGGACGCACCTCATCGGCAATGACGAACACCTCGGCAGCCGCCGGCGATGTCTCGATCAAGTCGACGCCCATCGCGGGGTGCTGGGCACCCTGGCCGGCAAACAAAAACGCTACGCCACCCATGCGCACGCACCCTTCAGGACGTGCTCGGCGCCATCGACCAGGTCGTCAACGATTTCGCGTGCGCTCTGGCGCTCGTTGACCATGCCGGCAATCTGCCCACACAGATACGAACCCTCTTCGTAATTACCATCCTTTGCAGCCTTGCGAAGAGCGCCCGTACCCATGGCCCCGAGCTCCTCGGCACTTGCGCCCGCTGCCTCACTTTTGGCGTAGGCATTGGTGAAGGGGCTCTTAAGCGCACGCACCGGATGTCCCGTCGAACGGCCAGTCGCGCGCGTCGAGGTGTCTCCCGCCTTGAGCACCAGCTCTTTGTACTGCTCAGAAACAGTGCATTCGTTTGCAACGAGGAAGCGTGTACCCACCTGGACGCCGGCGGCACCGAGCATAAAGGCCGCTGCCACGCCGCGACCATCGGCGATACCGCCAGCTGCCACAACGGGGATATCGACCGCGTCGACAACCTGCGGAACGAGCGCCATCGTCGATGTCTCGCCAATATGTCCACCAGATTCAGTGCCTTCGGCAACCACGGCGGCGGCCCCGCGACGCGCCACGAGACGCGCCAGCGCCACCGAGGCAACGACCGGGATGACCTTGATGCCCGCATCGTTCCAAGCTTTCATGTACTTGGTGGGATTACCGGCACCCGTCACGACGACCGGCACTCGCTCGTCAATCACGACCTGCGCGACCTCGTCGGCAAACGGGCTCATGAGCATGACGTTGACGCCAAAGGGTTTATCCGTCCTGGCGCGCAGCTCGTGAATCTGGTCGCGCAGCCAGTTGGCGTCGGCGTTCATGGCCGCGATGATGCCTAAGCCACCCGCCTCGGACACTGCGGACGCCAGCGAGGCATCGGCAATCCAGGCCATACCGCCCTGGAACACGGGCTTTTCGATGCCGAGCAGATCGCAGAGAGGAGTCTTGAGCATCTCTACTTCTCCAATGCCGCCTCGACCGTATCGGCGAACTCGCCGACCGTCTTGGGGTTCTCCTCGGTATCGAGCTGGATGCCAAACTCGTCCTCGACGGCAACGAGGATCTCGACGGTGCCCAGGCTGTCGAGACCAATCTCCTCGAGCGTGGACTCGGGCTTCATCTCGACATCGTCAAGACCGGCGGTCTCGCGGATAACGTTGCAAACGCGCTCGAAGGTCTTCTGATCTGCCATGGTAGTTCTCCTTTGGTTGTGCCCTAGGGCGTTTTTATTTCCTATGTGCGACTACTTCCAACGAAGCAGATAGCCACCTATATCCAGACCGGCGCCAAATCCAACCAAGGCGATGGTGTCGCCTGTGTGAAGTGCACCGGCGTTTGCCAGCCGGTCGAGGGCAAGCGGAATGCATGCGCTCGAAATGTTGCCGGTCTCGCGCAACGTGCGAACCACGCGCTCGTCCGGCACGCCCAGGCGCTTGACCGCCTGGCTCAGGATTCGTTCGTTAGCCTGATGGAATACAAAATGATCGATGTCTTCGACCAAAATGCCCGCATCGATCGCAAGCTTATGGACCGTGTCGCAGATGGCGTTGACGCCGAACTTGAACACGCGGCGGCCATTCATGGACAGCACGCTCGCGCTATCTGCGGAAGCCTTAAACGGCGAGGTACCGACCAGACCGGGAACGCGCAACGTCTCGACGTCGGGCGCCGTCGAAAGCTCAACGGCAAGGGGACTGTCTCCCCCAGCCTCAATCACTGCGGCGCCTGCCCCATCGCCAAAGAGCACGCAGGTGGCACGGTCGGTCCAGTCGAGCGCGCGCGTCATCTGCTCGGCAGCAACGACAAGCACGCGCTCGGCGCGACCGCGGGCGATATAGCCCTCGGCGACATCGAGCGCAAATACGAAGCCGGCACAAGCCGCCGAGACATCGAAGGCAGGGCACGTCGCGCCTAGTCGCTCAGCAACGGCACACGCCTCAGCGGGAACAAGGTGGTCACCCGTCGTCGTCGAACAGACGATCAGATCCAGCTGGCTCGCGTCGATTCCGGACACCTGGAGTGCCCGCTCACTCGCCGCTACGGCAAGGTCGTCAAGTGACTCGGTGGTGCAGACGTGGCGGCTCTTGATACCCGTGCGGGTAAAAATCCACTCATCCGAGGTATCGAGGAACTCAGACAGCTCGTCATTGGAAACGCTGCGTTCAGGAAGCGCCGAGCCTGTTCCAAGAATCGTGAAACCCATCACTAACCTCCTTTGAGTTGTTGACGTGTTTACATCGACCAAGAGAGGATAACGCATTTCAGTCTTTGTTGACGTGTTAACATTAAATTGTCCAAATGCGACAAAGGCTTCACATTGTGTCTATCTCTCGACACCATTGCGTCATTCACTTATTCAATAAGGAGGTAGCAGCCGCTATGGATGCCCAATTAACGATTGTCGACGTAACCGGATCGACCAACGATGACCTGCTCGAGGCAGGAAAACAGGGTGCGCCGCACGGCACAGGACTTGCCGCCCGCGCGCAAACGGCAGGACGCGGCCGGCGCGGCCACAAGTGGGATTCAACCGCCGGCAACCTATTGCTTTCGATTGTCCTGCGTCCATGCGTTAATCCCGCAAAGTACTCTGGTCTTGCCGCCGTCAGCGGCCTAGTGGTGCTCGAAGCACTCGAAAAGCAAGGTCTTGCAAACGAGATTGGCCTCAAATGGCCCAACGACCTGGTCGCGCGAGGACGCAAACTCGGCGGCATTCTGGTCGAGGCCGCACGCGATAACGAAGGCAAACCTTTCGCCGTCTGCGGCATTGGCGTCAACGTAAACTACACGCCCCAAGAGGTGCCCGATGGCGGCCTGGCGGCAATTGGCCTCTCGGACCTCAACGAGAGCGTTCCCGCCGTCGACATGCTCCTCGATGAGGTCTATCACGCAGTTATAGACGCTGTAGATACCTGGGCAGAGCGCCTCAACGCCAAGGAAGAAGACGCCTCTCCGCTCGCGCCCGTCCACGACGAATATATCGCTCACCTCAATTGGATCGGGAAGCACGTTATCGCCCGCTCCCCCGCTGGAGACGAGCTGGCACGAGGCATATTTAGAACGGTCGACGATTGCGGCCGCGCATGCATTGAGACCGAGAGCGGCTTGTGCGTCTTCCACTTCGAAGAAGCATCCTTGCGCCCCCTGAGCGAATAGGGCGCCGCAGCCGCCGGCTCGGCAGACGAATTCGCTATCCCAAAATCTAAACTCAAAACAAAAGGGCCCCGCTACCGTAACGGCAGCGGGGCCCTTTAAGCTATGAGCGATATCGCTTAGAGCTTGATGTCGATGTCGACGCCAGCGGGGAGGTCGAGACGCATGAGCGAATCAACGGTGCCCGAGGTGGGGTCGAGGATGTCGATGAGGCGCTTGTGGGTGCGCATCTCGAACTGCTCACGGGAGTCCTTGTTCACGTGCGGCGAGCGGATAACCGTGTACAGGTTGCGCTCGGTGGGCAGGGGGACAGGACCGGAAACGCGAGCGCCGGTCTTCTGAGCGGTCTCGACGATGAGCTTCGCGGACTGATCGACGACCTCGTGATCATAGCCCTTGAGGCGAATGCGGATCTTCTGGGTAGCCAACTTAAACCTCCAAAGAGTGCGAGAGATGTTCTCGCAGGATTACGTAACAGGGAGCTCGAACTTAGGCGTTCTTGCTCATGACCTCGTCCACGATGGACTTGGGCGCAGGCTCATAAGAGTCGAACTGCATCGTGTAGGATGCACGGCCCTGGGTCTGGGAGCGAAGGTCGGTAGCGTAACCGAACATCTCGCCCAGCGGCACCTTGGCACGGATGAGCTTGCTGTTCTTGCGATCCTCCATGCCCTCAATCTTGCCGCGGCGACCGGAGAGGTTGCCCATAACGTCGCCCATGTACTGCTCGGGGGTCTCGACCTCGACAGCCATGATCGGCTCGAGCAGCTGCGGATCGGACTTCTTGAGGGCGTCCTTGATAGCCATGGAACCGGCGATCTTGAAGGCGGCCTCGGAGGAGTCGACCTCGTGGTAAGAACCGTCGAACAGGGTGACCTTGACGTCGAGGACCGGGAAGCCGGCGATAACACCGGTGTTCAGGGCCTCCTGGATGCCCTTGTCGATGGACGGGATGTACTCCTTGGGCACGACGCCGCCGACGATAGCGTTGACGAACTCGTAGCCGAAGCCCTCCTCCATCTTCTCGAGCTTGATGACGGCGTGGCCGTACTGACCGCGACCGCCGGACTGACGGACGAACTTGCCCTCAGCCTTCTCGACGTCGTGACCAGCGGTCTCGCGGTAGGCGACCTGGGGCTTACCAACGTTAGCGTCAACTTTGAACTCACGGAGCAGACGGTCAACGATGATCTCGAGGTGCAGCTCGCCCATGCCGGCGATGATGGTCTGGCCGGTCTCGTGGTTGGTGGACACCTGGAAGGTCGGGTCCTCCTCGGCGAGCTTGGTCAGAGCCAAGGACATCTTGTCCTGCTCGGCCTTGGTCTTGGGCTCGATGGCAACGTCGATAACGGGCTTAGCGAACTCGATCTTCTCGAGGACGATCTCCTTGCCCTCGGCGCACAGGGTGTCGCCGGTGGTGGAGTTCTTGAAGCCGACGCAAGCGACGATGTCGCCGGCGGCAGCGTCGTCACGGTCGATACGCTCGGCGGCGTTCATCTCGAGGATGCGGCCGAGGCGCTCGCGCTGACCGTTGGAAGCGTTGACCACGTAGGAGCCGGACTCGGCGCGGCCGGAGTAAACGCGGACGTAGGTGAGCTTACCGACGAACGGGTCGGTCATGATCTTGAAGACCAGGCCGGAGAAGGGCTCGTCGAAGGAAGGATGACGCTGGATCTCCTCGCCGGTGTCCGGATCGGTACCGGTGACGGCCTCGACGTCGAGCGGGCTGGGCAGGTAGTCGACGACAGCGTCGAGCAGCTCCTGGACGCCCTTGTTCTTGTAGGCGGAGCCCACGAAGACGAGGTTGAGCTCGTTGGCCAGAACGCCCTTGCGCAGAGCAGCCTTGAGCTCCTCGACGGTGAAGTCCTCCTCCATGAGGATCTTCTCCATGAGCTCGTCGTCAAAGCTGGCAGCAGCGTCGAGGAGCTCCTCGCGCTTGGTGGCAGCGATGTCGGCAAACTCAGCCGGGATCTCGTCCATCGGCTCGGGGTAGGTCATGCCCTTCTCGTCGGCCTTGAAGTCCCATGCAGTCATGGTAACGAGGTCGATGACGCCCCAGAAGTTGTCCTCGGCGCCCATCGGGACCTGAGCGGCCACGGCGTTAGCGTCGAGACGATCCTTCATGGTCTCGATAGCGTTGAAGAAGTCAGCGCCCACGCGGTCATACTTGTTGATGAAGGCGATGCGGGGGACGTTGAAGGTGGAAGCCTGACGCCAAACGGTCTCAGACTGGGGCTGAACGCCGGCAACGGCGTCGAAGACGGCGACAGCGCCATCGAGGACGCGCAGGCAGCGCTCGACCTCGGCGGTGAAGTCAACGTGGCCCGGGGTGTCGATGATCTGGATGCGGTAGTCCTTACCGTCCTTGTTCCAGAAGCAGGTGGTAGCAGCGGAGGTAATGGTTACGCCGCGCTCCTGCTCCTGAACCATCCAGTCCATGGTGGCAGCGCCCTCATGGACCTCACCGATCTTGTGGGTCTTACCGGTGTAGTAAAGAATACGCTCGGTCGTGGTGGTCTTACCGGCATCGATGTGAGCCATGATGCCGATGTTACGGGTATCGGAAAGCTTGTACTTAGGCTTAGCCATGTTAGTTCCTTACCTTAACTTACCAACGATAGTGAGAGAACGCGCGGTTGGCCTCGGCCATCTTGAAGACGTCCTCACGCTTCTTGACGGAAGCGCCCAGGCCGTTGGAAGCGTCGAGGATCTCGTTGGCGAGACGCTCGGCCATGGTCTTCTCCTTGCGAGCGCGGGAGAAGTTGACGATCCAGCGGATACCCAGAGCGGTGGAACGACGGGAGTTGACCTCCATCGGGACCTGATAGGTAGCGCCACCGACACGCTTGGGCTTAACCTCGAGCGTGGGCTTGACGTTGTCCATAGCCTTCTTGAAGGTAGCGAGAGCGTCGCCACCCTCGGACTTCTCGGCAACGATCTCGAAAGCGGTGTAAACGATGCGCTCAGCGGTGGCCTTCTTGCCGTCAAGAAGGACCTTGTTGATGAGCTGAGTCACCAGGCGGTTGTTGTAAACGGCGTCAGGCTGAACCTCACGACGATTAGCTGCTGCACGACGCGGCATGTGA
Organism: Collinsella aerofaciens; assembly: GCF_015548375.1. Classification (GTDB taxonomy): domain Bacteria; phylum Actinomycetota; class Coriobacteriia; order Coriobacteriales; family Coriobacteriaceae; genus Collinsella; species Collinsella aerofaciens_AB. The sequence continues at coordinate 100,984 of NZ_JADMWW010000002.1, forward strand.
AATCTCCTTAAGTGTCTACCGTGCGGCGCTTAGGCGGCACACGGCGAAAGTATCAAAACGTTATCTGGCTTATTTAGCCTTGGGGCGCTTAGCACCGTACTTGGAACGGGCCTGCATACGGTTCTGGACCGGAGCAGCGTCGTAGGCGCCACGGATGACGTGATAACGGACACCAGGGAGGTCACGGACACGACCGCCGCGGACGAGCACGATGGAGTGCTCCTGCAGGTTGTGGCCCTCACCCGGGATGTAAGCAGTAACTTCGATGCCGTTGACAAGGCGAACACGGGCAACCTTACGAAGAGCCGAGTTCGGCTTCTTGGGGCTCGTGGTGAAGACGCGGGTGCACACGCCGCGCTTCTGGGAGTTGTGCTGCAGAGCAGCGTTCTTGGACTTCTTGGGCACGGAACGACGGCCCTGGCGAACCAGCTGGTTAATAGTAGGCAAAGCGTACTCCTTCTCGAATGATTCCAGCTTTCTGTAAAGTGCAACGGCTTGAATCGAGGGGTCAGCATCCCCCTACGAAACACGCAGTTCGATAGGATACGTGGCGTTAGCTGTGCCGTCAACAGACCACGCCGCCGGGCGTATCCCAAAATGAGCATATTTCCGCAAAGCCTACACAAAAGGAATCCCCTTCTGTGCGCGGGGGCGGATTCCCGGTCCGGGCGGCCCGCTGTTTAAGTTTGCTGCTCTACAGTCCTGCGCAAGACGGAAAGCACATTAAGTGCTTTCCTTTGCGTGCGGAACTCGCGACAAACTTAAACAGCGGGCCGCCCGGACCGGGAATCCGATGTGCTCGTCGGGGCAACGTTACCTGCCAAAAAGGGACAGGTTTATTTTGATCGGTTTTATCTGGGGAAACGTCGCGCTCCAGCGGTAATCTGCTCTCATCTGTCGCATGGAAATCGGCGGCGTTTCCATTTAACGCAAAAGAGGCCGCTTCCCCTAGTAGAAAGCGGCCTCAGACCTTACGAATAGACGATGGTAAAGGGTACTTTTGTTTCGGTCTCCCCTGTTGACGTGCACCTCGTGCCCTCAAGCGTTACTGAGACCACTTGTTCGACATCAATCAACTTCGTTGGCACCCAGATGTTCTCTCCGCTATTGCGCCCATAAGAAAAATATAAGTTGAACACCCCTGCGTCGTCATCTTCGATAATCTGCTCCGATCCATCCTTGTAGCTGACGGTCAGCTTATTATCAACTGCTTCATAGCCCAAATCATCGATGTGCGTCTGGATGGAAAACGGGCTAATCTCAAGAGGCGAGTCACCGGAGCGGAGTTCCTTTGTATCGACGTACGCTCCAATATTGAACTCGGGTGTCGACGCCTCAAACCGCCTCGCACTCTCACCTTCACCCTCGGTCCAGTGGATATTCCAGGTGACCGCATGTTGCAAATCTCGCTCGCGATCCATAGCGGCAAAGTACATCGTGCCATTAATAACAGTATCGCTTGATGTGTCCTTATCAATTGTGCTGCGTGTGTCAGGCCATTCCTCGCCGAACTTCATATCGGGCGTGCCGATGCCCTGTTCTTCTTCACCATAGAGAACAAGTTCGCCAATCTCTGCTGCTGGCTTGTAGTAGTTAACTCCATTTGGATTGGACAACGTAAACGTCACGGCTCCGCAGCCGTTTTGGTCGATTGCCATCTCATGGATATCAAGCGTATAGCCGTTACCCTCGACGGACAGATTAACCTTCTGGACTGTGCCCCCCAGGCTTTGGGGCGCAATGCCGTCACCAAACTCTCTGGTGTAGGTGTATTTAGCCCCCGATGAGCCGCCGTTGGTCCAGGTAATGGAATCCCCATTGCCGTGGTTTCCCCAGGCTGAGGCAAAATAGCTGGAATTGATAACGGCGTAGGCGACCCCTCCGGTCGCCAACACTCCGGCGAGACATCCGATTACGGCAACATAGAGAGACTTCGCGTGGCCCTTTCGATGAAGCGGCTCACCCGCAGCGGTATTTAGGACGCGATCTGCAAGATCACTATCGGCTTGGATGGACTCGAAGGCCTGCTTGATTTGATTGGATTTCACGGTCGCCCTCCTCTAGGATGAACTTGAGCTTCGACCTGCCGCGAGCCAAACGCGTTCGAACGGTCGCGGCTGGTACATGCAACAACTCGGCAATCTCTGAGGTCGAAAAGCCCAGATAGTAATAGAGCACGATGGGAACGCGGAATCGTTCCGGAAGTCGCATGACGTCTGACAGGACCGCTTTGGTCTCATCCTGCACCGCCGAAAGCGAATCGGCCAGGTTCTCAATATCCTCCACACGCCTCCATGGCTTTCGAAAGAGCGATTTACATTCATTGATCGTGACCCGGATAAGCCAGCGGCGAAGATGTTCCCAACTTTCAAAGTGTCCATCGCTTTTAAGCAACTTAAGAAAGACATCCTGGGCAATATCGTCGGCATCGGCACGATCGCGCAGGTACGTCAATGCGATTCGAAACACGACATCACGGTGATCCTCGACCGCCTGTCTAAATGCTTGTTCTTCCATAATCACCTCCCGGTGACGTTAATGATTCTTGCTGAGGCCCTCACCATAGATACGCTTTGACCGAACGAAATGTTTCAAATTCAAGCAGGAATAACCTACCAAAATAAACCTATCCCCTTTTGGCAGGTTTTCTTCAACAAAAAAGACCCGCTTCCCTGTTGGGAAACGGGTCTTTGGAAGGACGGTTAACGTACTTGGAAATTACTCCTCGTCGTTGTCCTTGGCCTCTTCGGCGTCGTCGGTGTCCACGAGCTGGTTGAGCAGCTCATCGAGAGAAGCCATGTCCTCGTTGATGGCACCGTTGGCGGGAGCCTTCTTGTCGTCGATCGGGGCGCCCAGGAGCTCCTCGTCGGCGTCGGCGTGATGCGTCGGAGCGGAGGTACCCAGCAGGATATCGTCCGGACCGTCGGGGCTAAAGACCATCTGCAGCAGCTGCGAGAGGTCTTCCTCGTCGGCAACGTCGTCGTTGTTCTCGAGGATGTAGAGCAGATCGTGGGCCTCGAGGCCGTCACGGAGCTCCTCGATCGCCTTGGCACCGATACCATCGATGCGCAGCAGATCCTCCTCAGACTTGCCGACCAGGTCGCCGACCGTCTCGATGCCGACCTCGCTGAACTTGTTGGTCCAGCGCTGCGACACGCCCAGGTCGTCGAACAGGTACAGGCGAGCCTTCTCGGCGGAGATGGTGTGACCATTGCGGGTGAACGAACCGTCAGCACCGCCGAACTCGTCGTAGCCGGCCCAGTCGAGCTGCTGCGGGAGCTGCTCGTCCAGGTCCTTGAGCTCCACAGGAGCCCACTCGGGCAGCGACTTGGCGTTGGGCGAAGCCGGGCCGTCGATGTCCACGTAGCCGTCGGCCGTGCGATACGTCAGCTTGGCGTTGGCGTACGGCTTGAGGCCGGTACCAGCAGGGATCTTCTTACCGACGATGACATTGGACTTAAGGTCGAGCAGATGGTCGACCTTGCCCTCGATGGCAGCCTCGGTAAGGACGCCGGCGGTACGGATGAACGAAGCGCTCGACAGCCAGGAGTCGATGTTGGACGCGACCTTGAGCGTACCCAGGATGACAGGCTCGGCCACGGGAGCCTGACCGCCCAGACGGGCAACGCGCTCGACCTCGTCGGCGAACTCGTAGCGGTCGACGTACTGACCAAGCAGGTACTTGGAGTCGCCGGGGTTGGTGATCTGAACACGACGCAGCATCTGACGTGCGAGCACCTCGATGTGCTTGTCGTTCAGGTCGACGCCCTGGCTGGTGTAGACGTCCTTGACGCTCTCGACGAAGGTGTGCATCGTCGACTCGATGTCGGTCAGCTTGCGCAGGTTGCGGAAGTTGACGAAGCCCTTGGTGATCTGGTCGCCGGCGCGAACCTCGCAGCCGTCCTCGATCTCAGGCATAAAGCGCACCGAAGCGGGGACGCGACGCTCGTCGAGGACACGGGTGTGATCCTCGGAGTCGGTGAGCGTCAGCACGTACTCGGACTTCTCGGGCTTAATCGAGAGGTGGCCAGAGTACGGAGCCAGCTCGGCCTCGCGACCCAGGATCTTCTCGTTGACGTTGCCGACGATATCGAACATACGGCTGACCGTAGGCAGACCCTGCGTAATATCGTCGACGCCAGCGACGCCGCCGGAGTGAATGGTACGCATCGTAAGCTGCGTACCGGGCTCGCCGATGGACTGGGCGGCAATAATGCCGACGGCAGTACCGATGGCGACCGGACGACGGGTGGAAAGATCCCAGCCGTAGCACTTCTGGCACACGCCGTACTTGGAGCGGCAGGTGAGCAGCGCGCGAAGCTTGACCTTCTTGAGGCCCGCATCGACCATCTTCTGGATGTCGGCGACCTTCTCGATGTAGCCGTCCTGCTCAAAGAGCACGGTGCCATCGGGAGCCACGACGTCCTCGATGAAGCAACGGCCGACGAGGTCGGTGTTGAGGTCGGTGGTGCCAGGGATGATGAGGTTGTAGGTGACGCCCTCGTGCGTACCGCAATCCTCCTCGCGGACGATGACGTCCTGGGCTACGTCGACCAGACGGCGGGTCAGGTAACCAGAGTCCGAGGTGTGGGATGCGGTATCGACCAGGCCCTTACGGGCGCCGTAGGTCGAAATGAAGTACTCGAGCGGCAGCAGGCCCTCGCGGAAGTTCGCCTTAATGGGAAGGTCGATCGTCTCGCCGGACATGTCTGCCATCAGGCCACGCATGCCACCGAGCTGACGCAGCTGGGTCTTAGAACCACGGGCGCCGGAGTCGGCCATCATGTACAGCGGGTTCTCCTCGTCGAACATGTCGAGCATGAGCGCTGCAACCTTGTCGGTACAAGCGGTCCACTCGTTAACGACTTCGATGTGGCGCTCCGTCTCGTTGATGAAGCCCTCCTCAAAGTATTCGTTGATCTGGTCGACGTTGGCCTGGGCGCGATCGAGCAGCTCCTGCTTCTCGGCAGGGATGAGAGCGTCCCACACCGAGATGGTGAGGCCGGCGCGGGTAGCGTAGTGGAAGCCGGAGTACTTGATGGCGTCGAGGATCGGGCCGACCTTGGCCTCGGGGTAACGATCGCAGCAGTCCGCAACCAGCTTGGCCACGTCGCCCTTGACCATCTTGTAGTTCATGAACTCATAGTCTTCGGGCAGGCACTGGCGGTTGAAGATGATGCGGCCGATAGAGGTCTCGAAGCGCGCGGTCTTGTTGCCGGTGACGTCGTAGTCGACAAACTCGTTCTTGCCGTTCTTGACGCGGAAGATACGGGTGCCGTCCTCGTTGATGACGTTGGCGTCGGCAGCGGACACGCGGACCTGGATCTTGGCCTGCATGTCGACCTCGGAGCGGCAGTCATAGGCGTGCAGCGCGTCGTCGAAGCTGGCGAACACGTGGTTCTCGCCCGGCAGACCGTCGCGGACCTGGGTGAGGTAGTACACACCAATGATCATGTCCTGCGAGGGGATGTTGACCGGCTTGCCGGATGCCGGCGAGCGCAGGTTGTTCGCAGAGAGCATGAGCACGCGGGCCTCGGCCTGAGCCTGGCTGGACAGCGGCACGTGGACAGACATCTGGTCGCCGTCGAAGTCGGCGTTGAAGGGCGAGCAGACCAGCGGGTGCAGGTGGATAGCCTTGCCCTCGACCAGCACCGGCTCAAAGGCCTGGATGGACAGACGGTGCAGGGTCGGTGCACGGTTGAGCAGCACGACGCGACCGTCGATGACCTCTTCGAGGATGTCCCACACAAAGGTGGCACCACGGTCGATAGCGCGCTTGGCGCCCTTGATGTTCTCGACCTTGCCAAGCTCGACCAGGCGCTTCATGACGAAGGGCTTGAAGAGCTCCAGCGCCATGGTCTTGGGCAGACCGCACTGGTGCAGCAGCAGCTTGGGGTCGGTAACGATGACCGAACGGCCGGAGTAGTCGACACGCTTACCCAGCAGGTTCTGACGGAAACGACCCTGCTTGCCCTTGAGGGCCTCGGCGAGCGACTTGAGCGGGCGACCGCCACGGCCAGAGACCGGGCGACCACGACGGCCGTTGTCGAACAGGGCGTCCACGGACTCCTGGAGCATGCGCTTCTCGTTGTTCACGATGATCGCGGGGGCGTCCAGGTCGAGCAGGCGCTTGAGTCGGTTGTTACGGTTGATCACGCGACGGTACAGGTCGTTGAGGTCGGACGCGGCGAAGCGGCCGCCGTCGAGCTGGACCATCGGGCGCAGATCGGGCGGAATGACCGGGATGACATCCAGGATCATGTTCGCGGGGCTGTTGCCGCCCTTCAGGAAGGCGTCAACGACCTCGAGGCGCTTGACGGCCTTCTCGCGCTTCTGCTTCTGGGAATCCTCGTCGGCGATGATGGCCTTGAGCTTCTCGGCCTCTGAAGGAAGGTCGATGGCAGCGAGCAGGTCGCGGACGGCCTCGGCACCCATGCCACCCTTGAAGTACATGGAGTAGTAACGGGTCATCTCGCGGAACAGCGGCTCATCGGAAATGAGGTCGCGCTCGCTGAGCTTCATGAAGGCGTTGAAGGCGTCCGTGCGGAGCTGCTTCTCGTCCTTGCACTCTTCCTCGATGTCGACGATGCCAGAGGCGATCTCCTCGGGGGTCAGCGGCTCCTCGTCGGAGAACTCGTCAAAGTTCTCGGGGTTGCCCTGCTCCTTGAGGGACTCGATCTGGCGGGCGCACTCGGCATCGATCTCTTCCAGATCGGCGGCGAGCTCCTCGCGCAGGTCGTCGGCGTCGGCCTCGCGAGCCTCGTAGTCGACCTCGGTGATGATGTAGCTGGCAAAGTACAGAACCTTCTCGAGGTCCTTGGACTTGATGTCGAGCATACGGCTCATCGGGAAGCTCGTGGGGCTCTTGAAGTACCAGATGTGGGACACGGGAGCGGCGAGCTCGATGTGACCCATGCGGTCGCGACGCACCTTGGCCGAGGTGACCTCGACGCCGCAGCGCTCGCAGACGATGCCCTTAAAGCGGATGCCCTTGTACTTGCCGCAGGAGCACTCCCAGTCCTTGGCGGGACCGAAGATCTTCTCGCAGAACAGACCGTCCTTCTCGGGCTTGAGGGTACGGTAATTGATGGTCTCCGGCTTCTTGACCTCACCGTGCGACCAGGAACGGATCTGGTCGGCGGAGGCAAGGGAGATCTTTACCGAGTCAAAATCAGTAGCTTCGAAATCTGCCACAGTCAACTACTCCTTATCAGTGGTCGTGGCGGCGACAGCCTCGGGTGCCTCGGCGGTCTCGGCATCCTCGGCCTCGACGTCGGCGTCAACGCCGGCGAGCGCAGCCAGGTCGTCGAGAGCAGAGGTCTCCTCGGCGGTCACAGGGGCGGAGGCGTCCTCGTCGGCATCGTGCATGGGCTCGATGTCCAGTGCGAGGGAGCGAATCTCCTTGACGAGAACCTTGAAGGACTCGGGGATACCCGGGACAGGAACGTTCTCGCCCTTGACGATGGACTCGTAGGTCTTGACACGGCCCACGGTATCGTCGGACTTGACGGTCAGGATCTCCTGCAGGACGTTGGAAGCACCGTAAGCGTACAGTGCCCAAACTTCCATCTCGCCGAAGCGCTGGCCGCCGAACTGAGCCTTGCCGCCCAGAGGCTGCTGGGTAACCAGGCTGTAAGGGCCGGTCGAACGGGCGTGGATCTTGTCGTCGACCATGTGGCCGAGCTTGAGGATGTAGGACGTACCCACGGTAATGGGCTCGCGGAACTCCTCGCCGGTGCGGCCGTCGAACAGGCGGGTCTTGCCGCGCTCGTCAAGCTGGGTGACGAACTCGGGGCGCATGTGATCGCCAAAGGCAGCGGTAGCCTTGTTGAGCATGTTCTTGTTGGCACGACGGATGACCTCGGCGATCTCGTCCTCCTTGGCGCCGTCGAAGACGGGCGTGGCGGTGAAGAACGGACCGGGGACGTACTTGTCGGAGTCGGCCTGCTCGGTATCCCAACCGCACGCAGCAGCCCAGCCAAGGTGGCACTCGAGCAGCTGGCCGACGTTCATACGCGAAGGAACGCCCAGCGGGTTGAGGATAACGTCGATCGGGGTACCGTCAGCCATGTAGGGCATGTCCTCGACCGGCAGAACGTTGCAGATAACACCCTTGTTGCCGTGGCGGCCGGCGATCTTATCGCCCTGCTGGATCTTACGACGCTGGGCGACGTAGACGCGCACCTGCTCGTTGACGCCGGGGGCCAGGTCGTCGCCGTTCTCGCGGCTAAAGCGGACGACGTCGATGACGCGGCCGTAAGCGCCGTGAGGCATCTTAAGGGAGGTGTCGCGGACGTCGTGGGCCTTGGCACCGAAGATGGCGCGCAGCAGGCGCTCCTCGGCGGTCAGAGCGCTCTCGCCCTTAGGCGTGACCTTGCCGACCAAGATGTCGCCAGGGCCGACCTCGGCGCCGATGCGGATGATGCCGTCCTCGTCGAGGTTGGCAAGCATGTCCTCGGAGAGGTTCGGGATCTCGCGGGTGATCTCCTCGGGGCCGAGCTTGGTGTCGCGGGCGTCGATCTCGTGACGGGTGATGTTGATGGTCGTCAGCAGGTCCTCGGCCACCAGGCGCTCGGACACGACGATACCGTCCTCGTAGTTAAAGCCTTCCCACGGCATGTAGGCTACGGTGAGGTTCTGACCCAGTGCGAGCTCGCCGTGATCGGTCGAAGGACCGTCGGCCAGAGGCTCGCCCTGCTCAACGGTGTCACCAACGCGAACGAGCGGACGGTGGTTGATGCAGGTGGACTGGTTGGAGCGCTGGTACTTGGCCAGGTGGTACTCGTCCATGCCGCCGGCATGCTTGACGATGATCTTGGCGGCGTCGGCAAAGATGACCTCGCCGGCGTTCTTGGCCAGGGTGACCTCGCCGGAGTCCAGAGCGGCGCGACGCTCCATGCCGGTACCGACATAGGGAGCGGCGGGGTGAACCAGCGGCACGGCCTGACGCTGCATGTTGGCGCCCATCAGCGTACGCTTGGCGTCATCGTGCTCAAGGAACGGGATCAGCGTGGCTGCGACGGAGAGCATCTGACGCGGCGAGACGTCCATGTAGTCGACGTCCTCGACGGGCACGTCGGCGGGAGCGCCGAAGGAGCCGTCGAAGTCGCGGGTACGGGCGATCACGGTGTGCGGACGGACGATCTTACCCTCGGCATCGGTCGTGATGAACTCGTTGGTCTTGGGATCGAGCGGCGTGTTGGCCGGCGCGATGACGTGCTTCTCTTCCTCGTCAGCGGTCATCCAGTCGATCTGATCGGTGGCAACGCCGTTCTCGACGCGACGGAACGGGGCCTCGATGAAGCCATACTCGTTGACGCGGGCGTAGAGGGCGAGCGAGCCGATCAGGCCGATGTTGGGGCCTTCGGGGGTCTCGATCGGGCACATGCGGCTGTAGTGCGAATTGTGAACGTCGCGGACGGCCGTCGGCACGTTGGTGCGGCGGCTGGAGCCGGACTTGTGGCCGGCAAGACCACCAGGGCCGAGTGCGGACAGACGGCGCTTGTGGGTCAGACCGGTCAGGGGGTTCGCCTGGTCCATGAACTGCGAGAGCTGCGAGGAACCGAAGAACTCCTTGATGGAAGCCACGATCGGACGGATGTTGATGAGCGACTGCGGGGTGATCTCGTCGATGTCCTGGGAGCTCATGCGCTCACGGACGACGCGCTCCATACGGCTCATGCCGATACGGAACTGGTTGGCGACGAGCTCGCCGACGGTGCGGATACGGCGGTTGCCGAAGTGGTCGATGTCGTCGACCTTGAAGCCCTGCTCGCCGGCAGCGAGGGACAGCAGGTAGCGCAGCGTCGCGACGATATCCTCGTCGGTGAGCACCGTGACCTCTTCCTCGGTGGTGAGGTTGAGCTTCTTGTTGACCTTGTAACGACCGACGCGGGCCAGATCGTAGCGCTGCGGGTTAAAGAGCAGGCCCTCGAGCAGGCTGCGGGAAGCGTCCACGGTGGGAGGCTCGCCCGGGCGCAGGCGACGGTAGATCTCGATGAGGGCGTCCTCGCGAGTGAGGGCGGTGTCGCGCTCCAGGGTGCGCTTGATCACATCGGAGTTGCCGAGCAGCTCGATGATGTCGTCGTTGGTGACGGCGATGCCAAGGGCGCGCAGGAACATCGTGGCGCTCTGCTTGCGCTTACGGTCGATGGAGACCATGAGCTGGTCGCGCTTGTCGACCTCAAACTCGAGCCAGGCACCGCGGGACGGGATGATCTGGGCCTTGTAGATCTGCTTGCCCGAATCCATCTCGGAGCTGTAGTACACACCCGGGGAACGGACGAGCTGCGAGACGACGATACGCTCGGTACCGTTGATGATGAAGGTGCCCTGATCGGTCATCATGGGGAAGTCGCCCATAAAGACGAGCTGCTCCTTGATCTCGCCGGTCTCCTTGTTGGTGAGACGGACGTCGGTCAGAAGCGGGGCCTGATAGGTCATGTCCTTCTCGCGGCACTCCTCGACGGTGTGCGCGGGGTCGCCGAACTGATGCTCGCCGAAGGTAACCTCGAGAACATGGTTCTGGCTCTGGATGGGGCTGGATTCCTTGAACGCCTCACGAAGGCCCTCGTCCTTAAAACGCTCAAAGGATTCCCTTTGAACAGAGATAAGGTTGGGGAGCTCCATGGCCTCCGGGATTTTCCCGAAGCTGACGCGCTTGCGCTCAGTGGCAGTGTATGCGTAGGTCACCAGGTTTTTCCTCCTTCACGGAAATGCTCGGTGGGTTGGCGAGGCATAGCTTCGCCAGTTATCGCAACCTAATAGTTTATCAGGTACCGACCGTTGGGCAAGAAAAGCCTTGACGCGATTGAGTTTTTGGAGTAGCAAAGTTTTTCGACAGAAAACACGCAGGTAGATGTATGTGTATCGAACATCTGTTCATATATTTTCTGTGAACAGAGAGCCGGCAATCGCAGCTCTTATAAAAAACGGGCGCGAACCGAGGTCCGCGCCCGTAAATGTCGATGCCCGAAGGCTTACTTGCGCATCAATCCGCCGCGCTCGTCGATGGCATCCCAGAAGGCATCGGCAAAGCGGGGGTCGCTTGCGGCCATGAGGGCGTTGGTGGCCATCCAGCCAGAGGGAGTGCCGGTGTCGTAGCCCGACAGCGGGTCAATGACGACGGCATACATGGCCTCGCGGTCGAGCGAACGGGCCATGGCGTCGGTGAGCTGGATCTCGCCGCCCTTGCCGGCCTGCTGATCTGCCAGCAGGTCCATGACCAGCGGGCTCAGCAGGTAGCGACCGACGATGTACAGATTGGACGGAGCCGCCTCGGGAGCGGGCTTCTCGACCAGACCGCCGATACGCCAGACAGCGCCCGGCTCTGCATCGGCAACGTCCTCGGCGCCCTCGAGCGAACCGACGCGCTCGCCGGCGATAACGCCGTAGCGGCTGACTTCCTCGGGCGAGCAAGCAGCGACGGCGATAACCGAAGCGCCACCGTGCTCCTTGGAAACGGCGAGCATCTTGTCGCAGATGTCGCGGTTAGGCACAACGTAGTCGCCCAGAAGAACCAGGAAGTTCTCCCCTGTCACGGCGTCGGCAGCAGAGCGGATAGCATGGCCGAGGCCCTTGGGCTCGTACTGATAACGGAAGTCGACCGGCATACCGCCAGCGTGGGCGACGGCATCGGCATAGGCGTTCTTGCCGCGCTCGCGCAGCAGGTTCTCGAGCGAGCGATCGGGCTGGAAGTAGTTCAGCAGCTCGGGCTTGCCGGGAGAAGTAACGATGATGGCATCGTCGACCTCCTCGGGGTCGAGCGCCTCCTCAACGACATGCTGAATGACGGGCTTGTCGAGCACCGGCAGCATCTCTTTGGGCGTGCACTTAGTGCCAGGCAGAAAACGCGTGCCAAGACCGGCGGCGGGGATGATTGCCTTCATGTTATTCAAAGATCCTTTCGCAGGCGCAAAAGCGCCCCATGCGTGCGGCACACAGCCGCAGACCAAATTGCGATACCTAAGCATCTTACCGCTGGAACTATATGTCGCTACAAGGCAGAGACAATTCTTCAGCAGGTCAACGCAAATTATTGCTCGAATGGTGCAATTTTATTGCCCAACGGCAGGGCGCCCGATACGACGCAAATCACAGAACATGGCAGTTTGAGCAACCGATGTCGAGGGACCGAAAAACAAAAAAGACGGGGCTCGCAATGCGAACCCCGTCTGCAAAGAAATCTGGCGAGAAAGCCTGATTACTTGAGGGTGACAGCAGCGCCAGCAGCCTCGAGCTTCTCCTTGGCAGCCTCGGCGTCCTCCTTCTTGGCACCCTCGAGAACAGCCTTGGGAGCGCCCTCGACGACCTCCTTGGCCTCCTTCAGGCCAAGGTTGGTGAGCTCACGGACGGCCTTGATGACCTGGATCTTGTTGTCGCCGAAGCCCTCGAGCACGACGTCAAACTCGGTCTTCTCCTCGGCCTCAGCAGCGCCAGCAGCGGGAGCGGCGACAACAGCGGCAGGAGCAGCGGCGGAAACGCCGAAGGTGTCCTCGATAGCCTTGACGAGCTCGGAAGCCTCGAGAAGGGTCATTTCCTTAAGAGCATCGATGATCTCATCGGTGGTAAGCTTAGCCATTTCTAAGTCCTTTCGGTTTCCGTGCGGATGCACGGAGATCAGTTAAAACACGGCGCGAATGCGCCAGGGGTGCGGCGTTGCCGCCGCGGGTGAAAACAGCGACTAGGCTGCCTTCTGCTCGGAGACCTGCTGGATCGAACGAGCGAGACCAGAGGAAACGCCGTTGACGCAGACAGCGATGTCGCGAGCGAAACCGGAGATGAGACCGGCGATCTGGCCGAGAAGCTGATCCTTGGTGGGCAGCTCGGCGATAGCCTTAACATCATCAGCGGAAACGGCCTTGCCGTCGGAGATACCGCCCTTGATCTCAAGGACGCCCTTGGACTTAGCGGAGAAGTCCTTAAGGGCCTTAGCGGCCTCGACCGGCTCGGTCTCGTAGAACACATAAGCGACGGGGCCGGCGAGAATCTCGTCGATCTCGGGCTGCTCCTGGTTCTTGAGGGCGATCTTGACCAGGTTGTTCTTGTAGACCTTCATCTCGGCGCCGCACTCGCGAAGCTGATGACGCAGCTCCTGAGCCTGCTTAACCGTCAGACCGTTGTAGTTGACGACGAACAGACCGGCGTTCTCGGCGATACGGGACTCGATCTCTGCAACCTTGTCGATTTTGTACTGCTGGGGCATGAATTACACCTCCTCGAATTCTTTCCGGGCACGGTCCGCCACAAGGACGTGACGGGGGCATGTCCAAAAAGAAAGCCCCCGCGCTGCATGAGCGACGGGGGCGAGAAGACATATCTACTCGACCACCTCGGCTGGCGGGAAGTCCCATTAAGCTCGCGGGTAAGACCCGTTTGCGCCGGCTGTCTCTGGCAGCGGATTCGTGCGTGAACCGAAAGTATTATGGCGGGGACCCCGGCGTCGGTCAACGGAAAACCGGGCTGCACACAATTCCACCATCCGGCCGCACCGCCGAAGGCCAGGCGCAAGGTTTTCGCTCGGTCAGGTCCTGGGCTCGCACGAAGAGCACATTAAGTGCTCTTCGGCTCGTGGGGAATCTACGAAAACCTTGCGCCTGGCCTTCGGCGGCGCGGCCCGCGGTGACTTTGGGGCAGCCCGGTTTCCCGTTGGCCGGCGCCCCCACGCATAATCCTTATGTCGGTGGGCTGATGTGTTGCGTCCCTGATGGCTATAGGGTTGAGACGAAGGTGGACAGGCGGTGGAGGCCTTCGTCCAGGTTTTCGTCGGAGACGCAGTAGCTTAGGCGGATGTGGCCTTCGGTGCCGAAGCAGTTTCCAGGGACTAGGGCTACGTTTGCCTCTTTGATGGCTTTGATGCAGAAGTCCTCACTTGTTAGGCCGAACTTTTTGATGCTCGGGAAAGTGTAGAAGGCTCCTGCGGGCTCTACTGCGTCGAGGCCCATGGCGTTTAAGGCTGCGAGTACACGTTCGCGACGAGCTCGGTAGACTTTGAGCATGGGGGTTGGGTCGACGGTCAGGGCTCGGGCTGCGGCGTCCATTTCGAAGGAGACGGCACTCGATACTAAGTATTGGTGAGCCTTGGCGATCTCGGCGATGACGGGTGCCGCTGCCGCGAGCCAGCCCAGGCGCCAGCCGGTCATGGACCAGGGCTTGGAGAAGCTCTCGATGATGACCGTCTGTTCACGCAGCTCCGGGTGACGCTGGGCAAAGCGCTCGTAGCCATCCACATAAACCAGGCGGTTGTATACGTCGTCGCAGACCACGTAGATGCCCGCCTGCTCTGCCACGCGCGCCACGGCGTCGAGCGAAGCCGCGTTGAGGATGCAACCCGTAGGATTGTTGGGCGAGCAGATGACGATGGCCTTGGTCGCCGGCGTCACGCAAGCACGAAGCGCATCCTCGTCAATCTGGAATTGCGCGGGCTCCGTATCCAAAAAGACTGCTTTGGCGTGGTTGGCCACGACGATGCTCTCGTACAGGCCAAAGGCCGGCGTGGGAATAATGACCTCGTCGCCGGGGTTGAGCATAGCCATGAATGTTGCCGACAGGGCCTCGGTCGCGCCGTCGGTCAGAATGACCTCGTCCGCCGAAAACGTAAGGCCCGCATCCCCCATGTAGGCAGATAACGCCTCACGCAGGGCGGGGCGACCGTTGTTGGGCGGATAGTGCGTGTCACCGCGGTCCAGTGCGGCGGTCACCTCGGCGCTAATCACATCGGGCGTGGGAAAATCGGGCTCGCCAAGCGCAAGCGCGATGCACCCCGGGTGCTGGGCGGCGAGCGCGTTGATCCGGCGGATACCGGAGGGCTTGAGCGTGGCAAGCGAGGTATTCATGGGCAGTCGCATGGCGTTCCTTTCGTAAGGGTTGCACTAGGATAGCGCGGCAGGGCGCCGCCAGACGGTGTAACCTAAACGGAAACGAGCCGGAAAGGAGATGGCATGGAGACGACCGCGCGTGGCGACGTACCAAAGACACTGCAAACCATTGCGTATATCAGTATTCCCAATAGCGCCGATCTTGATTTTTTGCTCTGGGACCTGCAGGATGCCATCGCCGCCTATGCCCGGTTTTCCGGCACCGTACTCCCCCACCCGGTTGACTTGAAGGCGGATAATGCCGACGGCGTTGCCGATGGCATCGTGCTGGCCATTGAAGATATGGCTGACGATGAGACGTTGACTGCTATCGAGCAGGCGCTTGAGCGCTTTGGCAGTACGGGAACGCGTGTCTATGCCGTGATCCGAGCCGCACGACAGGGCGCTGAGCAGGCGCGTGGTGCCGCCGTTCGCCTGCACAAGGCATGTGAGCGCCATGACCAATTGTGGTGTGGCGGCGTTGCCATTTGCGCTGGCAGCGGCATTGCGGCGCTTCGCCATTCCCCACGCATGGGCCTCTTGCGCCGACCATTTTCGGAAGCGATGGATAAGCTTGTGGGCGCTGTGCGCATGGGCTGCTCCGTCGAGCATGCACAGCGACTTGGCGGCGGCAATGCCGGTAGCGTCGATGCCGACGGCATGGTGCGCGCCAGGCCCGCGCTGCCCACACCGATCTGGCATGCCATCATGAAACGCCTCGGCACCCATGCTCAATCAAGGATCTAGACTACCGTGCGATCCAGTCAACGGCTTCGCGCCAACGCTCAACAAGACGTTCCAGACGCCAAGCCGCGTTAGCGGGACTAGTTGACGGCAATACGACAGCGGGCAGGCCTGTCCGCTCCTTTAGATAGCGCTTATAGAGGCGCCCCGCCGTACCTCCGTTACACACCACCAGCTCAATAGGCGCATTGCCCGTAATGCGCTCAATATGTGCCGGAACGACGTTTTTGATGCTGGCGTCGCTCGAGCCCTTAATGTCGCAGCTCTCGACCACATCCCACAGGGCCACGCCGCCGTTCAGCAGCATGGCCCGCTTGGCGGCAATGGAGGCATCGAGCGTCGCGGGCTCACCGCTTGCCAAAGGATCGCCCTCGTTGGGCGGCACAGGCATACCGAGGCACGTGGCCATCACACGCCAAAAGCGATTCTGAGGGTTGCCGTAATAAAAGGCATTGGCGCGCGAAAGCACCGAGGGAAACGACCCGAGCACCAAAACGCGCGAGTGCTCGTCAAACACGGGCTCAAACCCATGCTCAATATGTTGATAGCCCTCGTCAGACACGGCCATGGGCTAGGCTCTCAACAGATAGCGCACCTCGTAGGGTGCAAGCTCAAGGGTACCCGTCAGCTCGACCGTGGGCGCATCGTCGGCAAGCAGGTCGACGAAGGAGCCGTTGAGTTCGCCGGCGCCAAAGGTGTAAGGCTCACCCACGGCATTCACCGCCACGAGCACCGCCGCGTCGTCGCAGGCGCGCTCGAACAGCAGCTGCTTGTTCTGGATCACCACGTTGCGATAGGCACCGTAGTTGAGAGCACGGGCAGCCGCGTCGTCGGCCGAACGAAGGTGTGCGAGCTGCGTGATGAACGCCGTCAGCTCGTTGGGCGCAGGCTCATCGAGCGCAGGTCGCAGAGCCCAGTCACCATCGGGGCCGCCCTTTTCGCCAGGAATCCCCCACTCGCTGCCATAGTAGACGCACGGAATGCCCGGCATACCAAAGAGCATGCCGTAGGCGGGACGCAGGCAGGATTTGTCGGTGAGGATACTTGCCAGGCGCGGCACATCGTGGTTGTCGACAAACGAAAGCAGATGTTTGCCGCGGTAGATGCACCAAGGGTCGCCGCCAAACTGACGGTGCAGCGAATGGGCGATCTCGAACATGTTGACCGAGTTAAAGCTGGAATACAGGCCCTTGTAGCACTCGTAATTAGTGCACGAGTCGAGCATCTCGTCGTTGACGATCTGATTGTAGTCGCCGTGGAGCGTCTCGCCGATGAGCACAAAGCCGGGCTTGAGCTCACGGGTAAAGGAGTGTAGGCGGCGCATAAAGTCGCGGTCGAGCATGTAGGCGACGTCCAGGCGCAGGCCGTCGACGCCAAAGACGTCGGCCCAACGGCGCACAGACTCGAGCAGGTAATCGACCACAGCGGGATTTTGCAGGTTGAGCTTCACAAGCTCAAAATGACCCTCCCAGCCCTCGTACCAAAAGCCGTCGCCATAGCAGGAGTCGCCGTCAAAACTGATGTGAAACCAATCCTTGTACGGCGAATCCCACTTGCGCTCCTGCACATCGCGGAAGGCCCAAAAGCCGCGACCGACGTGGTTGAAGACGGCATCGAGCACCACGCGGATGCCATGGGCGTGCAGCGTGTCGCATACGGCGGCAAAGTCGGCATCCCCGCCCAGGCGACGGTCTATATGGCGCAGGCTGCGCGTGTCGTAGCCGTGACTATCGGACTCGAGCGGCGGGTTGATGAGCACAGCGCCAACGCCGAGTTTTTGCAGGCAGTCGGCCCATTGGGCAATCTTCATGATAGGAGCATCGGGGTTGGGTTCGACATCGGCGGCCTGGGCGAGCTCATCCTCGGCAACGGGGGCGGCGTTTTCGCGCGGAGCTCCGCAAAAGCCCAGCGGATAGATCTGATAGAACGTCGTCTCGTATGCCCACATAGCAACCTCCCGGTAAGCTCAACACAACGACATCCATTGTATGCCCAGCTTGTATCCCCTCCCCCAAAATAAGTTGCGGTGGAATAGTTCCTGCTTGGGCCTTCAAAGGCCTTAAACAGGAACTATTCCACCGCAACTGATGAGGGGACGTGGCTAGGCGACGGGCTTGGCGCGGCGGATGGCTGGGAACATCACCGTGATGGCGAGGATAACGCCCACGACGGCAATCGCCCCGCCCACAAAGCCGATCCAGGCGATACCGGGACCCGAAACCACGGCTCCGCCGATCGCGGTACCCGTGCCGATACCGAGGTTGAACAGGCCCGAGAAGATCGACATGGCGACGGCCGACGAATCTGCCGGCGTGTGCTTGATGAGCTCGGCCTGAAACGCCACGTTAAAGGCCGTGGCGCAGCAACCCCACAGTGCGCACACAGCGAGAACCGCAGCGAGTGACGATGCGGCCGGACCCATGAGCAGCAGAGCCACCGGCACGCCGGAGAGCGTGATAGCCAAGAACGGGAAGCGATGCCCATCGAACAGGCGGCCAAACAGCCAGCTTCCGAGCAAACCAGAGCAGCCAAACGCCGTCAACGTCATGGTAATGGCGCCCGCATCGACGTGCGCGACCTGCGCCAGGAAGGGCTCGATATAGCTGTAGCTTGCGTAATAGCCGGTCGCCATGAAGACCGTGACTGCGTAGAGCGCGATGAGGAACGGGTTCTTGAGCAGCTCGGGCAGCTGCTTGAGCGTAAAACGCTCGCCCGCTGGCATGGCAGGGAACACCGTGGCCTGGTAGACGACCGCGACAGCAGACAGCGCTCCGACCACGGCAAACGTCATGCGCCAGCCCACGGCCAAGCCAATGGCGCGACCGAGCGGCAGGCCAAAGATCTGTGCGATGGAAGAGCCCGTGGCGATCATGCTGATAGCGAGCGCCCCGTGGCGTGTGTCAACCAGGCGCGACGCCATGATCGAGGCGACCGACCAGAACACGGCGTGCGCGCAGGCAACCACCAGGCGCGCGCAGACTAAGATGGGATAGGTCGGTGCCAAGGCGGACAGGAACTGGCCCAGCGAGAACACGGCGAGCACGCCCAGCAGCATCCGCTTGAACTCGAAACGCGAAGCGAACACCATGAGCGGCAACGACAGCAGCATGACGCCCCAGGCATAGACCGAGATCATGATGCCCGCCTGGGCCTCGGTGAGCGAGAACGACGCGGCGATATCAGTCAAAAGGCCGATGGGCATAAACTCCGACGTGTTGAACACGAACGCACAGCAGGTGAGCCCGACGAGCGGGAGCCACTGCCTGAGCGTGATGCCGTCTTGCCTTGCCTGACTCATATATAACGTCTCCAATCATTTTGAGCGGAGGCGATTATATAGCAACGGCCCCGCATCCGTCAGCAACAGATGCGGGGCCGAAAACAATTCGATACACAGAGGTTGCGCCGTCAATTCATAACTAAGCCAACCCCAGCAACATGCCCGCCGAATGCACGACAAACGCCACGACCCAGGCGACCGTCACCTGAAACGCGAATACGGCCACGGCATAGCGTGCGCCCAACTCGCTCTTGACGGCGCCGATGGACGCCACGCAAGGCGGGTACAGCAGCGTAAAGACCAGGAACACGTAGGCGGTAAACGGCGAAAACATGGCTGACAGTGCCGCGGGCGACGTTGCGCCCAAAAGCACCGTGAGCGTCGAGATGACGCTCTCCTTGGCAATGAGCCCCGTGACGAGCGCCGTCGAGGCGCGCCAGTCGCCAAAGCCGAGCGGGGCCAACACCGGCGCGATGATGCTACCCAGACCGGCAAGCAGGCTTTGCGACTGGTCGGCGACCACGTTAAAGCGGATGTCGAACGTCTGAAGGAACCAGATGACCACGGTCGCGGCAAAGATAATGGTAAAGGCCTTGGTGATGAAGTCCTTGGCCTTATCCCATGCCAGCATCACCGTCGTCTTGACGCTCGGCAGGCGGTAATTGGGGAGCTCCATGATAAACGGCACCGGGTCGCCCTTAAATGCCGTGCGGTTGAGCACCAAAGCCGCGACGCAGCCGACCACGATACCGATCAGATAGAGCGAGACCATGGCGGGAACCGTCGCCTGCGGGAAAAACGCCCCGCACAGCAAGCCGTAAACCGGCAGCTTGGCTGAGCAGCTCATAAACGGCGTGAGCATGACCGTCATCTTGCGGTCGTGCTCGGATGGGAGCGTACGGGTCGACATGATAGCTGGCACGGTGCAGCCAAAGCCGACGAGCATGGGCACGAAGCTGCGGCCCGACAGACCAAAGCGACGCAACACCTTATCCATGACAAAGGCCACGCGCGCCATGTATCCGGAGTCTTCCAGAATGGAGAGGAACAAAAAGAGCACGACGATAATCGGCAGGAAGGTCAGCACACTGCCCACGCCCGTAAGCACGCCGTCGACAGCCAGCGAGCGCACCACGTCGTTGGTACCGAACGCCTTGAGGCCCGCATCGGCCGAGGCGATGATGGCAGCGATACCGTCCTCCATGAGTCCCTGCAACGCCGCGCCGATCACGCCAAACGTCAGCCAAAAGACGAGGCCCATGATCACCAGAAACGCCGGGATAGCCGTGTAACGACCTGTCAGGATGCGGTCAATCTTGACGGAGCGCACGTGCTCGCGGCTTTCGTGCGGCTTGACGACGCAACGCCCGCACACGTCGCCGATAAAGCTAAAACGCATATCGGCCAACGCAGATAGGCGGTCGGTGCCGGCCTCGCCCTCCATCTGGGTAATGATGTGCTCGATAGCGTCGAGCTCATTGCGATCCAGGTGAAGCGCCTCGGTTACCAGCTCATCGCCCTCGACCAGCTTGGTCGCCGCAAAGCGCACCGGGATGTGCGCCGTCACGGCATGGTCCTCGATCAGGTTAGCAATACCGTGGATGCAGCGATGCAGCGCACCGCCGTCCGGACCGTCGGGCGCGCAAAAGTCCAGGCGACCGGGGCGCTCGCGGAACCGCGCGACGTGCAAGGCATGATCCACCAGCTCGCCGATACCCTCGTTGCGGGCAGCGCTAATGGGGACAACGGGCACGCCCATCAGGCTCTCGAGCAAGTTGACGTCTACGGCGCCGCCGTTGGCGGTCACCTCGTCCATCATGTTGAGCGCGATGACCATGGGGCGGTCGAGCTCCATGAGCTGCAGTGTCAAGTACAGGTTACGCTCGATGTTGGTAGCGTCAATGATGTCGATGATGGCGTCCGGGCGCTCGTCGAGGATGAACTGACGGCTCACGACCTCTTCGCCTGTGTACGGCGACAGGGAGTAAATGCCAGGCAGATCGGTAACGCTCGCCTCGGGATGGTTACGGATGGTGCCATCTTTGCGGTCGACAGTCACGCCGGGAAAGTTACCGACGTGCTGGTTGGAGCCCGTCAGCTGGTTGAATAACGTGGTCTTGCCGCAGTTTTGGTTGCCGGCGAGGGCAAAGTGCAGCGGCGCGCCCTCGGGCACGGCCGTCTTTGCCGCACGGGGCGAATACGTCCCCTCGCCAAGTGCCGGATGCTCCGTCGTGCCGATTGCGGCGTTAGCGCGCGGACCTGTATCGGTGTCGTGAATACCCACGAGCTCGATGCGAGCGGCATCGTCCTTACGCAGTGTCAACTCGTAGTCACGCAGGCGGATCTCGAGCGGGTCACCCATGGGGGCGTACTTCATCATGGTGACTTCGGTGCCCGGCGTTAGGCCCATGTCCAAAATATGCTGTCGGAGTGCCTGGTCGTCCGATGTCACCGATGCGACGACGGCGTCCTTTCCAATCTCGAGTGTATCGAGCCTCACGTCCGTGTTCCTCCCCCGGCGCCCACAGGGCGTTGCATTTATGTTCGCCATGGCTAACCGTTTGCCATGGCTAACCAATTTTAAGCTTACATGATAGCGTGAACACACAACGACGTTCAATCAGCAGATTGGCGCAATGGGGACAGGCAGGAGAGTTCAGGGCCATAGTTTCCCGATGAGGCCTCTCGGGGAAACTACATCCCAGAATTCTGGCTCGAAACGGGATATGGTTTCCCAAACAGGCCTCTTACGGAAAATGCATCCCGGAATCCCCACTCGAAACGGGACGCACTTTCCCAGTCGAGGCCCTATGGGAAACCGTGTCCCACCTTGAAGGGGGAACTGGGATGCAGTTTCCGGACGGGACATCAAAAACAAAGTTGCGGTGGAATAGTTCCTGGATGGGCTGGTTGATGCCCCAGATAGGAACTATTTCACCGCAAGTTATTGAAGGGCTGGGATGCCCGTCCTCTTACAGATGGCGCTCCAGAAAGCGGAAGGCTAGGCGAATCCAGGGGCGGACCGCCACCTGCTTGTCCTCGTTGTCGACCGCGGTGTTGGCGTTGCCGAGCGAAAGGCCGTGACCGCCCTGGTCAAAGACGTGCATCTCGCAAGCGACGCCCTCCTCCGCCATGCGTTGGGCAAACGGATAGACCTGCGCGATCGGCGCCGTCTTGTCGTCGGACACGCCCCATACAAAGGTCGGTGGCATCTGACGCGAAACATGCGTGGTGGGGCAGATGTCGGCCAGATGCTCGTCAGTTGCCTCGCCGCCCGTCACCATCGACAGGTAGTCGTTGAGCAAATCGCGCCCCGTCTTGCCGCCCGTCTTGGGCACGCGCAAGTCAATGCGCGGATCGCGCGTCTGCATGTCGCGCACATAGGCAAAGTCGAGCAATGGATAGCCCAGCACCACGGCATCGGGACGAATGTCGTCCGGACGCGCCCCGGCAAGTGCCGCAAAGGGGCCGGTCTTCCACTGTGTTGCCAGCGAGGCGCAAATCATGCCGCCAGCAGAAAAGCCCACGACGCACACGCGCTTAGGATCGACATGCCACTCGTCGGCGTTGGCGCGCACCGTGGCGACCATCTTGGCAAGATCTGCCTGGGGATGCGGAAAGCTCACGTCACCCGTAGAACTCGTGACATAGTTGAGCACAAAGGCCTGGTAACCGTGATCCAAAAACGCAAACGCCACAGGATCCTGCTCATGCGGAGCGATATGCGTAAACGCACCTCCGCCACAGATAATCACCGCGGGGCGGCGGCCATTCGGTTTATCGGGCAACGGCTCGGCACCCAAATACGTAAACGTCGCCGGATAATCCTCGGTCGGCTCCTCGCCCCACAGCGCATGGTTCTCGACAATCATATGTGCTCCCTTCGCGCAAATTATGCGCCCTTGTTTTTCGCCTTCAAGCGTACCCCACTTGAACCCGTGGCGCAGAAACACTCCGGCAATAAGTTTCCCTTCAACTGATATATCACATAATCCCAGTTCAGAGGTATCGTTGAGCAGCGTAGAATAGGGGCGTTGACCAAGCCGCGAAACACATGTGAAACGTTTCCGGCAAACCAAACGCGCGATATGCGCCTATTTAAGTTGGAGGCAACTATGGGTCTGCTCGATTCGCTTAAGTCCACCTTCACCTCGACCGGCGAGGCGTCCGTTCCGCCCGCAGCAAGCTTCGCTACCCGCGAAGGCGTCATCTATGCCCCCGTCAACGGCGTGCTCGTCAACCTGAACGAGGTTCCCGACGAGACGATCGCCTCGGGCATGCTTGGCCAGGGCTATGGCATCGAGCCCATTACCGGCACCATCTATGCGCCCGCCAACGGCCGCATCGGTGCCACCACTGTCACCAACCACTCCATCGGCATGATCACCGAGGACGGCCTGCGCGTGTTCATCCATGTTGGCCTGGGCACCGTGGAAATGAACGGCAAGGGTTTTGCCCGCTTTGTCGAGATGGGCGATGTGGTCAAGGCAGGCCAGCCGCTCATCAGCTTCGACCGCGAGGCCATTAAGGCCGCTGGTCACGAGGACATCGTGACCGTCATCGTCTCCGAGCTCGATCGTCTTAAGAGCATCGACCATGTCGGCGAGTCTGGAACGCTTATCGGCGGCAACCCGCTCGTCAAGCTTGGCGACCCGCTGCTGGTTGCCAAGACCAAGTAGCCAGGCCCCACGCCACACAGCCAAAAGGCACCTCGTCAAGCGCCCGCGACCATTTGGCCGCGGGCGCTTTTCGTTTGAAAAACCATCCCGCCAATGCTTTATCTGTATAGCTCAAATGAGCCGAGCTGCTAGAATATCGAACTGTATGGATAACTATCATTCAACCGTTATGGGAGGATACGTGAACCGCACCAAAATCGCGCAGCTCTATGCCGATGCCGAGTCGCTCGGCGGCCAGACCGTCACCGTCGCCGGCTGGGTCAAGTCCGTCCGCGACATGAAGAACTTTGGCTTTGTTACGCTCAACGACGGCAGCTGCTTCCGCGACCTGCAGGTCGTCATGAACCGCGAGGCACTCGACAACTACGACGAGATCGCCCATCAAAACGTCTCGGCCGCACTCATTTGCACCGGCACCGTCAAGCTGACCCCCGATGCGCCCCAGCCTTTCGAGCTTTCTGCCACCTCCATCGAGGTCGAGGGCACGAGCGCCCCGGATTACCCGCTGCAGAAGAAGCGCGCAACCGTCGAGTTCCTGCGCACCCAGCAGCACCTGCGCCCGCGCACCAACCTGTTCCGCGCCGTGTTCCGCATCCGCTCTGTCGCGGCTGCCGCCATCCACCGCTTCTTCCAGGAGCAGGGCTTTGTCTACGTCAACACCCCCATCATCACCACGAGTGACTGCGAAGGCGCCGGCGAGATGTTCCGCGTGACCACGCTCGACCCCAAAAATCCGCCCCTCACCGAGTCCGGCGAGGTCGACTGGAGCCAGGACTTCTTTGGCAAGCATGCAAGCCTCACCGTGTCCGGCCAGCTCAATGCCGAGAACTTTGCCATGGCCTTTGGCGACGTGTACACCTTTGGCCCCACCTTCCGCGCCGAAAACTCCAACACCACGCGCCACGCCGCCGAGTTTTGGATGATCGAGCCCGAGATGGCCTTCGCCGACCTCAACGACTACATGGATAACGCCGAGGCCATGCTCAAGTACGTCCTTAAGGACGTCATGGCAACCTGCCCCGACGAGCTCAATATGCTCAACAAGTTTGTGGACAAGGGTCTGCTCGAGCGCCTGGACCATGTCGCCAACTCCGACTTTGCCCGCGTTACCTACACCGAGGCCGTCGAGATCCTGGAGCAGGCCGTCGCCGCCGGTCACAAGTTTGACTATCCCGTGAGCTGGGGCATCGACCTGCAAACCGAGCACGAGCGTTTCCTGACCGAGGAGCACTTTAAGCGCCCGACCTTCGTGACCGACTACCCGGCCGAGATCAAGGCGTTCTACATGCGCATGAACGAGGACGGCAAGACCGTCGCCGCCGCCGACTGCCTGGTGCCGGGCATCGGCGAGATCATCGGTGGCTCCCAGCGCGAGGAGCGCCTGGATCTGCTCGAGGCCCGCATCAAGGACCTGGGTATGAATCCCGAGCAGTACAAGTACTACCTTGACCTGCGCCGCTACGGTTCCTGCAAGCACGCCGGCTACGGTCTGGGCTTCGAGCGCTTGGTCATGTATCTGACCGGCGTGGGCAACATCCGCGACGTCCTGCCGCACCCGCGCACCGTGGGCAACGCCGACTTCTAATCGTCGAACGCTAGCTCGCGTCGCCACACGCCAACGCTCATCGCACAAGCGTCTCTCGACATCGGTCGAGAGACGCTTTTTTCAACAGCATCCGTCAAGCTTTTGGCAAGTTTTTGGTCAGTTGAGCAGGGCTGTTGAAAACTCGACCCGCCGTTTGCCGACGACTACCGACCGCCCAGAGCGCCCTGCGCCCCTGGGAAAGCCCCGCGTCCTAGGCTCCATACCGTCGCCACCCAAAACGGAAAGGACGTGGGCACCATGACCGAAGCCGCTGTTGAAACCTACGACACCACGACGAGGGGCGCCGCCTCGATGGCAGCCTATCGCGCCGTTCGTATCCTGCAGCTCCTGAGCGAAAACACCGGCGAAGACAAGGCCATGCTTTCCGATGAGCTGATCCGGCGCCTCGCCCATCCCGACGACCCCGCCCGCATGCCCATCTCGGCGGCGCGGCGCAGCATCTACACCGCCATCTCCGCGCTTCGCCATGCCGGATACGAAATTGAATACAAACGCGGCGTGGGCTACAAACTTCTTACCCGCCCGCTCACCGATGAAGAGATCATCCGGCTCCACGGTATGGTCATGCGCAACCGCTCCACGCCTATCGCTATCCGCAAGAGCATGGCGCAGCACTTAGTTGCCATGGCGAGCGCCGACGTTCGCGGCTACCTCGATACACCCGAACCCGCTCCAAGCGCAGGCAGCAAGGCTACCAAGGCAACACGCACGCCCATCAAGCGCATCGACACGTGCGAGCTCGTCGAGCAGGCCATCGACCACGGAACCACGGTGAGTTTTGATATTTCGAGCGTCACGACACGCGGCGAAACCGAAGCAGCACGGATGACACTCCGTCCCTTTGCCATCAGGCAGCGCGATGGCATCTCGTATCTGCTGGGAACGGTCTACGACGCCCGAGGCACCGACGATACGCTGCGCACCGTCGAGATCGCCCGTATGAGAAACGTCAGCACGCGCCTGCTCGACGGCAAGAAGCTCTTCGCCGCCCTGGACGAGGACGACGCCTCCTCCGCCGCATAAGACCCTCCGCCGCCCATTCGACTACCCGTACCGCCCATCCGATTCTGTATTAAAAAACCCGCCAGGCTGTTGTAAAAATGGACATCAGCGCTACTATAGTCCCACTTGCACTTTGTCCCAGTGCAGTGTTTCCAGCCATTTTTATACTGGGGGTAATGATATGAAGGACATCACCATCAGCCGCAGGAGCCTTCTGGTCTCCGCCGGCCTGCTCGCGCTCGCCCCGCTCGCCGGATGCGGCGGCAGCTCTGGTTCCGGCTCCGCTGCCGCCGGTTCCGACTACACCATCGGCGTTCTGCAGCTCACCGAGCACTCCGCGCTCGATGCCGCCAACGACGGCTTCGTCAAGGCCATCAAGAAGAGCGGCCTTAAGGTCAAGATCGACCAGAAGAACGCCCAGAACGACCAGTCCACGTGTAAGTCCATTGCCGACAAGTTTGTGGGCGACAACGTCAACCTGATTTATGCCATCGCCACGCCCGCCGCGCAGGCTGCCGCCGGCGCCACGGCCGATATCCCCATCGTGGGCTGCGCCATCACCGACTACGCCGCCTCCGGCCTGGTCCAGGACAACGACAAGCCCGGCACCAACGTCACGGGCGCTTCCGACCTCACCCCGGTCGCCGAGCAGCTCGAGATGATGCAGAAGGTCCTGCCCGACGTAAAGAAGGTCGGCCTGCTCTACTGCACCGCCGAGTCCAACTCCGACGTCCAAATCAAGGCCGCCAAGAAGGAGCTCGACAAGCTTGGCCTCGAGTACACTGACTTCACCGTCTCGAGCTCCAACGAGATTCAGTCCGTCGTCGAGTCTGCCGTGGGCAAGGTCGACGCGCTGTACTCCCCCACCGACAACACCATCGCCGCGGGTGCCTCGCAGGTCGGCCAGATCTGCAAGGAAAACAAGCTTCCCTTCGTGACTGGCGAGGAGGGTATGTGCATGGCCGGCGGCCTGTTCACCCTCTCCATCAATTACGAGGACCTGGGCTACGCCGCGGGCGAGATGGCCGTTAAGATCCTGAAGGGCGAGGCCAAGCCCGAAGACATGCCGATCAAGCACCTCTCGAGCAAGGACCTGGTCGTCGTCAAGAACGACGAAATGGCCGAGGCCCTGGGCATCGACCTTTCCGCTCTGGACGCGTAATGCCATACGCGGCATGCGTCTAGAGCCCGTGCTCGCGCTTTAGCCGCGTTATTCAATATCTGAGCCACAGGGGCGGGCGCTGTAGACCGGCGTCCGCCCTGCTTGTTTCAGGTAAAACAAAACGTCTGTCCGCAGCTCTTCTATGCATTGTTACCGCTATTATGGTGAATCACGTGTCCACCCTATCCTAGGAGGTATGAAGCATGCTCATTGCATTGCAGGGCGCCGTTTCGCAGGGCGTCCTCTGGGGCATTATGGTGCTTGGCGTGTTTATCACGTTCCGCCTGCTCGACATTCCCGATATGACCTGCGACGGCAGCTTTGCCCTCGGCGGCTGCGTCTGCGCTGTGCTCATCGTCAATAACAACGTCGACCCGCTGCTCGCCGTGCTGGCCGGTATGTGCGCCGGCGCCATCGCGGGCGCCGTCACGGGCATTTTGACCACCGTCTTTGAGATTCCTGCGATCCTCGCCGGAATCCTCACCCAGATCAGCCTGTGGTCCATCAACCTGCGCATCATGGGCAAGTCCAATACGCCCATTCTTGCCAAGGGCACCGTGTTCTCCGCCGTCAGCAATATGACCGGTCTGCCGCAGTCCACCGTTGCCATCATCTTGGGCATCCTGCTCGCCGTGGCTATCGTTGCCATCCTGTATTGGTTCTTTGGCACCGAGATCGGCTCGGCGCTGCGAGCCACCGGCAACAACGAGTACATGATCCGCGCTCTGGGCGTCAACACCAACTCCACCAAGATGATCGCCCTCGTGCTCTCCAACGCCCTCATCGGCCTTTCGGGCGCGCTCATCTGCCAGAGCCAAAAGTATGCCGACATTGGTATGGGCACCGGTGCCATCGTTATCGGTCTTGCCGCCATTGTTATCGGCGAGGTGCTCGGCCGTCTGCTGCCCGGCGGCCTCACGCAGTTTAGCGTCCGTCTTGCCTCCGCCGTCTTTGGCTCCGTGGTGTACTTCCTTATCCGCGCCATCGTGCTGCAGTTGGGCATGGACGCCAACGACATGAAGCTGCTCTCCGCCGTAATTGTCGCTGTGGCCCTGTGCGTGCCCGTGGTTTGGGAGCGCTATAAGCTCCGCAGCTCCTACACGAAGGGAGATGAGGCAGATGCTTAAGCTCTCGCATGTCAAGAAGACCTTTAACAAGGGCACCGTCACCGAGAAGCGCGCGCTCACCGGCGTCGACCTCACCCTGAATGACGGCGACTTTGTAACCGTGATCGGCGGCAACGGCGCCGGCAAGTCCACGCTGCTCAACATGATCGCCGGCGTGTACCCGCTCGATTCGGGCGTTATCGAGCTCGACGGCACCGACATCTCGCGCCTGAGCGAGTCGCAGCGCGCCAAGTACCTGGGCCGCGTGTTTCAGGACCCCATGCGCGGTACCGCTGCCGACATGCAGATTGCCGAGAACTTGGCCCTCGCCAAGCGTCGCGGCCAGCGTCGCGGCCTTTCGTGGGGCGTCACCAAGGCCGAGAAAGATGAGTACGTTGAGCTGCTCAAGCGCCTGGACCTTGGTCTGGACACGCGTCTCAACGCCAAGGTCGGCCTGCTCTCGGGTGGCCAGCGCCAGGCACTCACCCTGCTGATGGCCACGCTCACCAGGCCGCGCCTGCTGCTGCTCGACGAGCACACTGCGGCCCTCGACCCCAAGACGGCCTCTAAGGTGCTCAACCTGACCGAGGAGATCGTCGACGAGAACCACCTGACCACGCTCATGGTCACGCACAACATGAACGACGCTATCCGTCTGGGCAACCGTCTGATCATGATGCACAAGGGCCATGTGATCTACGACGTGGCCGGCGACGAGAAGAAGTCGCTCACCGTGGCCGACCTGCTGCAGAAGTTCGAGGAGGTCTCGGGCGGCGAGCTCGCCAACGACCGCATGCTGCTAAGCTAAAACCTGCCAAAAAGGGACAGGTTTATTTTGGTAGGTTTTATCTGCGCAAACGCCAAAACCGCCGCAAAGGGACAGAGGCCCTTGCGGCGGTTTTCGCATATTATGTCGATAATCCGATATTCAACCAGACATTCTGGCTAAGGACTAAGGAAACTGCCATGAAAAGACTCCCCCGCTTTGCGTTGGCCGCCGCGTTGTTTGCCGGCGCGCTCGCAGGCATCCCAAGCCTCGCTTTCGCGGGAAACCTGCCCGCCGCTATTGACGGCTCCGTGGCCGTCATGCACACCAACGATATCCACGGCAGCTACAAGTACAGCTACAACGCAAGCAAGGGCACCGGCACTGTGGGCTTTGACGGACTGGCGGTTTTCTATAGCGCCCAAAGCAGCGCCCCCGATCTTTTACTCGATGCGGGCGACACCTTCCACGGACAGTCCTTCGCCACCATGAGCGAGGGCAAGAGCATCGCCGAGCTCATGGACACCTTCTACGCCGACGGCTACGACGCAACCACGCCAGGCAACCACGACTGGAGCTACGGCGCGGACAAACTCCGCACCATGACCGGCTACAGCACCACCGGCACGCCCTTCGCCATGCTCTGCGCGAATGCAACGTCCTCGAACGGCGTATGGAGCTCGAGCATCACGAAGACGCTCGATCGCACCTGGGAGGATAGCGAGGATCACTCCACATTCGACTACAAAATCAAGGTCGGCGTCGTCGGAGCCATGGATGAGTCGCTAGGTTCCTCGCTGCGCGCGGACCTGGTCGCGGGCACCAGCTTCTCGAGTGCCGCGAACGCCATCAATGCCGAGGCAGAGCAGCTGCGCAAGGAGGGCTGCGATGTTGTTGTGTGTATCGCGCACACGCTCGACGCAAAGACCTTTGCCACGCGGCTCCGTGGCGTCGATGCCCTTATCGCAGGCCACGAGCACATCAACCTTAACGAGAAGGTGACGGGAGCCGACGGCAAGACGATCCACGTTGTCGAGGCAGGCAGCGCCTTTTGATCGGACGGGCTTCTTGGTGGGTATCATGGTTGGACGATCATTAGGAGGTTTTCCCCACATGGAATTGTTTGAGCCGATTCTTCATTTCTTTGAACAACGGTGGGTCCACAACATCATCTGGGCCGGCATCTTGGTAATAGGCACCGCCATCGCCACCAAGGTCGTATCCAAGACCCTGCGCCACCTGCTCAACCGCGACGACAACCCGCTTCCGGCATCGAGTATCTTCATCAACATTGCGCGCGCCGTCATCTGGATGATCGGCGGCAGCTTTATCCTCGACAACTGCTTTGGCATTAACGCAAACGCCCTCGTCGCCGCTCTTGGCGTCGGCGGCATCGCCATCTCGCTCGGCTTTCAGGACAC
Source organism: Collinsella aerofaciens (assembly GCF_015548375.1). GTDB lineage: Bacteria > Actinomycetota > Coriobacteriia > Coriobacteriales > Coriobacteriaceae > Collinsella > Collinsella aerofaciens_AB. The sequence continues at coordinate 131,605 of NZ_JADMWW010000002.1, forward strand.
GCTCTCAAACCTTATCGGCGGCATGCAGGTAACCTTTATGGGCATCATCAAGCCCGGCGACAATATCGAAGTCGGTGGCGTGTCGGGCGTGGTCCAGGACATCACCTGGCGTCATACGACCATCGAGGACGCCTGCGGGCAGACCATCATCGTCCCCAACTCAAATATCTCCAAGAACACGCTCGTGCATCTCATGCCCTTTGGGCGTGTGGCTGTGCCCGTTGTCGTAAAGGACACATCCAAGTGGGCCTCACTCGACGCGCTGGCAGACGAGCTGACCAGCGCCACCAAGGCCGCCGTGCTTCCCATCTCGAGCTTTGACAAGGAGCCCTACGTGCTCTTTAGCGAGATCGGCGACTTTGGCATTAAGGGCAAGGTCATCTTTATCGTCAGCGACGACAGCACCACTTTCACGGCGGCCGACGCCTGCATTCGCGCCATCGCCCCCATCATCGCCTAAACCACCACAAAGGGGACAGGCACCTTTGTGGTGGTTTTCATTCGTGATACCATGGTTCATATAGTTGTTTAAACGACTAAGGGAGCAAAACTATGGAAGAGGCCTATCGTCAAGCACGCAAGCGCGGCGAGCAAGGACGTCGACGCGCCATTAGTCAAAGCGAGCATCCGTACCTTACGGACCTCGATAGCTTGGTTGCCCAGCTCCCCTTGGGCCAGCAAGAGAATGTCGGCCTGAGAGACATTCCGCTCGAAATGGTCGTCGGCACGGTTACCAAGGGCCGTCAGTCGGCCTTTTCATGCAACTTTATGCCCTTGCTGCCGTTTAGCACGGAGTTCGCCCGCAAGTGGTCCAACCTCTACGACATCCAGGTGACCGAGGGCTATCGCGATCCCGTCATCGTCACCGAGTTCATGCATCGGTTTTACGTCCAAGAGGGCAACAAGCGCGTCAGTGTCCTCAAATTCCTGGACGCCCCGACGGTTTCGGCCAAGGTCACCCGTCTCTACCCCGGCACGTGGGATTCCGTCGAAAGCCGCCTGTACGGTGAGTTCTGCGCGTTTTGGCGCGTCTGCCCCCTATACGAGATCGAGTTCTCGCGCGAGGGAAGCTACGAGACGCTCGCCAAGATGCTCGGTCAGGACCTTATCGAAAAATGGCCGCAGAAAAAGGTCGACTACCTGCGCCACACCTTCCTGCTCTTTAAGCGCGCCTACCTTCGCGCGGGTGGCGACCACCTGGACATTACGCCCGCCGACGCCATGCTCGTCTACCTCAATGTGTACAACCAGGACCGCCTGCTGGATACGCCGACGGATATCGTCGTAAACCGCCTGTGTAAGATTTGGCGTGAGCTGGTCATTGCTGGCAAAAATAACGAGGACAAGGTCGATCTTGTCGAAGCACCGAGCGTCGATGAGGAAGAGTCGACCGCCAAGTCCACCTCCGGCGTGCTCAACTTCTTTATGGGCAAGACCGTCTATTCGGCGGACAATCCCCTGCGCATCGCCTTTATCCATGAGTTCCCCTGTGCGACGTCGAGCTGGGACAGCCTGCACGACCAAGGGCGTCAGTATCTCGATAAGCACTTTGGCGGTATCGTGCGCACCGAGGCGCTTGAGGACTGCCACGATCCGGACGTGTTCTACGCCGCCGTGGAAACGGCTGTCAAACATGGAGACAGCGTCATCTTCTCGACCTCGCACCGCCTGATGGAATACACGCTCAGGGCTGCCGTTGAGTATCCCCAGGTTCGGTTCCTCAACTGCTCTATCGGCCTTCCCCATCAAAGCGTCCGTTCGTACTTTGGCAAGATGTACGAGGCCAAGTTCCTCCTGGGCGCCCTTGCCGCCAGCATGGCGGACAATCACCGCATCGGTTACCACGCGTCGGTCTTCGCCTCGGGCGCACTCAGCGAGATCAACGCCTTTGCGATTGGAGCTTCGCTACTCGACCCCCGTGCGCAAATTATCCTGACCTGGGGCGATGTGCCCGCCGGTGGCCTTGCCGAGGCCATGTGCCACGAAGGCGTGAGCGTCATGACCGGCGCCGACATGTCCAAGTCGCTGGAGGACCCCACGGCCTACGGACTCCACCGCCTGATCGATGGCAAGGTCGTCGGCATCGCCATGCCGGTATGGAACTGGCGCCGATACTACGAGCTTATCGTGCGAAGTCTGCTGCATGGCACCTGGGACGAGACCAGTGACGACAGCCGGGTCCGCGCCGTCAACTACTGGTATGGCATGAGCTCGGGCGTTATCGACATTCGCTACGCTCCGGGCCTGCCCTATCAGACGCGCAAACTGGTGCAGCTGCTCCGCAATGGCATCGTCGAGGGCTCCATCAATCCATTTGGCGGCGAGCTTCACAGCCAAAACGGCGTGGTGCAGATTGAGGGCTTCCCCCCGCTGCCGAGCACGCAAATCGTCGAGATGGACTGGCTGGCAGACAACGTGGTGGGTACCATTCCACAGCCCGACGATGAGCCGAAGGTCCGCGCCCTATGAAAATCCTTGCCATAGCCGATACCGAAGAACGATGCCTTTGGGAGTGCTTTCGCAAAGAACGCTTTGAGGGTGTCGACCTGATTTTGTCCGCTGGCGATCTGGACCCGGACTATCTTGAGTTTTTGGTCACGGTCATCAACAAACCGCTCATCTACGTACGCGGCAATCACGATGACCGCTACGCACGTCATGCACCGGGCGGCTGTATCTGTGTCGAAGACACCGTGTACGTGTATCGCGGCGTCCGCATTGCGGGGCTTGGCGGCTCCATGCGCTACCGAGATGGCGCCAACATGTACACCGAGCGCGAGATGGCCAAGCGCGTGCGCAAGCTGTCTCGTAAAGTGAGGATGGTCGGTGGCTGCGACATCTTGCTCACCCATGCGCCCGCCGCCGGCGAGGGCGATCTGGACGATCTGCCACATCGAGGATTCAAATGCTTTAACACAGCGCTCGAGTCCTGGAATCCCGACTACATGGTGCACGGGCATGTGCACCAATGCTATGGTCGCGACTTTCAACGTGAGCGTCAGCACGCATGCGGGGCAACGATCATCAACGCCTGCGGCTATACGCAGTTTGAGCTGGACGAAGCGCGCTACCCCATCCGTGGCTGGCAGGCAGCCTGGCTCAATTCGCAAACCATGCGTCGCGAACTCAAGCGCCACGAGGCTATCGAGTCCTCAACCGCCAGAACACCCTGGTAACCACCTTTAAGGCTTGACGCTGCGCCGGCCCCAAGCACCCCGTCTCGCCCCTCAAGCCGTCGCTCGCGTACCAAAGTACGCGTCGCTCCTCTTTCGGGGCGACCTGGGGCACTTGGAACCGGCTCGCTGCGATGCCATAACATTGACGCCAAAGTGCCAAAACCACCACAAAGGCGCCTGTCCCCTACAGTGGAATTGGAGGCGCGATAGCAAGAAACCCGGTCCTGCACGAGACAGAACCGGGTTTCTTTAGCAATGCTTGCTTTGCTCAGGCAGTAACTAAAAGTTACTCAGCCAGGAAGTCGCGCTGGATAGCGGGATCAACCTTGATGCCAGGGCCCATGGTGGAAGACACGGAGATGGACTTAACGTACTTGCCCTTAGCAGAAGAGGGCTTGACGCGCAGGATCTCGGTGTACAGGGCAGCGTAGTTCTCGACGAGCTGCTGCTCGGAGAAGGACTTCTTGCCCAGGGGCACGTGGCAGATGCCGTAGCGGTCGGCGCGATACTCAACGCGGCCGGCCTTGAGCTCGGAGACCATCTTGGCGACGTCCATGGTCACGGTGCCGAGCTTGGGGTTCGGCATGAGGCCACGGGGACCAAGGATCTTACCGATGCGGCCAACCTTGGCCATCATGTTCGGCGTAGCGATAGCGGCGTCGAAGTTGATCTCGCCCTTCTGAATCTGGGCGACGAGCTCGTCGGAACCGATGATGTCGGCGCCGGCAGCCTCGGCCTCGCGGGCCTTCTCGCCCTCGGCGAAGACGGCAACACGAACGGTCTTGCCGGTGCCGTGGGGCAGGGAGATGGAACCGCGGATGTTCTGGTCGGCCTTACGAGTATCGACGCCCAGACGGAAGTGGGCCTCGACGGTCTCGTCGAACTTGGCGGTGTCGAGCTCCTTGATGAGCTTGGCAGCCTGAAGGGGGGTGTAGAGCGTGGCGCGGTCGATCTTCTCGGCAGCGGCGTTATAGCTCTTACCATGCTTAGCCATGTGCATTACCTCCTGTGGTTAAACGGGCGCGAGCCCTCCCACATCGTATCGTGTGCCCTATTGCACACATTTAACGGGCGCCCCGGTTGGAGCACCCGTCGTTACCAAAAGAAATCGCTACTCAGCGATGGTGACGCCCATGGAACGGGCGGTACCGGCGATGATCTTCTTGGCGGCGTCAATGTCGTTGGCATTGAGGTCCGGCATCTTGATCTCGGCGATCTTGGTGAGCTGCTCCTGGGAGAGCTGACCAACCTTGTCGGCCTGGGGCTTAGCGGAACCAGACTTGAGGTTCAGCTCCTTCTTGATGAGGTGAGCCGCCGGCGGGGTCTTGGTGATGAAGGAGAAGGACTTATCCTCGAAGACAGTGATCTCAACGGGGATGATGTCGCCCTTCTTGTCCTGCGTCTCGGCGTTAAAGGCCTGGCAGAACTGCATGATGTTCACGCCAGCTGCGCCCAGGGCGGGGCCGACGGGAGGAGCGGGGTTAGCTGCACCAGCAGGAATCTGGAGCTTAATGACGTTGGCAACCTTCTTCTCAGCCATGGTCATTCCTTTCGAATCACGAGTGTGAAGTATTTGCTATATCGTAAGCACGCACGTGTTAGAAGCACTCCTGAGATGAGCAGTCACAGAAGAAGCACGCTCGCGCGAACGGACGAAAACTTAAGCGATGACAGCGACCTGGTTAAAGTCGAGCTCGACCGGCGTCTCACGGCCAAAGATCATCAGGGTGACCTTCAGCTTGCCTGCCTCGGTGTTAACCTCGGAGACCTTGCCATCAAAGTCGGTAAGCGGGCCATCAGTGACGCGGACGGACGTGCCAACCTCAATATCAACCAAGGTGCGCTTGGGCGAATCGCCCTTACCGGGACGACGAGTCATCTTATTGTACTCGTCGCGGGAAAGCGGAGCGGGCTTGCCATTGCCGCCCAGGAAACCGGTGACACCGGGCGTGTTGCGAACACACGTCCACGCATCGTCATCCATCTCCATGCGAACCAGGACATAACCCGGGAAGATCTTGGAATCCTTGGTCTCGCGCTTGCCACCCTCTTTGATCTCGGTGACGCGCTCCATAGGAATCTCGATATCAAAGATACGGTCCTGCATGCCCATGGTCTCGATGCGATGCTCGAGATCGGACTTAACGCGGTTCTCGTATCCAGAGTAAGTGTGAACGACGTACCAACGCTTAGACATGGTTTAGCCCCTCAATCCAGAGAACAGAGCAAGAGCCTCGCCAAAGCCAGCATCGAGCAGAGCGATGACGACGCCGACGACGATCAGAGAAGCGCAAACGACGACCGAGTAGTTCACGAGCTCCTTCTTATCGGGCCACGTGACACGCTTCATCTCGGACTTCACCGAAGCGAAATACTTCTTGGTGCGGGCGAAGAAACCAGGCTTCTCGTTCTTCTTGGACTTCGCAGCCTTCTCGTTCTTCTTGGCAACGGCCTTCTTGGCCTCAACCTTGGAGTTGGCGGCAGCGTTGTTGGCAGGTGCCGGCTGCTGAGCCTTCTTCTTGTTCTTCTTGTTGGCCATTTGGGTTACCTCCGCGCAATGCGCTTATACATGAGTAAACCGTAAGCCCCCAATTGGGAGCTTACGGAATAATGACTGGCACGCCAGGAAGGACTCGAACCCTCAACACTCGGTTTTGGAGACCGATGCTCTACCAATTGAACTACTGGCGTATGTGACTAGAGACTAGCGAGTCTCTTTGTGCAGCGTGTGGTGACGGCACCAGGGGCAATACTTCTTGATCTCCATACGATCAGGCATGTTCGACTTGTTCTTGGTGGTCGTATAGTTGCGGCGCTTGCACTCAGTGCACGCAAGAGTAACTAGAGTACGCATTTATCCTGAACCTTTCATTTCCGCCCCGTACGGGCACGAGTTGGTACTTTATCAGCTCTACGTAAGTGCTGTCAATGAAAACCTCGAATCAATTGGTTCTCGCTGGATCCATTCATATTTGGAACACATCAATGAAGCCAGCGAGATCTAATCGATCCCTCACGCTCGGCTTAAGAGCAAGCGAAGCGCAATCGGCAGGGAACAGGCCCCGCGTAGAAAAGAACCCGGCACCCTATAAGTGCCGGGTTCTCTCTAAGTCAACTAAATCAAAGAGCTAATTTACTCAATGATCGTGGAGACGATGCCCGAACCGACGGTGTGGCCACCCTCGCGGATAGCGAAGCGCAGGCCCTCCTCCATGGCGATCGGGTGAATGAGGTCGCCCTCGATGGTGATGTGGTCACCAGGCATAGCCATCTCGGTGCCCTCGGGGAGCTTGACCGTACCGGTAACGTCGGTGGTACGGAAGTAGAACTGAGGACGATAACCATCGAAGAACGGGGTGTGACGGCCGCCCTCCTCCTTGGTCAGAACGTAGATCTCGCCGGTGAACTTGGTGTGCGGGGTAACCGAACCAGGCTTGCAGAGAACCTGGCCGCGCTCGATGTCCTCGCGCTTGATGCCGCGGAGCAGCAGACCGACGTTGTCGCCAGCCTCGCAGAAGTCCATGGACTTACGGAACATCTCGATACCGGTAACGACGGTGTTCTGGGTATCCTTGATGCCGACGATCTCGACGGGCTCGTTGAGCTTGAGCTCACCGCGCTCAACACGGCCAGTAGCAACGGTACCACGGCCGGAGATGGTCATAACGTCCTCAACGGCCATCAGGAACGGGAGGTCGTTGTTACGAGCAGGCGTCGGGATGTACTCGTCGACGGCCTTCATGAGCTCGCGAATGGCGTCCATCCACTTGGCGTCGCCCTCGAGAGCGCCCAGAGCGGAGCCACGGATGACGGGGATGTCGTCGCCGGGGAAATCGTACTCGGAGAGGAGCTCACGGGTCTCCATCTCGACGAGGTCGATGAGCTCGTCATCGTCGACCATGTCGCACTTGTTCAGGAAGACGACGATGTAGGGAACGCCGACCTGACGGGCGAGCAGGATGTGCTCGCGGGTCTGAGCCATGGGGCCGTCGGTAGCAGCGATGACCAGGATAGCGCCGTCCATCTGAGCAGCGCCGGAGATCATGTTCTTGACGTAGTCAGCGTGGCCCGGGCAGTCAACGTGAGCGTAGTGACGGGCAGCGGTCTCGTACTCAACGTGGGAGACGGAAATCGTAATGCCGCGCTCGCGCTCCTCGGGAGCCTTGTCGATGTTCTCGAACGCAGTGAAGTCAGCCTTGCAGCCCTCGGTCTCGGAGAGAACCTTGGTGATGGCAGCGGTCAGCGTGGTCTTGCCGTGGTCGACGTGACCAATGGTGCCGATGTTAACATGCGGCTTAGTGCGCTCAAACTTCTCTTTGGCCATAAAGCCCTCCTCTTAACAGGTCGTCCCCGGACGGGACTTTGCCTTTATACCATAGTGGCCTCTCAACATACTATTGAGAAGCCACCGTGTTACCTATGGTAGCGGTGACTGGATTCGAACCAGTGACGCCACGGGTATGAACCGTGTGCTCTAACCAACTGAGCTACACCGCCGGATGGAGCCTGCAACCAGACTTGAACTGGTGACCTCTTCGTTACCAACGAAGTGCTCTACCGACTGAGCTATACAGGCACTTGACGGGTGGGAGCTATAGGATTCGAACCTATGTAGGCAGAGCCAACGGGTTTACAGCCCGTCCCCATTAACCACTCGGGCAAACTCCCAATCGTTCAAGTATCCGCAGGTCCTTTGGTCTTTTGGACCGCCGCCCCCGCGAACGAAGAAGATAATACGATGCCACCTTGGGGGCTGTCAACGAAAACCTCTAGATACACGGTGCCGGGCGTATCTATATAGCCGTGACCTGCGGTTTTATTGAGTTTGGATATGAAGGACGATGGATTTGGCTACGCTGGTGACATTTCCCGAGGGAACACTTTGTCACGGTGGAGTACATCTGCAGCATCGACCTTCGATACCGACCCTCTTGCACTATTACATAGGTCACGATCGTGCTTCCACGGCACGTTCAAGCGTGGATAATCTCCCGCTTTTAGCGCGGCTCTAAGCCCAAAGCGGAGATTATCCACGCTCATTCTCCAGACGGGAGAACTATAGAGCCGCTACTGCTCGGGCCAGACCAAAGTAGACCCATAGAGCGGCTCCCCCTTGGTGCAGGGGTAGCGACTCAAGTAACACGACGATAGCAAGTCGAAGAAATAGGTCATGGCGTATTTCGAATAAACGCCGAGTCGGTCAATTCCGTTTCCCGCATTACCAAGACGATATACACGGTCAAAAGACCTCGATTTGTCATCGTTGCTAAACGCAGTAATTAGAATCTTCCTGCCCGAACGGCAATCAAGATACTCACGCGCCTGGGACGCAAATAGCCCGGAGACCGATACGAGAATTATCAATGACTGCGAAGCGTCTCCCATGTTTTTCAATTCCGCGACGTTAGCCCCAGCAACTATGCGAACTATCTTGCCCGCATAAAACATTTCCTGCTGAAATCGTACGAGATTGGCGCTCACATTATTGGTGCACCAGATTTCAACGTTTTTATGGCCATCAATTTCGTCGGCAAGGTGCTTAATAGCGATATCGGACACGCCGCTTTCAACCTCAGCGAACATCTCGATCATGCGAACGTCGAGCTCTGCCCTGTACTCCTCGTAGCCAAATTCCTCCTCTCGATGGCTTAAGTCGCTTGGAAAGACTGATTGAGTAAATGATTCTTTCAAATCGCTAAGAGACTGGTAGCCCAATCGATTGCAGAAACGACGAACAGCGGAACGGGTCACGAATGCATCGCGGGTTATTGTGGCAACATTGATTTCGCTCGAACGCCTAATGTGAGCGATGAGATATCGAGCGATGGCGGCATCGTTTGACCCAAACTCGCTGTTGATGATGGAGCTAATGCGATTGAGCACATCGAAGTCATTGATATTCACGTGATCCCTCTTTCCGCTCTCCTCGAAATCATAGTTCATTTATTGAATCAAACAGCTTTGGTCGTTCTCCTATGATTCAAATCAGTTGACGTCATCTTAATCGTAATTCCGCCACACGTATCCACCGTGTTGAATGATGGAAAGGGGATTCATGGGCAACGTGAACAACATCCCGTTTCTCTGGGGTTCCGCCACGGCGTCTTATCAGTGCGAGGGTGCCTGGAACGAAGACGGCAAAGGCCTTGGCGAGTGGGATTTCTTTAACCACACAAGCAATAAGAACATCAACCATGTTGACGGTGATGTATCTTGCGACTTCTACCATCGCTATGAAGAAGATATCCGCATGATGAAAGAAGGCGGACAAAACACCTATCGCTTCTCTCTTTCATGGAGTCGAATCATCCCCACGGGTATCGGTGAAGTGAATGAAAAGGGTATCGATTTTTATAATCGGGTCATTGATTGCTGCCTCGAAAATGGCATAGAGCCCAACGTTACGCTGTTCCATTACGATCTGCCATTCACGCTTGCTTGCAAAGGCGGATGGCTGAACAACGATATGGCAGAATGGTTCTGCAAATACGCCAAGATTTGCTTTGAGCGCTTTGGAGACCGCGTCAAAATCTGGGCTACCGTTAACGAGCCGCATTTCTACAGCTACTGCGTAAACATGTTGGGCAACTATCCCCCCAATCGATCGCTCGACGTTCAGTCGTACATGCAGTTTCAGTACAACCTGATGCGCGCAAGCGCACTCGCAGTCCGAGCATATCGTCAAATGGGCTACGACGGCATCATCGGCGCCGTCCACGATGGCGGCGTTGTCGAACTCGACCCGGCAACCGAGCACGCCGATGACGTATTTCGATACGCAGACTTTTTCGCCAATCGCATGATTCTGGCACCAGCACTTCAGGGTCAACTGCCGCCAGAAATGGACGAAATCCTTGAAAAACTTGGCGTCTCGCTCTATCGATCCCCAAATGACGTAGAAGAATTCAGAGACGGTAAAGTCGATTTTATTGGACTCAACGTGTATTGCCGAGAGTATGTAACCGACTGGCACGGTGGAGAGCTTGCCGTTTCGGCGAACAATAAGGGCGGTTCGAGCAAAAAGGTCGAAGGAAAATGCATTGCGCCCTTGTTTGAAAGCGCCCGCGACAGCAATGTTCCCCGCAATAAATGGGGCCGCGAAATACTCCCAAGTTGCATGTATTCAACCATCATGGATGTCCACGAGCGCTATGACGCGCCCCGCATCTTTATTACGGAAAACGGACATGGCGCCTATGAGCAACCAGACGCAGACGGAATGATCCACGATGATGACCGCATCGAGCTTCTGGGCCAGTTCATCGAGCACATGATGAGGGCTAAGCGCGACGGCGCGCGCGTTGAGGGCTACTACCTCTGGTCGACGATGGATCTGTATAGCTGGATCAACGGCTACGAAAAACGATACGGACTTGTCCATATCGACTTCGAGAACAATCTGGAGCGCACCCCCAAAAAGAGCTGGTATTGGTACCGAGACCTTATCTCGAAGTATCAGGAGCAGGAAGGTTAGGAGAAAGAGATGAAATATCAGGTAATGTCCGAAACAGTCCTAAAGGCTGTTGGCGGCAAAGAGAACATTACATCGGTAACTCATTGTGCGACGCGCCTTCGCATCGACGCACGAGACACCTCGATCATCGATCTCCAGCTCGCCAAATCGGCTGACCAGGCGCTCGGGGCAGCAGTCAGCGGTGGCCAGCTTCAGGTGATCATCGGCCCCAACGTCACCGAGGCCTACAACGACTTCCTCGACTTCGCGGGAATCGAAGTCGGCGGTGGCACGGTTGCCGACGATGCCCAAACCGCCAAAGACCTTGCAGAAGGCATTAAAAGCGGTAACACCGCCATGGGCTTGATTGAGAAATTCGGGAACGTCTCTGCACAGGTATTCATGCCCATCGTCCCGGCGCTCATCGTTGGCGGACTCATTCTTTCGATCAAGAATCTCCTGGTCAATTATTGTGGATTGAGCACCGATAGCGGAACCGCCCAGGTTCTGCTGGCGATCTTCAGCGCCTCATTTAGCTTCCTGCCCGTTTACCTCGGCTATCAGCTCGCCGCCGTCATGAAGATGCAGCCTATCATGGGCGCACTGCTGGGCGCAATCATGATTAGCTCGTCTATTAGCGGTGCTGAGGGTCTCGACTTTCTTGGCATCCCCATCCCGACGAATGACTACTCGAGCACGGTGGTGCCCATCGTACTGGGCGTTGTGTTCATGTACTTTGTTGATCACGGTCTTCAGAAAATCATCCCCGACATTACCAAACTGTTCTTGAAGCCGCTGCTCACCATGTTCATCGTCGTGCCTGTTGAGCTGATTATCCTCGGCCCCGCCGGCAGCATGATGGGCTACGCGCTGAGTGATGCCGCCACGTGGCTCATGGATAACGTGGCATTTATCGCTACTCCAATCCTTGCAGCCCTTAACCCCTATTTTGTCATGCTCGGTCTTGATAAGGCCTACATCGCGATCGAAGTTACGAGCTTGGCGCAGCTCGGCTGGGCGCCCATCATCTTTGGCTTCATCTCAAACCTCTGCATTGGCGGCACGAGTCTCGCCTTGGCAACTGCAATGAAAGGCAACAAGGAGAAGAGAGGTATGGTCACCACGGTTGCCGTCACCGCACTCTGTGGCGTAACTGAGCCCGCATTTTACGGCTGCCTCATCGAGCGTCCCCGCCTGCTTGTCGGCACAGCAATCGGCGCCCTCTGCGCGGGACTCCCTGCAGGCATCTTCGTCCTGAAGGAGTATGTTGCGGGAGCATGCCCCGGTCTTCTTTCTGCGCTGATCTTTATCGCTCCCGATGGATCCATGGGCAACTTCGTACTGGCGTGCGTTGTCGCCGTCATCGCCATCGTTGTCTCGTTCATCGCTGCACGCGTGATCATCAAGAAGAATCCCAACTATATTGAGTAGATGCCCGCTGCTTGCATTGGGGACATCCTCGGCAGACCATTAGCAAGAACCCAAGAGTCCCTTAGGAGCTCGATTAATCCATTCGGATTCCTCAGGCACAAACGACCCCGATTCCACAATGAAATCGGGGTCGTTGTTTCTAAAGCCTTCGATAGACAATCGGTGTTTACCTTAGCTCCCTATCCAAGTTAATTATCCACGCTCGTTCTCCGGTCGGAAGATTTTCTTCTCTCGCGTGTCCAGAAATCCACGCTCGAGCAGAACATCCAGGTCCGTACCCGCCCTTGTCTCGATCTGTAACAGCAAGAGGCCTATTCCGCTTCTACATGTTACAGATCAAGATATTCCTAAAACACCCTAAGTTTCATCTCAATCTGTAACAGTTAGATGCCAAATATCGGTCTTGGTGTTACAGATTTAGACAAACTGGAGGACGAGACAAACCAAAAACGGGATGGGCGCTAACCCGATGGCGCACCACCTAAATAGAAACGGGCCCTGTCCCACAAGGGAACAGAGCCCGAAACTCTCATGGAGCCAGTGACAGGAATCGAACCTGCAACCCACTGATTACAAATCAGTTGCGCTACCGTTGCGCCACACTGGCACACTTGGCGCTTTCGCGCGAAGCCTGTTAAGAATAAAGGAATTGCGGACGGGGCGCAACAGGCCGCACGGCGTTATACAAATATGCAAAATCCAGCAACAACAGGTACCAGGCCCGTTCATTTCTGTCAGTTCGCCCTCAATCTTAAAACTATTCGCCAGAACGAATAGTATTAATTACAATGGAATAGATAAAACTATTCGTTCTGGCGAAGGGTTTCGCGATGTTGACCACGAAGGAAGCTGCAGAGCTACTCGACATCACCCCGCGCAGGGTGCAGGAGCTCATAAAAAACGGAGCACTTGAGGCCCGCAAAGCTTCTGGCGTGTGGCTCATCGACAAAGACAGCGTCGACACGCGACTCCGCTCCGTGACCAAAACGGGGGGACGTCCCCGCCGCGGCCACGGTAAGAGCGAGATCGCGTTCACCCTCATGAACCGCACGTACGAAGTCGCTCAGCTGGTCTACAGCACATCGCGAAAAGACTTTACCCATATCGGCGCCGACATCGATTACACCCACGCGCCTATTGGAGTACTTGGCCCCAATAGTCCCGTGTCGCTCGACTCTTTCCGCATTTGGTGGCGCGGCCGCGGTATCCCGCTCACACGCATTGGGCTAGCCTCCCTGCTTGCAGAAGCCGCAGTCGATGTTCCCGATGAACTCGTACAGCGAAATCTTGGCCTCTCCTTATCCGACCAGTATTGGATTAGGCCCCAAGACTCCGGTCTCACCTGGGAGGATATCAACTTCTTCAATAACGCCTTTGATGACGTCTCACTGTCCATTGCGCCCTTTGCCCCAGAGGGAAAAGCGGCTGCTGCAAAGCCCGATAACACCTCGGACGGCAATCTTCAAAAGTACTGGACGTGCGAGGGCGAGCGTCGAATTCTGCATAAGGCAGGAGCGCACCTGAACCAGGAACCTTATAACGAGCTGGTGGCGACTGCACTTCACCGTCGCATCCTAAACGCCTGCGATTATGTGCCTTACTCGCTCGAGGGCACGGGCACTTCCGCCCTGAGCATATGCGATGTCTTCTTAACTGATGAAGAAGAGTATGTCCCTGCGTTCTATGTAAACCAGTACGCGAACGCAGATGAACGGCTAACCGACTACGAGCGATATGTAGCAAACTGCGAGGAGCTCGGGGTGACAGGCGTCAAGGATGCCCTTGACCGCATGATCGTGTGCGACGACATCATCGCCAACTACGATCGTCATTGGCGTAACTTTGGCCTTGTGCGAAACGTAAACACGCTAGCCTGCAGACCTGCCCCTATCTTCGATTCGGGCTCATCACTCTGGTGCAACATATCACTAGAGGAGCTTAGGGCGGGAGAGCACAGTTTTACCAGCGCACAATTTCATTCAAGCCCCGCCAAACAAATGTTGCTCGTCGAGGACATGGGCTGGTTTGACGGCGACAAACTCGAGAGTTTCGTTGACGAGGCAATCGAAATCCTATCCAAAAACGACGCTCTTACAGCGAGACTGCCTTATCTAAAAGAGGCGCTAACATGGCGCCTCGAAAGAATGATCGACATCGCTGAATGGAGTTAGCGAGACAGCATCGCCCCGCCAACTCCCCTACCTCCCGCGCAGAGCTTTGAGCTTGGCCAGGGCCTCGGGGCTTAGACGGCTGCCCAGGGTCATCTTGATCTGCGGGGCCTCCTCGGCCTCGTGCACGTCGTTGTCGATCTGTTTGATCTCGTCCACCAGCATACGGCTCGAGATGCGCGTGACGCCCTTGCCCATGACGACGGCCTGGATCGTGCCGTCGCTCGATACCACGGAGCACGCGCGGCCTTCCTCGCGCGCCTCGATGCAGAGCTTTTGCACCACGGTATCGGCAGAAACGCCCGTCGGCGAAAACTCGATGCGCACGCCGCGGGCCGGCAGGTTGGGGCGCTCGTTGGAGATATTGCCCGCGCCGTCGAACACGATCACGGCCTCGTAGCGGCCCTGGGCAAAGGCGGCGACGTCGTTGATGAGGGCGGTGCGTGCCATATCGTGAACGTCGCTGGAATACGGATCGTCTGAATGGTCGTACACGAGCTTTTCGTAGCGCGGCGTGCAGTGGATCACGTTGTAGCCGTCGACCACCAGCAGCTCGGGCTTATTGGAGTGCACCGTCGAGACCGGGTCGGCGATGGCCTGCGCAAACGCATTGCCGCCCACGCCGTAGGTCGCGGCCGAAACAATCGGCTTGGCCGAGCCCTCGCCAAAGCGCTTGGCCTTGGACTTGGCACGGTTCTTTTTGGACATGCGCTACTCCTCCCCCATGAGCTCGCCGACGTTGCGGCGCAGCCACTCAAAGCACAGCGCCGTGGTCGCCTGGGCAACATTGAGACTCTCGGTCATGCCGCGCTGGGGAAGCTTGGTCAAAAAGTCGCATTTCTCGAGCACCAGGCGCGAGATGCCGTCGCCCTCGGAGCCCATGACGAGCGCCACGCGGCCCTCGAAGGGAGCATCCCAGCAGCTGCCCTCGGCGTGCTCGGAGGCGCCGCCCACCCAAAAACCAGCGGCCTTGAGGTCATCGAGTGCACGGGCAATATTGGGAACCTGCGCGATAGGCAGATGCATGACAGCGCCGGCCGAGGTCTTGTAGCTGCCCACGGTCACGCCGGCGGCACGCTTGTTGGCGATGACGACGCCGGCCGCGCCCACGACCTCGGCGGAGCGCACAATGGCGCCAAAGTTGCCGTCGTCGGTCACATGGTCGAGCACGACGACAAGCGCCGGACCGTCGCCTGCGCGGTCGAGAATATCGGCGACATCAGCATAGGGGAAGTTGCCAACCTCGAGTGCGATGCCCTGATGAGCGCCATGGCTCGACAGTGCGTCGAGCTGCGCACGCGGCACATACTTAATGCGGACGCCCGCGGCGTTGAGGTCGTCGACCAGGCGCGACAAGGCGGCATCGCGCTCTCCACCCTCGACAATGAGCGCGCACTTGATGGGAAAACCAGTGCGTAGCGCCTCGGCGGCAGCACGACGACCTTCGATAAACTCGCCCTTGGGAGCCTGGACAGCGTCGCGGTTGCGATCGCGCTGCGGACGTGCGGCCTGGGCGCGATCGCGCTGGCCCTTGGGAGCGGCAGCGCGGTCATTGCGGCGAATCGGACGCGAGCCAGAAGCAGCCTGCTTGCCGCCACGAGGCGCACGCTTGCGATTGTCGGCCATAAAGCGGCCTCCTTAAATAGATAACGAACAAGAATCGACCGTCCGAGCCACGGCACCTTGCCTTTCAATCGTCAGGCATGACCACCAGGTCGATGCCCTCCTCTTTCAAGGCAATCCGCCGCACCTCGAACGGTCGACAAATACTAGAGGGTCTTAATACGGGTGCCCGCGGCCGTATCCTCAATGGTGAGGCCCAGGTCCTTGAGCTGATCGCGGATGGCGTCGGCCAGATCCCAGTTCTTGGCGGCACGGGCCTCGGCGCGGGCCTCGAGAATCTTGGCAGCAGCCTCGTCCACGTCGTCGCCCGTATAGGCAACCAAACCGGCGGCAACACCCAGCAGACCCAGCGGCAGCTCCACCTTGGGCTCGGGAAGCTCGACGCCAAACGTATCGAGCAGCTCGGCCAGCGTATCGGCGGCAGCCAGGACTGCGGCCTTGTCGGCAGCATCGCCCGCCTGCTCCAGGTACTGGTTGCACTCGGTTACAAAGCCAAAGACAGCACCCATGGCACCGGCGGTGTTAAAGTCGTCGTCCATGCACTCCTTAAAGGTGGCACGGGTCTCGGCGGCCTTGGCGGCAAACGCCTCGGATGCTGCCTCATCGGCATCGGCCGTCGCATGGTTCGCGGCCCAGCGCAGGTTCTCGACCGTACCGGCGATACGCGTGAGCGAGTTCTCGGCACCCTCCAGGCGCTCCCAAGAAAAGTCGAGCGGCGAGCGATAGCTCGTCTGCAGCATCAGCAGGCGCAGGGCGGCAGCGGAGTGCTGCTCGAGGACCTCGGCCAGCGTAAAGAAGTTGCCGAGCGACTTGGACATCTTCTCGCCGTCTACCAGCAGCATGCCCGTGTGCATCCAGGTGTTGGAGAAGCCCTGGTGCCAGGCGCAGGTGGCCTGAGCGCACTCGTTCTCGTGATGCGGGAAGGCAAGGTCGGAGCCGCCGCCGTGGATGTCGATCGGAGTACCCAGGTAGCGATGCACCATGGCGGCGCACTCGGTGTGCCAACCAGGACGGCCCTCGCCCCAGGGGCTCGGCCAGCTGGGCTCGCCGGGCTTGGCGGCCTTCCACAGGGCAAAGTCGAGCGGATCGTTCTTGTCCTCGTTCTCCTCGATGCGCGCGCCAACCATAAGGTCGTCGATGTTGCGGCCCGAAACCTGACCATAGTTGGGATCGCTGCGCACGGCAAAGTACACATCGCCGTTATCGGCTGCGTAAGCGTGGCCCTGCTCGATAAGCGTCTTGATCATGGCGATCATGGGGCCGATCTCCTTGGTGGCGCGGGGGCGCACATCGGGATCGAGCACGTTGGCAGCGCGCATGACGCCGATGAACTTGTCGGAGAACTCCGTCGCGACCTCGGCAGCCGTACGGCCCTGCTCGTTGGCGCGCTTGATGATCTTGTCATCGACATCGGTGAGGTTCTGGGCGAACGTGACCTCGTAGCCGCTCGCGATGAGCCAGCGACGAATCACGTCAAAGCTGATGAACGTGCGGGCATTGCCGATGTGGATGTTGTCGTAGACCGTGGGGCCGCACACGTACATGCGGACCTTGCCGGACTCGATGGGCTGGAACTCTTCCTTTTTATGGGTAGCGCTGTTATAGATACGCATTCGTTACTCCTTAACGGTTTTCTGTAGCAGGCAGACGGCCCAGGCGCCGATTCCCTCGCCCTGGCCTTCCCAACCGAGCTTTTCGGTCGTAGTGGCGGCGACGCCCACGTTTCCGACGTCAACGCCCAGGGCATGGGCAAGGTTGGCGCGCATGGCATCGCGGTGCGGGGTGATCTTGGGTTGCTGACAGGCAATGGTGCAATCGGCATCGACAAACTCGAAGCCCAGCTCGCGCGCATAGCCCATCACGCGAGCGAGCAGCACCATCGAATCAGCACCCTCATAGGCGGGGTCGGTATCGGGGAATAGCTTGCCGATGTCTCCCCCGCGGCAGGCGCCCAGAATGGCGTCGGCCAAGGCGTGCGCGAGCACATCGGCATCCGAGTGGCCCAGCAGGCCACGCTCGTAGGGAATATCGACACCGCCGATGATACATCGACGCCCCTCCACCAGACGGTGAACGTCGTAGCCATGGCCAATGCGCAGGTTACTGAACATGGGGAAGGTCCTCTCCCTCGGCCATGCGGCCAAGCAGAATCGCGGTTACGGGACGCAAGTCCTCGGGCACCGTCACCTTAAGGTTATCGCGCGGGCTCCGGACGCAGCGGACGCGCCCACCCATGCGCTCGACCAGCGACGAATCATCGGTACCGATAAAGCCCTCGGCAATGGCTGCAGCGTGGGCGCGCTTCATAGCATCGACGCTAAAGATCTGCGGCGTCTGCGCGGCCCAATAGAGCTCACGCGGCGGCGTCTCGACGATATTATCGCCGTCAACGATCTTGAGCGTGTCAATCGCGGGCTGGCCGCACACGACACCGTCGAGAGCACGGTCGCTCACGAGCACGTCGATAGCGTGGTCGATGGCCTCGGTCGTAATGAGCGGACGAGCGCCATCGTGAATGGCGACGTATTCAAAGCCCGCCGGCACCGCGTGCACGCCGGCGCGGGTGGAATCCTGACGAGTATCGCCGGCATCGGCAAAGCTGATGGGCGTGTCATAGTCAAACGGGTCGATGGCAAGGCGGCGCATCTCGGCACGGCGCTCGGCAGGGCAAACCACGACGATGTGGCCGACCTTATCACTACGGTCAAATGCGCGGATGGACCAGCTCATAAGCGGACGGCCCGCTACATTGACGAGCTGCTTGCCACCGGGGTTACCAAAGCGCTGGCCGCTGCCACCGGCAACGACTACGGCGCATACGGGCGCCATTATGCGTTCCCCTGTTTGGTGCCCTTCATGCGGTACAGCGAGTCCGCAAGAATGGCAGGGTTGTTGACGCCAAAGTCGCCCAGGCGCTCCGGATCCTCGCTGATGTCGTCCATGAGCTCCTGCAGCGAGCCGTACTCGTCGACGATCTTCTCGGCCACGCCGTCGCGCACGACGGACACGCGCGAAAGCGTGCGCAGGCCCAGCGGCGTCATGACGGAGTCCTCGTCCAGGTCGTCATAGCCCAGAACTGCCGCCACGTGCTGCGGGTCGGACAGGTCCTTAGGCGTCATGCGGCTCAGCTCGGCGCGGATCTTCTCGGCGTTGGCCTCAGAGGAATCGCTTGCGTAGTCGCGGATCATCAAGTCGTATTCGGTATCCATGCTGGAGCCCGCGAGCTGCTCGAGCTGCATCTGCACGAGCTTGCCCTGATTACCCAGCTTGACAATGCAATCCTTAAGCTCGGTCTTTGCCTGCTGCATGATCTCGAAGCTCGAGAAGATGCCGGTGATGTCGGCGAGCGTGACGTAGTCGTCGAGCTCGAGGGCCGTCAGGCGCAGCAGGGAGCGATCGAGCGACTGACGGGTGGTCTGAAGCGTGGCGACGAGCTGGTTGACCGAGCTCATGATGGTGGTGACGGGCTGGATCTCGTAGCTCTTGCCGTGGACGTACACGTTGACGACGGCACGACGAGCCGAAACCGAGATCACGATGGCGTCGGTGAGCACCGACATGCGAGCGGCAGTACGGTGACGCATGCCCGTCTCACTCGTGGCGAGCGAGGGATCGGGATTGAGGTGGAAGTTGGCACGCAGGATCTGGGTGAGGTCGCCATCGATAACGATGGCACCGTCCATCTTGGAGAGCTCGAACAGGCGGTTCGAGGTAAACGAAATGTTGAGCGGGAAGCCGTCGTTACCGGCGGCGAGCACGTTTTCGGTGTCGCCGACGCAGATAAGGGCGCCCAGGTGACCGGCAATGATCATGTCGAGGGCGGTGCGGATCGGCTGACCGGGGGCAGTCAGGCGGATGGCCTGTTCCATACGCTTTTGCAGCTCGTTCTTATCCAAGGCATCGCTCCCATCGTATACGCTCCATAAACGTCAATAAGTTTCTCACGGTTTGCCCCTGTGACGCCCGCAAAATCCGATGCTTACAGAATGAGCGAACACAGCTGAGAGCCCCAATCCAAATGAGCTGCTTATGTGGTAGCATCGGGATTCGCATAAATGAGGGAGTAGTCGCGTGATCGGGTTCGCCTCCGGTGGCGCGGCAAGTCAACACACTGGCCGATGCGGCCTGGCTTGCCTTAATGAACGAGACTCGTGGCTGTGCGCGCAACGCGTACGCCACGAGTCTTTTTTGTTACTCCCCCAAGAGGTACACGCGGGCCCGCCCGCAGAGAGGGAGCCAGACTATGGGACTCGCAGAGCTCGTGTTGCTCGCCGTTGGCCTTTCGATGGACGCCTTTGCCGTATCCATCTGCAAGGGCCTTGGCATGAAGAAGATCAACCTTAAGGTCGCCGTAGTGCTCGGCCTGTTCTTTGGCGGCTTCCAGGCAGGCATGCCCGTGATCGGATGGGCGCTTGGCAGTCAATTCATGAGCATCATCGGCCCCATCGACCACTGGATCGCTTTTATCCTGCTCGCCTTCATCGGCGGCAAAATGCTGTGGGAGGCCTTTACCGAGGACGAGGATGAAGGCGACGGCAAGGATGCCGAGAAGATTGAACTGGGCGAGTACCTGATCCTCGCCATCGCCACCTCAATCGACGCCCTGGCCGTGGGCATCTCGTTCGCCGCGCTCTCGGTTGACATCGTGCCCGCTGTATCGCTTATCGGCGTCACAACGTTTATCTTCTCCGTCGCCGGCGTAGCGATCGGCCACACCTTTGGCGCGCGCTACGAAAAACCCGCCACCATCGTGGGTGGCGTCGTGCTCATCCTTATCGGCCTCAAGATCCTGCTGGAACACTTGGGTTTTTTGGTGCTGTAAAACACCCTTCAAAACTAAACGTCCGTATGAGGCCTCATGCAGAGTTTTGCATGAGCCTTTTCATGCAGACTTTTGCATGTCATACTAGGATGCAAAAGTCTGCACGTTAGGAGATTGCCATGAATACCCTTCTCATCACCACGCCGCGCCAAGCCGGCATCTACGTGCGTCAGGCGCGCGAGGCGCAGGGGATCACCCGTGCCGCCCTCGCTAAAAAAGCCGGTGTTTCGGAACGCCTGCTCGCATCGCTCGAGCTAGGAGACGCCACCGGCATTCGACTCGACAAGTTGCTGACCGTCTTTAACGCACTCGGCATTGGTCTCTTCGCGCAAAGCGATAACGACTCCATCGCATCGCCCTCCGAACATCCGACGACGATAGTGAACCTCCCTATCGCGAACTCGAATACCCTGCCAAAGCCAAGCGCAGGCAGACGACCCACTCGACAAGGAACGCCATCTTCCTATGGTGCCTTGCTGGCCCAAATCGCAGCCGAGCAAGGCCTTTCCGGCACTTCAAACCTCTCCTTTGGCTGCAAGGTTGTGAAATAAATGGCAGAGATGGAGCTCGCGACCCTCATTTGTGGCGAAATCGCCGGCACTCTCCGCCAAGACGAGCATGGACTCTGCAGCTTTGCATACGCCCCAACCTATCGCGGAGCACCGTTATCGCTAACAATGCCGCTTTCCAATCGCACGTATGGCCATAGCATCGTCCGCCCGTTCCTATTTGGCCTTTTGCCCGACAGTCAAGAGCAGCGTCGCGCTATTGCCACCGAGCATGATGTTGCATCCAACAACCCCGTCGCCCTCTTGTGCCATATCGGTCTAGACTGCGCGGGGGCCGTTCAGTTTTGTCGAGCCGATCAATTAGACGCCGCCCGCGGCAGGGTCTCGGCATACCGCCCGCTTACCAATTCTCAAATCGCTCACAAGCTCAAAGCAATTCGCGATGACGAAAGAGAGGCATGGATGGGCTCCAACGAAAGCTGGTCCCTGGGCGGCAATCAAGGCAAATTTGCACTAGCTTGGCATGATGGCCAATGGTGCGAATGTCTAGGGTCATCCCCCACTACCCATATCTTCAAAAATGGTGTCGTTGGGTTCAAACATCAGGCCTTAAACGAATTCGTCTGCATGAAAACGGCTCGGCGTGTTGGCATTCCAACTGCCAACGTCTCCTATTACACATTTGAAGACGAAGCCGCGCTCGTCGTTGAACGGTACGACAGAATGGTCAATAGCAGCGGAAATATCGAAAGGCTGCATCAGGAGGACTTTTGCCAGGCGCTCGGTGTATTGCCAATCCAGAAATACACCGCCGACGGAGGACCAACTACACGAGACATCCAAGAACGACTGATTAACACAGTCCCCCACCACATGAATCTTGTGCTTTTTACCTATATGTTGTTCTATAACGCCATTATCGGAGCGCCTGACGCACACGCTAAAAACTACTCGCTCATCCTTGGCAAAGGCACAAACGCGGCGCTCGCACCCATGTACGATGTCGCATCGGGGCTGGCATACGAGCGCATGCGCCGCCGGGCGCGCCTTGCCATGAGCGTTGGCGGCGAAAATCGTGTGGGGCGCATCGGTCCAGGCGCTATCCGCCGATACCACGGTATGGGCGACCCCGCGCTGGAGGCGGCACTCACCGATGCCGGGCTATCCGAGAAGTTTTGCTTTGCGACCATGAGGGACCTCGCCTACGAGGTACCCATTTGCATGGAAGAGGTCATGGACGAATACGCCGACCTGCCCGGCATGGCGGACCTACGCGAGCATATGCTCGGCCCCGTCCGCGAAAACTGCAAGCGCACCCTCGACCTCATCAGGGCAGAAATGGACTAGGTGGCCGTAATTTCGCAATTATCAAACAAAAGAGAGGGGGCACCCGTCGCAAAAGACCGGGTGCCCCCTCTCATAATGTCATTTGCAATCCGCTAGCACGTGACTCGGACTGCTGCTAGCGCAACCTTTACGCAGCGAGGCGCTTGAGGACGTCGATGAGCAGCTCGTAGAAGCGCTCGGCAGAAGCGAGCTCCATGCTCTCGTCCGGGGTATGGACATCGGAGAGCGTCGGGCCCACGGCGATGGCGTCCAGGCCGTGCAGAGCCTCGGCAAACAGGCCGCACTCAAGGCCGGCGTGAATGGACTCGATGCGCAGCTCGGAGCCAAAGAGCTCTCGATAGCTCTCGACAAAGACTTCGCGGACCGGCGAATGCTCGGCATAGCTCCAGCCGGGATACTCAAACTCAAACTTGGCGTCGAAGCCCAGGACATCGGCCAGCGTCTGCAGACGGTCCTTGAACTCGTTCTGCAGCGAGGTGATCGAAGAGCGCGGGGACAGCATAATCTTGACCTCGTCATCGGAGGTGGCGACCACGCCGATGTTGGAGGAAACCTCGACGGAGCCGTCGGTGGCGACGTTGCGGCGAATCACGCCGTTAGGGGCAAGGCGCAGGGCGCGGATGAGGGCAAGCGCGGACTTCTGGTCCATGGCCTCAACCTCGGCGTCGTCGGCAATCTCGACGGTGCAAGTAAAGCCGGGGTCGAAGACCTCGAGCTCGGCAGTGACGTCGGCGATGATGCCCTTTGCGATCTGGGCCGCGGCCTCGGCGGCAGCGTGGTCGGCGTAGACCAGAACAGCCTTGCACTCACGGTTGATGGCGTTGTCCTTGGTGCCGCCGTTAAAGCTAACGATGGCGGGCTCGCCGGCAACCATCAGGCGGTCGATGATGCGGGCCATGATGAGGTTGCCGTTGCCGCGCTCCAGGTTGATATCGCTGCCGGAGTGGCCGCCCAGCAGGCCGGAGATGTCGAGCGTGAGGGTGCTACCGGTCTTGTGCTCGCGCGCGATCGGGCAGGTGTAGGTAACGACGACGCCGCCGGCACAGCTGACGGTGGCAACGCCCTCTTCCTCGGAGTCAAGGTTGATCATGGTGCGGGCGCTAATCTGGGACTTGTCGAGCGTCTCGGCGCCAACCAGGCCAGTCTCCTCGTCGGTGGTGAACACGCACTCGAGGGCCGGATGGGTAATCGAATCGTCGTTGAGCACGGTAAGCATAAGCGCGACGGCAATACCGTTGTCGGCGCCCAGAGTGGTGCCGTTAGCGGTGAGGACGCCGTCCTTGACGACCAGGTCGATACCATCGGTCGTAAAGTCGTGCTCAACGGAGCCCAACTTGTCGCACACCATATCGATGTGGCCCTGCAGCATCACGGTCGGGGCATTCTCGGCACCGGCAGATGCGGGCTTGCGAATGATGACGTTGTAGACCTCGTCCTGGTACACATCGAGACCGCGCTCCTTGGCAAACGCAACCAGGAAATCGCTGATGCCCTTCTCGTTGCCAGACCCACGGGGGATCGCGCTGACCTCCTCAAAGAAATGGAACAGCTGGGCGGGCTCGTAGCCGGTAATCTTGTAGTCCATGGTGCCTCCTTGGCGCAACTGGTTAGACAGTAAGACATGCGACTTGTATATTCCCAGACTTTGCGTGCATAAACCAGTCGAAAACGCCGAGCGCCCTCGCATCATCGGCTAACGGTGGACCGCATAGCGTAACGGTCACAACTTCGCAGCTCTACAAATCGAGGCGCCCTTGCCAGAGCGCCTCGATTGCGCGTATCAAATTGTCGCCACGCCCTACAGCGCGCCGGAACCGGCTTGCATCATGCCGCCGGGGCCCGAGGTCACGCCGCCGCTCACGGGCGCGGCGTTGCCGGTGTGCGGTGCCGCCGGAGCGGTATCGCCACCGAGCGTGCCCGCCGGACACGGCGCTGGAATCTCGCCTGTGCCATGGCTAAAGACGAACTTGCCGTCGGCCACGTCGCACAGGACGGTATCGCCCTCGCCCCACTCGCCGGCCAGCAGCTCCTCGGACAGCGGGTCCTCGATGAGCTTTTGGATGGCGCGGCGCAGCGGACGCGCGCCATTGGTGAGGTCAGTGCCCTCGGCCACGATCTTGTCGTAGGCCGCATCGGTGAGCTTGATGTTCATGCCATTAGCGATCAGGCGCTGACGCAGGTCGTCCACCAGCAGGTGCGCGATCTTGGTCAGGTTCTCGCCCGAGAGCTTCTGGAACACCACAATGTCGTCGATACGGTTGAGCAACTCGGGGCGGAACAGGCGCTTGAGCTCGCCCATCGCGCGGCCCTTGATCTCGCTCGACGTGAGACCCTGCTCGCCGGTGGTGCCAAAGCCAACGCTCGCATCCTGCGCGATCTCGCGGGCGCCCACGTTTGACGTCATGATGATCACGGTGTTGCGGAAGTCAACCGTCTTGCCCTGGCTATCGGTCAGACGACCCTCCTCCAGCACCTGTAGCAGGATATTGAAGATGTCGGGGTGCGCCTTCTCGATCTCGTCGAACAGCACGACCGAGTACGGGTGACGGCGAACAGCCTTGGTGAGCTGGCCGCCCTCGTCGTGGCCCACATAGCCCGGGGGGCTACCGATGAGCTTGGAGACCTCGAACTCACTGCCAAACTCCGACATATCGAAGCTGATGAGCGCGTCCTTGCTGCCAAAGAGATACTCGGCGAGCGTCTTGGCGAGCTCGGTTTTGCCCGTGCCGGTGGGGCCCAGGAAGATAAAGCTGCCGCCGGGGCGACGCGGGTCCTTGAGCGGCGAGCGGCTGCGGCGCACGGCCTTGGCAACGGCCTCGACGGCCTCGTCCTGACCGATGATGCGCGTCTTGAGCACGCTTTCGGCCTGCAGCAGGCGGCGGCTCTCGCTCTCGGTGAGCGAGGACACCGGCACGCCCGAGGTCACGGACACGATGTCGGCAATCTGGGAGACATCGATGGTGAGCGGGCTGGCGTCGAGCTCGGCCGTCCAGGCAGCCTTGGCCTCGGCGAGCTCAATCTCGGCAGCCTTTTGCTGCTCGGTGATCTCGGCGGCCTTGTTCATGTCGTCGCTCTCGGTGGCCTCCTGCGCGGCGGCCTTAAGCTCCTCCACGCGATGCTCGGCCTCGCGCACCGGCTCGGGCGCGCGGTTGGCGGCGATGCGGGCGCGGGCGCCGGCCTCGTCAATGAGGTCGATGGCCTTATCGGGCAGGAAGCGATCCTGGATGTAGCGGTTGGAGAGGTTCGCGGCGGCCTCGATAGCACCCTGCGTATAGCGCACATGGTGGTGCTCCTCGTAGCGCGGCTTGAGCGCGGTCAGGATCTTGACCGTGTCCTCGACGCTCGGCTCCTCGACATCGATGGTCTGGAAGCGACGCTCGAAGGCCGGGTCCTTGGTGAGGTACTTGCGGAACTCCTCGGCCGTGGTGGCACCGATGATCTGGAAAGCACCGCGTGCGAGAACGGGCTTGAGCATGGAGCTCGCGTCGATGGAGCCCTCGGCAGAGCCGGCACCGATGATGGTGTGCATCTCGTCAATAAACAGGATGACGTCGTCAGCTTCGGTGGCCTCCTGGATCACGTTCTTGAGGCGCTCCTCAAACTCACCGCGATACTTGGCACCCGCGACAAGACCCGGCAGGTCGAGCGTCCAGATATTCTGGTTCATGAGGTTCTCGGGCACGTTGCCGGCTGCAATCTGCTGAGCCAGGCCCTCGACGATGGCCGTCTTGCCCACGCCGGGGTCGCCCAGAATGAGCGGGTTGTTCTTGGTGCGGCGCGAAAGAATTTCCATCATACGCTGGACTTCCTTTTCGCGACCAATTACAGGGTCGAGCTCGCCATCGCGCGCCTTTTGCGTGAGGTTGGTGGCGAACTGCTTGAGCGTATCGGTGCCACTCCCCTTTTGCTGAGAGGCATCCGAGCCGCTAAAGAACGGCAGGCCCGCACCGGGACGACCAGCACCGGCGCCGGCAAGCGGACGCTTCTTGTCCTGGTCCTTGGCGGTGAGTTTCTCGATAGCCTTTTTGATGGAGGCGGACGACACGCCCAGGCGCATGAGGATGTCCATGGCCATGCCGTTGCCCTCTTCGACGATACCGATGAGCAGGTGCTCGGTCGACACGTAGGTCTGATTGTTCTCGCGCGCCACGCGGAATGAACGCTCCATCACGCTAATGACGAGCGGCGTAAAGGCAAGCTTGGCAGCCTCGGTCTCCTCGCTGGGCTCGGGGACCGTGGTCTGGACCTCCTTGAGGGTGTCCATGATGTCGTCGTAGGAGATATCAAGCGAGCGCAGCGCCTCGGCAGCGATGCCCTCGTCCTCCTTGGCGAGTGCGAGCAGCAGGTGCTCGGTGCCCACCTTATTTGAGTGCAGATCGAGCGCCTCCTGTTTGGCCATCGACATGACCTTGCGCGCTCGATCGGTAAATCTATCTAACATGCTCGTTTCCTTACATGAGTTCATCGAAATCAAAACGCCCGCCCGTCGGCGGCGCTTTTGTCTCTTTACCCACAGGTTGTCTATGTTAACAGCTGGAGGAATATCTATAAACCCGGCTCACATGAATGCAGGTTATGACCGCATCGCGGGACTCACCGCGCGATGCGCGACAGGCGCCCCGCAAGAGAAACCCTAGGCGTCTTTCACCACGTCGGGACTCGTCGCACGCGATGCGCGATAGGCATCGGCCTCCTTGGAGACGCGTTCGAGCAGCTCGGATGTATCGACGCCCTCGACTTGCGCGACCGTTTCCACCGTCTGCATGGCGACCGCCCTCAGGTACGCGCACGCGCTGTCCCCCAGCTGCTCGAGGTCTATCTCCTCGCCGCCCTCCCGGGCAAAGCCGACCGCCATCACAAAGCCCATGATGCCCGAGACCAGAAAGCCCACCGCAAAGCTCGAATCTGCCTTGAGCTCTTCTCCGTCGGGGTGGACGATCTCTCTCACGCGGTCGATGATGATCGTATGGATGCCCTGCACGACCTGCTCGGCGGCACCCGCCCTCATGGTGATGACGATGCGCCGCAGCAGGCAGCGGACGTCGCGCCGGTCGAACGCCGAAAGGCCGCCCTCGCTCGAAAAATGCCAGAGGGCATCGGTGATGAGCTCGTTATCCTGCAGCAGCTGGGCTATGGCGATGGCGACGAGTTCATCGAAATCGTGAAAATAGTAGTAAAACGTTCCGCGATTGCACTGGGCGGCGCGGGTCACCTCGCCAACCGACAGCTCGAAGATGCTGTTGTTCTCGATGAGCTCCCAAAACGCCTCGATGATACGGGTGCGTGCATCGGGCGCATCGGCGTCCTTACGCGGTCTCGCCATGCGCCTCACCGCACCCCTGCGCCTTGGCGTTCATGATGAGCATCTGAAGACGGTTCTCCACGTTGGCGAAGCTCACGTCGGGATCGTAGTCGAGCGGCAGGAACTGCGCCGTGGGATACTGCTCCTTGAGCGCATGGATGAGCCCGCGCCCCACGACATGGTTGGGCAGACACCCGAACGGCTGCAGGATCACGAAGTTGCGGCAGCCGCGCTTGGCGTGCTCGAGAATCTCCGCCGGAATCAGCACGCCCTCGCCCGCATCGAACGTATGGTGCAGGATCTTATCGCTCGCGCGCACGAGCTCGGGCATGCGCGTCGGCGGCTCGTAGAGCGGGCTCGCCGCGCCCAGGCGGTCGCAACGGTCGTGCGCGAGCTCGAACAGGTTGTCCGCCGTGGCGTACCAGGCCTTTTCGGGCAGCGACAGGTCGACGTGGAACTCGCGCGACTGCGCATGCTTGTAGAAATAGGTCTTGCGGATCACGTCGGTCATGCGCGCCTCGATGACCTCGAGCCCGTTGTCCTCGAGGTAGCGCTCGATCTCGTGGTTGGCGCCGAGATGGAAATTGAGCAGGTACTCGCCCACGATGAGAACGGTCGGATGCGGGTTCGAGCGGTCGTACGGAACGGCGTCCATGATCGCAAGCGCGCGTTTGAAGCCCGTCGCCTGGCCTCTCAGCCCGGAGCGCTCCATGCCCTCGATAACCTCATCGAGCGCGCGGTCGAACGCAGCGTCCGCCGCGCCCTTCTCGAGCTCGTAGGGACGGATGCGCCTAAGCATGGCCTCGAGGGCATCGATCATGGGAAGACCGTAGGCGATCTGGATGCTCGGGCCAAGGCCGAGCTTGAAGCCCGGATGCGCATTGTGGGCATCGACGTCGTCGTTGGTGAGCACCGGGACATAGTCGTATCCCGCGTCGTCGAGCGCGCGGCGCAGCAGGGGCATGTAGTGCGTCAGGCGGCAGTCGCCGATATACTTGCCAGTCACCACGGCGACGTCGTGCGGGTCGTACTTACCGCTCTCGAGTGCCGCGAGCGCCTCGCCGATCACGATTTGCGCGGGGAAGCAGATGTCGTTGTGCACATAGCGTTTGCCCAGGCGGATGGCATCCTCGCGCCCGATATCAAGGGCCTCGGCGCGCACGCCCTGATTGCGCATCGCCGCGGTCATGAGCCTGCAGAACGCATGGGAGGTGTTGGGGACCAGCGCGATCTTGTCGTGCCGGTCGCGCTTGGTGTACTTGACCTTATACGGGTCGTCGAGCGGATGGACCGCGTGCACCCGGGCGCCCTCGGCACGCTCCTCCGCGCGACGACGGTTGACCGACTCGATAAACGAACGCACGCGAATGCCCATGGGACCGGCGACGTCGCTCTCATCGAGCTTGATCATCATCGGAACCTTGGAGCCCATCTCGCCCATCATGCGCGCGATCTCGTCGGTGAGATACGCATCGTGGCCGCAGCCGAAGCTGCCCATCTGCACGAGCTCGAGCTCGGGCGTCGATGCGACGATGACCGCGCACGACAGCATGCGCGCATGGTAGTTGTTCACGATGTCGATGCGGCTGTTGGAAAGATCGACGTTGCAGACCCCCGGCACCGCATCGGGCGTCAGCACGGGGATGCCGCGCTCAGAGAAGAGCTTGGGCAGCCCGTGGTTGACCAGCGGGTCGTTGTGGTACGGGCGCGAAGCGATCACCACCGCGTAGCCGCCGTCCTCGCGCACGTTCTCGAGCACCTGCCTGCCGCGCAGCTGCAGCTGGTTCTCAAACGTCTCCTGCGCGCGGTCCGCCTGCTCGGTCGCCTTGGCAACCAGGTCGGCATCGATATCGAAGGTCTCCTTGCACCACGCCTTGAGCTGGCGGTTTCGGTCGCCCTCGTCGTACCAGTGGAACAGCGGCGTATCGAACGGAACGCCGAAACGCTCCTCCGGGTTATCGGAATTGCGCATCACGTAGGGGTATCCCTTTACGACGGCGCACATCCACTCGCTGGTAGAGGCGGTGTTTTCGGTGGGCACCGTCGTGATGATGGGCATGAAGATGCGGTCGACGCCGGCGTCGACGAGATTGCGGATGTGCCCGTGGACGAGCTTGGCCGGGAAGCACACGGTGTCGGATGTGACGTGCGCCAGACCGCGCTCGTACATCGCCTTGGTGCTGCGTCCCGAGACGCGCACCTTAAAGCCGAGCGTGCTGAAGAACGTCGACCAGAACGGCATGGTGTCCCAGAACTCGAGCACACGGGGAATGCCGATCGTGACATCGCGCCCCCCGCTGACGGGAACCGTGGGGTACGACTCGAACAGCAGCTTCTCGCGGTCGACAAAGAGATTGGGGGCAGCCGCGGTCCGGTCGCGCCCCGTGCCGGGTGCCTGTGCCTCGCAAGCACCCTGCGGACGCAGCTCCTCCGCCGCGGGAACCTCGCGCACGAGCTCATCCCATGAGATGGCGCCGCCGCGCGGGCAGCGATTGCCCGTGACGTAAAGCGAGCCGTCGCCAAATGCCACGACCGCGCGCTGGCAGCGGTTGTTGCACCGACGGCAGGTAACGCCGCCGAACTCGCGATGCTCGAAGCGCTCCACGGCATCGAGCCCGATAAACGACGTGCCGGCGTCGCCCTTGCGGCATTCCTCGCGCGCGAGCAGGGCGATACCGATAGCGCCCATCAGCCCCGGGTGGGGCGCACGCATGACGGGTTTGCCCAGATACTGCTCGAATGCGCGCAGCACCGCGTCGTTTCGGAACGTGCCGCCCTGGACGACGACTTTGTCGCCCAGACGGTTGAGATTTGAAACGCGAATGACCTTGGTGAACACGTTCTCGATAATCGAACGGCAGAGACCGGCCATGATGTCGCCCGGACCCTTACCGCGCCGCTGCTCGGAAACGACGCTGCTGTTCATGAACACCGTGCAGCGGCTGCCGAGAACGGCGGGGGCTTTGGACGAAAATGCCTCGGTCGCGATATCCTCAACGGCTATTCCGAGGTTTTTGGCAAAACCCTCGAGGAACGAGCCGCAGCCCGCAGAGCACGCCTCGTTGACGACGATATCGGTCAGCACGCCGTGGTTGAGCCAGATGGCCTTCATATCCTGTCCGCCGATGTCGAGCACGAAGGTCGCATCGGGAACGCATGCGCACGCGGCGCGGGCGTGCGCGACCGTCTCGACCGTATGGTAGTCGGCGTGGAACGCGCGCGCGAAAAGCTCCTCGCCGTATCCCGTGGTGCCCACGGCATCGATCGCAAGCGTGACTCCCGCTGTCTCCCAGCGGTTCTTCAAGCTGACAAGACCCTGTTGGGCGACGTCGAGCGGTCTGCCGTTATTAGACGCGTAGAACGAATCGACAAGCTCACCCGCCTCATCGACCAGGGCGAACTTGGTCGTCGTGCTCCCCGAATCGATACCGAGCGCCACACGCACCGTCTCTCCGGGCGCATACGCATCCGGACCCTTTGCCGGCGTCTCTTTGCCATGGCGTGCCGTAAAATCCGCCTGCTCGGCAGGTGTGGCAAAAAAGGGCTGGGCAAGACGTCCCTCCCCGCTTGCGGGCGCGACCGTCTCGAGCTTATCCAGCCGGACAAAAGCGTCGGGAAGGTCGATCGGTTGGGACGATGCGAACATGTCGGTCAGCGACAGGGCGGCACCGCGCGCGACCATGATTTGCGGATCGCGCGGGACGATAACCTGATCGTCCGATAGATTCAGTTGCTCCCGGAACACGCGGACCAGCGTGGGGTTGTAGGCGAGCGTACCGCCCTCGAAGATTACCGGCGGCTCGATGTCGATACCCTGGGCCAGACCGCCGATCGTTTGGCGGGCGACCGCGTGAAGCGCCGAAAGCGCCAGGTCGGTGGTAGGAATGCCCTCGTTGAGCAGCGGCTGGATATCGGTCTTTGCGTACACGCCGCAGCGGCCCGAGACCTCGTGGACGGTCGTTCCCCGGCTTGCGAGCTGCTCGAACTCGCCCGATTCGGTGCCGACCCCCATGAGCTTTGCCATCTCGTCGATAAATGCACCGGTACCGCCTGCGCACGAGCCGTTCATGCGCATGTCGGCAACCTCGATGTCTCCCTTATCGTTGGTGCGGAAGAAGATCATCTTGGCGTCTTGGCCGCCCAGCTCGATGGCGCAGCGCGTCTGCGGATAGAACCTGCTGATCGCGAGCGCGTTGGCGACCACCTCCTGAACGTACGAGGCGCCCAGCGCGGTCGCGATATCGCGCGCACCCGAGCCGGTCACCGCAACGCGCAGCGACTCATGGGGAAAGCGCTCGGCGAGCTCGCCGAGCATGGCGCGCACGCTCGCTGTCTGACACGCCCCGTGGCGGCGATATCCCCACCACGCCTCGGTCATATCCTCGTGCATCGCGTAAACTTTGGTCGTCGTCGACCCTACGTCCAGTCCTACTAGCAACGCCATAATGCTCCGTCTCTCGCATTTTTCCTGCTAGAGATATACCACTCTACGTAATACAACAGACTGTTGTATTTAAACTCCGTATAAAAAGCGGCTGCCGAAACGCTTCAGCAGCCGCCGAATGCACCAACAGATTGTTCTGCGCGCTAGCACGTCGGGCAACGGAGCAGCACGGGCCCTCCGGTCATGCGCACCGCTCACGCCCGCGATGTCGCCGAGAGAGCTATCCACGCTTAGGGCTCCAACCAAGCAAGTCGCCCGCGCTCAGCAGATCCCTAAGCGAGCTACTCGCACTCAGGAGCCATAGCCTGCTCCAAGAGCTCGGCATGCTCCTCCTCGAAAACCGTCCCCACAGGGAAGGCGCGACGGAAGACGAAGTGGGAAATCGGACCGGCTACCAAAAGGTTCCACGGCAGCGCCATCACAAAATTATGCGGGATGTTGATCATCCAGATCGCGGGCACGGAATACAGGTTCGCAAGGATGCCGCCGGGCATGTGCGTCAGACCCTCGCAGGCACCGTAGAGCGACATGATGATGACCATGGGAACGACCATGCAGGAGCTGACGGCGAGCGTCATGGCAAGCGGCGAGCTCTTGCCCGGCGTGACCAGGAATTTAAAAGCGAAACCCTTGGCAAGGGGGCTGGCAACAAACCAGTCGCAGCACATGGCAAAAATGTAGGCAACGGGGAAGCCGAGCCACGCGGCGGCAACAACCTCGCCGTTAATGGCCCCATGCTGCAGGGCAACGTTGTAGATGCTCATCCAGAGCACCATGCAAAAGCACATGATAAAGGTAAACAGCAGGCTCTCTCGTTTGTTGATAGGCATAAAGGGCATGGTCCTTTCTGTGTTACGCCGCTACGCCACGCAACAAAAACGGGCGAGCAAGATGGAGCTGTTGGGACTTCATCTCGCCCGCCCGTGGTACGTGCGTCTGCGACTACTTATGTGGTGGAACCAGCCTAGCACGAAAAGCACGTGCTTCGTAAGCGTTGAGTTTATGGAGATGCAGGGCACCAATAATCCCCCCCCCGACCCCATAAGTTGCGGTGGAATACGGACTGTTTTGACCCTTTAAGCAGCAATTCAGTCCCTATTTCACCGCAACTCATTGGGGGTGCAAAGTAACCTGTCCCCTTTGCACCAATTAGCTGGTGTGGCGCCAGCGAGGGTCGGTGAGTGTACGTGCCACACCCAGACCAACGGGCAAAAACGCCACGATGAGCACTGCACGCACAAACCAACCGAGCATATTGACTGTGTCGAAGGTGCACATGTAATACATCGAGCGATACAGATACAAACCCGGCACCATAATGACAATCGAAGGCACCGTGAGAGCGATACGCGGGTAGGTGAGCTTGACTTCGGCCAAGCTTGCCAGCAGACCCGATACCAGCGCGCCGATAAACGCTGCTGCCTCGGGAGGCATTCCCGTGCTGAGGCCCAGGAAGGGAATCATCGTCGGCGCATCGACGAGCGTAAGGCGCAGAGTATTGGAAACGGCGCCGATCAACCCAGCTGCCGCGGCCATCTTTACCGGGCTGTTGAACATCACCGAGAAGCCGAATACGCCAACGAAGCTCATCACCACGCGCAGGAGCGTAAGGGCAAGCGGCGAAAGGCCGAGCGGGGCAAAATCATCCGGTGCCAGCCCCACACACTCGGCAACCATCCAGCCCACAAGGGTCGCCATCACAATAATCGACACGGCATACGAAAGACGCTCAATGCCGCTTCGCATATCGAGCTTAGCGATGTCGAGGCCTGCCGTAATGAGGGGAAAGCCGGGAATCACGAAGAGCATGGCGCCGATATAGCCTTCTTGGTGCGACATTGCCCCCGGTACGACCTGGCCAAGGCCGAGCAATGCCAGCAGATACGAAACGCAAGCGAGCGCAACGCCCGTCGTCAGCGCGCTAAACTGGCCAAGACCCTGCTTGAGAATATGGGAGCGAGCAAAGTTACCGACACCAGCGCCTACGAATGCACAGGCCATCTCGATAGGGCCGCCGCCGAGCAAAAAGACGAAGGCGCCGCAAGCACAGGCTGCCGCAAGGCCCTGTTGCCAGGGAGAGTAATCGGGCTTTGAGCTCTCAACGGTCCTGAGCATCTCGTGATACTCGTGTACCGTGAAGCGACGACCATAGGTCTCGATTTCCTTGAGGAAACTCTCCATCATCCAAATGCGATGGGTATTGACTCCCGTTGTGGGCAGGCTGACAACCTCGTTAAAGCAGTGGCCATCTTCGATGCAAGTGCACTCAAACGACAGAAGACTCAGGTCGACGTGAATTGTGACGCCGAGCACGTCAGCAACACGATTCATGGTATCGCGTACACGCCAGGCACCCGTTCCGCTCGCGAGCATAAGCATGCCGGTGCGGCAGATGATGGATGACTTATCGGTGAGCGGCGCATCGACGGCAAGTTCATCGCCTGCCGTCACGATCTGGTGCCAGTCAGTTTTCATATGGAGCGCGCCGGCACGAACGCCGTGGTGCATGGGGGCTCTCGAAAGCAGCGAGTCAAGGCGCGAAGGCTGTGGGGGCTCCACTGATTCACCCTCAACCTCATCAGCCTCTTCATCGACCAGATCAAAGGAATCAAGCGGCGCTGGCTCGCGACGGTCGATCAGCTCCTCGTCCTCATCATCAAAGTAATTGAACTGATCGAGCATGTCCTCTTCGATTGCACGCTCGCTCGCGTCGTCCATATAGACGCTCCCTTCCTGCCGACTAACCCCCATCCTAGGCAGCAACGGCTAAAGGAAACATAAAAGAGACGACTGTCATGCGAGCCATGTGGGCAATATCCGTTGGGTAGTCGTTTAAGAACGTCCCCAATGACTACATCGATGTTCTAAGTGTCAACCAAGTCAACGCCGCAGATAGAGGACGGACAGCGAGCGACGTCCAGAGCGAACAAGTTGGCATGAAAAAGGCAAGGCATAGACCTTCTGGTCATGCCTTGCCTTTTGAATGACAAATTGTCGCTCTGGGCGGCGCGCAGCGTCGAGCGGTTACGGCGTTTGGTAAAACGCCGTAACCCCCTAGTACATCTTTGCGCCGGCGGGGATGGAGGCGTCGAGCTGGATCAGGTTGAGGCGCTCCTCACCATCCTCCTCGTGGATGGCACTGATGAGCATGCCGCAGCTGGGGATGCCCATCATCTTGCGCGGAGGCAGGTTGGTGATGGCGAGCAAGGTCTTGCCGACCAGGTCCTCGGGCTCGTAATAAGCGTGAATACCGGAGAGGATGGTGCGGTCGGTGCCGGTGCCGTCGTCGAGCGTAAAGTTCAGCAGCTTCTTGGACTTCTTGACGGCCTCGCATGCCTTGACCTTCACAGCGCGGAAGTCGCTCTTGGAGAAGGTATCAAAGTCGACGAACTCCTCAAACAGCGGCTCAACGGCGATCTTGGAGTAATCGAGCGTGGGCTTAAGCGACTTAACGAACGGGCTCGCGGCGTTGCCGGCCTCGGCAGCCTTGGCGGCAGCGGCACCGGACTGGAAACCCTTCTCGGGCTTCATGTGCGGGAACAGCAGCACGTCGCGGATAGAAGCCTGGTTGGTGAGCAGCATGACCACGCGGTCGATACCGATGCCGATACCGCCCGCAGGAGGCATACCGTACTCGAGGGCGCGCACGTAGTCCTCGTCATACTCCATGGCCTCATCGTCGCCGCCGGCCTTCTCGGCCATTTGGGCAGCAAAGCGCTCAGCCTGGTCGACCGGGTCGTTGAGCTCGGAAAATGCGTTGGCGTACTCGTGGCCGGCAATAACCAGCTCAAAACGGTGGGTCAGACGCGGATCGTCCTCAAAACGCTTGGCAAGCGGGCTGACCTCGATGGGGTAATCACACACGAACGTGGGGTTGACGATGGTGTCCTCGCCCAGCTCATCGTAAATCTCGGCGATGATCTTGCCAGCAGTCCACTCGGGCTTGATCTCCAGGCCCTTCTCGCGCGCGGCGGCAGCAAGCTCCTCGACCGGCGTGTCAATGGTGACCTGCTTGCCGAGCACGTCGGAGACGATGTCGGTCATGGGACGGCTGGCCCACTCACCAGAAAGGTCGATGGTCTGGCCCTGATACTCGATGACCTCGGGGTTGCCGATGGCCTTGTTAGCTGCCTTAATGACACCCTGGGCGAGCGCCTTCATGCCCTCGAGGTCGGAGAAGGCACGGTAGGCCTCCATCGTGGTGAACTCGGGGTTGTGGGTAAGGTCCATGCCCTCGTTACGGAAGATGCGGCCGATCTCGAACACGCGCTCAAAACCACCGACGATGCAGCGCTTGAGGTGCAGCTCGGTGGCAATACGCAGGTAGCACTCCTGATCGAGCGCGTTGAAGTGAGTGATGAACGGCTTGGCAGTAGCGCCGCCCTGGATGGTCTGCAGGATGGGGGTCTCGACCTCCATGTAGCCGTCGGACTCCATAAAGCGACGGAAGGTGGAGAGAATCTGCGAACGCTTACGGAAGGTCTCGCGAACGTCGTCGTTGGCGATCAGGTCGACATAGCGCTGGCGATAGCGGGTCTCCTTATCGGAAAGACCGTGGAACTTCTCGGGCAGCGGACGAACGGCCTTGGCAAGCAGGGTCGCGCTCTTAGGGGCAACGGAAAGCTGGCCGCGCTGGGTACGCACGACCACGCCGGTCACGCCCAGGATGTCGCCCAGGTCGAGGGCCTTGAGCGTATTCCAGGCAGCCTCGTCCATGTCGTTGATGCGGCAGAACAGCTGAATCTCGGCAGTCGCATCGCGCACGACGATGAACATGATCTTGCCCTGACCGCGCTTGGCGACCACACGGCCGGCGATCTTCACGACATCCTCGGTGTCCTCACCATCGGCAAGATCGGCGTACTTAGTCTCGATATCGGCGACGTAGTCCTCAAGCTCAGAGTGCTCAGGATAGGGGTTCTGGCCCGCCTCGAACAGGGCGGCGCGCTTGGCCAGACGGGTGGCGCGCTCGTCGTTGAGCGTCGATGCCTGATCGGCGGCGTTCTGGTTCTCTGCCATAAGTTAGCTCCTCAAACTAAAACGCTCCCCAGGATTCGGTCCCAGGGAGCGAAAACATACCTTTACGCGGGACCGTGGTCTAGCGTGCGATCTTGGCGATGGTGTAGACGCGAGTCTTGCCGGAAGGCGTAACGACCTCGACGGAGTCGCCCTCGCCGTGACCGATGATGGCGTGACCGACCGGAGACTCGTTGGAAATCTTGTGCTCGAGCGAGTTGGTCTCGGTGGTACCGACGAGCGTGACTTCCATGACCTCGCCGTTGGGATCAATCAGCGAAACGGTGGAACCGATGGAGACGGTCAGGTCGCCCGTGGTGGCAGCAACCTGAGCGTTGGCGAGGATGGCCTGGATCTCGGCAATACGAGCGGCGTTCTGGGCCTGCTTGTCCTTAGCGGCGTCGTACTCGGAGTTCTCCGAAAGGTCGCCGAACGCGCGGGCTTCCTTGATGTCCTCGACGATCTCCTTGGCGTAATCGCCCTCACGCCAAGCGAGCTCCTCGACGAGCTTCTGGCGGCCCTCAGCGGTCAGTACGATCTGGCTTGCGTCCATACGGATATCTCCCCAACTCTGATCAAACAATCAACTGTCAACAAAACGAAAAAGACCGGCTAGCCTGCGGGCAAGCCGGTCAGGTGCTCACCCCAAAGGGATGGGACTACTCTGCGTCCGCGTCGCTGTCCTCTGCCTGCTTCTTCTTGGCAGCAGCGAGCTTGGCCTCGAGCTCAGCGATCTCCTTGTCCTCCTCGGACTGCTCGACCACGACCTCCTCGGCCTGCTTGGTCTCGGCCTTATCGTCGCCCTCCATACCCTCGCGGATATTCTTGACGGTGGAGCCGAGGGACTTGCCGAGCTTCGGCAGGTTCTTGGGCCCGAAGATAATCAGGACAACGACGAGAATAATGATGAGCTCAGGAGCCCTCAGTCCAAACATGTAGACCTCCACAATACAGCGAGACAAGCTCGAATGAGTATACCGCGGGTATCGCGGTATCACAACAATAGCTAAAAAAAGGGACCGCAAGAAGCGGTCCCTCCTCATGCTCTGGTCGGGTTGACTGGATTTGAACCAGCGACCCCTGCGTCCCGAACGCAGTGCTCTACCAAACTGAGCCACAACCCGTTAGCTCGACTATAGTAACAAAGATTTTCGCCGCATGCTAGAGAAATTTTTATTTCTTTGGCGCGTCGATTTGAACCGTGTTGGGAATAAGCTCAGTCGCGCAGGCCCACCAGCCATTTTGCTGGGCAGCATCGGCAAGCCTTTCGGCCGTGGCAGCGGTGTCGCAAATGGCAAACGAGCAGGCACCCGATCCGCACACATCTACAGCAACGGTTCCGTCCTGTTTACGCAGCCAGTCGAGGACCGTTTGAATCTGCGACTCCATCTGTGCGGAAATGACACCAAGGTTGTTATGGATGAGTGCATATGCCGTCTCGGCATCACCAGCACGCAAGGCAGAAGCTATCGCGCCGGGCTTGTCCGCAGGCACCGAGGCCTCGTCAAAACGTCGATAGGCTTCAATTGTCGAAACACTTGCCTCGCGCGGCTTGACCAGCACGACGGGCGTCGCGGGCAGCGCGGGGTACTCAGTTGCCAGCACGTCTCCCCCACCTACGTAGAACGCAGGACTCGCGTGCAAAAAGAACGGGACGTCAGCACCAATGCCTCGCGCAATATCGTCGAGCGCTGGGTCGGTGCGATCAATGCCCCAGAGCTCCGCCAAGGCGACAATGACCGCGGCCGCATCCGTCGAGGGGCCGCCCAAGCCGGCGCACAATGGAATGCGCTTCTCAATCGTCACGCAGATGTTTGCCTCGCGACCATAATGCTCGGCCATAGCAACCGCAGCCCGATACGCCGTATTCTTTTGCATGGGAAAATCTGATGCCGGAACCGTCTGGACGGTCAGCGCCTGCGCCAGCGTGACCGTCACGGTATCGGAAAGACCGACGGCCGCCATCAGGGAATCGACCCTGTGGTAGCCGCGGTCATCGCGCTCGGTATGAACCCCCAGGTAGAGGTTAATCTTTGCCGGCGCGGAAAGAGTCAGGGACCGATCGGTCACCGTTAATGCTCCTCGAGCTGATTGCCGAGCGGGGTAAAGATATGCTCGCCGCTCTCGGGGTCGAACAGCTCGACCTGACCGGTGAGCACATCAATATACTGGTAGGACTGACGCGACTTGCGGCCGCGACGCTCGTCGACCTCGACGATAAAGACGGCGGGGTGGACACTCTTGATGGTGCCCATGCGCTCGACAACGCGGGTGCGGCCCATGTTGGCCTTCACCTTGACGCGATCGCCCACCATATCGGTCAGCTTCTCGTGGATGTCGTCGACGTGATTGACTTCCATCTCTTCCATGAACAGGGCCTCCAGAAGGTGCAATTCAAAAAGGGGATAATACCCCTAAGATAGACAAAACTCTAATACTATAGCACCCTGTTGTGGCCATACGCAAGTAGCTAAATGAGCCCCGTCCCAAATACGTACCAGACGACAATCTCGCATGACCAGTTGTTACGTGGTTTGGTAAAACCGCGTAACCTAAAGGTTGTCGGTGTCCAGGACGATGGTGAATGGGCCATCGTTGACCAGGTCGACCTTCATGTCGGCGCCAAAGATACCGTGCGCCACATGCTCAACGTCCTCGCGCACAAGCGTCAAGAAGTACTCGTAGAGCTCGTTGGCGACATCGGGGGCGCCGGCATCCGTAAACGATGGGCGGCGACCGTGGCGGCAATCGGCGAACAGCGTGAACTGCGACACCACGAGCACCTCGCCGTCGACATCGGCAAGCGCCAAGTTGGTCTTGCCGTTCTCGTCCTCGTTGATACGCAGCCCGCGGAGCTTGCCCCACAGCTTGTCGGCCTCGGCACGCGTATCGCCATGGCCCACACCAAGCAGCACCAGGTAGCCGCGTCCAATGCGACCCACGCACTCGCCGTCGACCGTCACGCCGGCGTTGAGCACGCGCTGCACCACCGCACGCACGGCCTACTCCTCGCCCGTCAGTTTGGCGGATAGGTGCTCGAGCGCATGGAATCGATGGCTGATGGCGTTCTTCTCGTCCGCCGTCAGCTCGGCCATGGTCTTGCCCGGCGTGTCGACCGGCAGGAACAGCGGGTCGTAGCCAAAGCCGTGATCGCCGCGGCCCTCGTGCGCGATAACGCCCTCGCAGGCGCCCTCACCATAGGTGACCAGACCATCCGTGTCGATGAGCGCGACGACACTCATAAAACGCGCGGTGCGATCCTCGTCTGCCACGCCTTCCAAGTTAACGAGCAGCTTGGCGTTGTTGGCGGCATCGTCGCCGTGAACGCCCGCGTAGCGCGCGCTATACACACCGGGCTCACCGTCCAGCGCGTCGACGACCAAGCCCGAATCATCGGCAATGGCCATAAGGCCCGTCTCCTCGACCGCAGCCTGCGCCTTGATGATGGCGTTCTCCAAAAACGTCGTGCCGTTTTCCTCGGGGTCCTCAAAATCGCCCAGCTGGCCGAGCGCCACAAAGCGCACCTCGGGCATGACCTTGCCCAAAATGGCCTCGATCTCGGTGAGCTTATGGGCGTTGCCCGTTGCCACGACGATGGTCGCCGCCGGGTCGAGGGTGTCGATGTCAATCTTCTCAAGTGCCATGACTGGCCTCCTTGTCTCTATATCAATACCGCGCCGAGGGCAACGAGGGACTCCGCCTCTCCCCTCTCAATCAACGGCAGTCTTGTGTCCAGACGTCTCCACAGGTAAAACCTACCAAAATAAACCTGTCCCTTTTTGGCAGATTAGGCGATGGCTTGGCGCTGAAGCTCGATGAGCTCGGCGATACCTTTGTCGCCCAGGTCGAGCAGGGCGTTGAGGCGCTTACGGTCGAAGGGCGCCTGCTCGCCGGTGCCCTGGAGCTCGATCATCTCACCGGTGTCGGTGGCGACGAGGTTCATGTCGACCTCGGCATGGCTGTCCTCGGAATAATCCAAGTCGAGCAGAGTGTTGCCGTCGACAACGCCCATGGAGATGGCAGCCACCTGGCCGATAAGCGGGATGCGCTCGATCTTGCCCGCCTCGACCCACATGGCGAGGGCGTCGTGCAGCGCCACCCAGGCGCCGGTGATGCTCGCTGTACGCGTGCCGCCATCGGCCTGAATCACATCGCAGTCGACGGTGACGGTGTACTCGCCGAGCGCCTTCATGTTGACGACGGTACGCAGGCTGCGGCCAATGAGGCGCTCGATCTCCATGGAGCGGCCCTTGCGGTTGGCGTGCTCGCGCTTGCAGCGCTTGCCGGTCGACGCCGGCAGCATGGCGTATTCCGCGGTCACCCAGCCGGCCTTAGCTCCCTTTCGCCAGCCCGGCACGCCCTCCTCGATAGTGGCGGCGCACAGCACGCGCGTGTCACCGAACTCGGCCAGACACGAGCCGTGAGCGTGCTTCATGACGCCACGGGTGAGCTTAACGGGGCGCAACTCGTTGGCGGCGCGACCGTTGGCGCGGTTGACCTGCATGTACTCCATAGAAATTTCCTTTCGGCAAAAGATGTGGCGAAGGCTTTGGCGGCTGCCTTACATCTATTTCAGCTCATCGATATCGATATGTTCGATGCTCTTGAGCGGCTGTCCAAAGATAAAGCTGCCCGCCACCGCAAACTCGGCAATGTTATCGGCCGTCGTGGCAAAACGATGCTGCGGCTCGGCGGCGTCGCCCGCCAGCTGCTCGCGGCGCGTGAGGATATCGGTCAGCTCGCGCGTGGTCTCCTCGGCGGAACTCACGACGCGCACCCCAGGCCCCAGCGCATGCCGGATAGGTCCCACCAACAGCGGAAAATGCGTACAGCCGAGCACCACGGTATCGATACCGTGGTCGCGCAGCGGCTCAACCGTGGCACCCACCAGCGCACGCACGGCAGGCGTATCGAAGATGTCCTCGTTCTCAAGCCACTGTTCCTGCAGATGTGCACCCGAGGCGAGCTCGTGTTCGACAACCTCGACAAAGCTCGAGGCAGGACAGCCGTATACATCGACGCCGGCATCCAGGTCCTGAATGGCGCGCGTGTAGGCGCCCGAGCGAATGGTGAGGTTGGTGGCGAGCACGCCCACGCGACGCGTACGCGTGCTGTTGATTGCCGCACGGGCACCCGGCGCGATCACACCGATCACGGGAACGTCGAGCACCTGCTGGGCCAGACGCAAGGCCGCAGCGGTCGCCGTGTTGCAGGCGATGACCATAATCTTGACGTCGTGCTTCGAAAGCCAACGACCCGCCTGCAACGCAAACGAGCGCACCTCATCCTCGGTACGGGTGCCGTAGGGGCAGCGCTTGGTGTCGCCAAAGTAGTAGACGGACTCGTGCGGCAGCGCCGTCGCAATCGCGCGCGCAACCGTCAGACCGCCCAAACCAGAATCGAACACGCCAATCGGGCGCGTGTCGCCTGCCGGATTCTCGATATCGGACATTACCTCACCAGTCTCTCTCGAAAAGACATGTCCAAGTGCGGCGACGCCGCGCTACGAACGCGCCGCGACCAGCAGCTCTGCCGTCGCCGCCCAACCGTCGACAATTTTGCCGCGCGTAACGAAAGCGTTCTCGCAAGCAGCCAGGAACTCGGGCGCGCCGGCGCTCGTCAGGCCATTCTCGACCAGGCAGAACGTGCCCACGTGATCGGCCATGTAGAAGTCGGACTCGGAGTCGCCGAGCGCCAACGTCTCCTCGCGCTCGATCCCCAGGTGCTCGCAGAAGTGCGCAATGGCGACGCCCTTGTTGAGACCCGCGGGGTTGATGTTGAATGCGCGACCGTCCTCGACGCGATCGAGCTCGAGCGTCGTCGGCTTGGACAGGTGAGTCAGATGGCCGTTGCAAGCCCAGATCAGACCGCAGCCGGCCTCGTCTAGGATGGCCTGGGCCTCATCGTCGGGCACATCGCCGCGCATGCCGACGGTGACCTCACGGTATTTGTAGCCGGTCGACATGTCGTTGTGATACTCGATCTTGTGCGGCCAGCGGGCGAGGATCTTCTCGCACACGCCGGTCTGCTCGATCACCTGGTGCGGAGTAAGGCCGCAGGCGGGGTCGTAAGGCATGTCGCCGGTCAGATACTCCCAATCGTTGGCTTTGAGGTCGTACATGACCAGGCCGCCCATCTCACCAATGTAGGAGTTGAGGCCGAGCACGCGCGCGTCCTCGTGGATCATGGTACGGTTGCGGCCCGAGGTGGGAACCACCTGAATACCAGCGCGAGCGAGCGCCACGACAGCCTCGACGAGTTTGGTCGAGGGGTTGCCGTCGTTGTCGCGCAGCACGCACGAGCCGGGCGCGAGCATCGTGGCATCCAGGTCGGTAAAGACGTACTTGACCTTGGCCAAGCGCTCGCGCATCTCGCCCGAAAGCTCGGCAACGGTCGGCAGGGTGTTGTGGGACATGGTTACTCCGTTTACGTAGAAGGGTTTGGACTTGGACGGCATGTTTTGATTGGGGGAACACGCTTATGGCGACAGCGTACTCAGGGCGCCGCCGCCATCATGGTTCATTAGTCAAACTGGGTAACATCGATCAGGCGATTGGCCAGCGAAAGGTCGCTCTCGATGGGCACGAACTCGTCGCCCACGTGCATGAGCTCCTCGTCACCCTTTGCCAGCAGCAAGACAATGGTGGGAGCATCGGGGTTGACGTACTCCTCGCGCGCCGCCTTGAACGCCGCATGCACAGCGGCTTCGCGATCGAGGATGATCTTGTTCGGCGTATCGTCGGGAACATGTTCGGCAAGCTCGCGACAGACCTTCATCGGGTCCTCGTGAGCTGG
The DNA here is from genome assembly GCF_015548375.1 of Collinsella aerofaciens. Taxonomy (GTDB): domain Bacteria; phylum Actinomycetota; class Coriobacteriia; order Coriobacteriales; family Coriobacteriaceae; genus Collinsella; species Collinsella aerofaciens_AB. The sequence continues at coordinate 175,691 of NZ_JADMWW010000002.1, forward strand.
ATCCTCGTTCGTAAAGATCATCAGGTCGGAATACGGTGCGGCCTCGCGTGGCAATTGCTCGCGGCGCTCCTGAGCCTTGCCGCCGGCGGCGCCAAACAGCGCAATGACGGGGCTAGCGGGAAACGCACGCTTCACCGACGAGAAAAGCGAACGGAACGAAAGCTGGTTGTGCGCGTAGTCGACGACGCAGATCGCGCGGCCGTCCTTCGACTCCACGACCTCCATACGGCCCGGCACGCGCAGTTTGGAGAGGCCCTTCTTGATGGCATCGATACCGATGCCGATCTCGCGCGCGGCGGCGGTAGCGACCAGCGCGTTCTCCACGTTAAAGTCTCCCGCGATACCCAGCAGGATCTTCTCCCCCGCCTCGGACTCGTCGGCACACAGGCCATGCAAGTTGAACTCGATGCTAAAGCCGACCATGCGTACGTCGCTCGCCCACAGGCTTGCCTCGGGATGCTCGACGCCAACGGTCACCAAGCGCTCGGCCGTCGACGCTGTCTCCAGCACACGGTCGACCTCTTCGGTGCCCAGATTCACCACGGCGGTCTTTGCCTGGTCAAAGATCCTGAGTTTGCTCTCAAAATAATCCTCAAACGTGGGGTGTTCAATCGGCGAGATGTGGTCGCGGCCGATGTTGAGGAAGCACGCCACGTCAAACGGCAGATTCTCGACGCGTTGGTACTTGAGCGCCTGGCTCGAGACCTCCATGACCATGGACTGGCGACCGGACGTGCGGCAGTTGGCGATATGGCGCCAGATCTCGGGGGCCTCGGGCGTAGTATTGGTGCTCTCGTAGCACTCGATGCCATCGTCGGTACTCACCGAGCCGATCATGCCGCAGGACTCGCCCGCCGCTTTGATAATCGACTGGAGCATAAAAGCGGCCGTGGTCTTTCCCTTGGTGCCGGTGATGCCCACGATCTTGACGTCGTGGTCGGGACGGTCGTAGACCTCCGGCGGCAACAGGGCCATGGCCGTGCGAACACTATCAACAACCAGCATCGCAGCACCGCTCTCCTGCGCCAGCGGCTCCAGAGACTCGACCAGCGACTCCTCGCACACAAATGCGACGGCGCCCGCATCGAGCGCCATGCTCAAAAACGCGGGCTTAAAGGCAGCACCTTTGCAAAAGAATACGTCACCTGCCGAGACCGCGCGCGAATCAAACGAGCAGCCGGTCACGGCGCGCTCGTCAACCTGCTCTGATGCGCGCAGCTCGCCGCACACATCGAGAAGCTTGGCAAGCGTATCGACCGTGGTCACGGTCGCGGAATCCGAATGGTGCATCTTTCACCTTTCTCAGCCATTTGGCAGGGACGGTTTTTATAGTAACTGAAACGCACCCACGCAAAAACGGCTCCCGGAGGAGCCGTTACGCGCAGGCGTTCGTAAGCCGAGGCTAGGCAGCCTGAACAGCGGGCTGGTCCTCGTCGATAAAGAAGCGCTTGTACCACACCAGGAACACGAGCGGCGTATAGATCTTGCGCTGGAAATCGCCCTTGCCCGCAAAGTGCAGATCGAGCAGGTGCATGAGCTCGTCGGTATTGAAGAACTCACTTGCCCACGGCGCGGTGAAGTACTCCTTGACATAGTCGTACCACTTTTGCTCGCGCAGCCAGTAGACAATCGGCACCGGGAAGCCCACCTTGGGACGGGTGGCCCACTCATCGGGCAGCGACTTGTTGGCAGCGTGGCGGAGTACCTGTTTGTTGCCGTTCTCGTTGATGCGGTAGCGGTCGGGAATGTGCTCGGCGAACTCCATGACTTTGCGGTCCAGGAAGGGCACGCGCAGCTCCAGCGAGTGCGCCATGCACATCTTGTCGGCCTTGAGCAGAATGTCGCCCGGGAGCCACATGTTCATGTCCAGGTACTGCTTCTTGACCAGTTCGGGCTGACCCTTCACGCGTGCGTAGATGGGTGCAGCGAGCTCAAAGGCGCCGTCGCCGGTGTTGTACTCGGGCTTGAGCACGCCGTCGACCTCGCGCTCCGGCCATACCAGAGCCTGTCCCAGGAACGACTTCTCGGGGATCTCGGCACCCTTGACCAGGAAGTTATGGCCCTTGAAGTACGGCATATGCAGCGCCAGGTTACCGAGCGCGCGACGGATGGGCAGCGGCACCATCTTTTTGTACTTGCGCACCGGGACCGTATCCTCGTAGTAGGCGTAGCCGCCAAAGAGTTCGTCGGCGCCTTCGCCCGAAAGCACCACGGTGACGTCCTTGCGGGCCATCTCGGCCAAGAACCACAGCGGCACGGAAGACAGGTTGGACTGCGGCTCGTCCATGTGATACTGGATGTCCTCGAGCGCACCGAAGAACTCGTCGGCGGTAATCATCTTGCGAACGTTTTCGACGCCGAGCTTATCGGAAAGCTCCTTGGCGTAGTTGGTCTCGTTAAAGTTCTTGTAGTCAAAGCCCACCGAGAAGGTCTTGTCGGGCATGAGGCAAGCGGCGATGTAGCTGGAGTCGACGCCACCGGAGAGGAACGACGCGACCTTGACGTCGGCGATACGATGGGCCTCGACACTCTCGTGCACGACCTCGTCCAGCTCATCGACGTACTCCTCGAACGGCTTCTCGACGGCAGAGTAATCGCAATCCCAGTAGCGCTCAATGTTCATCTTGCCGGTCGGGATATCGACGGTAAAGTAGTGCGCCGGCGGCAGCTTGTAGACACCCTCGAAGAAGGTCTCCTCGGTTGCCGAATACTGCAGCGTCATGTACGGACGCAGGGCCTTTTTGTTGACCGCCTTGTGGAAGTGCGGGTAGTCCAGGAAGCTCTTGATCTCGGAACCAAAGAGCACGCCCGGAGCGCCGTCGCCCGCATCGGCCATGGGATAGTAATAGAGCGGCTTGATGCCAAAGATGTCACGGGCGCCAAAAAGCTTGTTCTTCTTTTTGTCCCAGATGACGAAGGCGTACATACCGCGCAGGCGATCGAGGACGGCCTCGCCCCACTCCTCGTAGCCGTGCAGGAGGCTCTCGGTGTCGGCGCCGCAATGGAACTTGTAGCCCTTGGCTTCGAGCTCGGAACGGAGTTCTTGGAAGTTGTAGATCTCACCGTTGAAGACAATGACGACGCTACCGTCCTCGTTGGCCATAGGTTGGGCGCCAGCCTCGGTCAGGTCGAGGATCGACAGGCGGCGGAAGCCGAGGGCAACGCGGCCGTCGATAAACTGACCGCCCATGTCGGGACCGCGATGGACGATGCGGTCCATCATCTTGGTGAGCACCTCGGATTGGTTATCCGTCCCACCGACAAAACCGACAAAACCGCACATATACTATCCCCTCTGCTGTTGCTGGGCATCAAATCGAATCAGTAGCTTTTGAGTATACCCGAGGGCGTAAAGAGGGGCGGAATGTTCAGGCAATCTCAACTGAATCAGCTCCGCTGCGACACGTGCCAGTTACCTTTAATGGATATGAGATGAATGAGGCGATTGTTTTGCTATACTCTCTCCGCACGGGCGATTGGCGCAACGGTTAGCGCAGGTGCTTTACACGCACAAGGCTGGGGGTTCGAATCCCTCATCGCCCACCACTGAATTGGAAACGGTCCTCGCAAGGGGACCGTTTTGTTTGCGCCCATTTCATGGGATTCGAACCCGCCAGGGTGCGGAGCTGAGGAAACGCGAAGCGTTTTCCAGCGCAGCACGCGAGGGCCGCAGGCCCGAAGCGGAAGCGGGCGGCGCCAGCCGCACGCGGACATCCCTCATCGCCCACCACTGATTTGATAGGCTCCCAGCAATGGGAGCCTTTCTTTTTTGGGCCCATCGCAGAGGGATTCGAACCCCACAGCTCACTCGTTTCAAGGGCAGTGGTCAAAAAATGCCAAATATGAGTACTGCTACCTCTTTTGTAACAGCATTTTCGAGGTCCCAAAGGGCAAATCTGACATCAAAGCAACGGCTAACGGTCCAGATGAGCATGTTTTCTGACAGCAAAACTGGACATATGCGGTCCAATTCGTCAAATTGTGTCTAATTTATATGCTACAGAATTAGTGCCCGTACTCATATTTGGCATTTTTTGACCAGAGGGACTTTTGACCATCGCAAATCAGCAACAAAACGGGCTCCGGATCGCCAAATCATGCCGCATATGACACACCCAGCAGTCCGGAACCCGATCCAAATTGAGTTATTACGCTGCGTTAGCCCAAGACACCCGACAGGATCTCGATCAGACTGTCCACGTCGGCTTCCTCGCAGACGAGCGGCGGCAAGAAACGCAGCGTATGAGCACCCGTAGCGTTAATCACGGCACCGGCGGCCAGCGCGCGGGCAACAATATCATGTGCGTCACCCGCGGCATCATCCAAATCACAGCCGAGCATCAGGCCACGGCCACGCACCTCTACCACATGCGGAAGCTTAGCCAGCGCCTGCTCCATATAGGCGCCCACCTTGGCAGCATGCTCGGCATAATCGCCACGCACAAGCGCGGAGAGCGTCGCGGCACACGCCGCGATGGGCAAGCAGCTACCGCCAAAGGTCGAGCCATGGTCGCCCGGCTTAAACACGTCGGCAATCTCCTTCTTTGCCACGACGGCACCCATGGGCACGCCGTCGGCAATGCCCTTGGCAAGGCTCATGATGTCGGGCTCCACGTCATAGGTTTGGAACGCAAATGGCTTGCCGGAGCGGAAGATGCCGCACTGGACCTCGTCGGCGATAAGCACGGCGCCCACTTCGTGTGCCAGGTCGCGCGCTGCCGCCATAAACTCCTCGGTCATAGGGTGCACGCCACTCTCACCCTGGATCGGTTCGAGCATTACAGCGCATATTTCACTGCCCAGCTGCTTAAAGATCGCACGCAGTTCATCGACATCGTTGGGCGTGCAGGCCACAAAGCCACCCGGCAGCGGGCGGAAGCTGTCCTGCAGCCAATCCTGCATGGTGGCGGCAATGGTCTCGAGCGTACGGCCGTGGAAGCCGCCGCGCATGCACACGATGGTGTTGCCGCCATTACCGGCACGCTTGGCGTACAGGCGCGCGAGCTTCATCGAGCCCTCGTTGGCCTCGGCGCCAGAGTTGGCAAAGAAGGTCTCCCAAACCTGCTCATCCGCAGCCGGGGCACCAAGAGCAGCTGCCGTGGTCTCATCGCCGGCGGCAATGGCATCGGCAAGCACGCGCGCACCATCTACGTCGTCGTTAGCAAGCTTGGACAGCAGCGCCGCGACCTGTCCGCGCTGCTCAATGTAGAAGTAATTGGAGACATGCATGAGCTTTTTGGTCTGTGCCTCGAGCGCCGAGAGCACAGCCGGGTCGCCATGACCTAGGCTGCACACGCCGATGCCGGCAAGAAAGTCGAGGTACTCACGGCCATCGTCGCCGGTGAGCTTCATGCCGTGACCCTCGACAAACTCGACCGGAGAGCGGCCAAAGGTATGCATAACGTAATGGGATTCAAGCGATTGCTGAGCTGCAAGTGACATGGGATGCCTTTCGTTGGGCGCCAGACGGCGCGGGGCTATGGGTGGAGGAATGGGGCGGCTGCGGGTCAGCTAGACCGTCTGAAGCTTCTCGACCTCGTCAAGGTTTTCGGTCAGACGCGCAGCAAACGTCGAAAGCGGATGCGGATGCGTATCGAACTCGTAAGCCGTCTCGGTGGAATGGATCACGGTGCCGACGCCGGCATCGGTCAGCAGCTCCAGGAGCAGCGAATGCGGCGTAGTACCGTTAATGATGTGGGCACGAAATACGCCGCCGGTAAGCGCATCGACGGCCGCGCGCAGCTTGGGAATCATGCCCTTATCGACCTCGCCGCCGTAGAGCATTTCGTTAACCTCGTCGAGCGTTAGGTTGGAGATAAGCGAGTCCTTGTCGCTAAAGTCCTTGTACAGGCCATCGACATCGGTCAAAAAGATCGCCTTATGCGCGTGGAGCGCCGCGGCAACGGCACCGGCGGCGGTGTCGGCGTTGATGTTGAAGAAACCGCCGTCCTCCCCCGCCGCGACGGTAGCGATGACGGGGATGTACTCGCTATCGAGTAAGCGCTCGATATAGTCGGTGTTGACGTGCATCACTTTGCCCACGCGACCGAGCTCGGGGTCGAGCGGCTCGGCGATGAGCGTGCCGGCATCGCTGCCCGACACGCCCACGGCCAGGTTGCCGTGGTGGTTGATGGCAGCAACCAGCTCCTGGTTAACCTTGCCGCCCAGCACCTCGCGCACGATATCCATAGTCGCCGGCGTGGTCACGCGCTGGCCGTTCTTAAACTCGACGGGAATATCGTAATGGCTCAGCGCCTCGTTGATAGCCTTGCCGCCGCCGTGCACGATGACGGGGCGCATACCGATGATCTTGAGCAAAACGATGTCGCTCATCACGTCGCGGCGCAGCTGCTCATCAACCATGGCGGCTCCGCCATATTTGATAACAACCGTCTTGCCGGTCAGGTTCTTAATCCACGGCAGCGCTTCGAACAGCAGCTGCGCGGTTGCTTCGTTGGATTCGCTCGAACGACAATCGCGTGCGAATTTCATAATCTGCCTCGTCTTTCGTATCGTTATCGCGCCGTGCTCCGCTGTCCGCAATCGCGGCAAGATGCGCAGCGTGCCTGGAATCTAGGAACGGTAGTCGCCGTTGATGGAGATGTATTCATGCGTGAGGTCGCAGGTCCACACGGTCGTTGCCGCGTCGCCTGCGCCCAGGTCGGCCGAGATCACGATCTCGGGCGCCTCGAAACGTCGTAGAGCCTCGTCCTCGTCAAAGCGAACAGTCAGACCGTCGCGACAGACGGGCATGCCCATCATGTCGATGGAAACGTCTTCCTGATTAAACTTCACGCCGCACTTGCCAAGCGCCATGGCAACGCGGCCCCAGTTGCAGTCGTGGCCGGCGATGCAGGTCTTAACGAGCGGCGAGTTGGCAACGGCACGAGCGGCGATATCAGCTTCCTCGTCGTTGGCGGCTCCGGTAACGTTGACCGTAACAAGCTTGGATGCGCCCTCACCATCGGCGGCGATATTGCGCGCCAGGCTCTCGCACACCTCGTGCACGGCAAATGCCAACTCGTCGAAGGCATCGGAGCCCTCGACGATAGGCTCGGCATCTGCGGCAGCGGCGCCGGAGGCAAGCATGATGCAGGTGTCGTTGGTCGAGGTGTCGGAATCGACCGTTACCTTGTTAAAGGTCTGCTTGACGGTCGAGAGCAGCAGGGCATGAAGTGCCGCAGGCTCGACGGGGGCATCGGTGGTGATAACTGCGATCATGGTGGCCATATTGGGCATGATCATGCCCGAGCCCTTGCACATGCCGCCTACCGTATAGACATTGCCCGCATGACCCGCAGCCTCACTGACGTAGGACACGGCGTACTCCTTGGAGTGCGTGTCGGTCGTCATGATGGCGCGAGCGGCATCGGCGCCACCGTGGGCGGAGAGCGCCTCGTAGGCAGCAGGAATGGCTGTCTCAAACGTGTCGATCGGCAGAATCTGGCCAATCACACCCGTGGAGGCAACCAGGATCTGCTGGGGTTCGCAGCCGATAACCTGCGATGCGATGTTGCAGGTCTCGCGCGCGCAGGCAAGGCCGGTCTCGCCCGTGGCGGCGTTCGCGTTGCCGGAGTTGATTGAAACACCGGCGATGATACCGTAGCCCTTGTCCGCACCGCCCAGGTTGGCACGGCTCACCTGCACGGGCGCCGCGCAAAAGCGGTTGGTCGTAAACACGCCGGCGCCGGGACAGGGTTTATCGGGCATGACGAGCGCATAGTCTAAGCGCTCGGGATTCTTCCGGAATCCCGCATGGATGCCTGCGGCCTTAAAGCCGGCCGCTGCCGTAACGCCACCCTCGACGGCGCGAATCTTGATATCAATCAGGTCGGTATTCATCGTCTTTATGACTCCTTATGTCAAACAAAAAACGGACATCGGTTGGTGCGCCATGCCAGTCGCAATCATGAGACCAGCTTAAAAGTGGCGCCCCACTCGATGCCCGACTACCAAATCGTTAACAATCGAATGTGCTACACCGGGCACGCCACTGTGGGCAAGCCTCGTCGCTCGTCAAAGCCAAAGACGATATTGGCGCACTGGACTGCTTGGCCCGCAGCGCCCTTGCACAAATTGTCGATGGCGCCCGTCGCCACCAGCACGCCCGCGCGCTTGTTGAACGCAAGGCCAATCTGGGCGGCGTTGGTGCCGACGACCGAAGCCGTCTTGGGCTGCTGGCCGGCATCGAGCACGCGCACAAAGGTGCGTCCAGCGTAGAACTGCTTGTAATAGTCGACAACGTCCTCAAGGATCAAGGTATCGATAGCCTGCGGCGCAAGCGGCATCGTTACCGTAGAGAGTAGACCGCGCTTGAGGGGTGCCAGGTGCGGGGTAAAGACGACGCGATCTGTTAGACCAAGGATTTGCTCGATTTCGGGCGTGTGACGATGCTTGCCCACGCCGTAGGCCTCCAAATTCTCGTCGGCGCTGCAAAAATGCGTACGAGCGTTGCAGGACTTGCCGGCACCCGTCACACCGCTGATGGCATCGACAATCACGGGACCGTTCTCGGCCACCCAGCCCGCACGCACGGCAGGAGCGGCAGCAAGGCTCGTTGCGGTGGGATAGCAGCCGGCGCAGGCGACCAACACGGGCCTGCCAGCAGCATGGCTGGAAGCAGCGGTCTCCAAGTCCTGGCAGAACAGCTCGGGCAGGCCGAAGGCACGTGTCTTGAGTAGCTCGGGGCTCGTGTGCTCGGCGGCATACCATGCCTCAAACACGGCCGGATCGCTCAGGCGGTAATCGGCCGAAAGATCAAAGCAGGAAACGTCTGCGGCAAGCAGGGCGGGCACCTGCGCCATGGCGGCGGTGTGCGGCACGGCCAAAAATACCGCGTCGCAGTTCTTGAGCTCGGGGGCATCATGCGTCGTGAAGACAAGATCGCTTACGCCGGTGAAGCTCGGGTACACCGCAGACAACGGCTGGCCGGCATCGGCGTTGGACGTAATGGCGACAAGTTCAAACTCGGGATGACCGAGCACGAGGCGAATGAGCTCGGCTCCGGCATATCCAGCCGCGCCGACGATTCCAACCTTCAAAGACATATCAGACTCCTTATCTGCGATTTATGCACCGATGCGCATTTCGCAGCGGTCGTTATGAAGTGGGTTGAAACTTTAGCACCAAAAGATGCATGAATACGTAAATGGCTTGCATATTCATGCATTGAAACATTCCCGACACATTCGCTTGAAGGAATTGACAAATGGAGCGGGCCCCATATTACCCAGTGCACCTTACGGTGACGTTGCAATGTGGGGCCCGCTATATGCGAGAATTTGAATTGTCGAAGCTTGCTGAGAGACTCGTTTAGAGCTCGACCGGCACCCATTCGTCGTGATTGCAGATAAAGGCCTCGGGTTCCTCCACGCTAAAGAAGACGAGCGTGGGGTCGTTAGGCCCCTCATAGTGCTCGCTCAAGCGCTCAAGATGTTTCCATCCAGCCTCGCGCATATCGGGAGCGGCCTGGTCATCCAGACCCGCATGCCCGCGCAAGATGAGCCAGCCATGGCCCGGCCACCAACTCGTGGCCTCAAAGCGCTGATTTTGCAGCAGCTCTTGCCACACGTCTTTGGTGCGCGCCGTCACAAACCACAGCTTACCGTCCTGAATCTGTGCAAACGAGAACGGACGTACATGTGGCTGCCCGTCCACGCTCGTCGCCAAGTACCACGCCGGCACCGACGTCAGATACTCCAAAACCGTATTCAATCCGTCCACGTTTCCTCCTGTACTAGCCAGTTTGAGAGCCTGGTTTGTGTGAGCTAGAGCTCCAGGCGCTCCTCGCTGCCGTCGATATCACAGAAGCGGGCGACGATATTGCGGACCGAGAAAAACGCAAGGCGGCCGTCGTTGGCACTATCGTGTTGCTCGCCAATGCCCACCATGTGCTTAAAACCCGCTTGACGCACCTTGTCGCTCGCAGCTGCGTCGTCCTCAAGTGCGGCTTCGCCGGTCAACACGATCCAACATTCCCCCGGCTTCCAGCCCGATACTTCAAACTTGGGATTCGCACTCAGCTCCGCCCACACATCCTTATCGCGCGACGTGCAAAACCACAACTTACCGTCATCGACCATGGCAAACGAAAACGGTCTCACGCGGGGCTGATGTCCGTCGGCCACATCGGTCGTGGCCAGATACCACGCCGGAATGCGCCTGAGATACGAACAGGCGCGCTCAAGCTGAGCCGTGCGGTCGTTGTCGGTCATAGGGACCCCTTTCTTGCGCTCGAATCGCGCCTAAACAAGTTGAAGATTGATGCCGATGACGCAGATGAGCAGCAGCGCCGTCACCACCGCAGCCAACGCATCGCCGCGGCCAAATGCAAGCGCATGCAGACGTGTGCGGCCCTGCTCGCCGTGATAGCAGCGTGCATCCATGGCAGCAGACAGCGTCTCGGCATGACGGAACACGCCGGTGAACAGCGGAATCGCCACACTGCCGAGCATGCGTACGCCACCGAGCGGACCGCCCGTTACGCGTGCACCGCGGCTCGCCTGCGCATCGGCCGTCTGCTTCATCTCGGTGGCGAACTGCGGCATAAAGCGCAACGCGATACCCATAATCATGCCGAGCTCGTGCGCAGGAAGTCCCACACGCGCAAACGGTGCGAGCAGACGCTCAAAGCCCGCGGTGAGGTCGAGCGTCGGCGTAGTGAGCGTAATGGCACTCATGCCGGCCATCATCAACGTCAGGCGGCACGCCATAAAGGCGGCAGAACGCAGTGAGCCCTCGCTTATCTGCAGAAAACCGAGCTGCCACAAGATGCGCCCACTCTGATCGGTAAACAAGTTGAGCACCGCGACCACGACGACGATTGCCAGCAGCGGCGCCATCGATGATAGGACCCGGCGCAACGGCACCCGGGACACGGCATAGATCAGCACGACGAAAATTGCGACAGGGGCCAGTCCGCGGAAGCCACTGACCGTGAGCGTCGTGATCAGAAACACAAAGCCCAAGAGCAACTTGGTTCGCGGGTCCAGGCGGTGGATTGCACTATCGCCGGGATAGTAACTACCAAACGAAAACGCCTCCATCAGCAGCCCTCCTCTCGCGCGACCGTCTTGGATTTAGCAATGTCCGCGACGTTAGAAGGACCGTCCGAGCGACCGATTAGCAGGTCCACCAACTCGTCTGTCAGCGACTCAACCGTATAGAGGCCGTCAAAGCGCAGTGGCACATCTGCCTTCGCAAGCGCCAGCGCCATACGCTGGGCAGCGGGAACACCCAAGCCGATTGATTTAAGCTCATCCGCATGCGCAAAAACCTGAGCGGGCGTGCCTTCGGCAAACACCGCGCCCTCGTTCATCACGACGATGCGGTCGCAGCAATTGGCCAGGTCATCCATGCTGTGCGAAACCATGACAACGGTCAGGCCCTCGCGATGGAGTCGATCGATGAGCCCTAAGAAATCCCTGCGCGCAGCCGGGTCGAGCCCCGCCATGGGTTCATCGAGCACCAGGACTTCGGGCTCCATGGCGAGCACGCCGGCGAATGCCACACGCCGTTGCTGACCGCCCGAAAGCTCAAAGGGACTCTTGTCGCCGACCGTGGAAAGGTCGAGGCCCACGCGCGAGAGCGACGACTCGACACGACGGTCGACTTCATCTTGCGGCAAGCCAAGGTTGTGCGGACCAAATGCCACGTCCTGTGCCACGGTCTCGGCAAACAGCTGACGCTCTGGATACTGAAACACCACGCCGACCTTTGCCTTAACCGCGGCGGCGTCTTTCTTGCTTGATAGGTCGAGCCCCAGCGCGTAAACGCTCCCCTCCTGCGGGCGGATTAATCCGTTGAGGTGCTGGACCAGTGTGGATTTACCCGAACCGGTATGGCCTGCTAGCCCCAGGAACTCGCCGCGGCGCACCGTCAAAGACACGTCGCGCAGTGCCCACGGACTGCTAGGGTCGTTTCCCCAAAGAGCCTGTTTGTTCGATTTGCCCGCAGCGGCCGAGCGCTTATGCCAGCGACGGCGCTCGCGGGCGCTCAGCGAATAGCTATACGAAAGGTGCGAAATCTCGATGACGGGCTCCAGCGCGTCTGCGCCATCGATTGCAGAGGAGACGTTGTCGGGGATACGAGAATCGGATGCGAAAGGCCGCCCGGCGATGCCTGTCCCACTCCACTTGGTATAAGCCTGCGCTATATCGGCGACCATATCCGCCTCGCGCACCCGTGCGCAAATGGGCACGCCCTTCGCGCGAAGCGCCCTGCCAAGACAGCACGATGCCGGCATATCCAGGTTCAGCCGCGCGAGTTCGTCCGCCCGCGTCAAGATCTCCTCGGGCGTACCGAGCATGGCAACGCGGCCCGTCTGGAAGACAGCAACGCGATCGGCCTCAGCGGCCTCTTCCATAAAGTGCGTAATCATCACGATGGTCATGCCGCGTTCGTGCAGCGCGTGACAGGCCTTCATAAGGCCCTTGCGCCCGCGCGGATCGAGCATCGAGGAGGCCTCATCCAAGATGAGCACGCGCGGCTCCATGGCGAGCACGCCGGCAAGCGCCACGCGCTGCTTTTGTCCGCCCGAAAGAGCGTGGGTCTCGTGGCGCTTAAAGCCCACCAGACCCACGGCCTTCAGCGCCTCGCGCACGCGCTGCGCAATCTGGGCCGATTCGACCCCTAAGTTCTCGGGACCAAACGCAACATCGTCCTCGACAAGCGTCGCCACCAGCTGATCATCCGGGTTCTGGAACACCATGCCCGCAGTCGAACGGATGTCGTAGACCAGCTCGGGATCGGACGCGTCCATGCCGTTGACGTACACCGTTCCCGCATCGGGCTGAAGCAGCGCATTCAGGTGCTTGGCAAACGTCGACTTGCCCGACCCATTACCACCGAGGATGCAGAAAAACTCGCCATCCTCGATGTTCAGGTCGACGCCGTCGAGCGCCGGTGCAGCACCGTCATAGCTAAAGGAAACGCCCCGACACTCAATCATGCGCGGCCTTTGACCTGGTCCTTTTTAGGCGTGATGAGGTTGGAGACCGCCTTGTACACCGCCAGCGTCAACACCGAGTTGAGCACGGTCTTGATGAGGTTGAACGGCAGTACGGCGGGAAGCATGAGCGGGGCGATCGCATCGACCGAGCCATACCAGAACCAAACGCCAATGGTAAGGTTTGCGACCATAGACAGCGCCGTAGCGGCAATGACGCCGAGCACCAGGCCAATCACGGCACCCTTATAGGTGTGCATCTTCTGGTAGACGATAGCCGCGGGCAGAATAAAGCCTAGCGTAGCAACCAAGTTCATAAGCGCACCAACCCAATCGCCCGTGGTAAGCGCATGGATGACGATCGCCATGGCGGCGACGGCAGTGCCGGCACCAGGGCCGTACGCAAACCCGCACACCATCGCCGGCACCAGCGACGGGTCATACGTCAAAAACGGCGCCGAAGGAAGGATGGGCAGCTGCACGTACATAAACAGGGCGCCCAAGGCGCACATCAGCGCCATGGTAACGAGCTGTTTGGTGCTCCACCTATTCGTGTTCTCAAAATGGATATGCTGCGACTGTTCAGACATAAGATCACCTGCCTCTTTCATCCGGACTCTAACCGTTGGTACTGGGATCTCACCAGTTCAGCCGGCATGCGAACCAACACACGCACGGGTCGCGGACTCATCGGCTCAGTCGCAGGCACCTCGCCTGCTCCACGGCGCCCCTTTGGCACCGCCCGATTTACCGCCAGTGGGGAATTCCACCCCGCCCTGAAACAGCAATTGCAAGTGTAGCACCAGTAGGCTTTCGCGCAAGTATGCCATGGGTAATTTATGGCGGGGACCAGTTACCGCAACAACCACGTTCCCCACCCGTCCCAAAGTAACGCGCCTTTCGCGGCAAAGCCGCGAAACAGCGACCGGGACACGTATCCCCATCAGCCACGATCTCCGCCCACGCCGACCTCAAGGCCGTAAACGCAGGGGATCCGGGGGCGTGACGGGGCTTCTCTCCGGAACATTCCGCAGGACGCAAAGAGGCTCCGCAGCGCGAAGCGCGATGCGGAGCCTCTTTGCATGTCCGAGGACGTTCCGGAGAGAAGCCCCGTCACGCCCCCGGATTCCCGGTGGGAGTTCTAGACCTTGTCGGCCTTAGTACATACCGCCGCCCTGCTGACCAGCGGTAGCAGCAGCGATAGCGTCCTCAAGCTGAGTGTTCTTGGGCACATCGGAGACGGTAGCCTCGGTGATGAGGATCAGGCTGGCGACAGAAGCAGCGTTCTGCAGGGTGACGCGGCTGACCTTGACGGGGTCGAGGACGCCCATCTCGATCATGTCGCCCCACTCGCCGTTGGCAGAGTTGAGACCCTGGCCGGCGGGCAGCTCGGCAACCTTGTCGACCACGACAGCGCCCTCAAAGCCAGCGTTCTTGGCGATGGTAGCGACCGGAGCGGTCAGAGCCTTCTTGACGATGTCGACGCCGATCTTCTCCTCGGGGTCGTCGATCTCGACAGCGTCGAGCGCAGGAGCAGCGTCCATGAAAGCGACGCCACCGCCGGCGACGATGCCCTCCTCGACAGCAGCGCGGGTAGCCTGCAGGGCATCCTCGACGCGGTGCTTGATCTCCTTGAGCTCGGACTCGGTAGCAGCGCCGACCTTGATGACGGCAACGCCGCCGGAGAGCTTGGCCAGGCGCTCCTGGAGCTTCTCGCGGTCGAAGTCAGAGGTGGTGTTCTCCATCTCGCCCTTGATCTGAGCGATACGAGCGTCGATGGCCTCCTTGGAGCCAGCGCCGCCGACGACGACGGTGTTGTCCTTGGAGATGGTGACGGACTTAGCGGTACCGAGCATATCGGCGGTGATGTCGGCGACCTTCACGCCCAGCTCGTCCAGGGCAGCCTGGCCACCGGTGAGGACGGCGATGTCCTCGAGGATGCGCTTACGGCGATCGCCGTAGCCCGGAGCCTTGACGGCGCAGACGTTGAGAGCGCCACGGATCTTGTTGAGGACCAGGGTAGGCAGAGCCTCGCCGTCGATGTCCTCAGCGATGATGAGCAGGCCGCGGCCAGCGCGCTGGACAGCCTCGAGAACGGGCATGATGTCCTGAACGCTGGAGATCTTCTGGTCGGTGATGAGGATGTACGGATCCTTCATCACGGCCTCCATGCGGTCGTTATCCGTGACGAAGTAAGCGGAGACATAGCCCTTGTCGAACTGCATGCCCTCGACGGTGTCGATGGTGATGTCGAACGTCTGGGAATCCTCGACGGTGATGACGCCGTCCTTGCCCACGACCTCCATGGCCTCGGCGATCTTCTCGCCGACCTCGGGGTCACCGGCGGAGATGGTACCGACGGAAGCAATCTGCTCCTTGGTCTCGACCGGCTTGGCCTGCTTCTTCATCTCGGCGACGGCGGCGTTGACGGCCTTGTCGATGCCGCGACGGATGGCCAGCGGGTTAGCGCCAGCAGCAACGTTGCGCAGACCGTCGTTGACGATGGCCTGAGCGAGCAGGGTTGCGGTGGTGGTGCCGTCACCCACGGTGTCGTTGGTCTTGGTGGCGACCTCCTTCACCAGCTGGGCGCCCATGTTCTCGATGTTGTCCTCGAGCTCAATCTCCTTGGCGACGGAAACGCCGTCGTTGGTGATGGTCGGAGCACCGAACGTACGCTGCAGCGCAACGTAGCGACCCTTGGGGCCCATGGTGACGGTAACGGCGTCGGCCAGAGTGTTGACGCCCTTGGCAAGCTTAGCGCGGGCATCGGTGTTGAACGTAATGTTCTTTGCCATGGTAGGTAATCCTCCAAAAGAAATGTGACTCGCGTCGCCGCTTCCGAGTCCTATGCGGCGGGCGCGTTCAAAGACGAATCAGAGATTCTGACGAGACTAGGCCTCGACGACAGCGTAGATGTCGTCGGCGCGCATCAGCAGATACTTCTCGCCGTCGACCTTGACCTCGTTGCCGCCGAACTTACCGTAGATGACAACGTCGCCAACCTTGACGTCCATGGGGATGCGCTCACCCTTGTCGTTGACCTTGCCGGCGCCCACGGCAACGATGGTGCCGCGCTGCGGCTTCTCCTGAGCGTTGCTGGCGATATACAGACCAGAAGCGGTCTTCTGCTCGGCCTCGTCGGGCTTGACCAGAACACGATCTGCAAGCGGCTTCAAAGACGACATGCTTGTCTCCTCCTTTTTGGGCCGCGCGGTTATACCACGCGAATTAACCCTTTTTGTTTGCGTACGCGTTGAATGGTACCCACGAATGGCGGGTTATACAACACGGAGTCAAAAAATCTTATTTTTTGGCACTTAGATTTTCTGAATGCCGGGGGATAACTTAGCAGTGGCTCCCGGGGCGGACCGGAGGGCATGAAGTTTGCTGCTCTACAGTCCTGCGCAAGACGGAAAGCACATTAAGTGCTTTCCTTTGCGTGCGGAACTCGCGACAA
>NZ_JADMWW010000030.1 GCF_015548375.1 Collinsella aerofaciens
ATCGAGGCCGGCACGCTCGTGGAAAAGATCAAGTCGTCCTCGCAGACGCTCAAGCAGGAATACCTCGATACATACGAGCGAGGTGAATGACATGATAGGCAAGAGCTATGCAAAGATAGCGATTGTTGGCTTTGTGCTTTGTCTTGCAATGGTGCTATGTGCATCATTTGCGAGGTATAGGTCCGAGCAGTCGTTCATCGATGGCGCTGAAAATGGGTTTGGCATAGACGGGATGTATGCCAACGATGGCGCGACCAGGCCGTCTATGGCGATTCTTGCAGGCGAAGACATGGAATGGCAAATCTGTAATGACGATGGCTCTTGTCTGAATGGTCGTTTGGCCGCAACGAGCGACCCGAATTCGTTCGATCTTCTCGACAATGATGGAGCGGATTGCGGTTCTGTTCACCTTTCATATGCATCGCGAGATGGGATGGACGGCATTCTCTACGTCTCCCACGAGACTGGCGATTTCAAGATGCGCAGGACTAACCGAGTGCCGGCTTTTATCGAGGAGTGAGAGTCCCCGGCGGCCTGCCGATCAGGCCGCCGGGGTATCGAATCCCGCATTCATCCGTACACACACGGACGAATGCGGGAAGTGTCCGGATGAAGTTGATAATCAAGGAAACAAAGCCGTTCTGCCTGGGACGGCTTTGGCCTGGACTTTAACTACAACATCGCAATCGACACTTATCAGCTCGCGCAACGCGCATGGCCAGATCTCGGACGCTGGTGCATGGGGAACCTTCGAGATTTACTGGACATCCAAAACAACGACGCACACCGCGTGCTCGCCGACTGCGAAGACGAGATGGCTGTCTACAATGCGATCAGAAACGGCGTGAAGTCCGGAGATCTTTCTGTGGAACCGCCGCGCCGTCGCGCGAGCCGACCGGGCAACCCGGGCAATCTGGTCCCGACTCTCCCGGTCGTATTCCTACGATATCGCCCCTAAATCACCAATGTGTCAGATAAAGAATGATGCAATGGTTATGATCAAGCATACGGCGGATGCGGCGACTGCGGCTTATTTCCTCTCCTTTAGTCCGATGATTAGGGTTGCCGTAAAGTAAAGGGCGGAAATGCAGTCTATGGCAAGCAAAACGAGTTCCTTGGGCGGTTTCAGCAAAAGGTCGCTAGCAAAGAGTAATGCAAGCAGGGCAAAGCCGATTGTGTTCAAGTATCTCGATTGATTTTGCGACAACATGGCAACTTCCTTTCAGAACATGCAAATGAAAAGTCGGTACGATGTCATTGCGGTTGCAAAAAAGCCGCCGCCAGGACCGGTTGTCACGAGACCGGCGATAACTTCAGCGGCGCCAGCAAGGTAGGGATCGCGCGGGCAAGCCTCCTCCTTCGCGTTCAGCTTGACCTTGTGAGGGACGGGGCGGTTATTTGCAGATCCGTGAGAATCGCACCACGCCTTGGAATATGAATCCGCGCAGCGCCCGCGCTCAAAAAAGGGATATATCGTAATTTTCGTCGTAATTGACTCCGACGTAGATATCGCTGCTCTCGGCGGGAGATCCCTCGTCGGCATGGGCTGCCGCAACGGGTACAAATGGTGTCATGACAAGGGAGGGGCAAAGAGTTGCTGAGACGATGGAGGGCAGGCATTTCTTCATGGCCGGCTCCTTAATCTGGCCTTTGATAGTTACTCGATGTCGCCTCCTTCCGCTTTATATCCGTTGTATTTGGCGTATTTCTTTAATAAGGCAAGAGGTTCTTCCTCTCCTTCGGATAAGCCGATGATGTTTCCTTGATCATCCAGTATGAATACGGACGGAATATGCTCAAGTTTATATTGGTCATACACGGTCTTATCTTAATCTATGTATATGGGAAAGTCTCCTTCATGGACCGAGGCTTCTTCAATTGTGCTGTCCTCGGAAACAGTGAAAAGGTTCTTCCTTAAGGCTGCGAAATTATCAAGTTGTTGCATATCTTCTATGAGAAATTCGCAGTGCTGACACCACGATGCCCAGGACATCAAGATATTTTCCTCATTAGGTTTTAGCTTGTTAAAATAATTGACGTTTCGGCCGAGGCTGAAATCTTGGCCCATTTTAATGGACAAAGATGAGGGATAAGCATCGTGTTGCGGTTTGATATTGACGGCGATTAAGGCGACGAAACACGTCAGAGTCGCCAGAGTTAGTAAGGCGATAACGCATTTTCTCGGTTTCCAGCTCATGACAGATCCCTCTCTCATGGTGAAACGCATACGTTTTGGGACCGGATACCGCTCAAATCCATTCTGGACGATGACTCGACTTACCGCCTTGTCCTTTCAGCGTGATTGCCGCTGCGGCAAGATCTGCGCAGCCTTTTGGAATAGTCCTACGCTCAAGCCGTTTCTATTCACCCTGAGCGAAGGGAGCCGCATATGCATGCAGCGGAAGTTTCGCCTCGGGGGGGGGTCGCTCGTAGGGCGGCTAATCTCCGGGGCCAGTCAATCATCGAGTACGTCCTGATCATCGCCGTCATCGGTCTTGTCATCGTGTTCGCGGGACCCGGTGTGGCGGGAGCCATCCGCAACCAGTTCAACCTGGTCGGCAACACTGTGAATAGCGGGACTAGCGCTGGCGCCGAGGGCGGCGGAGCATCCGGCGGCGGTTCCGTGGGAGCCGATTCAGTGACCGTACAGGCGGCTGTGGCCAAGGACGTCAAGGACTGGACGCTCGTTGAACAGAAGGCCGTGGCCGAGGACATCGCAGCGAAGGGCGAGGCGTCGCCAGTGTACGCCAAGGCGAAGGCCGCTATGGATGCGGGAACGACTTGGTCGGTCAAGATCACGAACGATGACACCATGACCTACCGAATCATCGGCATCAACCACGACGACTTGGCAGATGGCAGCGGCAAGGCAGGCCTGACGTTCCTCACCACCTCGACGGGAATCAGATCGCGCATGAATGCAACCGAAACTAATGTCGGTGGTTGGGAGAAGTTTGTCATATAAGCCGACATAGGGATAAAGGCCCGCGCAGGATTGCACGGGCCTTCTTTTGGCAAGTTTACGAACGGTTTGAGGTTCGTAGGACAGGTTATCGGGTTGAGGAGAAATGGGGTCGTACAGCGGCTCTCAGTGCGCCTGCCGCACTCCCCCGCTATTACCTCTGCGGCGTCCTCGTATAGAGCCCATCCCGTTTGGCGTTTCGTTGCAACAGCCCACTTGTCCACCGATCAAGTGAACTACTGGAATAAATACAGCGACACGCTTGTTCGTTACAGTGGCTATATCTGTGTAAATCGCCGCGATAAATACAGCCTGTACTCGGCTGTATACCAGCTACGCGTATGTAGATTCATATCGCGTTAATAAATCGGCACAAGCGCGTGCAAAACGCGCAAGTAACTGAAAAAAGCGAATATCGCGCAGGTAGATTTTTGGCATCCTGTTGCTTAATCAAAATTAAGCAATTGCTTAAAACAAAAAAGGTCAGGCACTAGGTGCCTGACCTGCAAACTTCTGGTCGGGACGACTGGATTCGAACCAGCGACCCCTTGACCCCCAGTCAAGTGCGCTACCAAGCTGCGCCACGTCCCGAAGCTTTTGTTTGTTGCTCTGCTCTCGCTCGCAACAGGGAATATATTAACCCGAAACTTTGGCCTTGTGCAAGAACTTTTTTAATTATTTTTGAGCAAGTCCAAAATTGTATCTGCGAGCTGGGGTTTTGTTAGCACGGGAAGTTCTTGCGTCCCTGCTGTGCTTACAATCCAGGCCTTATTGGTGTCGGTTCCAAAGCCCGAATCGGCGCGCGAGACATCGTTGGCGATAATGGCATCGCAACCCTTGCGGGCAAGTTTGTGCTGCGCGTACTCCACGACGTTATCGGTCTCGGCTGCAAATCCGATCACACGGCGCTCGCCCTTCTGGCGCGAGAGCTCGGCCAAAATATCAACGGTCTCGACGAGCTCGATACGATCCAAGCGTTCGTTGGCCTTTTTGAGTTTATGGTCGGCAGGGGCCGCGGGTGTGTAGTCGGCGACGGCAGCCGCGCAAATGGCCGCATCGGCCGTCTGAAAGGCGCTCAGAGCTGCCTGCAGCATTTCTGCGGCGGTCTGTACGCGCACACACTCCACGCCGCGGGGGACATCGAGCGACGTCGGTCCCAGCACGAGCGTGACGGCGGCACCGCGGCGTGCGGCCTCATCCGCAAGGGCGATGCCCATCTTGCCCGACGAACGGTTGCCGATGAAGCGCACGGGGTCGATCGGCTCGTGCGTGGGGCCGGCAGTAATCACGATGCGCTTGCCTGCAAGGTCCTGGGGCACGGGGCTGAGCACCTCGCAGACGGCCTCAACGATGTCTTCGGGCTCGCTCATGCGTCCCGTGTCCACGTCGCCGCAGGCAAGGTAGCCGCTGCCGGGGCCCACCACATGGACGCCACGGTCGCGCAGCGCGGCCATATTGGCCTGCGTCGCCGGCGCCTTCCACATGCCATTGTTCATGGCCGGCGCGATCACAATGGGTCGCGGCGTGGCAAGCAGCGTGGTGGAGATGAGGTCATCGGCGATACCGTTGGCCATCTTGGCGATGATATTGGCCGTCGCGGGCGCCACGACCACCAGATCGGGCTCCTGCGCCAGCGAAATGTGGTGGATGGGGTCGGAGGGGTCGTCGAACAGACCTATAGCGACCGGCTCGTTGGTGAGTGCACGGAAGGTGAGCGGGCCCACAAATTCGGTGGCATGCTCGCTCATAACGACCTTAACGCGCGCGCCGCGTTTTTGTAGTAGGCGCACGATATTGCACGACTTATAGGCGGCGATCCCGCCGGTAATGCCCAGCAGGATCGTTTTTCCCTCAAGTTGCATTGAATTGTTGGATGCCGCCGTCATCGTTAGGCTTCCTTGCTGGGGAGCACGAGCAGGCGGTGGCAGTACGGGCAGTGCGTAATCTCGCTACCGTCGTGGTTGAGGTCGCTCATGGACGACGCCTGCAGCGCGGTGTGGCAGACCGTGGGAATGTTGCCCTTGATAGTCTCGACGGCCAGGCCACGGAACTGCTTGAGCAGACGCTCGTAATCGGTGAGCACGTCGGTCGGCAGCGTGGCGGCCAGCGCAGTGCGCTCCTTGGTGGCGGCGTCAATCTGAGCCTGGAGGTCGGCGGCCTTGGCGCGAGCGGCCTTGGTATCGGCCGTCACGCCCTCTTCGAATTTGGCGATGATGGCCTGCGCACGAGTCTCGCGGTCGAGCGCCTCCTTATGGGCGACAACGACATCCTTGCGGGTGTGCTCGATCTTGTCCAGACGCTTTGCCAGGGTGGCAAGCTCATTCTCCAGGTCCTGAACCTCGCGGTAGTCAGAGCCATCAACGTGGCGCTTCTTGGCAGCCTCGATGGCGTTGTTGGTCTGGATCTCGGTGGTGTTGAGATCGTCGAGCTCAATATCCAGATCCTTGCGCTGGGCGTAAAGCTTGGTCATCTCGGCCTTGAGCTTAACGTAGGTCTTGCGCTTGGAAGCGAGCTCCTTGAGCTCCGGCATATTAGCAAGTTCGCTCTTGTTGCGGGCGAGCTCCAAATCGATCTGTTGCAGCTTGAGTAGCGTAGCGCCGGCGCTCATAAGTTCTCTCCTTTTGTCACAGTCCACCATTGGCAAGGGTTCAGTATTTTAATCGCATGACGGGGGTCGACCCCGGCGTCAACTGCAGAGTTCATCAATATATCAACGAACGGCTCCTCGGAGCGGTCGTGGCCGAGCAAGATCACCGGTAGCCCACGCAAGGCAAGGTCCTGCGCCACGTGATAGCCTGCCTCGCCCGTCACGACAACATCCGCACCGGCGGCGATGGCAAGTTCGCCAAAGTCACCGAGGGAGCCGCCCAGAATGGCGACGGTGCGGCACGAGCGCTCGGCATCGCCCCATACACGCGGGTCGCTTCCGAAGGCCGTGGCAGCACGGGCGGCAAGATCGCGCAGCGTGCTCGGGTCGTTGAGCGTTGTAAGCGCGCCCAGGCCGGTGGCCTCGGGGTCGTCCACGTACTCCAGTGAGCTCACAGGTGCGGCACCCAGCAGCTCACTCAGGCAGGTGCGCGCTTCGTGCGAGCGGTCCAGATTGGTATGGAGCGAAATAATGCTCACGCCGCAGCGGGCGGCCTCATAGAGCGCCGCGCTGCACTGGGGGCGTGACGCATCCGCCGGGCAAAAGGCCTCGGGCGCCCTGATATAGATGGGATGATGCGTCAGCAGCACGTTGGCGCCGGCTTCTTGGGCGCGGCGAACATTAGCTTCGGTCGCATCGAGCGCGCAGGCAACACCGGTAATCTCCGCGGCAGGGTCGCCGACGGAGAGTCCTACATGATCCCAACTCTCGGCATCGGTCTTGGGATAGCGTGCCAGCAGCGCGCGCTCAAGCTCGGCGACGATCATGCGGCGCCTACGATCGTGAGCAGCGTCTGGGCAAACTCGTCCAGATCGTCGGGATTCACGCGGTCATCAAAGGAAATGCGCAGTGCGCCCAATGCCTGCTCGCGACCGATGCCCATCGCGCTTAAAACATGGCTCGGGTCCATGCTGCCGCTCGAGCACGCCGATCCTGCCGATACCTCAAAGCCGGCGGCGTCGAGCTTAATGATGAGCTCCTCGGAGTCCATGCCGTCAATGTATATCGATACCATGCCGGGCAGACGGTCGGCCTGCGCGTAGTCGCCCATCGTGGCGTGAATGCGCGGGTGGGCCGTAAGCGTGGCGTAGAGCTTGTCGGAAAGGGTTTGCAGCGTCGCACGCTCCTGGGCCACATGGGGCGCCAGCGTGCGGGCGGCAGCGGCAAAGGCCAGCTGCGTGCGCAGGTCCTGCGTGCCGGCACGACGACCGGCCTCCTGTCCGCCGCCAAAGATGCGCGGACGCAGCGGCGTGCGGTTCTTAAGGTAGAGTGCGCCGGATGCTACGGGGCCGCCGATCTTGTGCGCGGCAACGGTCATAGCATCGACGCCCAGCTCGGTGACATCGAGCGGAATATGCAGATAGCCCTGGATGGCATCGGTGTGGATCAGGGCGCCGGCGGCGTGTGCAGCAGCGGCAAGCTCGCGGATGGGCTGCACTACGCCGGTCTCGTTGTTGGCAACCATGATGCTCACGAGCGCCACGTCGTCGCCCAGCAGCTCGACAAGCGTGGCAGGCTCAATGTAGCCCGCGCGGCAGGGCTGCACCAGGTCGACGGTAAAGCCGGCGGCACGCAGCAGCGGCAGGTTGTCCAGAATCGAATCGTGCTCGATGGCAGATACGATCACGCGGCTGCGCTTGCGGTCGCGCTGACGAGCGCCTTCGGCAAGTCCGAGCAGCGCCAGCTGGTTAGCCTCGGTGCCGCCGTTGGTGAGGATGATCTCGGACGGGCGAACGCGTGCGCCAAAGCTTCGGGCGATCTCGCGACGGGCGACTTCCAGGCGTGCAGCGGCCTTGCGGCCGAGCGAATGCAGCGAGTTGGGGTTGACGCCGGCAAGCTCGCTGTCGTCGTACTCACGCTGCGCAAGGCGCGCCTCGGCGCGCATAGGCGTCGAGGCGGCGTAGTCAAGATTCACGGGTATGCGGTTTTGACCTGCGGTCATAAGGGTTTATGCCTCCTGTGCAGCCTCGTTGCCCAGCTTCTGCAGCAGCGCAACCTCGGCAGCGGGATCTTCGGACTTAAATACGGCGGAGCCGGCCACCAGGACATTTGCACCGGCCTTGACGACCTCGGCGATGTTTTTGGAAGAGATGCCGCCGTCGACCTCGATCATGGGCGACACGCCGTGGCGCTCGCACATGGCCTTGAGCTCGTGGAGCTTAGCGATGGTGCCCGGGATAAAGCTCTGGCCGCCAAAGCCTGGGTTCACGCTCATGAGCAGCACCATATCGACGACGTCGATGATGCTCTCGAGCACGCACACGGGGGTGGCGGGGTTGAGCACAACGCCGGCCTTGACGCCGCGCTGCTGCAGATGCGTGAGCGTGCGGTGCAGGTGCGTGGAAGCCTCGTAGTGCACGGTGATCATGTCGGCGCCGGCGTCGGCGTACCAATCGACCGTCTCGTCGGGGTTCGATACCATCAGGTGCGCGTCGACCGGTACATCGGTGGAGCGCTTGACGGCCTTAAGGATGTCGACGCCAAAGGTGAGGTTGCCGGTAAAGTGGCCGTCCATGACGTCGAAGTGCACGTAGTCGGCGCCGGCGATCTTGTCGAGGTCGCCCTTGAGGTTGGCCATATCGGCCGAAAGGATGGACGGAGCGATTTTAATGGAACCCATGGTAGAAGCCTTTCTGCGCTAGTCGGTGAGTCCGTAGAACTCTTGGGAGGGTACGCGGTCGGTAAGAATCTCGAGCGCCCTATCCAAAGTAACACCGTTGTAGAGCGTTTGCTCCACGGCAAAGGTGAGCGGAATGTCTACGCCCAGTGAACGGGCAAGCTCGCTCACGCTGCGGGCCGCGACGGCGCCCTCGACAACCATATGCGTGCGCGTCTGATACTCGTCGAGCGACACGCCGTGGGCAAACTCGTAGCCAAAGGTGCGGTTGCGCGAATGCTCCGAGGTGCAGGTGGCAATGAGGTCACCCATGCCGGCAAGTCCCATGCAGGTCATAGCTTGACCGCCGCGGGCGTGCACCAGACGGCTGATCTCTGCCAGGCCGCGTGTCATGATAAGGGCGAGCGTGTTGTCGCCCGCACCGGTGCCGGCGGAGATGCCGCACACGATGGCGATTACGTTTTTCATGGCGCCGCAGACCTCGACACCGGTCATGTCCAGCGACAGGTAGATGCGGAAGGCCGTTGACAGAAGCAGGTCCTTAAAGGTCTCCCCTATCTGTGGATCTTCGCTGGCGATGACGGCGGCAGAAAGACCTCCGCGGCAGATTTCCTCGGCATGGTTGGGGCCAGAAAGAGCCGCGACACGTGCCTCGTTGCCGATCTCGCTGGCGATGACCTCGCTCATGAGCAGGCCGGACTCGGGCTCAATGCCCTTGGTGAGGCAGAGCGCCGGGGTATCGGCGTCGATAAAGGGCGCCGCCTGGTGGCACACGCTGCGAAGGTGCGTCGAAGGAACGGCAAAGATGATGGCCTCGGCGCCGTTGAGCGCCTGCGACAGGTCCGTGGTGGCGACGACGTTGCCGGGCAGCTCGTAGCCCACAAGGTAGCGGGGGTTGCGGTGCTCGCCATTGATGCCGGCGGCCGTCTGCTCGCTATGGGCCCACATGGTCACGCGCTCGGCTCGCGCGGCGGCAAGGCCGGCGACGGCGGTTCCCCAGGAGCCGGAGCCAATCAGCGCAACATTCATGACTCTCTCCTACTTATCGTCGGGCTCGGTGACGCGCTTGGTAAACGAGAGCTTGGACTCCTTACCGGCCATGAGCTTATGGATATTCGAGCGATGGGCCCACACCACGGTGATTCCGATCAGCGCCATGCAGAACTTGAGGCCCAGGCTGCTGTACGGAAAGACCGCGCAAGCAGCGATGGGAAGACCGATGGCAGCGGCTAGCGAGCCCACCGACACGTACTTGGTTATGGCGACGGCCACGATAAACATGCCGAGCAGCGACAGGCCAATAGGCCAGTACCAGGCGAGGATGACGCCCAGACCAACTGCGATACCCTTGCCGCCATGGAAGTTAAGGTAGGGCGAGAAGATATGCCCCCACACGGCTGCCAGGCAGATGACGCCGAGCATCCAGTCGCCGGCGGCACCGGGGGCCATAATGCTCACGGGGAAGCCATAGCCCAAGTCAGCAATGAGCGGACGCGCGATAAGGACGCAGATGGCGCCCTTAAGGCAGTCGAGCAGCAGCGTGAGCGCGGCCACCTTGGGGCCGGCCACGCGCAGTGCGTTGGTGGTGCCGATGTTGCCGGAGCCAGCCTTGCGAATGTCGGTGTGGTTGAACACGCGGCCCAAGATCAGTCCAAACGGAATCGCCCCGATAAAGAACGAGACCACGGCGCAGATGGCGGTCAGAAGAATCGGATTATGCATCCTTTTGCTCCTTCTTCCTAAAGAAGAGTCGAATGGGCGTGCCGGCAAAGTCGAAGGTCGAGCGCATACGGTTCTCCACATAGCGCTGGTAGGTGTCGTTGACCAGGTCGCTGTGGTTGACGAAGAACGTGAACGTCGGCGGGTTGACGCCCGTCTGGGTCACGTAGTGCATACGCAGGCGGCGCTTGCCGTCCACCACGGTATGACCGAACTCGCGCAGGTCGGTGAGGAACGTGTTGAGGCGTGAGGTGCTAATCTTCTGCGAGCGCGTCTTCTCGGCGGCGTCGACCATCGCCCAGATCTTCTCGACGCTGCGGCCAGTGAGGGCAGAGATGCGCAGGTACTGGGCCCAGGGAGCCATGACGCCCAGACGGCGGTCGATGGTCTCCATGCAGGCCTCGCGCTTACGGTCGTCGTCGAGCAGATCCCACTTGTTGAGCAGCACCACGATGGCGCAGCCGCGCTCGATGGCAAGACCCATGACCTTCTGGTCCTGCTCAGTGACGCCCACGGAGGCATCGACGACGAGCAGCGCCACGTCGGCGCGGTCGATGGCGCGCAGGCCGCGGACCATGGAGTAGTACTCGATGTTCTCGTACACGGTGCTCTTCTTGCGAATACCCGCGGTGTCGACCATGCGGTAGTGCTTGCCGTTGCGCTCCACGACGGTGTCGATGGCGTCGCGCGTGGTGCCGGCAATGTTGGACACGATGGAGCGGTCGGCGCCCAGGATGCGGTTGAACAACGAGGACTTACCGGCGTTGGGGCGGCCGATGATGGCGACGTTCAGCGCGTCGGGGAACTCGTCGGCGATCTCGTCCTCCTCCTCGGGCAACAGGGCCACGATGTCGTCGAGCAGGTCGCCCGTGCCGTGGCCGTGCAGGGCCGAGAGCGGCGTGGGCTCACCGATGCCGAGGGAATAGAACTCCCAGATGCTGTCATTCTCGCGATCGGGGTTGTCGAGCTTGTTCACCAGCAGAAAGACCGGCTTGTCGCAGCGCTTGAGCATGCGGGCGACCGACTCGTCCTCCTCGGTGACGCCGGTGCGACCGTCGACCACAAACAGGATGACGGCGGCTTCCTCGGCGGCGGCGAGCGCCTGGTCGCGGATGGACGTGGCAAAGACGTCGTCGCTCTTGAGCGGCTCAATGCCGCCCGTGTCGACGATGGTGAACTCGCGGCCGTTCCAGTCGGCCGTGTGATACGAGCGGTCGCGCGTGACGCCGCGGGACTCATGGACGATGGCGTCCGAGGTCTGGGCCAGGCGGTTGACGAGCGTGGACTTGCCCACGTTGGGGCGTCCGACGACGGCGACGATAGGTTTCATCTGCACTCCTTTAATGGGTAGGGTCAGTGGAAATGTTAGAGTCCGCGGGCACAATGCCAAGGATGTGCTCCAGGGTATCGAGCAGCTCATGCGGCATGGTCGACACCACATGAACCTCGGCGCCGCGACTGGTAAGGCTTGCGAGTAAATCGTCACGATGATACTCGTCAAGCGTCATGCCGTCAGCGTTGAACATGAGCTTAGGCACAAAGAGCATAACCCCCGACAGGTCTTGGGGCAGCTGCTCCAGAATGTCGCAGGCGACGATGAGACCGGTCACGTCCACGTTTCCGCCAAAGTAGCGGTTCTTGATGGCCGTGACGGTGCCGGCGAGCCCCTGTGGCGATTCCACAAAGCGCGCCACGGTGTCGCGTGCGCTGGCGCCGGAGAGGCACAGGAGGCGCAGGCTACGGGCGGCAATGGCCTCGCGGACGCGGGCTAGGCGCTCGGCGTCGGCGGTAAGCACGTCGTCGGTCTCGTCTAGGTACGAGCGGATCATGCCGATGCCGTCGTAGTACTGCGGGTAGCCGTCGTAAAAATCTGCCTCGGGAGGTTCGATGCCGGCGTCCAGATAGAACTCATCGCTCATCTGGAAGGTATGGCGGCCAAAGCGCTCGTAGGCACGATCCTGGTAGGGACGGATCATGGCAATGGTCTCGCGCGCCAGTTCGGGCTTGTCGCTGTATGACCAGCTAAAGCGGTTCTGATGCTTGGTAAAACCGAGCGGCACAATGCCCAGGCTTGTGATTTGCTCGTGCTCCTCGCAAAAGCGCAGGGTCTTTTCCAGCTCCTCGCCATCGTTCATGCCGGGGCACAACACGATCTGGGCGTGGATCTCGATGCCGGCGGCCATGATGGTCTCGAGCACGTCCATGCCTCGCTGGGCGTTGCGGCCCATCATACGACGGCGGACGTCGGGGCTCACGGCGTGGACCGATACGTTCATGGGACTCATGTTGCGCTGGATGACGTTTTGCACGTCCTCGTCGGTGAGGTTGGTGAGCGTGACGAAGTTGCCCTGCAAAAAGCTCAGACGATAGTCGTCGTCGCGGATGTAGAGCGTGGAGCGGCCGCCCTTGGGGAGCATCGTCATAAAGCAAAATACGCAGGCGTTCACACAGGTGCGCATACCATCGAAGATGGGGCCATCGAATTCAAGGCCCCAGTCCTCTCCCGGGAAGCGGTCGAGCTCGACGGGGGTGACGCTGTTGTCGCGCGGGTCGAAAACCTCGAGGTCGACGGTGTCGTCGTCGGCCTCCCAGAGCCACACGATCATGTCGGTGAGCGCCTCACCGTTGACCGTGAGCACGCGCATGCCCGGCTCGATACCCACATCCCACGCGGGCGATTCGGGACGCACGTTCTTTACGAGCGCTCCCTCACCCGGCTCGGGGTCGCGGCTGCGCCCGTAATCGGCCACCTCGGCGGCGTATGCGGGTACGGTCTGGTCCATGATTAGCGGCAAAGCTCCTTGATGCGCTCGACGGCGCGCTCGATGTGTTCTTGCGGGGTGGAGGCTCCGGCGGTGATGCCGATGTGGTGAGCGTCGGTAAACCAAGCGGTCTCAAGCTCTGAAGCTTCCTCGATGTGATGCGTGCGCTCGCAGGCGTCTGCGCAAATCTGCGCCAGGCGGCGGGTGTTGCCCGAGTTCTTGCCGCCCACGACGACCATGCAGTCGCAGCGGTTGGCAAGTGTGGCTGCTGCCTGTTGACGCTCACTCGTGGCGGCGCAGATGGTGTTGATCACACGCAGCTCCTGCACGCGCGGGGTGATAGCAGCCACGACCTCGGCCAGGTTCTGCGCGGTCTGGGTGGTCTGCACGACGAGTCCAACCTTGCCCTTGAGCGGCAGCGCGTCCGCATCGGCGGCGCAGCTCACGACTTGAGCGTCATCGCCGGCATGGCCCAGGATGCCCTCAACCTCGGGGTGGCCCGGCTCGCCCACGACGATCACGCGGTAGCCCTCGCGTACCAGGCGCTCCGCCGCCACGTGGACTTTTTTCACGTAGGGGCAGGTGGCATCGACCACGTCGAGGCCACGCTCGCGAGCGGCATCGATGACCTGCGGCACCACACCGTGCGCGCGAATGATCACGGTGCCCGACGCGGCATCGTCAAGGGTCTCAGCCAGACCGACGCCCGCCTCGGCAAGCTCGCGCACCACGATGGGGTTATGGATGAGCGGGCCCAGGGTGTGGACCTGAGTGCTCTCCCCTGCCTGCGGGGCGGCCGCCAGGGCCATATCGAGCGCGCGCTGCACGCCGTAGCAGGTGCCCGCGTGGGCGGCGATCTCGATGGTGGGAACCGTGTCCTGATCGGACGCGGTCGCGGCGGTGTTCGTTGCGTTCTCGCTCATGGCTAGAACCTGCCCGGATGCTCGTCGCACAGCTCGTCGCGCATGGTGTAGACGCGGTCCATAGCCTCGGTCTCAAACCATGCCAAGCGCTCTGTGCGCTTGAGTCCGGCCGGTGCGTCGGAAAGCGAGACGGCCTTGCCGGCGCGAATCCAGCACTTCTTGGGGCGCATGAGCTTTTTGCCCTTTGGCGTAATGTCGGACCAGCCGCAGATGGCGAGTGGGTTGACAGGCGCCTTGCCCATCTGGGCGATGAGCGCAAAGCCGCCGTGGACCTCGGACTTGATCTCGCGCGAACGGATGCGCGTGCCCTCGGGGAAGATCAGGACGTCCTCGCCGCGCTGCAGCGCGTGCTGGGCGGCGCGCAGGCACTTCATGTCGGCGGTGCCGCGCTCGACGGGAATGCCGCCCACGCGGCTAAAGGCCCAGCGCACGATCTTGGTCTTGGCGAACTCGGACTTAAAGATGGGGCGCACGCGGCGGCCGCCAAAGAACAGGGCGGTTTCCACGGCGAGCACCTCGGCCATCGAGGTGTGGTTGCAGATGACTACGCTGCCGTGGCCTTCCTGGCGCTCAAACAGCAGATCGGCGTCCTCCACCTTCCAGCGCCACATGAGCTTGGAGAAGGCCCATAGGATCGCCATGACCACGACGACGGTGCCGCGGATGAGCGCCGGGAACTCGGCGTAGGGGGCGTTGTAATAGTCCTCGGGCGTCTGCTTAAACAGGCGCATGGGCTACCTCCTTTGGTTGATGAGGTCCTCGATGATGCGTACGACCTCGTCGATGGTATGGGCGGTGGAGTCGACGTGCACGGCGTCCTCGGCGGGCACGAGCGGGGCGACCTCGCGGCTGCTGTCGAGCTTATCGCGCTGCTTGAGGGCGTCGAGGGTCTCGTCGACCTCGGCTTCGAGCTGCTCAGTGGTCAGCGGCTGGGCGTCGTTTTGATGGCGCTGCAGCACGCGACGACGGGCGCGCTCACGCGGGTCGGCCGTCAGGAAGACCTTGACCTGCGCGTTGGGGAACACGACGGTTCCGATGTCACGACCCTCGGCCACGATATCGCGGTCCTCGGCGGCGCGGCGCTGATGGATGAGCATGGCGGCGCGCACGCCCGGATAGGCCGAGACCTTGGAGACGTTGGCGTCCACCTGCGGGGTGCGGATGACGGCCGAGGCGTCCGTGCCGTCGATGGTCAGGCGCGTGTCCTCGCCGGTACCGTTGGTAAAGCGGATCTCGATCTGCTCGGCGAGGGCGTCGATGGCCGCCTCGTCGTCCAGGTCGATGCCGCGGTCGAGCGCGGCAAAGGTGACGGCGCGATACATGGCACCCGTGTCGAGCTTGTTAAAGCCCAGCTGGCGGGCGATCTCCTTGGCGATGGTGGACTTGCCGGAACCGGCGGGGCCGTCGATGGCGACGATCATATAATGCTTCCTTTCAATGTTTGACGTGCTGGTATGGTTCGCGGGCGTTGGGGCGCGGCAGGTTGCCTAGACCGTGTAGCGCTCGCGGTAGGTGTTGCGCTTGGGCGCGGAGCCGTGGCTGCCGTGATGACGCGTGCGGCTGGCGGGGGTTTCCTGGGGCTTGTCACCGCGCATGGCGCTGGCCTGCTTGGGAGGGATGCCACCGGCCTTAAGGATCTGCACCTCGCGGTCGGAGAGCTCGCGCCACGAGCCTTTGGCCACGTTCTTGAGCTCCAGGCCGGCAAAGTTGCAGCGATGCAGACGGATTACCGGGTGGTGAATCTTGCTCAGCATGCGCTTAACCTGATTCTTGCGACCCTCGCGGATGATGACCTCCACGGCGGTGGTGCCGGGCTTGACGCCCTGGGGAGCTACGGCCTCGGCTTCGCGAGCGGTGATGACGCGGCAGATTGCCGGCTGGCATAGACCGTCGTCGAGCTCGATGCCACGACGCAGCGGCGTGAGGTCGCGGTCGGACAGTTCGCCGTCCACGAGTGCCTGGTAGGTCTTGTAGACGTGCTTGCTCGGGTGCAGCAGGTCCTGCGACAGGTCGCCGTCGGTGGTAAAGAGCAAAAGGCCCGTGGTGTCGCGGTCCAGGCGGCCCACCGGGAACAGGCCCGGAAATCGGTCGCGGGGAACCAGGTCCGCCACACAGGGACGCTCCTGCGGGTCGCTCATGGTGGTGAGATAGCCGGTCGGCTTGTAGAGCATCAGGTACACGGCGCCCTGGTCGAGCTTAACGGGTGTGCCGTCGACCTCGATATGATCGCGGTCGACATCGACCTTGGTGCCCAACTCGGTCGCGACCTCGCCGTTGACGGTCACGCGGCCGGCGGTCATCAGATCCTCCGACCCGCGGCGGCTCGCCACGCCCGCGCGCGCCAAAAAGCGCTGCAAGCGCATGGTATGCGGGTAGACGGGCTGGGCGTCGGACTCGTGCGTATCCGCGTTGGGCGCCGCAGCGCCGGCGCGCGTCTCCCCTGCTTCGTTAGTCCTCGTCATGCGTATCCTCCGCATAGTCGTCGGTGGACAGCGTTTCCTCGCCGCCGACTGCCTCGACATCATCAATATCGGTATCGAGCAGCTCACGCTCTTCGTCCAGATCCTCAGCCTGCTCCTCGAGCGTGGACTGAATGCTGCGGCCGCTTAGGCGCTCGCGGATAAATTGACGTGACTGCTCGTCAGGGGCAAACTGCTCTAGATCGGGCAGGTCGCGGGTGGAGCGCAGACCGAACTTCTCCAAAAAGGCGTTGGTCGTGCCGTAAATGATGGCCTGACCGCGCTGGGGGTCGCGGCCGAGCTCGCGCACCAGGCCCTTGTCCACGAGCGATGCGATGACGCCGTCGGAGTTGACGCCGCGGATGCCCTTGACCACCTCGCGCGTAACGGGCTGGTGGTAGGCGATCACGGCCAGGGTCTCGAGTGCCGCCTGCGACAGTTTTTGCGTGTCCCAGCTCAGCACGTAGGCCTCGACCACATCGTGGTAGGCAGGGTGCGTAAACAGGCGCCAGCCACCGGCGACCTCGCGCAGCTGAAAGCCGCGGTTGGCCTCCTCGTACTCAACTTTGAGCTCGGCGAGCAGTGATGCACACTCGCCAGGAGCGATATCCAACGCACCAGCCAGCGCGGGCGCGCTTACCGGATCGCTCGACACCAACAGGAGCGCCTCCAAGGCGCCTTTGAGGCTATTTGTCTCCAGCGTGGAAAGGGTTGACATGGTTGCCGCTCCTATTCGGTGAGCTCGGGGCCCTCGCCGGGTACGTAGGCCTCGGCGCCCTCGACGCGGTTGATGCGGATGGTTCCAAAGATCTTGTCCTGGCTCAGCGTGAGCGAGCCGCGCTTGGCGAGCTCCAGCATAGCCAGGAAGGTGACGACGAGCTGCTCGGTGGTGGCGTCGCCGTCCAACAGCTCGCGGAAGGTGCAGGTTTGGTGCGCCATGGTAAAGCGGTCGACCGAGGCCACCGTCAGGTCGAGCGGCACGCGATGCGGTGCCACGTGCTCGGCCTCCAGCAGGAAGGTCTGGCGCTTGCCGTCCAGGTCGGCACAGATGACGGCCAGGCCGCGCAGGGTGATGCCGGCCAGGTAGTCGGGCATGAGACCCAAAAACTCGGGGTCGGGGCCGGCCACGCGCGGGTGCATGCGGCTTTCGGACTGCATGCGGGCGCCAAGGGCCGCCGCCGCGCCCTTAAACTGCTTGTAGGCAATCAGGCGCTGGATCAGGACCTCGCGGAGGGCGTCGCCGTCGAGGGCGCTGAGCTCCTCGAGGTCTTCGTCGATCTCGTCATCGTCGGCTTTGCGTGGGACCTCCTGCGGCACCAGCGAGGCGGCCTTGATGTCCAATAGGGTTGCCGCGACCAGCAAAAAGTCGCTCGCTACGTCCAGGTCCAGCGCCTCGATGCGCTCGGCCTCGGCCAGGTATTGCTCGGCCACCTCGCTAATGGAGATGGCGCCGATATCTACTTTTTGGCGGGTTACCAGCTGCAGTAGCAGGTCGAACGGTCCGCTGCAGACCTGCGTCGACACGCGATACGACATCTTCGACCTCCTTTGACGGCGCCTTCGCGGCGCGGTTTGGGTGCATGCTGCGACCGTTTTGTGCGGTCGACCTGTAAGTTTACCTTAGATGCTGGCGATTGCGAAGGTGAGCAGCTGCTCTGCCAGTGGATACACGGTAACGTCGAAATAGCGTCCGATCACGTCAATGCCGGTCCACATGGGCAGCAGATACAGCACGATGATGAGGATGGGCATGGCGTATTGCTGCAGGCGGTAGTAATTGGCGAGCGCCTTGCCTTTGAGGAACGGGACGATGATCGACGAGCCGTCGAGCGGCGGGATCGGGATGAGGTTAAAGAACGCGAGCGACAGGTTAACCACGATAAACGTGGCGCCAAAGTTCATGATTTGCGACGCTACGGCAAAGGACATGCTGGTGTAGAGGTTGCCGTAGGTCAGGTGCATGAGGATTGCGGCCAGGCACGCGAGCGCGATATTCGATGCGGGGCCTGCCGCGCTCACCAGGACCTCGTCGCGCTTGGGGTGCTTGAGGTTGTTGAGGTAGACGGGCACGGGCTTGGCAAAGGCGAACACCGGGCCGCCGGCGGCCAGCATTAACAGCGGCAGGATGATGGTGCCAAACGGGTCGATATGGTTGAGCGGGTTGAGCGACACGCGGCCGCGCGAACGGGCCGTCTTGTCGCCGAGCGCCCAGGCCGCGGCGGCGTGCGCGCTCTCGTGGATGACGATGCCAACGATGACGGCGACGGCACTGGCAAGCAGGTTCATAAAGTAGCTGCTGGACATGGCGCCCCCCCTAGCGAACGCGGCGCGAGGCGCGCGTGAGCAGGTAGTCGGCCACAAACAGGATGACGGCCACGATGGCGTAATCCAGGCGAAACACACCGCCAAAGGGTGAGGTGATGACGCCGTAGCCGGCGATGGAACTCGGCAGCGCGCGAGAAAGCTCGACGACAAAGCCAACGATCTGTAGCTTGGCGGTCAGGCCGCTAAAGCACAGCAGCACGGTCATCGCGCTCATAAAGATACCGCAGATGCGGCACGCAATAGCGATGATGCTCATCGCCACGGCAGCGGCCTTACGAGAGTTCACGCGCGGTCTCCTCTTCGATCTGAGTGGAAAGCTCGAGCCATTCGTCCTCGAGCTTGGGCAGCTCTTGCTTAAGCCCGTTATATTCCCCCAGCGCGGCGTTGAACTTATCCTGATCGGCATAAAGCTCTTCGCTTGCCATCAATTCCATAAGCTCGTCATAGCGGGCGCGCTTTTTGTCGAGCTCGGCCTCGATCTTCTTGAGCTGATTGCGCACGCCCTTGAGCTTTTTGTTGAGCGCGGCGCGGGCCTGGGCCTCGGCGCGCTTTTGCTCCTTGGTCTTTTTGCCCTCGGCCGGCTTGGGGGCGGCGACGCTGGGCTGGGTGGAACTGGTCGACTTGGCTGCCTTGGTTGCGGTCGACGTGCTCTCCCCTGCTGCCTCGGCGGCGGCGCGGGCTGCGAGGTCCTCGCGCTTGTAGAGGTAGTAGTCATAGTCGCCGTCATAGACCGTGACCTTGCCATCACGAATGTCGATGATGCGGTTGGCCACGGCGCGCACCAGGTGCTCGTCGTGGCTGATCAGCACGATGGTGCCGGGGAAGTTTTGCAGGGCGTTCTCGAGCATGTCCACCGAGTCGATGTCCAGGTGGTTGGTGGGCTCGTCCAGGCACAGGAGTGCCTCGGGGGCCACGAGCATCTTAGCCAGGGCCAGACGCGCCTTTTCACCGCCGGAAAGAACGCGTACCTGCTTTTCGATGGAATCGTTGTCGCTAAACAGGAAGGCGCCCAGCAGGCTGCGCTGCTGCGGCACGGTCCACTTGGGCGTAACGGTGTCGATCTCTTGCAGGACGGTGTTGGACTCGGTCATGCCCTCGAGCGCGTGCTGGGCGTAATAGGCCACGCCCACGTTGGTGCCCAGGTCGCGGGTGCCGGTGGTGGGCGGCTCCAGGCCGGCGAGGATCTTCATGAGCGTAGACTTGCCGGCACCGTTGGGACCGACGAGCGCAACGTGCTCACCGCGGTAGAGCTTGAGGTCGATGTCGCTGTAGATGTGCTTGTCGCCGTAGGACTTGGAGACACTCTCCAGGCCCACGACCATATCGCCGGAGCGTGGCGGATCGGGGAACTTAAAGTCGATGTGCTTGTGGTCCTCGGGCAGGATAACGAGCTCCTTTTTGATCTGCTCGATCTTGCGTATGCGCTCCTGCGCCTGTGCGGCCTTGGTGGGCTTGTAGCGGAACTTGTCGACGAAGACCTGCATGTGGGCGATGTCGCGCTCCTGGGCAGCACGCTTGGCGCGCATTTGCTCCAGGTTGTCCTCACGCTGCTTAAGGTAGCTGCTATAGTTGCCGGTGTAGGTGGTCACGCGGCGGTTCTCGAGCGCGGCGACGTGGTCGACGCAGGCGTCCATGAAGGCGCGGTCGTGGCTGACGATGAGCACGGCGCCATCGTAGTTGGCGATAAAGCCGCGCAGCCATTGGACACTCTCGAGGTCCAGGTGGTTGGTGGGCTCGTCCAGCAGCAGCAGGTCGGGATGGCGCAGGAAGAGCTTTGCCAGCGCGATACGCATCTGCCAGCCGCCAGAGAACTCGGAACACGGGCGCTCAAAGTCGGTGACCTTAAAACCCAGGCCAGACAGGATCTTGCGGGCGTTGCTCTCGAGCTCGTAGCCGCCCAGATGCTCAAAGCGGTCCTGGACCTGGCCGTACTCGTTGAGGAGGGCGTTGACGTCTTTGCCCTGCTCGGAGAGCTCGGTGATCTGGGCCTGAAGCTCGTTGGCGCGCTCGCCCATGCGGCGGATTTCCTTGGCGGCGGCCATGACCTCGGCAAGGATGGTGGTGTCCTTTTGCTCCAGATTGGTTTCCTGCTCTAGGTAGCCCACCTGGCAGTCCTTTGCGTACTGGACCTGGCCGGCGTCTGGGCTGTCGATGCCCATGATGATCTTGAGCATGGTGGTTTTGCCGGCGCCGTTGGGGCCCACGAGCGCGAAGCGCTCGCCGGGGTTGATCTGGAAGGATGCGCCGCTAAAGAGGACGCGCGCGCCGAAGCTTTTTTCGATCTTGTCGACCAGGAGGATCATGGTGCCGCCTTTGACCTTGTGTGCCTATATGAAAAAAGGCCCCAACTTGCGT
>NZ_JADMWW010000031.1 GCF_015548375.1 Collinsella aerofaciens
CGCCGCGGCTGAATTAGACACTCACCATTGTCGGCCTAATCCGCGGTCTTTCATGCAGCAGGGGCTCTCAATGTTTTTATGTCCTGCTCATATCGTCTCTGCCGGCAGTTGGGGACACTCCTTGCGGGGCGTGTCCCCGTTTCGTTTTCGTCCCGTGCGTTTTGTGAAACACGGTTAACTTTTTAAACAACGTAGTAAGACATGGGTAACTTTTGCGGTAAAGTAAATCAAGTAAAAGTATCCAAAGGCTAACTAGAAGCCATCGCGAAAGGCGGCCCATGGCCCTACGTGAATCCGGAGAAGACTATCTCGAATCGATCTACGTCCTATCGGAACGTCAGGGCATCGTGCGCTCGATCGACGTTGCCGAATACCTGGGCGTGACCAAGGCGAGCGTCTCTAAAGCCATGGCGACGCTGGAGAACAGCGGCTATGTCGAAATGGGCAAGCGCGACGTTCATCTGACGGAGCGTGGTCTGGAGGTCGCTCGCCAAATGTGGGAGCGTCACTGCTTTTTCGTGGGGCTGCTAGAGGACGCAGGCGTAACGCCCGAGGTTGCCTCGCAAGAGGGCTGTCACATGGAGCATTGCCTGAGCGAGGAGAGCTTCGAGAAGCTGAGATCGATGCTGAGACGGGACAGCGACCGGGACCAGTAGACCCGCCAACTAAGTCCAACTCAGACAAGGAACCCTGCCAGCAAGTGATGCCCAAGAACCGCCAGCTGTGTCGCCGCAGGCCGGGGCCGGGCTTGGTTTTGAAAACATTCCGCAGACCAGAAGCGCCCCCGTTCGTAGCTCCGAAGGAGCAGAACGGGGGCGCTTCATTGGTCGAGGACGTTTTCAAAACCAAGCCCGGTCCCGGCCGGACAGCCCACGAACGCTACAGGTTCTTGACACCCATCGCGCGCATGGCATTCAGGATGGCGATAATCGCCACGCCTACGTCGCCGAACACGGCAAGCCACATGTTGGCGATGCCCAGTGCCGCAAGCACCAGAATCAGCAACTTAATGCCCAGCGCAAAGATGATGTTCTGCCAAACAATCGACATGGTCTTGCGCGCCACGCGGATCGCGCGGGAGATGTTGGACGGCTTGTCATCCATGAGCACGACGTCCGCCGCCTCAATTGCGGCGTCCGAGCCCATAGCGCCCATGGCGATGCCAACGTCTGCGCGGGTAAGCACGGGTGCGTCGTTGATACCGTCGCCGACAAAAGCGAGCTTGCCCTTGCCGCTTTCGCCCGCGAGCAATGCCTCGACGCGCTCGACCTTGTCGCCCGGCAGCAGCTGCGCGTGGAACTCGTCGAGCCCCAGCTGCTTAGCCACAGACGCCGCAACCTCCTCGCGGTCGCCCGTGAGCATGACGGTGCGCTTGACGCCGGCGGCGTGCAGGTCGCGGATCGTCTGCTCGGCGTCGGCCTTAACGGTGTCTGCAATCACGATGTGGCCGGCGTAAACGCCGTCAACGAGCACATGGAGGATCGTGCCGACAACCTCGCAATTGGGAGCGTCGATACCGGCCGCAGCAAGCATCTTGGCATTGCCAACGACGACGTGCTTGCCGTCGATGGTTGCCGTCACGCCGTGGCCCGCGTCGTTGGTGGAGTTGCTAACGCGCTTGGGGTCGACCTCGCTCTGGTAGGCGACACGCACGGACTGCGCGATGGGGTGATCGGAGAACGACTCCGCAAGGGCTGCGACTTCAAGCAACGACTGCTCGGTGTAGCCAGCCTCGGGGTGTACCGCGACCACCGAGAACGTGCCGTTGGTGAGGGTGCCTGTCTTGTCAAAGACGACGGTGTCCACATCGGCGAGCGTCTCGAGATAGTTAGAACCCTTGATGAGAACGCCCAGCTTGGAGGCGCCGCCGATGCCGCCAAAGAAACTGAGCGGCACGCTGATCACCAATGCGCACGGGCAGCTGACGACCAGGAAGGTCAGGCCGCGCAGGATCCAGTCGGACCAGGCGCCGGTGACCAAGCCGCCGCCAAGCGCGAGCACCGCGGCAGCGCCGGTGACGGCGGGCGTGTAGACGCGGGCGAAGCGCGTGA
Organism: Collinsella aerofaciens; assembly: GCF_015548375.1. Taxonomy (GTDB): domain Bacteria; phylum Actinomycetota; class Coriobacteriia; order Coriobacteriales; family Coriobacteriaceae; genus Collinsella; species Collinsella aerofaciens_AB. Next base: position 2,052 of record NZ_JADMWW010000031.1, read on the forward strand.
TGAAGTTCTCGGTGCGCGCCTTCTTTTCGCTGGCATTCTCCACGAGCTCTAGGACGCGCGCGACGGTGGACTCGCCAAAGGGTTTGGTGGTGCGCACGTGGATGAGACCCGTCATGTTGATGCAGCCGCTGATGATGTCGTCGCCGGACTTGGCGGGGCGGGGAACTGACTCGCCCGTGAGTGCGGCGGTGTCGAGCTGGGTTTCGCCCTCGACGATGACGCCGTCGATAGGCACGCGCTCGCCGGGCTTGACCACAATCACGGTGCCGACGGCGATGTCATCGGGGAAGACCTGCTCGAGCGTGCCGTCGGGTTGCTCGACGTTGGCGTAGTCGGGCGCGATGTCCATCATGGCGCTGATCGACTTGCGGCTCTTGCCCACGGCGTATGCCTGGAACAGCTCGCCGACCTGGTAGAACAGCATGACGGCGGCGCCTTCGGCCATGTGCGGGTCGGTATCGGGGAAGAGCACCATGGCAAACGCGCCGATGGTTGCGACTGCCATAAGGAAACTCTCGTCGAAGGCCTTGCCGCGGCGGATGTTGTTGAATGCCTTCTGGAGCACGTCGTAGCCGGCAATCAAAAACGGCACGAGGAACAGTGCGAAGCTGGCGTAGACGTTGCCGGGCTCCCCAAATGCGATAGTGAGGGCGCCGAGCTCGTCGAGGGCATAAACAACGGCAAAAATACCCAGTGCTAGCAGGATTCGATTTCGCTTGTGCTCAAGTGACTCTTTCTTCTTGCGCTTCTTCTTTTTCTTTGTGGGATCGGCGGCTGCCATGATTCAAACCTCCCATTTGAATGTATGAACACTCGCTCATATAATTTCGCGAGCAAAGGCCGCGGCAAGCGCGGCCTTGCGGGTCAGCGTATACGCAGACTAGAGAATGATCTCGCAGTCCGGCTCGGCGTCGGTGGTAAACTCCACGACGCGGTCGAGGACCTCGTCGAACTCGGCGTCGTCGGCCTCGAGCGTCAACTTCTGAGTCATAAAGTTGACCGAAACGGACTTGACGCCCTCGAGCTTAGCCAGCTCGTCCTGAAGCTTGCGCGCGCAGTTGGCGCAGTCGATCTCGTCGAGCTTGAACTGCTTTTTCATGGTGGGTTCCTTTCTCTGTTTTTGCGGCTTGGGTGCAGGCCGCGTTGGTACCGTGGTTGGTCGCTATTCGCAGATGTGGCTCATGCCTTGGTTGAGCATGGTGTAGACATGGTCGTCGGCAAGCGAGTAGAGGATATTGCGCCCGTCGCGTCGGAATTTAACCAGGTGCGACTGCTTGAGCGTGCGCAGCTGGTGCGACACCGCGGACTGCGAGGTCGCGGTCGCCTCGGCGATGTCGGCCACGCAGAGCTCGCGGCCCATGAGGGCGTAGAGGATCTTGATGCGCGTGGTGTCGCTGAAGACCTTGAACAGGTCGGCAAGGTCGTACAGCAGCTCCTCGTCGGGAAGGTCCTCGGGCGAGCAGGTGGTGGGGATCGCGGGTTCGGTGGCCTCGATGTCGGGTTTCGTTTCATCAACGCGGGTGCTCATTGCAATATCCTTTCATATGAACATGCGCTCATATAACTTGCTTTCGATTATATGAGTGTATGTTCATATGTCAATACAATTTGCGTTAATTTCGATGGCTGCTTGCCGCTTCTGCGATTTTCTGTGGGTTGGGAGACATCGACGCAATGCTCGCCAACATATTTCGAGATGTTCGGCTAGCATGCTAAGAAAGCCACCTTGAGAAGCATTAGAACTGTTCATATTTGTACTTTATCGTGTCAAATACCGCGAGAATCAGTTCTTCCTCTACGGGAGTTTCTGCAGAATCAGTTTTATCTAAAGTTATATTGAGCATTGCTGCAGCCAATCTGGCACATCGGTGGCCGAATAAGTCGAAAAATGTAGGTGGACATCCGCAGAGATCGCCTTTAGAAGAGCGAATTCTCAATTAGATCAATAATCGTGTCGTCTTCCGTGCGGTTTTCATCGATTTTTGCGAACATGTCGCATTCCCAAGCCCCATTGATTTCCTCAGCAAGGGCCCCGACGTGTTGCATGTCGTCGGGTTCGGGCACATCGTTGATGCTCGGGTCATCAGCTTGCGGATATTGGCTTGCAATTTCGCGCTTGGCGGCCTCTTCTTCTTTGAGTGTCTCCAGGACGCGGCGACCGTATTCGAAGTAGCGCCGCAAGACAAATTGACGAAGAGTTTCTTGCAGGATGGCGAAGTTATCCGGGAGTCGACCGGGCCATATCTTCTCGCGAATGCGAATCGCTTCCATAACCCGTTTAAAAGCGGACTGCTTGAAAAACGAATGACGATTAACCGTGATAACGGCATATCCCATGTTTCGCAGCGTGTTTCGGCGCTCCTCGTCAATTGATTGCTGCTCGGGTTCGTCGTGGTAAAAGCCGTTGTATTCGATATCGGTCATCGAATTTTCGAGCAGCGCGTCGAGGTAGAAAACCGTCCGTCGCGTTAGGGCGGCGTATCTTTTGGGGACTGGGATCGGATAATCCGTTTTGATAGCGCGTATGGCTAAGCCACCCATTGACTTGGGCATTGTCAGCATCATGACAAACGCCGTTTCGAGTGGGGAGCGACAGCCTTCGTGTACATAAGAAAGTGCCTTAAGTGCTTTATTAGATCCACGATACCCCGGTGCCTCTGAAAAGAAGGCTCTGAGCTCTTCAACGCTGGTTAGGGCTGGGCGCTCGCGATATTGAGTTTCGTCGGACGTTCCAAGCGCGTAGGAGCCGCAGATTTCAAAGTAATACTCAACGAGCTCCGAAAGATTGAGGTCGGCTGTTGCTTCTAACGCGCACAGCTTGATATCGACGATGTAGACGTTCGGCTCGAGTTCTAGGTAGCTTTCTGCATCAAACGTATAGCGCGTGCAGTGGCAGATGCAGCCCTTGCGGTGCCTTTTGGCATTATTGGAAAACGTCAGCACATGGATACGTTCAGAATCGACATTCTTTCTGTTGAGCCATGCTCGTGCCGCTTCCAGGTCGGACGTGGTCGGCGCAGACACCCTGATCTTTTCCATAGGTATGGGACCGGTCGCGTAGCTTGCGAGCGAGTTGGCTGTTTGGTATACAGCGCGTGCCGTGGTATGTGACAGAATGATTCCCATACGCGCATGATGGCATAGCGGACGCCGCATACGCCCGAAACTTCGGGCAACGGTATTGGGGCGCAGCTTATCTTCTGCGAACGGTGGGTTTTTGAGCTGTCGTATTGAGGGAGCAGCTTTGGCTGGGGAGGTTTCTGCCGGCTGCCCCTTTTTGATGAACTTTAGTTGCGGATTCGTAGCTTCTAAGCGTTTTTGCCGACCGCTCAGATGCCTCACCAACATAATTTGAGTTATTCGGCCTTATCCTATACAAATGGTGCGATCGCAACGTCCTATTCGAATTGATTCAGGTAGATTTATGGGGCTTGGTTGCGAAATTAAGGCGATTTTAGCTTCGATTGCGGTTCAAGGGGCCTTGACTAGTGGTTCAGCTGGCCGAACAACTCGAAAAATGTAGGTGGGCCAACCTGCCGACTATGTGAAGCACGCGTATTTGCTCGTTTTGATGAAAACTAGGGTGCAGCCATAAGGCTGCGCCCTAGTTTACTGCGTGTCGGTGTGCCCAGACGGATTGCGCTGTGCCTGGCAGGCGCTCCCGCAGATGGATCGGTTATTTCGCGAATAGGTTCTTGAGGTTGAACTCGGCCTGAACCGTGCGGAGCATGAGGTCGGTGTCGTCGAGGCCCAGGTGCTGCTCGTTGGCGTCGGCGGCGAGGGTGCCACGGCGGCGCGCCCAGTTCTCGAGCGCGGCGGGCGCGGACTCGCGGGGGAGCGAGCGGACGTCGGCATCCAGGCTGCGGCAGATCTGGCGCGAGTCGATGACGATGATCTTGCCGGCGCGGCGTGCCTCGGCGTAACCGTCCAGGTGGATCTTGAACCAACTGTCTTCGAACGCGGCGTTATGCGCCATGTACGGGTACTTCTTCATAAGTTTGAGCAGCTGCTTCTGCAGTTCCTTGTTCTCGCGGAATGGTTTTTTGCCGTCGATGTCGTCCCAGGTAATGTGATGGATGTTCGATAGCGGCACATCCTCGCCGCGGTAGATGTCGGGCAGGCCGCAGTAGTGTGCCTCGGCGTCATGCGGGACGGCGTCGCTGGTGAGCTCCATGATCTCCCAGCCCACGTTGATGATATAGCCGCGCTCGGGTGCACGGCCGGTGGTCTCGATGTCGATACCGAGCACGGTGCCCTGGATGGGCTTGCGGGCGTAGGCCACGCCGAGCGCGTCGCGGTCGCCGCGGATTTCGCGCATAACGGACGCGGCGGTGCGCTTTTGCATCTTGCCGATGGCGGCGCAGGTGTCGGCATCGGACAGGCCGCGCGAAAGCGTCGCGGGCGTCACGTTGCGCAGGCGCGCCTCGCCAATCTGGTCGCACAGGTCGCGGTTGCGGTCAGCCAGGTCGCGCACGGTGGCAAAGTCGAAGCTGGGGTCGCCCTCGGCGGTAAAGTACTCGGTTTCGAGCACCTTAAGGGCCTCCTCGCCCTTCTGGCGCTCGGACTCCATGGCGCCGTGATCGCCATAGATAAACATGGGAATAAACGGCTGGCGCTCGTATTCGAGTGCTTGTGAAACGTTCATATAACTGCTCCTTGGACGGGCCGTGTCGCGCGGCTCGGTGGCATTGAGTTATGGCGAGATGATAGTTTACCATGGGCAACTATTGGCATCGCGCCTAGGACAACTACAATACCCTAGTTGACCGCTAGGACTTTTACAATGCTGCCGAAAGACATGAAAGGTTCCATCCGTCATGGATTTGCTGATTGATATTCTGCTCGACGCCGGCAAGGACACGCTCTCGCTGGCGCCGTTTTTGTTGGTGACGTATCTTGCTCTCGAGACACTTGAGCACGTTGCGGGCGACCGCGTCAACGGCGCTATCAAGCGCGCCGGCGCTGCGGGTCCCGTGGCTGGCTCGCTGCTGGGCATTGTGCCGCAGTGCGGATTTTCGGCCATGGCAGCAACGCTGTACGCCGGCCGTGTCGTGACGCTGGGCACGCTGGTCGCCGTGTTCCTTTCGACCTCCGATGAGATGCTGCCGCTGTTGCTCGCCGAGCAGGTGCCCGTGCAGACCATGGCGATGCTTTTGGCTTCGAAGGCATTGATCGCGCTGGTCACGGGCTTTATCGTGGACGCGGCTATCCGCGGCCTTCGTCGTAATGCCCGCGCGCATGCGGCGATTCGCCGTACCGTGCTGGGGACCGCTGCCAATCCGGCTCATGTGAACTGCGCGCACGACGACCATACCGGGGGCGACATCATTGATGAAGTGGCCGAGGCGGGCGTGAGCGCCGACCACATCCACGAGTTGTGCGAGCGCGACCATTGCGGTTGCGATGAAGACGAGGACGAGTACGAACACGGACATGGACACGATCACGGTCATGGGGGCGAGCATGAACACCATGATGGCCACGGTCACTCCCACTCTCACGAGAGCGCGCCCCTCCTGTCGATTATTCGCAGCGCCATCTCGCACACCGTGCAGGTATCGGTATTCATTTTTCTGGTGACGCTGATTCTGGTCGCCGTGCTCGAGACCTTCGGCGAGTCCGCGATCGAGCAGTTCCTGCGTGGCAACGAGACGCTCGCCGTCTTGGGCTCGGCACTCGTCGGCCTGATCCCCAACTGCTCGGCCAGCGTGGTCATTACGCAGCTGTACCTGGAGGGCGCGCTACAGCTGGCGCCGATGCTCGCCGGCACGCTCATTTCCGCCGGCGTGGGCTATCTTGTCCTGTTCCGCACCAACCGCAGCGCTCGTGAAAACGCCGTGTTCCTGGTCATGATGTACGTCATCGGCGCCGGCTGGGGCCTTATCCTATCCGCCTTCGGCCTCTAAGTAGGCCTAAAAAATGGGCTTCAAATAGCCATGCTCGGCGCCTGCGCAATGCGGCGACGCATGGCATTTTGAAGCCCGTTTTTTGTTGAGCCATGGATTCCGAGCGCTCACACCGCGCAAAACAAAAAGGTAGATTTCCGGGCATGTCCCGAAAATCTACCTTGGTTAGCGCAGCAGCTCGGTGAGGTTGCGCTTAAAGCGGGCCCGGTCTTCGCTGGTAAATGCCGCCGGACCGCGAGTGCGACCGCCGGCGCGGCGCACCTTCTTTTCCTCGTGGCGAATAAACAGTTGCATGTCGATGGTCGCCTTATCGTAGACGCGCCCGCGCACGCCGATGGCGGCGGCATCGCGCCCGAGCACCATGCTCGCCAAGCCAATGTCCTGCGTCACGACTACATCGCCCGCCTGCAGGCGTTCGACAATGGCAAAGTCGGCGCTGTCGGCGCCCACGCTCACATCGAGCGTCGTGACCCAAAATCCGCGTCGCGCATGCTCGACGTCGCGCGGATCGTCGCGGCGAATGTGGCGTTCCAGGTTCTGTGTGCTGTTGCCGGCGATAACGACGGCGACGCCCGCCCGCCGCGCGCAGTCAATCGACTCGCGCGTGACCGGGCAGGCGTCTGCATCAATAAAGAGCGTTCGCGGCATCTAGTGCACCAGTTTGCCAAATTGAATAGCGCGAACAATCAGCGTTACGCCAAACACCAGCAGTGCGGCGCCGCTAAAGATGACGAGCATCTTGGCCGACCACAGCGGATAGATAAACACGAACATGCCGGCGATGATGGAGAGCGCGCCGCTCAGGATGGCAAGGGCACGGTTGGACGAAAGCTCGGACTCCAGAATGGACATGACACCTTCGACGATCCAGCCAAAGCCGGCCACGATAACCACCATCGTGGTGAGCGTCGCGGTCGAGAAGGCCTGGTTGCGCAGGATTATGACGCCGCCCAAGATAATGAGTAGGTTGGAGATGATGCTCGTCACGCGCCAGCCGGTGGGCAGCAGTGGCTCGAAAACAGCGGTAAACAGCCTGATCGCGGCCGTGATCACAAAGTAGAAGCCCAAGACGGTCGTTAGGAAGACGAGGGACTTGGCGGGCGCAAACAGCAGTGCGATGCCGGCGACGAGCGCCAAGACGCCCGTGATGGCGTAAATCCAGCGCACGGCCTTGACGGCCTTGCCTGCCATGCTTTTCTCGTCAAATCCAAACTGGCTCGATTTTTGGTCATCGTTCTTAAAGATGCCCATAATGTCTCCTTTCCGTGCGGCGTAAGCCTTGATCGTTACAACCAGTATCGCCTAAAGGCGCTGGCGTATGGGTCGGGGAGGGCGAAACGTAACCCAAAGGCCCCGAATTGTTTCCGTTGTTCCCCACGTCGCGATTTTCTATTCAACAGGTGTAGAACATTGCAGCCCTGTTCGTTATTGCCTACGTTTTAGGTTAGATTTTCCTGAGAACAATTGCCCGAAATTGGGGGTCCCTATGAACGAAGCAGTTCCCGCAGCGCCGGTAAGCGCTGAGTCGATGGCAAAGCAGGGTTGCGAAAAGCTCGGCTTGGACGCGTTTGATGCGTTGGTTCGCTGCGCCCGCACGTGCCGTCGCTTTGACGAGTCCATGCGCGTGCCGCGTGAGCTTTTGCTTGAGCTGGCGGAGCTGGCGCACCTGACTCCCTGTGGTGCCAATGCTCAGCGTCTGCGTTTTCATGTGGTAAGCGGTGCAGAGGACTGCGCGCGTGTATTTGACGAGCTTGCATGGGCCGGTGCGCTCAAGGATTGGCCGGGTCCCGATGAGGGCGAGCGCCCGACCGGCTACATCGCGATTCTTGCCGAGCGCGCCGTTCCGGGTAAGCCCGCCGCTCCTATTACTGAGGTCGACACGGGCATTGCCGCGCAGACGATGATGCTCGCCGCCCGCAGCGCCACGCCCGAGGTGGCTGCCTGCATGTTCAAGGCCTTTACGCCCCACGCGATCGATGCCATGGGGCTCGATAGCGACAAGTATGAGCTCAAGCTGATCATGGCGTTTGGCGTTCCGGCCGAGACGCAGGTGATCGATGCGATCGATTCCAACCCCGACGGCTCAATTAATTACTGGCGCGACGAGGCGCAGGTGCACCACGTACCCAAGCGCCCGCTTGCCGACGTACTGGTGTAGCTGAGCGTCACCGCGGTGTGATCCGGCGGTAAACCACCACAAAGGTACCTGTCCCCTTTGCGGTGGTGCGAGGGGAGGACGTGTGGCAGATTTGTATTTGGTGCGGCATGGGCAGACTGAGCTCAATGTGCAGAACATTTTGCAGGGTGGGCACGATTCGCCGCTTACGGCGCGCGGGCGCGAGCAGGCGCTGGCGACGCGCGCGGCGTTTGAGGCGCGTGGCGTGACCTTTGACCGTGTGTATTCCTCGCCGTTGGGCCGGGCGCGGCATACGGCTGAGCTAATTGCTGGTGAGGGCCGCTCGATAGAGCTGGTCGATGACCTGCGCGAGTGGCATTTGGGCTCGCTGGAGGGTACATCAAATCGCGAGATGCCGCCGCAGCCCTGGGGTGATTATCCGGTGGCCTTTGGTGGCGAGTCTGAAGGCGAGCTCCAGTCGCGCATGGTCGCGGCGCTGTCCCACATCATGGCCAGGCCGCAGCACGACTGTGTGCTGGCAGTCTCCCACGGCTCTTCCTGCCAGGAGTTTCTTGAGTATGTGACTGGCAGGGGAGAGCTACCCGACAACGGTGCCGTGCTTCATTTTGGCTATTGCGACGGTGCGTTTTCGCTCCTTGATTGGTAACGAACGAAAGGACCCCTATGAATAAAGACCTGTATCTGGTTCGTCATGGGCAGACAATATTCAACCTTAAGCGCATTATTCAGGGTTGGAGTGACTCGCCGCTCACGCAGCTGGGATGCGACCAGGCGGCGCGTGCCGGCATGTTCTTACGTGCGCGCGGCATTGAACCCGATCATGCCTACACCTCCACACTTCATCGCACCGAGCAGACTATCGCCAACCTGTGGCCGGGCTTGGCGTACGAGCGCCTGGACGGTCTGCGTGAGTGGTTCTTTGGCGACTTTGAGGCCGAGCGCGTGATGCTTATGCCCGAGCGCCCGTGGCGAGATTTCTATCGTCAGTTTGGCGGCGAGGGCCAGATGCAGGTGCGCGAGCGCATGGCGGCGACGATAACCGATCTTATGCGACGTCCGGACCACGAGTGCGTGCTCGCGGTGAGCCACGGTTCGGCTATCAAGGAGTTTTTGGACCACGTGCGGGGCGCGGCGGCCGACGAGCGCGAACGCGTGCCGGGCAACTGCTCAGTGCTGCATTTTGCGTTTGACGATGCGGCCGATACGTTTGAACTGGTCGAAGTCTTTACGCAGGAAGACTACGCGCGCGAGCTGGGGCTTGAACCGCTCGTGGCTACTGCGGGTCCGCAGCGCGGATAACGCGAGCGCGGCGGCACGGGTCGTCGGCATAACTTCTCGACGCAAAAGGGGCGGAGATGCATGTACCTGCTGCATCTCCGCCCCCTGTTTGTTGGGCTGCCGATTTTTGTGCTGGACGGTCTGGTCTTGCTAGAACCGCGCGACCTGGTGCGTGAGCAGACCCGTCGGAACCTGCGCCGCGCCGCCGCTGACCTGCGCGGCGGGGAAGAGCGCAGCTACGGCAAAGTTGAACGGCTCTTTGCCCGTGTAGGTGCCGGCGGCACGTGCATCGTCGGCCAGGAGCTGTGATGCCTCGACTAGTGCGACAGCGTAGGCAGGGTCGTCGGCCAGTGCCGGCTCCGGCGCCTGGTCGAGCATGGCGCGGATGGCCCCGACGGCGTCCTCGCGCTTGACCTCCCACACGCGGTGCGTAATGCCGGCGGGGTCGGTGACGGCATAGAGTGAAGCGCCCTCTTTTGCGGCGCCGAGGATGATATCCATGACGGGAGAGGCTTCGTAGACAAGCGTTACGGGACGGGGCTGTACCTTGAGGTCGGCGATTGCGCGCGCAGCGGCGGTCGTATCGGCGGCAACCGCGTCGCCGCCCGCCAGCGCACCAACCGGGCAGATCGCCACGACACCCGTCACACGTCCCGGCTCGCCCGAGCATTCGTACACGTAATACGCCGCACCCGGGTCCTTGAGCATCAGACCATCGGCAAGGGCTCCGCGCAGAGCATCGTTGCCGCTCAGGATGCTGCCCATTGCAGGCAGCGCCTCGAGCACGCGGTCCTGAGCCGGGCGGATGCAGGGAAACGGAAGTGCTTTCATGGGCGGTCCTAACGCACGAGTCGGTTTGTTCGCGGCTTATTATGCCCCAACTTGGCCGCTCGCGTCCCAGAGCACGTTATCGGCGAGCGCGATTAGCACCTGCTGACAACGAACGATATCGGCGTGGGGCACATATTCGTTGGGCTTGTGCGCGAGCGCGAGCGACCCGGGACCGTAGCTCATGCAATTGCGGTTACCTGTCTTGCCGGCAATGACGGCGGTGTCGGTGTAGCCGGTAAAGAAGCCTACGGTCGTGTCCGCGTCCGTCACGTCATCGGCGGCACGCTTGAGCGCTGCTAGAAGGGGAGAGTTCGGGTCGCGCTCGATGGCGGGGCGGTCGCCCGTCACGGTGTAGCTGCCATGGCAACCGGGGACCGCGGCTTCGGCGCCGGCGATGGCCAGCTCTACCATGCGCTTCGCGGCGGCCGTATCGGTCGGAGGCGTCAGACGCATGTCGACCCAGACTTTGGCGCGGTCGGGCACGACATAGGGGCGATATCCGCCCTCGATTTGGCCAAACGTGATGGTCGAAGGCCCCAGCTCATCGTGCGCGGGCAGCGCCATAAACGCGCGACGGAGCGAACACACGACCTCGGCCATGGCAGCGACGGCATCCGCGCCCTTCCAGGGCTGGCTCGCATGCGCCGTCACGCCAGTCATTTCAATCTCGAACCACGTACGCCCCTTGTGCGCCACCTGGATCTGTCCGTCGGTGGGCTCGGTGTCCAGCACCCATTCACGCGAGCCGACCCAGCCAGCATCGATCGTGGCCTCTGAGCCGCGCATAAAGTCCTCCTCGTCGACCGAGCAAATGAGTGAGAAGCCACGGCGGGGCAGCTTGCCTTCTGCCGCCACGCGCTCGAGCGTATGGACCAGTGCGGCAATGGCGCAGGCCAGGCCACCCTTCATATCGCAGGCACCGCGGCCATAGAGTTTATCGTTGCGCACGATCGCTCCGAGCGGCGGAATGTCCGCGTCCCAGCCATCGCCCAGCGTAACGGTATCCATATGGCAGATATAGACGAGCCGTGGCTCGTCGCTCAGTCCCGGCACGGTGACCATAAGGTTGCGGCGCCCGGGCAGCACCTCGAGTTCCTCAACCTGCACGGCATCGAGTACCGGATGGCTCAGCTGCGCCAACCGTTCCTCAACCAACGCTTTGATATAGCGTTCAATCTCGCCCTCATACGCACCTGGGTCGGAACTGTCGATCCGCACGAGCCCTTGCGTAAGCCACCAGGCAAAATCTGTATCAACCATAGGCACCTCACAGATAGTTAGGTAAACATACAGATTGTATGCCAAGAAGCGGCTCGGTGCATTTAATGGAGTGCTCACAAAAACGGGGGCGCCTCTCGTGCGAAAGGCGCCCCCGCGGGCATTCAATGTCAGTGACGGGCAGGCCACATGGGGAACTGCCCGTCAGATCAGCCGGCGCTATTTGATTACGCGCACGCGATACATCGACGGAATCTGCTTGAGCGCCTCGATGGTGCTGCTGTCCAGGTGCTCGTCGGTGTCGAACATGGTGTAGGCGTTCTCGCCAGCGGACTCGTTGGTCATACGCTGCACGTTGGCGTTGTCCTTGGCGAGAATGGCCGTGATCTGGCCGATCATGTTGGGCACGTTGGCGTGCAGGCAGGCGATGCGGCTTGCGGCGCGCGCCTTGCCCATGCTGCAGGCGGGGTAGTTGACGCTATGTGCGATGTTGCCGTTCTCCAGGTAATCCTTGAGCTCGCTGATGGCCATGTCTGCGCAGTTGGCCTCGGCCTCGCCGGTGCCGGCGCCCGAGTGCGTGGTGATAAACGTATTGGGCATCTTGACGGTCTTGGGAGTGGCAAAGTCGCAGCTAAACCAGCTGAGCTTGCCTGCACGCAGGGCGGCGTCGACGGCGTCCTCGTCAATGATGGTCTCGCGTGCGTAGTTGATGAGCACGGCGTCCGGTGCCAGCAGGTTAATCTGCTCGGTGCTGATCATGCCGATGGTGTCGGCCTTGCTGGGCACGTGCACGGTGAGGTAGTCGCAGCCGCGGCAGAGATCCTCGAGCGTGCCCACGCGCTGCACCTCGCGGCTCAGCACCCACGCGTGCTCAACGGAAATGAACGGATCGTAGCCATAGACGTCCATGCCCAGATCGACGCAGGCGTTGGCGACCTTGGAGCCCACGTTGCCCAGGCCGATGACACCGATGCGCTTGCCCTTGAGCTCGCGGCCCACAAAGGCCTTCTTGGCCTTTTCGGCATCGACCTGGATCTCGGGGTCGTCGGCGTTGTCGCGCACCCAGTTCATCGATTGCACCACGCCGCGGCTCGAGAGCACCAGCATGCCTAGGACGAGCTCCTTGACGGCGTTGCTGTTGGCGCCGGGGGAGTTAAAGACGACGACGCCCTTCTTGGCGTACTCCTCGACGGGGATGTTGTTGACGCCGGCACCGCAGCGGGCGATGGCGCGGATGCCCTCGGGCAGCTCGTAGCCGTGCAGGTCGGTCGAGCGCATCAGGATCGCGTCGGCCTCTTCGGCGGTGCTCACAAATTCGTAGCCCTCGCCAAACTCGACTTTGCCGTCCTTGGTAATGTCATCGATGGTTTTAATCTTGCGCATGGAAAACTCCTTAGCAGGTTTGTCTAAAACAAGTGGTTTGAAGTGGCTGGTCGGCCCGCGTGTTGCGGGCTAGTTAGATCGCGGACTCAAACTATGCTGCGCTTCGAAGTACTTCATGTACGTGGCCAGCGCCTGTACGTCCTCCATGGTGACTGCGTTGTACACGCTGGCGCGCATGCCGCCGACGAGGCGATGGCCCTTGACGTTTTGGATCTGGTGCTCTGCCGCGCCCGCAACAAAGGCGGCGTCGAGGTCGGCGTCGCCGGTGCGGAACGTGACGTTGGCGATGGAGCGACTGTCTGTCTGCGCGGTGCCGTGGAATAGTTTGCTGTTCTCGAGCAAGTCGTAGAGCAGGTTGGCCTTGGCCCAGTTGCGCTCGGCCATGGCGGCAAGTCCGCCGGTCTGCTCCACCCAACGGAACACCTTGCCGCACACGTAGATGCCAAAGGTGTTGGGCGTGTTGAGCATGGAGCCCTTGGCGGCCTGGGTCTTAAGGTCCAGGTACTGCGGCGTCTGCGCAAAGGCCGGACCGTCAGCGATCAGGCCGTCGCGCACGATAACCACGGTGACGCCCGCGGCGCCGGCGTTTTTCTGCGCGCCGGCGTAGATGAGTCCGTAGCGCTCGACGTCGAGCGGCTGCGACAAAAAGCAGCTCGAGACATCGGCGACCAGCGGTACGTCGCCGCAAGCGGGCAGCTCGTGGTACATGGTGCCAAAGATGGTGTTGTTCTGGCAGATGTAGACGTAGTCGAGCCCGTCGCCCGCGGCCTCGGCGGCAATGCGCGCGTTGACGTCGGCCATGGTGGGTATGCGGTCGAAATTGGTGTCCTCGGAGCTCGCGAGCAGCACGGCCTCGCCGTACTTGGCGGCCTCCTTGTACGCCTTGTTGGCAAAGTTACCGGTCACGACGTAGCCGGCGCGGCCGCGGCGCATGAGGTTCATGGGGATGCCCGCAAACTGCAGCGTGGCGCCGCCCTGCAAAAACAGGACACGGTAGTTGTCGGGGATGCTCAGCAGACGGCGCAGGGTTGCCTCGGCGTCGTCGATGATCTGCTGGTACATGCTAGATCGATGGCTCATCTCGAGCACGGACATGCCGCAACCGCGGTAGTCCATCATCTCGTCGGCGATCTCGGCGAGCACGCTTGCGGGCAGCGCGGCCGGGCCAGCTGAGAAGTTGTGCACACGTGCCATCTTCTAGTTCCCCCTCGTAGTCGTTTGAACGTTCGGGATACTTTAGCACAGTGGAGCGCCAGGCGCGACCGTATCACGGTAAAACTCGACTGCGCCGCTATGATTTACAGGATGGTTACATGGGGGAGGGGTGACCTTACTCCTCAGGCAAATCCAAATCTGCGAGCGAAGACATGAGGTTCTCTAGGCGCTTGATCTCTTCGTCCTAAATTAGCTACCTCCTAGTCACTACGATGCGAGTGTGGCGATGACGGCTTCGTCGCCGGCATATATGAGGGTATTGCCGTCGGGAATGATCGTCTGGCCGTCGCGCTTGAGCATCACGACGATAAACGGGTGCTTGCCTTGCGGAACGTCGCGCAGGCGCTGGCCGGCCAGGCGACCGTGGGGAGTCACGGTGACCTCGCGCAGCGTAACCTCGGCACGCTCTTCAAACGTCGGGGCAGCCATCACCAATAGGTCGCCTTCCTCAATCACGGTATCGCCGTTGGGCAGCACCGGGTGCGCCCCGTCGCGCAGCACCAGGACCACGAGCATATCTGTGGCGCTGCCAATGTCCGCGAGCGAGCGTCCGGCAAACGGATGTCCAGCGCCCACCTTGAGCTTTACAAACGACATGCCGTCCTCGTCACGGTAGTCATTAAAGGTGCGGCGCACGTCGCCGGTCGCATCGATCATATCGAGCTTCTTCGCCACCGCCGGCAGCAGCGAGCCCTGCACCACAATGCTCGACACGGCAATCACAAACACCAGGTCAAATAGGTCGTGTCCGCCAGGAACGCCGGCAACCACGGCAAAGAGACTAAAGACGACCGAAGCTGCTCCGCGCAGGCCCGCCCAGCTTACGAGTGCGACCTGGCGGGGGTTTGTCTTAAAGGACGCCAGGAGCACGCCGACGGCGATGGGACGGCTCACGAAGAGCATAAACGCCATGAGCGCCAAGCCCGGCAGCAGCATCTGCGGCAGGCGCGCGGGCGTTACGAGCAGGCCGAGCAAGAAGAAGATTGTCATCTCTGCCATCTCGGTGAGGGTGTCAAAGAAGTGCGCCATCTCGACCTTGCCGGTGATGTCGCTGGCACCCAGCACAATGCCGGCCAGGTATACAGCCAAAAAGCCGTTGCCGCCCAGATAGCTTGGTAGCGCGTAGGCAACGATCGCCACGGCGAACAAAAAGATGGTCTGCGCGCCCTCGGCCGTTGCGTGCGCGCGTTCAATCAGGCGGCCCGCCGCCCAGCCGATGGCGAGGCCCAGGCCCACGCCCAAGATAATCTGCTTGGCCAGCAGTGCGGGAATGTTGATGTCGCCGCCGGCCGCGAGTGTGGCGAGCACGGCGGTGAGCATATAGGCGACGGGATCGTTGGAGCCCGATTCGACCTCGAGCAGCGAGTCGGTGCCGCCCCTCAGCGAAAGGCTGTGCTCGCGCAGAACGCTAAAGACGCTGGCCGCGTCGGTGGATGCCACGACTGATCCCAGCAGCAGGCCGCCGATCCAGTCGAAGCCCAGCACAAAGCGGGCGAACACGCCGGTGATGCCCGCGGTGATGACGACGCCGAGCGTGCTCAGCAGCACCGCGGGCACGGCGACGGGCTTGGCGCGGTCGATGTTGGTGTTAAAGCCGCCGTAGAACATGATGAACAGCAGCGCCGTGCTGCAGACGGTTTCGGTGAGTCCGTAGTCGCCAAAGTCGATATGCGCCGGGCCGTTGACGCCCAACAGCATGCCGAGCGCGATAAAGATGAGCAGGGTGGGGAAGGGGAGCTTTTTGCCGACGGGTTTGATGGTCAGGCACAAAATGATGACGAGGCCGATAAAAAGAAGGATCTGGTTCATGGATGGTGTCCGCTCCTGGGTGGTTGGCGTGGCACGGTCAGTTGTCTGCGGTTATTTGTACCCAAAGATGGTGGGTTTATGGGGTTGGATTGCGGGCGTGCGCGATATCGTCATAGACGGCTGCCGTCTTTGCCTCTGCTCGGAAACCCTTTCCAGCTTTATTGCAACGGAGTACAATGGGTAACGTTTAAGTTCAACTTGAAGTTTTAGTTGCGGCACCGGGCTTCGGCCGCAATGCAAGGAGAGGCGTACCATGGCGATCTATGTGACATCTGATGCTCACGGGCACGTGCGTGCGCTTGACGAGGCCCTGTCTAAGATCTCGTTGACGTCCGACGACATGCTGTACGTGCTGGGCGACATGATCGATCGCGGGCCCGATCCGGTCGGCGTTATTAAGCTCGTGCGCTCGCTGCCCAACGCCCACGTGCTCAAGGGTAATCACGAGCAGATCATGCTCGATGCCATCATTGGTCAGGATCCGCTCGATGCCGAGACCTGGGATATC
The DNA here is from genome assembly GCF_015548375.1 of Collinsella aerofaciens. GTDB lineage: Bacteria > Actinomycetota > Coriobacteriia > Coriobacteriales > Coriobacteriaceae > Collinsella > Collinsella aerofaciens_AB. The sequence goes on from NZ_JADMWW010000031.1 coordinate 18,337, forward strand.
AACGGTGGCTGGACGACGCGCGAGCAGCTCAACGACATGGAATTTGAGGCATATGAGGAGCTCGTGCGATGGATGGCCGCGCTGCCGCTCTACGCGGTGGTCGAGACCGAGGAGCGCCCGTATCTGCTGGTACATGCTGGAATCGAGATGAAGGCGGCGCGCGCGTTTTTGCTTGAGCATGGCGTCGATTGTGCCGATGGCGTTGGAGCGGTGGGTGCCGATCGCGAGCTGCTGCAGCAGATGCTCGCGGTACAGTCGTCCGATGACCTGCTGTGGATTCGTCACGGCTATTGGGATGCCCCGACGGGGCTGCTTTCTACCGAGGGTAAGGGCCCGGTCGTGGTGAGCGGCCACACGCCCACGGTATCGCTTGGGCGCTATTGCGAGGTCGGTGGTCTGGCGGGGCTCGATGAGGAATCGGGACGCGGGCAGATCGTGCGCTTGGGCGGCGAGGACACTGCCGGTGTGCCCGATCGTATCGATATCGACTGCGCCGCCGCCACCGGCTCCGAGTTCGGTCGCGTGGGCATCCTGCGGCTCGATGGTGGGGCGGAGTTCTACGCGAATATTCGCCCCGGGGAATAACGGCGCAAGGGGTAGCTAATTTTGGACGGGGCCTTTTTTGACTATTTTTGCCCTTCTGCCCGCAAATTGATTTTTCAGGGACGGGGATTAGATAATCATTTGGCTGCACGCTGGCTAAGTGAGTAGACTTTTTTGGAAATGCCGAGCACCCAACATATTTGCCTCAATAAAACCGACGCTCCTATAAGTTGTCAAGAGGCAGTTTGCGGGAGCGCTCTCTCCAATTCGCACAGGAGCTCGTAATAC
>NZ_JADMWW010000032.1 GCF_015548375.1 Collinsella aerofaciens
CCCATCATCGCGGTCTACGGGGTCAAAGATATGGCACCGTGGGGACACATGTATGTCAATCCTGGTCTAACAGAGCCAACCCAATTGCCACGCGGGCAAATTCATCAGTAACGTTTGCCCCGCGCCACCCCTGTGCCATGTCCACCCGGATTCGAAAGCCGCAACCATGATCGGAACCCGCACCTCATCGTCCTACACCCCGCACGTCGACGTCGATCCCGCCGACCGCCCGCTCATCCTCGTCGCGCCGCGCTGGGAAGAGGCGAAGCCGTTTTTAAGCGAGACGCTCTCCCCCAACGAGGAAATCGCAAGTGTCTTTGTCGATGCCATCCTTGCCGCCGGCGGCCTGCCGCTGCAGATGTCCATCACCGAGGACATTGAGGTCATCCGCCATTACGTCGATATCGCCGACGGTATCGCTATTCCCGGCGGCCCGGATGTCAACCCCAAACGCTGGGGCGATGATCGACCCTACGACCCCACCCTCTGCTGCGAGATCCGCGATAGCTTTGAGTTTAAGCTGGTCGGCGAGGTGCTCCGCGCCAAAAAGCCGCTCTTTACCACCTGCCGTGGCACGCAGTTGCTCAACGTCGCCACTGGCGGCACCCTGTGCATGGACGTGCCGAGCCTGGGCGCTCGCGAGGGCCGCACGCAGTGGCGCCATACCCACGTGCTCAACGACCCCGTGCATCCCGTCGAGGTCGTGCCGGGCTCGCTGCTCGACCGCGCGGTTGGCGGACACAGGCTGATCCAAACCAACTCCGCACACCACTGCTGCGTCGATCGTCTGGGTAAGAGCACGCGCTTGGTCGCCAAGGCAACCGACGGCGTTCCCGAGTGCATCGAGGTCGAAGGCCAGCCATTCTGTCTAGGCGTGCAATGGCATCCTGAGTACACGTGGAAGACGCTCGAGACCGACTTTAACCTGTGAAAGTCGTTTGTCGAGGCAGCGGCTCAGGTTAAGCAGGCGCGCTAACTCACGGGCGGCGCAACAAAATAGGGCGCCCCGCCGACCACATGGTCCGACGGGGCGCCCTATTTTATCTATATCTACGACCTTGGAGCACGGTCCAAGGCTCGCGGTCTCTTACTCAGCCGCCTCACGCAGGGCCGACATCGTAGCCGCATACTGCTGACGCAGTGCATGTATCCCGTCGCGAGCACCATCAACGGTGTTGGCATTACGCAACGCCTCGGTCACCACGACCGCCGGCTCATACAGATTGTCGAACCCCAGGTTCTGGCTCACACCCTTAAGCGTATGCACGGCCATAAACGCACCCTCAACGTCCCCTGCCGCCATAGCGGCCTCCAGCTTGTCCATGCTCTCGTCATCCAAGAACTTAAGGGCAAAGCGGGCGAGCATCTCCTCGCCCATCAGGCGAACGCTGGCACCGTTGTAATCGGCGCCGATCTTCTCATACGCTTCACGCATGGAACCCATGAATTAAAACTCCTTCGGTCAAACTAAATCGTGGGGAACGCAACGACGTCGGCAGGACGTGCCAACGTTTCGACAATACGGTCTTGCACCTCGAGCAGGCAGTCGAGCAGTAGCGGGTTAAACTCACCGCACTTGCCGTCCAGAATCATCTGAATCGCTTCCTGGTGCGGGATGGCATCCTTGTACACGCGCACGCTCGTGAGCGCGTCGTATACGTCGGCCACCGAAACCACCTGCGCGGCAATGGGGATCTCGTCGCCCTTAAGGCCGTCGGGATAGCCCTTGCCATCCCAGCGCTCGTGGTGCCAACGTGCGATCTGGTACGCATATTCCAGCAAGGAATTGCCGGCATGTTGGTGACCCAGCTCAAACAGCATGTCGGCACCGAGGGTGGTGTGCGTCTTCATGATCTCGAACTCCTCGGACGTCAGGCGTCCGGGCTTGTTGAGGATCGCGTCGTCGATCGACATCTTGCCGATATCGTGGAGCGCCGAGGCCATGGCGATCGTGGAGCGCTGTTCGTTGTCGAGCGGGAACTTGTCGCTGCGATGCACCAGGCAGCCCAGCAGCAGCTCGGTCAGCTTTTCGATATGCGTGACGTGCAGGCCGCTCTCGCCGTTGCGAAGCTCCATGACGCCGGCCATGATATCGATCAGCATGCGGCTGTTCTTGACACGCTCGTTGTACTGCTGAGACAGCAGGCTCGTCAGACGACGCTGCTTGGCATACAGGCGGATGGTATTGCTCACGCGGCGGCGAACGACGCGTGCGTTAAACGGACGGTTGATGTAATCCGAAGCACCCAGCTCGTAGGCGCGCAGCACCACGTCATCGGAATCCTCGCTCGAGATCATGATGACGGGCAGGCTATCGGCAACAGTTCGGCGTGACAGTTCGCCCAGTACCTCAAACCCGTTCATACCCGGCATGATGATGTCGAGCAGCACAAGCGACAGCTCATCGCCGTAGCGGTCAACCAAATCGAGCGCCGTACGGCCGTTGTCCGCCTCCAAGACGCGATACTCGTCCTTGAGCATCTCGTTGAGGATAATACGGTTCATCTCGGAGTCATCGACGATAAGCACCGAGGGTTTTTCGCTTTGGAAGATCTCGATTGCATCGCTGTCGGTCACAACCGTACCGGGCTTTGCCTTGGCATGGCTTAAAAGCTGGACGGCACGGTTTACGCCCTCATCGACCGTCTCGCCATTGATGCGAACACCGCCCACGCATGCCGTAAGGCTTACATGCTCGTGACCAGGGACAATCGTGGCATGGACGGCATCGGATACATGACGCAGACGACGGGCAAAGTCATCGGAGGGGATATTGGGCATGACGGCCACGAACTTGTCGCAGCCAAGGCGCACAAGCTCGTCAGTCGAACGAATGCCGCCGCGAATCGCCGCCGCCACGGCGCCGAGCGCGAGGTCACCGGCATGACGACCACAGGTATCGTTGAAGACCCTAAAATCATCGAGGTCAATCATCGCAACGCCGGCGTTCATGCGGGCGCTACGAAGCTTCTCCTCGTAATAGCGGCGATTACGAACGCTCGTCAGCACATCGGTGTAGACAAGGTCCTCTTCTGCGACCTCTTGTTCATCGATCGGGCGCACCATCAGCAAAACGTGAGGCTCGCCCTCGACCGTCAAAGAGCGCACGCGAGCACGGTACTCGACGCCGTCGTTGAGCAGCCGCTCCGATATCTCATCCGAAGTCGCCAAGGCCTCAAGACTTGACTGACGCAGGCAAGGGCACCGATCGCCGGCGAGCAAGCAGTTGCGCTCGCTTTTGACCTGATCGGCCGACATCAGACGGACCACGGGGTAGATCTTCGCGACACGGGCAACCTCGGCGGCAGCCTCTTCGTCGGTTAGATTGGCCTCGTGATTATTGAGCATATGGGGCCCTTTCAATCGTTGCGTTTGATAGCAGTTGGTATCAAATGGTACAAGGGTAGCATCTTGTTGATGCAGGTAAGCACGTGAATATCGTTACATTTTCATGAGTTGGCAAACGGTATATTTGGAGCTGCAGACGCAAGGTTTGGAGGGCGTTTGTTAACATCGCCGAAACGCTTGCAAGCGCTGCCCGCCAAGGCCATTAAAAGCGCTGGGGCTCTAGAATATCGCGAACGGCACGAGCCGCTGCCGCCGGGCGATCTCGAAGGCCGTTATGCGCTCCGGGAATCGTCACGAGCGGGCAGCCCAGGAACTCTGCAGCTGCTCGCGTGCCCGCCTCGCGGGATGTGCCAATCGAAAGCTCACCCAGAAGCACGGCGGCAACGGCCTTTGGTACGCTGATCTCTTCCCATTCGGGCGCATAGGTCATGTTGGGCCCGTATTCATTTGCCATGAAACAACGGCCGTTGCGCAGGGCATGCTTGGCTTCCGCTTCAGTTGTCTTGGGAGCCTCGGGGTCCGGGTCGCCGATGGCGCCCAGAAAGGCCCTCAATGCCCTCGAGACCTTCCCCGCCGCAATCATGTCGAGCAAAATGGGGGCCGCGCCCATGCCAGCACCTTCACCCGTCACGGCGGGCTCGTGCAGAATCGCACGCGAAACGACAGCCGGGTTTGTGCGAAGAAGCTCCAGAGCCACCAACGTGCCGGCACTGTGCGCGAGCACGTTTGCCGGAGCGCCGACGTACTCGATAACGGCTTGCAGATCGGCGGCTTGGGCAGCAAGATCGTAGCGGCCGTCTGCCGCGTCGCCGCTCTCACCGCAGCCGCGGCGGTCGTAGGCAATTACGCGGTAGTCACAGCTGAGCTCGCGGGCGATGCCGTCAAAGAAGATGCCGTCGACGCAGGCACCGTGCACGCATACCAAGGCAGGCGCATCGGACGGCACGTCCGGGCCGGCATACTCACGACAGGCAATCGTGGTGCCCGCATTCTCAACCGTAAAATCCATGTTGTGCCCCCATTATCAATACCTATTCAGACGCACGCCAGCATGGCTGGATAGGCCCTCGTCGTCTTATGCTTTGTTAACAGATTAACTGTACCCGACTCGAAGCCTTTCATGGCGCAGCATCGAGGGCGGAGTGAGAAATCGAAACCCGTAAAGCACAAGCCCGGACCATACGTTGGCGCCGATGCTATGCTTAGGCACAACTGTCTTGAGGAGCATGTTTCTATGTCTACGTTTTTAAATGCCAGCCCTATCTTTGGACCCGTCCGCAGCCGTCGTCTCGGCCTGTCGCTGGGCGTCAACATGATGCCGGCCAGCGGCAAAATCTGCACGTTCGACTGCATCTACTGCGAAAACGGCCTCAACGCGGAGCGTCCCTGCCACGAGCCGTATAACACAGCCGACATGGTGCTCGACGCACTCGAGGCCAAGCTGCGCGAAATGGCAGCCGAAGGCGAGCTCCCCGACGTGATTACGTTTGCCGGCAACGGCGAGCCCACCGCCGCGCCGGAGTTTCCGCAGGCCATCGCCGGCGCCGTCGCACTGCGCGACGAGCTCGCCCCGAACAGCAAGATCGCCGTGCTCTCCAACGGCACGCGCGCCGACCGCCCCGAGGTACACGATGCGCTCATGATGGTCGACGACAATATCCTTAAGCTCGACACGGTCGATCCAGCGTTTATCCAGCTGCTCGACCAGCCCGTCGGCCCGTACGACGTTGAACATCAGATCGAGACGTTCGCAAGCTTTGACGGCCACGTCATTATCCAGACGATCTTTTTGACGGGCGAGTACCAGGGTAAGTCCATCGACAATACCGGCGAGGAATACGTTGGTCCTTGGCTCGCAGCGCTTGAGCGCATTCGTCCGCAGGAAGCAACCATTTACACGGTGGCGCGCGAGACGCCGGTCGCCGGCCTTGCCAAGGCAGCACCCGAGGTGCTCGACGCCATCGCCGCACGCGTCCAAGCCCTCGGCATCCCCTGCCAGGTGAGCTACTAGCACGCAGCCACGATTCAGGCGGCCAGCGCCCCCCCTCTCACCCCATCAGTTGCGGTGATATAGTTCCTGTTTATGCCGTTAAACCGCTTAAATCGGAACTATATCACCGCAACTCATATAGGCATGTTAGTGGGCTATACTAGCTGCGGATGAAAGGAAGTTAGCCATGTTTGACAAGGGACCTGTGCCCGGCCGCAACGACGCCTGCTGGTGCGGCAGCGGCAAAAAATATAAGAAATGTCACAGCGCCTTCGACGAGCGCCTCGAGCGCCTGTGGGAGGAGGGCTGGGAGGTTCTGCCCCGCACACTCTACAAGACGCCTGCCGACATCGAGGGTATTAAGCGCTCCGCCGCCATCAACGTGGGCGTGCTCGACCACGTTGGCGAGCACATCGCCGCGGGCATGACCACCAACCAGATCGACCAGATGATCTACGACTACACCGTCGAGCACGGCGGCACGCCGGCCGACCTCAACTACGAGGGCTACCCCAAGAGCGTGTGCACCTCGATCAACGACGTCGTCTGCCACGGCATTCCCTGCGACACGGACGTCCTGCACGAGGGCGACATCATCAACGTGGACTGTTCCACAATCCTGGACGGATACTTTAGCGATTCGAGCCGCATGTTCTGCATCGGCGAGGTCTCGGCCGAGCGCCAGCGCCTGGTTGACGTCACGCGCGCCAGCGTGGAGGCGGGCCTTGCCGCCGTCAAGCCGTGGCTGCCGCTGTCCGTCATGGCCGAGGCCGTGCAAAAGACGGTCGAGGACGCCGGCTTTAGCGTGGTGCGCGAGTACGGCGGACACGGCATTGGCAAGGAGTTCCACGAGGACCCGTTCGTGGGCTTTACCACCGAGGCGCCCGACGTGGACACCATCATGGTGCCGGGCATGGTCTTTACCATCGAGCCCATGGTCAACGCCGGAGCACCCGACATTAAGATCAGCAAGGGTGACGGTTGGTGCGTGCGCACCAAGGACGGCAGCGACTCCGCCCAGTGCGAGGTTCAGCTGGTCGTGACCGAGGATGGTTACGAGCTGCTGAGCTGGTAGCCGTACGGACGCCGGATGCTGGCGGGCACGCCCGTCTTGTATCCGGCGTTTTGTTTGAACGTTTTGCCTGATAAAACCTGCCAAAATAAACCTGTCCCTTTTTGGCAGGTTAAGCGGAGAGGACTGCTTGTGAACATCCTGGTTTTGCTGCCCGTCAACGATCGTCATCGCGCGATTCTTGAGTCGAGTGCTCCGGGCGAGGACTTTATCTATACGAGCGCCAGCGAAGTCACACGCGAGCAGGTCGCGGATGCCGATGTGATCCTGGGCAATATCGACCCCGCCATGCTCACGGCATGCGAGCATCTCCAGCTGCTACAGCTGCAGAGTGCCGGTTACGACGATTATCTCGCCGCCGGTACTGTGCCGGCCGACGCCAAGCTCTCCTGCTCGGTGGGCGCCTACGGCCAGGCCGTGAGCGAGCACATGTTTGCCATGGTCCTTTCCATGATGAAGCGCCTGCCCGGCTACCAAGACCTGCAGCGCGAGCATCGCTGGGAGGATTTGGGGCCGGTCACTTCGCTCAAAAATGCCAATGTACTCGTACTGGGCGCCGGCGATATCGGTGGGCACTTCGCCACGCTCTGCCGCAGCATGGGCGCACACGTCCGCGGTATCAAGCGTCATCCGCTCGTCTACCCCATCGTGTTTGAGGACATGGACGGCATGGACGCCCTCCCCGAGCGCCTGGCCGAGGCTGACATCGTCGCATCCTTTATGCCCAGCACACCCGAGACCCGCGGCCTGGCGAACGCCGAGTTCTTCGCCGCGATGAAACCGGGTGCCCTCTTTGCCAACGGCGGCCGCGGCGATCTTGTGGTCGCCGACGACTTGGTTGCGGCACTCGAGTCCGGGCACCTTGCCGGCGCTGCGGTCGACGTCACCGACCCCGAGCCGCTGCCTGAGACAAGCCCACTGTGGGATGCGCCCAACATGCTCATCACGCCGCATGTCTCCGGTTGGTTCCACCTGGCAGCCACGCTCAACAACGTGGTGGATATTGCCGCGGAGAATCTACGCCACCTACAGGCCGGCGAAACTTTACGTTGTTGGATTGAACATTAGGGGATCTATTCCGCCGTTCTAACGGACGGCGGACCGGTCGACGCTACGAACCCGCCGTTTGGCCAATCTGCCGTTCAATTTCAAAGGCGCGACCAGAAGGTCAGCGCCTTTTCATTTCACGGCACCTTGGCTCAAACGGCGGACTCTCGCTGACTTTTGCTCAACCTGTGGCGTTTCTTTTTTGGTGCAATGGGGTCAGGTTAGTTTGCACTATGACGTTGGCTCTACCTGCGGCGTCCTGACAGTTCCGCCTAGCTGTTGGCATTTACCCAGATAAAACCTGCCAAAATGAACCTGTCCCTTTTTGGCAGGTTTTACAGTTCTACGCTTTCGGCGCCGTTGATGGTTAGGTTGTGCTCGTAGAAGGCGGTAAGGGCGCGGATGGCGCACACGACGTCGCGGACGCCGCCGGTCTCGTAGCTTGAGTGCATGGCCAGCTGCGGCAGGCCCACGTCCACGGCGTGCATGCTCGCCTGCATATTGGACAGATTGCCGAGCGTGGAGCCGCCGGCCATATCGCTCTTGTTGGCGAAGACCTGCGTGGGCACGTCGGCGTCATCGCAGATGGCCTGGAACACCGCGCGGCTAAAGGCATCGGTGCAGTAGTGCTGGTTGGCGGCTTCCTTGATGACGATACCGCCGTTGAGCACCACCTGATTGCGGGCATCGCACTTCTCGGCGTGGTTGGGGTGCACGGCATGTGCGTTGTCGCAGCTTACAAGCATCGAGGCAGCAAGTGCGCGATGGTACGACTCGTCGTCAAAACCCAGCGATCCGTTGATGCGGCGCAGCGCGTCGGCCAAGAAGGTCGACATGGCACCCTGCTTGGTCTCGGAGCCAACCTCCTCGTTATCGAAGCAGCAGAAGACCGAGACGTCGTGCGCGTTTTCGGCGCCTAAAAATGCCTGCAGCGAGGTGTAGGCGCAGGCCAGGTCGTCGAGCTTGGGCGTCGAGATAAACTCGTCGGCCCAGCCCCAGATGCGTGCATCCTGACGATTGACCAGGAACAGGTCGCGACCCAGAATCTGCTCGGGCTCAACATCCAGCTCTTCGGCGATCAGGGCATCGAAGTCACCCTGCTTAAGCTCGCCGGCGCTGATGAGCGGACACAGGTCAACGGCTCGGTTGGGAGCAAAGCCCTCGTTAACGCCGCGGTTCATGTGGATGGCGAGACTCGGGATAATGGCGACCTCGCGCTCTGTAGCAAGCAGGCGGCTCTCGATACGGTCGCCCTCGCGTACCAGTACGCGGCCCGCGAGTGCCAGCGGACGGTCGAACCAGGTGTAGTCGATCATGCCGCCGTAGGCCTCGGTGTTCAGGCGCAGCGTCTCGCCCGCGCCATCGAGCTCGGGCACGGCCTTGACCTTAAACGTCGGCGAATCGCTATGCGACGCCGTGAGCTGAAAATGATAGTCACCGGCAACGCCGTCCTCGCCCCACGTCGCGGCCAGGTCCTCGCCCACTTTAAAGGCAACAACGCTCGAGGTATTGCGCTGCGTGTAGTAACGACCGCCCGGCTCGATATCCCATGCCGCGTTCTCGGGCAGGTAGGTAAAGCCCGCCTCGTCGAGCTCGGCCATAATGGTCGCCGCCGTATGGAACATGCTGGGGCATGCCTCGATAAAGTCGATAAGGTCGTTGGCGGCCTCGATATCGTCGGCAGTCACGTGCACGCGCTCGGGCGTTTCCTGATCCGTCATGCTCTCCCCTTTCGCTGGGTTGATGGTCCCCTCCAGCATACCCCGCCGCGCCAGCGCCGCGCCTTTCATTCCATGTTTAATCCCGCGCCGCTCGCCAAGTTGAGCCATCATGCCCGTGCACCTTTTGCGACAATTACGTTAACAGGACGAGAGGAGCCGTCATGAAGCCACGTAACATTGCCATCGCCTGCGGTGTTGCAGGAACCGCCGTCGGCCTTGCCGCTGCCGCCGGCATCGTTTACCGCAAGCAAATCAAGTCCGCCGCGTCGCTCAAGCGCTTGACCGACTATGCGGATGGCTATGACCTGTATGCAATCGACGTCGCCTACGACTACGACCTCGACCGCATCATCGCCGCTGGCGTGCGCGACGATCAGGCCTACATCGATGCTGTGGTGGCGCAGGTGTTGCCCGGCGTGCCGGCACATGTCCAGGCGCCCCAGTTTGCCTGCAGCGCCTTTGCCGCCGTAGATGCCGAAGGCCGCGTGCGCACCGGTCGCAATTACGACTTTAAGGACGACACCTCGGCGCTGCTGGTGCGCAATCACCCGCGCGACGGCTATGCCTCCATCGGCTTTGCGGCCCTTAACAACCTGGGCGATAACACTCCGCTTGACTCCGTCGCCGGACGCGCCGCCGCGCTCATGGGCCCGTTTGCCCAGCTCGACGGTGTTAACGAATGCGGCGTGTCCATTGCCGTACTCACCCTGGATTCCAAGCCCTGTGACCAGGACACGCAACGCCCCGTCATCAACACTTCGCTCGCCATCCGCCTTGTGCTCGACCGCGCGGCTACCACGCAGGAGGCCGTAGACCTGCTTTCCGCCTACGACATGCACGCCATGGCCGGACGCGATTATCACTTCTTTATCAACGACGCCGCCGGTGACGCGCGCGTAGTAGAGTGGGATCCGCACGATCCGGACCGCGCTTTCAAAGCGACTCCCGTACGCCAGGTTACGAACTTCTACGCCTGCTATGGTGACGAAGTGCTGCCCAACCAAAAGAATGGCGAGCTGGGCCATGGTAAAGAGCGCGCCGTCGCCATCGCCGATGTCCTCGACGCCCATGCCGGCGCCCAAGACGAGGCAGTCGCTTGGAAAGCCCTACGCGCTGCGGCGCAAGAGCCCAATCCGGAAGACATCACCAGCAACACGCAATGGTCGGTCGTCTTTGACAATACCGAGCCCGCTGCTGCCATCACGCTGCGCCGTCACTGGGGCGACGTCGACGCCTTCGCGCTTTAAGGAGCCAGGCCCATCGACCTTACGCTCGCCTGACGTTACTTACATTTCTATACATCTGAGCTAACACGTTTTACCTCCGCATCAACAGTGTGCGGGGGTAAACTTATGCGCATGTTATAACTTGCCCGGAAGGATTCATCATGCTTAGGATTGGTCTTCTTACTAGTGGCGGCGACTGCCAAGCGCTCAACGCCACCATGCGCGGCATCGTCAAAACGCTCATGACCAATAGCGAAGAACCTATCGAGATCTACGGTTTTGAGGACGGCTACCAAGGCCTTATCTACAGCAGGTTCCGCGTCATGACGCCCGCCGATTTTAGCGGCATCCTCACCCGCGGCGGCACCATCCTTGGCACGAGCCGCACGCCGTTCAAGCGTCTGGACACTCCCGAGGCCGACGGCGTCGAGAAGGTGCCGGCGATGGTCCACACCTATCACAAGCTGCAGCTCGACTGCCTGTTTATGCTGGGCGGCAACGGCTCCACCAAGACCGCCAACCGCCTGCGCGAAGAGGGCCTCAACGTTATCGCTCTGCCCAAGACCATCGATAACGACACCTGGGGCACCGAGATGACGTTTGGCTTTACGAGCGCCATCGACGTCGCCACCAAGTGCATCGACGACATCCACACCACCGCTTCGAGCCACGGCCGCGTGTTCGTCATCGAGATCATGGGCCACAAGGTTGGCTGGATCCCGCTGTACGCCGGCGTCGCGGGCGGTGCGGACGTCATCCTGATCCCCGAGATCCCCTACGACATGGACCAGGTTATCAAGACCATCGAGCATCGCATGGAGACCGGCAGCCGCTTTACCATCGTGGCCGTCGCCGAGGGCGCCATCTCTAAGGAGGACGCGGCGCTGTCCAAGAAGGAGTACAAGAAGAAGCTCGCCGAGCGCACGAGCCCGTCGATCGTCTACGACATCGCCAAGGAGATCGAGGCCAAGACCGGTCGCGAGACCCGTGTCGCTATCCCCGGTCACACGCAGCGCGGCGGCCAGCCCGACGCTCAGGACCGCATCTTTGCGACCCAGTGCGGCGTCGAGGCCGCGCTTGGCTGCCTGCGCGGCGAGTTTGGCTACATGATTGCCCTGCGTGACGGCAAGATGTGTCACATGCCGCTCGAGGATGTTGCCGGCAAGCTCAAGTATGTCGACCCCCAGAGCGATCTGGTGCGCGAGGCCAAGGCGTTGGGCATCAGCTTCGGCGACGAATAACCTCGGCTGGAATCCACCCCATCGGGCCCTCCGACCCCGCCCGACGTATTTCGATTTGGCTCCTCCCTTGACTCCGTCAAAGGTCGCCAATCGAAATCGTCGGGCGGGGTCGGAGGGCCCTGCGTTTACATACTCGCCGGGGCTATTCGTCTTCTTGCTGCGGGTGCCTGGTCTGAAATTCAGTTGCGGTGAAATAGTTCCTGTTTAGTCCGCAAATGGCTGAATCCAAAAACTATTCCACCGCAACTTACTGAGTGGGGGCTCTTGGCTGCTACTTGCACTGACATTTGTCCTGAAATGGCTGGTCGTTAGGGGTTGCTACCGGTAGTTGCGGTAGGGTTGGAGCAGATTCTAACTAGAAATGGTGGTCGCTACCGGTTGTTCTCAGCATACTCGGCTCATTCGATTCGACCATCAAACGAAAGGAACCACCATGGATCTTGCGATGGCACAGCGGCTCGTTGATCGCCGCAAGGCTGCCGGGCTTTCTCAGGAGGCGCTTGCCGCCCAGCTGGGCGTGAGTCGTCAGGCTGTCAGTAAATGGGAGCGCAGCGAGTCCTCGCCCGATACCGATAACCTTATTGCGCTCGCCGCGCTGTATGGCGTGTCGCTGGATGAGCTGTTGTATGGGGAGACGGTGGATAGCACTGACGACTCGCAAGCTGATGATGAGGCACAGGACAGCGACGCCGGCACCAAAGCTTCAGATGAGGCTGAAGAGGCTGAGGCTTCTACTGAGCACTCTGGTTACAGCGATAAGCCACTTGTCGATATTTCCCTCACGCGCGGCATCCACGTTATTGATCCCAACAAAGGCGAAGAGGTCCATGTTGGCTGGAATGGCATCCATGTGGCTAACGAGCGCAAGGGCGAAGAGGTCCATGTGGGGCCAGGCGGATTGCATATCGATACGCTTGAGGACGATGGACATAGCGTGCATACCAATGACGACGGCACCGTCACCATCGACGGCGAGACGTTTTCCAGCTGGAAGGAAGCACACGACAAGCTCGACCATCATGGCAAGCATTTCCACACCAAGGTCGGACGTACATGGAACAAATTCCCCTTCCCCGCGCTCGTCACCCTCGCCTACCTGGTGCTCGGCATTGCCTACGGCACATGGGCTACGGGACTCTTCCTCGTCTTTTTGATTCCCGTCTATTACGCGCTTGGCGACTTTATCGACCAACGCCACTTATCTAAGCTGATCGATGTCGTCTATTCGGTCAGTGCCGAGGCATGGTTCCTCTACATGTGGCTCTGTCTGGGGCAACCCCATCCCGCCTGGGTAATTCTCATCACCATCCCGGTCGTAAAAGCACTCATGCGTTGGTGCCGTAAACGATGGAAGCATCGCGAACGAGCCTAAACCATCCCAGCCCGACGGCAGCACCCAACTAGTACCCCCCCCCGCCCCTCCCTCCTAAGTTGCGGTGATATAGTTCCGGTTTTAGCCTTGAGTAGTCGAATTTAGGAACTATTCCACCGCAACTTACGAATGATCGGAGCGGCTACAGCACAAGCGTCGGCGTTCGTTTGATGGTCCGCCACGAAAAGGGCCTATCTACTACGTTTAACTCGATGGGGCCAACCATGACCGCCTTTTTCGAAAATCGACAGGCCTTCTACCTGCACTGATAATTGTTCTCGGGGGAAGCGGGCACTGCGGGGCGCGGCAACGGCGCGCGATTTCCGCGTCGCAGCGCTACCCTGATGCTGAATGCCG
>NZ_JADMWW010000033.1 GCF_015548375.1 Collinsella aerofaciens
ATCAGAAATGGAAGAATAGAGAGGATGAAAGATGATAACACTGCAGTAATTTTTTTTGAGGCTCTCATCGATTCCGCGTCTCCTTGCGCACCCACATTCCACTCCGCCTTAAATCAAGTATAAATAAAAACTTGAATGCAAGTTTGTTTTGATTAGCATGGAAACTATATCCATTTAGTTCTAATTTGTTCGTAGTATCAAATCGATACCGACACTAGCATGACGTAGTCTTTCAAGACAGCTATTCAACATTGGAGGTCACCGCTATGGACAATGTGAACCACCTAAACGAACTCTCAATACAGTCCCAGCTTAGCATCCTTGAAAAACTGGTCGCGGACGCGGAACAATCTACCGACGCAAGACGCGATTTCGAAGCTCAGCCTCGTGCCGTATTCCAGAAATATGGAATTACAGACCTCCAAATCAAAGCGGGAAATCGAAAAGTCTCTCTGTACGAACTGGTGGAGTCAACCGAAAAGGAGGCGCGTGTCCCCGTTGCACGCGCAGTATATCGTCGTATCCAACTTGCATATTATGACGAGGACAACGAAGCTGAGCCGCAAACGATACCTCTCGTAAACGTTGTACTTAATGCAAACGCAGTAACGAACGCAAACATCATTCTGAACGCAAACGGAATGGCAAACGCAAACGCGAATGCTCAAAACAACGCCAACCTTAAGTACGACGTCAACACAATGGGCTATGGATCAGCTATTTTTATGAACAAACCTGATGTTGTTGAACTATCGGAATCGTACAAACAAACTTCTGTTTTCAGGAAATTTGATCAAGAGGGCTTGAGTGCAGCGAGGCAAGCAGCCATGCTTAAAACAGCAATCAAGAATTCCAGCTCCAATACCATCAACCCCGAAGGGGCTTCCAATGGGGTCGCCCGCGGGTATTATCGCTCCGTCGAATTCGAAGTTACTTACTCCGAGAACGAAGGCACCTTGGTAATCACCGACGCCCGTTTGCTCGCGGCATGATTTCCGAAAGCTCGCAGCACGTGCTGTTCCGCAGACCTCGAATGCTGACATTTATAACAACATATAAATGTGGCGCTGTGTGTGATCATTGTCTGATGAGCTGCACTCCGAACAACAGTGACAGGCTTACTCTTCCCCAAATGCGGCAATTCATCGATAGCTTCGCCGAAGTATGCGTCGGAAGTGGTGTTGTTGTGTTTACGGGCGGAGAATGCACCCTTCTTGGCGATGACCTTCTCGAGGCCATCGCATATGCGAATTCTTTAGGACTCTTTACTCGAATTGTAACGAATGCGTGGTGGGCAAAAAGCGAAAGAGACGCAGAAACGTTCCTCAACGAATTGAAGTCATGTGGCCTTGACGAAATCAATATCAGCTGCGACGACTTTCATGCGGAATATATACCCCTCGAGAATGTGCGCAACCTTTGGAACTCAGCAAAAACAATGGGCTTTCAAACTCTCGGCATTGCGGTCTGCAGAGATAACAACAGTACAATCAGCCCGGCATACCTGTGCAAGTACCTTAATGAAGACATTCCACTCCTGCATCAGTTCGACGATAATACCCAGCCTCCCAGCGCGCCAGCCCGCTTCATCACGGATTCAGGCATCACGCGAATTGGGCGCGCACGAAATCTCAGTCTCAACCAAAATGCGCGACCGCAGGCACGTCTCTTAGCGTCACACTGTTCCGACTGCGGCCGAGACTTCGTTATTTCCCCAAACTGCCATCTTGCACCCTGCTGCGGAATAAATGCAGAGGGAACTTGGCTTTTCGATCTTGGCAAAATCAATCTGACGGATGACATTAATGAACTGCAGCTGCTCCTACTTAATTACATACAATACATAGGACCAGGAGGGCTGCTGAAGCACTTGCGCACGAGCGGAGGCCTTTCTTCATTTGGGCGCTCAAGCTACCTCTCTCAATGCGAGATTTGCGAAGACATCGCCCTCTCGAAAGAGGCACAGACCTGTCTTGCAAAGCTAGCTCCTAAACTGGCAGCCGACTTGATTGTCGAGACTAAATTCGAGACTACCTTTATCGGAAATGGGTCTGATATACATGATTGAAGTGCTACCCTCTTTAAATTCGCTCTCGAGTAATCCACTCCGTAGATTGGACACTCTTGGAGTAACAGATTTTTTAGACACACTTGACATATCTATAGATCCTTTTGAATGCGCGCATCGCATCTGGGATCAACTTGACAGGGAGCATCAAGAGATCGTCTCCTTCCTGATGCTAGGTGGAGAGATTGATCTCGATTCAGAAGTGGCAAAAAGAAGTCTGCTGAAAGGCACTGTTGAAACCATAGCCTCACTCGGGCTGCTAAGCAAGCACAATGGCAATGCCTCCCTTTCCGGTTTATCTCTAATCCGATATCATGGCATCTGGCTTTTTGCCGATGCGCCATCACCCTCGCCTTTACTATATTTTGGCTCTGATTCAATTGGGCTCGCTCGTCGGCTAAGCCCATCCCCCGGAAAGAATGCCTTAGACCTCTGCTCTGGACCAGGCATCCAGGCACTCATACTGGCAAAATCTGGAATGCACGTCACGGCGATAGATATCAATCCAATCGCCTCAGAAATCTGCCAACTAAACGCACTGGTCAATAGTATTAGCGAAGATTTAACTGTTCTAACCGGAAGTCTCTACAACGCACTAAACAATATCGAAAGCTCTTGCAGCTATGAACTCATTACGGTGAATCCTCCTTTGCTCCCAATCCCAGAAGACGTACCATACCCCTTCGTTGGCGATGGCGGCCCAGATGGCCTCAACATCACAAGCAAGGTTATTCGAGGTGCAGGAGATAAACTCACTGATAGCGGATACCTCTCTGCAATTGGAATGATTGGCCTTGGAACCAACAATCAATCAGCATTTGAACGAATACAGAACGATTTGTTGCAAGCTGGCCTCAATGGCGTCTTGACAATAATCTCGAGCTTTAACCTCGGACCCCAATCTGGCTGGATCGACGGTATCGCATGCACATCTGTTGCACATGCTCCAGGAAAATATTCCAGCAAAGAGGAGGCTGTAAAACAGATATCGCGCGCATACAAAAAAATCCACTACGACCGCGTCTGCACCTATCACTTGAAGGCGTGGAGGGAGAGACAGCCCTTTCAAAATCCCATCCTAACGATTCAAGACTGCTCCGCAGATGGCAACCCACTTGGCCCCTGGATCCTCTAAAGCATCCGTCATACGAAAGCAGGTCAATAGGCTGCGCGCCACTCTCTGATGACGCGCAGCCTATCTCATTTCCCCCGCGCTTTACCGAGCCCGACTCACACCTCATAGTTGGCACCGGTTTTCAAAATGCAAGATTCCGCATACAAAATCACTTCTTCTGTCTAGGTGGCAGACCTACGATTTTTGTAGTATAAAGTTCCTCTCAATGCCTTCAATCTATTTCGAGATTGAGAAGAACTTGCATCGGGTTTCATAGAAGCGATATAGATGATACGTTTTGTCCTATCTATATTCCGACATACATCAGGATGCCTCGTCTTTATCGTCATTTCAATAGTCGGCTTGGCCCTTTCCCACATTGCCCCCTTTTTGAACGGTAAATTAATTGACTTCCCGCACGTGGACCTCGTGGACAGGCCCCCTTGTGTAGCTGCACCCGAGGCGCCTCCCCGTCGCCCTCCAGCGCCGGGGTTCCCCTCCATCACGAAGAGGTAATCCCCGTCCGGCCTCGCCGTCTCTGCAACGCCGAGCCTCCCGAGCGACTCGAGGAGGGCGGGCTCGTCCCAGGAGATTTGACAATACTATAGAGACACGTCCCAAATTAGCTACTCAGTAGTTACTGCTGCTGGGCGCGGCGGGCGGCTCGGCGGGCCCTTGCTTCCTGGATCTCATCGAGGTGAGCGATGATCTCGGAGGCGCTCTCCTCGATCGCCTTGCCGTCGGTACGCACCACAAAGCAGCCTAGGCGCTTCATGAGGGCACGAGCTTCCTCGAGCTCGCTGCGCACGCTCTCGGGCTCGGCATAGGAGCCGGCAACGGCACGGGCGTAGTCATCGCCCAAGCGGCTATCGCGAATTTCGGAAATCACATCGACGGTCGAAATCAGGCCGAACAGGCGCATCGGGTCGACCTCGTAAATCGACTTCGGCGGCTCCATGCCATGGGCCAACGGAACATTGGCAACCTTATAACCCTGATAGGCCAAATACATCGACAGCGGCGTCTTGGACGTGCGCGATACGCCCAGTAGCACGATATCGGCACCCGACAGATCGTCGCAACCGCGCCCGTCATCGTGCTCAACGAAATACTCCATGGCCTCGATACGATGGAAATAGCGGTCATCGGTCTTGTGAATCACGCCGGCAACGCCCTTGGGCGGCACACCGATAAGCGACGATAGCACGGCGAGCGTCGGGCCAATCAGGTCGACTGAACGAATATGCAGCATGCCCAGGTAATCGAGCACACGGGCGCGAAGCGCCGGATCGACAATGGTGTGAAACACGGCAATATCGCGATGGTCGGCATCGACGCGCGGCCCCACAAATGACTTGACCTGCTCCACGGAAGTCACCTTGGGCAGACGTAAAACGCGAAAAGCCCCTTCATCAAATTGCCCGGACGCCGCAAGCACCACCTCACAAGCGGTATCGCCGAGAGAGTCGGAGATAACGATAACGGTGGGACGAGCGGTGACCGGGCAATCCATGCGGGGCTCCTTTTGCGCTTATGCGCAGGCTGGCTTACTTTTTGCGGGCAAGCTCACCGATGTTGGCGATGCCGGAGAAAACGGCCTCGAAGCGGTTGAGCAGCTTAAGGCGATTATCGCGGAGCTGCTCGTCCTTGTCCATGACCATAACCTCCTCGAAGAAACGGTCGATGGGCGCGCGCAGGGCGGCGAGGGCAGCAAATGCGGCCGGGTAATACTCGGCAGCGAGGGCGGCATCTACAGCGGTCTGAGCAGCCTCGGAGGCATCGGCAAGCGCGAGCTCGACCTCGCCCATCAAGCTGCGGTCGTACTCCACGCCCAGCTCGGGCTTGGAGATATGCGCAGCGCGAGCATAGGCGGTAGCCAGGTTGTCGAAGGTCTCGGCGTCGTTCTTGCGGGCCTCGTCGAGGGCGGCGCAGCGGGCGAAGAAGACGGACGGGGCGATGATGTGCACCGCAGAGACGGCGGCAACGGTATCGGCCGGGATCTTTTCGTCGCGGGCCATGCTCACCAGGCGGCCATGGAAGAAGTCACGAACCTGCTGGGCGACCTCGGCGGCGTCGAACACAATGCCCTGCTCGCTATAGAGCTCGAGGGCGAAGTCGATGAGCGACGTGGGGTCGATCGGCAGGCGGTCGCGCAGGATGTTGATGATGCCGATAGCGGCACGACGCAGCGCGTAGGGGTCGGAGGAGCCGGTCGGGGGCTCGCCAATGGCAAAGATACCGGCGATGGTATCGAGCTTGTCGGCGCAGGCCACGATGCAGCCAGCGGTGCCCTCGGGCAGCTCGTCACCGGCAAAGCGGGGACGATAATGATCGCGAATGGCGTGGGCGACCTCGTCGTTCTCCCCCATCGCGGTGGCGTAATAACCGCCCATCACGCCCTGCTGGCTCGTGAACTCGACGACGGCGTTGGATACCAAGTCGGCCTTGCACAGGTGCGCGGCGCGAGCGGCATCGGCGGCCAGGTGGGCGCCCAGATGGGCCTCGCGAGCGACGGCAAGCGCGAGTTGCTCAATGCGCTCGGACTTGGCGAGCACGCTACCGAGCTTCTCCTGGAAGGCGACCTTGGCCAGACGCTCGCGGAACTCGTCGAGGGAGATCTTCAGGTCCTCCTCGTAGAAGAACTTGGCATCGTCCAGACGGGCACGCACAACGCGCTCGTTGCCGTCGATCACGCGCTCGGCGTTCTCGGGCTTGCTGTTGGAGACGACCACGAACTCACGCGTGAGCTTGCCTTCGCCGTCATAGATCGGGAAGTAGCGCTGGTTGGTGAGCATGGACTCGCAGATAATTTCGTGCGGGACCTTGAGGAACTCCTCATCGAAGGTACCGACGAGCACCGTCGGCCACTCGCAGAGGTTGATGACCTCCTCGAAGACCTTCTTGGGCGTGTCGACATGGCAGCCGGGACGGGCAGCCTCGACCTCGGCGATACCGGCAAGGATGGCCTCGCGACGACGCTCGGCAGAAAGCACGCCGGCGTCCTCGAGCACCTGCTCGTAGACGGCGGGGCTGGCAACCACATGGTCACCAGGGCCAAGTACGCGATGACCACGCGTGGTGTTGCCACTCGTCACGTCGGCAAACGACACGGGCACAATATCCTCGCCCAGAAGGCAACAGATCCAACGGACCGGACGAACAAACGTAGCGTGCTCGTGGCCCCAGCGCTGGCTGCGGTAGTTGGGCCACTGCAGGCCGGCGATGGTCTTCTCGCACAGAGCCGTCAGGATCGGGGTAGCCGGTGCGGAGGGAATGTTCTTCTCGGCGAACACGTACTCGCGGCCGTCGGTGTCCTCGCGACGGATCAGGTCCTCGGCAGCCACACCGCACTTGCGGGCAAAGCCCTGGGCGGCCTTGGTGGCGTTGCCATCGGCATCAAAGGCAATGTTTGCCGCGGGGCCGCGCTTGACCTCATGGACCTCATCGGTCGCGGTGGCGACGTTGACCACGAGCGCGGCCAGGCGACGCGGGCTCGAGATCACGCGGACCTCGCCATGGGCCAGACCGGCCTCGTCGAGGCCCTTGGCGATCATGGTGCCGAGCTGCTTGACGGCATTGTTCAGCGGTGCGGAAGGCATTTCCTCCGTACCGATCTCAAACAGGAAATCCTTAGCGTCTGCCATGGCTTACGCCACCTCGCCTTCCTGGTCGGCATTCTCATTGACTCCGGCAACCTCGGCCATATAGGCCTCGCAGCACGCCTTGGCGACGGCGCGGACGCGCAGGATGTAGTTGGCACGCTCGACCGCGGAAAGGGCGCCGCGGGCATCGAGCAGGTTGAAGGCATGGCTGCACTTCATGACGCAGTCGTAAGCGGGCAGCGGCAGCTTGCGCTCAAGGCAGGAGTGGCACTCGGCCTCGTAGTCGTCAAACTTCTGACGCATCATCTCGACGTTGGCGACCTCAAAGTTGTAGGCGCTAAACTCACGCTCGTTCTCCAGGAACACGTCGCCATAGGTCATCGGCGTGCCATCGGGCAGATAGCTCCACACCAGGTCGTAGACCGAGTTAACGCCCTGGGCGTACATGGCGATACGCTCCAGGCCATAGGTGATCTCGACGGGCACAGGGTCGACCTCGATGCCGCCCACCTGTTGGAAGTACGTAAACTGCGTGACCTCCATGCCGTTGAGCCAGACCTCCCAGCCAAGGCCCCAGGCGCCCAGGGTCGGGCTCTCCCAGTCGTCCTCGACAAAACGGACGTCATGGTCGTTGGGGTCCAGACCGATAGCAGCCAGCGAACCCAGGTAGAGCTCCTGCGCGTTGACCGGCGACGGCTTGATGAGCACCTGGAACTGATAGTAGTGCTGCATGCGGTTGGGATTCTCGCCGTAGCGGCCGTCGGCGGGACGGCGGCAGGGCTGCGCATAGCAGGTGCGCCACTCGGCGGGACCGAGCGAGCGCAGCGTGGTCGCGGTGTGGAAGGTACCGGCACCGACCTCGGAGTCATAGGGCTGCATAATGACGCAGCCCTGCTCGCCCCAGTACTGCTGGAGGCGCAGGATGATGTCTTGGAAGGAAAGCGATGAAGCGTTCATGCCTCTAATATCCCCTCGTCGAAACGATTACACGGTTAGGTACTGTACTATAGCGGTTTTTAGTCGATAGCGCCGATGCGGTTGAGCGGCCAGTAGCGTACGAGCGCCACGGCGATCAAATCAGAGCGATCGACGGGACCAAAGTAGCGTGAGTCGGCAGAGTTTTCGCGGTTGTCGCCCATCACCCACACGCACCCGTCGGGAACGGTGTAGGGATAGCTTACCTGAGCGCCGGGAGCCTGGGCCGAAAGCGGCCAGCTCATGCCCGTCGTATAGCTCTCGTCGAGCGCCTGGCCGTCAACGACCACCTTGCCGTCCTGAAGGTCGACCGTCTGGCCGGCCGTGGCAATAACACGCTTGACGAGAACATCGTGCTCGGAGGTGCCATCGGGGTTGTGAAACACCACGATATCGCCCTGCTTGACGGGCTGACCGAGCTCGAGGCTCACCTTTTGTGCCAGGATCTGGTCGCCAATCTCAATCGTGGACTCCATGGAGCCGGTGGGCACCACAAAGGGCTCGACCACAAAGGTGCGGATCAGGAAGGTGGCCGCGAGCGCGATCGCGATGACCACGATCCACTCTAAAGCGCCCCTCAACGCGGAATGCTGCGATGGAACCATTCTCACTCCTCGCTCTGCGAATACGAAGCGTCCAGAATCTCCTGCGCGTACGCACGCTCCTGTGGCGTAAGGCGCGCCGTCTCGATCAGGTCGGGACGCCAGCGGCAGGTGCGCTCGATGGCATTCTTACGGCGCCAGGCGTCAACCTTGGCATGGTCACCGCTCACGAGCACCGGCGGCACGCCCTCGCCGTTGAACTCGGCGGGACGGGTGTACTGCGCGTACTCGAGCAGGCCACCGTCCTCGGCAGTCGAGAACGACTCATCGACGTTGCTCATCTCGTCACCAAGGGCGCCGGGAATCAGGCGTACGACGGCATCGGCAACGACCATAGCGGGAAGCTCGCCGCCCGTAAGCACGTAGTCGCCGATCGACAGACGCTCATCGGCATACGCATACGCACGCTCGTCGACGCCCTCGTAGCGACTGCACACAAACAACAGGCGCTCACTTTTGAGCAGGCGCTCAGCCACATGCTGCGTAAAAGGCTCGCCACAGGGGGTAAAGAACACCACCGTCGGCTTGGGACCCTCTGCGCTAATGGCCTCGATGGCCTCTGCGATAGGCTCGACCTTCATGAGCATGCCCTGCCCGCCGCCGTACGGCTCGTCATCGACGGTACGATGACGGTCATGCGTCCAGTCACGCAGGTTATAGGCCTTAAAATCAAAAAGGCCGGCCTTGCGGGCGCGGCCCAAGATCGACGTGGACATGACGGGCTCAAACATCTCGGGAAAGACCGAAAGGGTCTCGATCAGCATGTTTTCCTCCCTACTTGTCCATATCGATCAAACCGTCCATAACGTGGACGGAAATTGTCCCCTGATCGGGAAGATCGAGCACAACCTGCTCAATCACAGGAATCAGCACCTCGCCGTACCGATCGCCCTCGACAACCCAAACATCGTTGGCGGGCGTCGACATGATCTCGACAATCGTGCCGAGCGAACCGAAGCGCTCGTCGACCACCTCGCGACCTATCAGGTCGGTATAGGCGGCGTCGAGCGAATCGAGCTCAAAGTCGTCACGATTTGCCAGCACGTAGCATCCGGTGATGCCCTCGGCGGCCGTCAAGTCGTCAATACCCTCAAACGAGACCAGATCGCCATCGCCCGTATCGGTGACGGATACGACCGTGCAAAAACGGTCGCGCTTGAGCGCCGGCGGCGTCAAGGCGACGCGCATACCCGGCGTCAATACAGAAGGAAGCCCCCGCAGCGGCTGCGCGAGGACCTCCCCCTTCCTTCCGTGCGGCTTGACCACACGGGCGATGTTTTTGTACTGGGACCTCAAGGTCCTAGCCCAGAACCTCTACCTCGACCGCAGTGTCGAGGCGAGCGGCCAGTGCACGGGCGAGCGTGCGAATGGCCTTGATGGTACGGCCACGACGGCCGATGACCTTAGCGACGTCATCCTCGGCAACAGAAACCTCAATCGTGGAAGCGTCGTCACCATCGATGACCTCGAGGCTCACGGAATCCGGGTCGTCGACGATCTGAACAACGAGATATTCGACGAGATCGGCGATGCGATCTGAGAGCATTGCCTCACCCTCGAGCTGTGCAGCGTCAACCTCAGGCACGATTTACTCCTCGGCGCCCTCAGCGGCCTCAGCGGCAGCCTTAGCGGCCTCGGCCTCTTTGGCGAGCTGCTTCTTGGACTTTTTGACGACGGTCTCGGTCTTCTCGCCCTCGTTGGCGGCCTTGACCAGAGCAGCGACAGCGTCAGTGAGCTGAGCGCCCTTGGACTGCCAGTCAGCGATCTTCTCGAGATCGAGGTTG
Organism: Collinsella aerofaciens; assembly: GCF_015548375.1. GTDB lineage: Bacteria > Actinomycetota > Coriobacteriia > Coriobacteriales > Coriobacteriaceae > Collinsella > Collinsella aerofaciens_AB. The sequence goes on from NZ_JADMWW010000033.1 coordinate 10,146, forward strand.
ATGGTCTTGGGGGCGGTCATCGGGTTGTAGCGGCCAACCTCCTCGATGATACGACCGTCACGCGGGGCGCGGGAATCGGCGACGACGACACGGTAGTACGGACGCTTCTTAGCGCCGTGACGAGCAAGGCGAATCTTGACTGCCAAAGGAAACTCCTCCAACCAAGCAGCTTTAGGCTGCAACTACAAACAAACAGTTGAACATAATACGCCATCGACGCGGGCAGGTGAAGTCCGTGAGACCAACTTCTTCGGTGTAGTCGAGGGCAAATCCATATCTTAGACAAGAATTCGGGATTTGCAAGCACATACACGCACCCCACATGAGCTGCGCGGTATACTCATGACATGGAAAGACGCGAACATACATACGGTTATGAGGATGCCACAGACGTCACGCCGCCTCCCTGGACGGGTCCGGCGGTGGGCCTGATGGACCTCGATGCGTTTTTTGCGAGCGTGGAGATGCTCGATCATCCCGAATGGCGCGGCAAGCCGCTCATCGTGGGCGGAGACGCCGATTCGCGTGGCGTCGTGTCCACGTGTTCGTATGAGGCACGTCGCTTTGGCGTGCACTCTGCCATGGCCTCGGCCGAAGCGCGGCGCTTGTGCCCGCAAGCCATTTGGACGCACGGGCACTTTGATCGCTACCGCGAGGTGAGCGCGCAGGTCATGGCGATTCTCGCCGACGAGACCCCGCGCGTCGAGCGCGTATCCATCGACGAAGCCTTTATCGATATCACACCGGGTCGCTTTGCGCCCGAAGACCCGCTGCTGGTTGCGCGGCGTATAAGCGACCGCGTGACAGGGCTGGGAGTGACCTGCTCCATTGGCGTTGGCTGCAACAAGACGGTCGCAAAAATCGCAAGCGAGCGGGATAAGCCGTTTGGGCTGACCATCGTGCGCCCCGGAACCGAGCAGCGCTTTTTGGCCGCGCTGCCGGTATCTGCCATGAGTGGCATCGGGCGCTCGGCCGAGGAGCGACTGCGCCGCATGCGCATCTACACCCTCGGCGAGCTATCACGTGCACCGGAATCCACCTTGGCCTCTATTTTTGGCGTCAACGGCGAGCACATGCGCCAGCGTGCGCTGGGACTCGAAATCTCTGAAGTCACGAGCCTCGATGAAGAGCGCGAGGTCAAGTCGGTCAGCAATGAACGCACCTTTGCTAAAGATTTGACTGAGCGTGGGGATATTGAGGCGGCGATTGCGCTGTTGGGAGAGTCAGTGGGACGCCGCCTGCGCCGTCAGGGGCTGACGGGTGCCACGGTAACGCTCAAGCTTAAGTATTCGTATGGCAGCGGGCGTACGGCACAGCGCCGGCTGCCTCATCCGACCGACGATGAGAACATCTTCGTGGCGGTTGCACTCGATCTGCTCGACAACATCTGGCAGGAAGGAATGCACGTTCGCTTAGCAGGCATCGGCATGAGCGACTTTGACCATCGGGGCGGCATCCAGACCGACCTGTTCTGCGAAGTCGACGACCGTGGAGCCCAATCCAGCGACCGCCGCGGCCTCTCCGTCGCCATCGACGCCGTCCGAGACAAATTCGGCGACACCGCCCTATCCTTCGGCCGCCAATCCCGCTTCAACGATTAGTCCCTGAGGCAAAATGAAAGCCGGGTAGCTGCGAATGATTATTCTAGGACGGGGATTTTTTAAGGCTCTGTTAGACCAGGATTGACATGCCGACCTGCCGGCTAACTCGCCGTCTCCCCGTCGGGCGCCGGCGTCTTGAC
>NZ_JADMWW010000034.1 GCF_015548375.1 Collinsella aerofaciens
GCGTGCGCACCACGCTGCTGGGCCTTCCCGAGAGCCGCGTAGATGAGGTGCTCGCCGCCGTGGACCTCGCGGACACCTGGTGTAGTGCATACCGCCCGAGCGGCGGGTCTCCGGGTTCAGGGTTGACTCGAATATTCCGCCGAAGATGGTGGGGCTGATTTGTGACCAGTCGGTCTGCTGGGACACCTCGAACAGCAGCTTGAACTTTATCTCGTCGGTGAAGTTGGGGATCTCGGATTCCTCCGCGAAAAGCCCCGTTGACGTAGGGGAAGGGCTTGACCGACTTGTCGTAGGGGGCGCGCTTTTCGATCGGAGTGTCGAGCGCCTTGAAGAGCCTTTTGAGCGCGACGCGCATGTTCTTTGGCTCGACGTTCCTCAGATAGTTCAAGAGCGCGTCTTTGGGGAAGAGCTCCGCATCCTCGCAGAACAGGCAGAACACCAGGCGCACGCATAGGATGTTGAGGGCCTTCTGGCTCTCTTCGGACTCCGGATCGATATACTGCGCCTGGAGCAGGGCGTGCAGCTCGCCGATGAGGCGGCCCGCCTCCATCGAGACCTGCTTCTTGCGTTCGGATCGGCTGTTGGCGGGGTCGGTGACGAAATCCAGTAGGTGCGGTTCCGCCCAAGCTCCTCCAAAGTGAACTCGACGTACTTGCCCGCGAGCTCGGCGCGGGGGCACGCGTCGCGGTCGTGCACGCGGAAGGTGGAGAAGTTGCACACCACGACGAAGCGCGGCTGGCGGTTTCGCGGGAAGCTCTCCGCGTAGGTGAGGGCCTGCTCGAAGGGCGTGACCATGCGGCCCTGGCACTCCTCGGGTTTGTCTAAGTCTATGCCCAACCCCTTCTGTTCAACGATGACCCCTGCGTCCGGGATGAGGCAGTCGATGAAGCCGCCGGAGGCGGTGCGGTACTCGAGCCTCACGTTCCGGCTGATGCTCTGCATGCAGACGATCTGCTGTAGGAGCTCCGTCCAGAATACCTGGGCGTCGCCCTTCTCGTATCCGCGCCCACTCTATTCGGCGGCGAACGCGGCCGCGTTTTTCTTCCTTTGCATGCTGTCCATCGACATAGTCCTTGTAATGATCGTTCTTATATTGTTCTTGGTTATATAGTATGTGTCGTAATGTGTTTCTCCTTTACTCTTTGAATAGTGCAGCCTGTATATTCAATTCGGAGAATGTGCTGATTGATTAGGGGTCTATTAGCAATAATATGAATATGAGACTATCTTGGTTGATGAATGGCTTCATCTGCAGGGAGCTTTATACTCCATTCGTTGTTGAACGTGACAACGGCTATCTTTCCGATCTTAAGGATCGTTACGACATCATACTCAATCAGGCCGAAAAGGCCGGAGCAGATGGTGATAGCCTGTCTATCATTAAGAGATATCGGAAAAAGATTATCGAGGCACTTCGTAGCTACTACAAAGCCGATGTTGTGAAATGCAATACAATCATCAAAAACTTGGTGTCGGATGTCAGCTCCGATTCCTTTGCGGCTGCTAAGTTGAATGAGAGTTGGGCTTTTCCTGGGTGCAGGACTCGGGAGCTGCAATTCTTTCGGTCGAGGACTGGGAACCCTTCTCGCGCTTACACGGCAAAAGATATGCTGCATTTGCCGAAGAGCCTAAGGTCTAAGACCGGAAGCTACAGGTTTAGTATTCCCGGCAGTCCGAGTTACTATCTCGCCAATTCCTCGTATGGATGCTGGATAGAAACGGGGCGTCCGCCGGAAATCAATTTTAATGTCTCGCCAGTGGTCCTAGATGGCACGCAGAAAATACTTAATTTAGCAATCAACGTGAGAGATTTCAGTGGTTTGAACGATCTCGATGCGGAGCGCGTTCATTGCTGGCTGAAGCTATTTATGCTCATGATAGCAACTTCGTACAGGGTTAATGAAGCTGACAGGACGTTTAAGTCTGAATATATCGTCTCTCAGGCAATAATGATGGCGTGTAAAAAACTCGGCTTTGACGGAGTTGCCTATTATTCTCGTCGTGTAACAGATGACGTATTTGCGCTTTGTGCCATCAATCTCGCCCTTTTTGTAGATTATGATCTTAATGGAGAGTACTCTCGGCTCGTTAAACATATGAAAATAGATGATTCCTTCAACTATGCTCTATACAAACAACTATTACCTTCGTTGAAGTATCAACACTATGCGTTGCGATCCACTGACAACGCTTTCATAACGAATATCGGCAGTTACGATAGGCAACATCCATATAGTGAAACAGAATTCTTTGAATTCGATCGATATCTTTTTTCAACATGGCAGAGCAAGAGAAACGGGAAGGGGAAAGACAGTCTTCCTTGGGGTGTACCAATCGATTAGCGGCTAACTTATTCTTCTGTTGATTGGTAAGAGCGAATTGCAAGCTTGCCAGTTCCCTCGTCAATATGCGCCTGCAAAATTTCTTTTATTCCGGCGGACTTGGCTGCATCCACAACGCTTCGCTTTTCCGCTTCTTTCATGTGGAGGCCTAACACGACTGACGAGGGAACCATCTGAATCGATGGTCTACCCTCTGCAGACCCTCTGCATAAAAGTCTCCATTCGCAGTCGTACTCGTGCTGCTTACGCTTGATAAGCGTGACCTTTTCGAACTCCCACCTAATTGATTCCTTAAGATATTTGATAAGTTCTGGGCAGGATACTTTCACATTGGCTGGCAACTCACGAAGGAGAAGGAGTACAAGTGCGTATCGTGTTGCATCGTACCCCTCATTCGAGTAGTAAATAGGGAAAGGGGCCAAAGAGGAATCGTCATTCGCGCAGAGTCCACAATTGTTCTTTTGGCCGCATAGAAATCTTATGGAACAGTTCGCATCGTATATCTGTACAAAGCCCTTATGGTTATCTGCGTATTTCAGCCACAGCACCTCGTTAAGCTGGTCATCGCAGAAGCAAAGGGAGTATCCGACGTTTTGCACTATTCGCCTAATATCGTCGATTTGACTGTTCAGCTGATCGAACTGAAACGGGAGCTCTTCTATTTCAGCCCTTCCAATTATATCGCGCAGTTTGTTGAAGTCAGGGATGCCGAATTGGCCAAGCAGAGCGATAATCTCTTTAAGGGGGTGTCCTCTGAATGCATCGATAATCAGATTGAACAGGATTTGGAGAGCCTTTTTGTCGACATAAAAAAATGTGTCGAGAGGATCGTCATAATATGGGGGAGAAGAGAACAAGAGTGTGTTCGTGCGCAATTGCTCAAGAGAACCGGGTTCAAACGTCCTGAAACGGCACAGCCGATTGACTCGAGGACGGGCTTGCAAGACCGTATCTCGAACCTCTTTTGAAAAACCGCGTGCTCTTGAGAGAGTGTCCCAAAACTCCCGTCTTTTTTTGGAACCCAGTACGGCCTCCCTTTCGATTTCTTCGTAACTTTCGTTGTCCATCGGCATAGTCCTTGTGAGGGTCGTTCTTATATTGTTCTTGGCTATATTGCTATATTATATGTGCCGTCTTGCGTCCTTCGGTTATGCGCTGGCCTTTCATTGTCTGATTTATTCGCTGTGCGACCTGCGGTTTTCCCTTTGGCGCACACTTGACGTCGCTTATTTCGCAAAATCGCGCAATTTTGGGCGGGAACTTGCGCCCATGACGTCATTTTCTATCTCACGACGTTCGATTCAGAATTTCAGCACATTATTGTGCTTTCGAACGGACGTGAGCAAAAGCGATCATTATTGACCTGCGATTTTGCTCGTCAAATGCTCGTTATTCGGGTTGCGAGGCAAAAGGAAATCCAGTGGCTTGCAGGTTTACCAGGTGAAAAACCTGTCTAACTGAAGCCACCGTATGAAAAATCAGGCTACTAAATGAACCTTACAATAATGTGCGGATGTTATTCCCGCTCGATGATCAAATCGAGTGCCGCTTCTTGTACCAACTCGCGCTCTCACCTGCAGTTTCGCTTATCCCCCGGCGCCCGGAAAGCGCCCGAAACCCGTGCACCAGCCGGTTCTGGGGATGGTACACGGGTTGCGCCACCCATGCCCGTGACGGCAGCCGGTACACGCCGGCGGCCCATCCTACCTGCGGAAACGACCGTGAGGAATAATCGCCGGCGCAAGAAGCGCGGGCAAGCCGGTTTCTCCAGCGCGCAAGGTCCGGGCGGGCTGGTGAGAATAATCGGCAACTTTCGGGAATAATTGAGATGACCTGCGCAAACAGCTCGTCGGAGAGGCAGTTTCCCGACGTCACTTCCAAGCCATCTGCCACCAGCGGAATAATCCTGCGCCAGCTGGAACGCATCCGGAGGCAGCGGGGGCCTCAACGGCCGATCTCGTCCGATGCATCCTCCGATTGCCCAGAAGGCGCCCAGCGCCGCGGAGCTCACCGACCAACGGGCGAGGCGTTCGGGCACCGTCAGCCGCAAAATGCAGCACTCGGAACCAGGCCACCTTGAAGCCCGGTCCAAACGGTGGCAAAATAAGCCTGCCGAAAGGCGGAAGCCCTAGGTGTCAGATTGGCGAGGTACGTACCTCCCCATTTCCTTTTTCTGGAGATTAATCTTGCCGGGCCGCTTGAACCTCTATATCAACGAATCCGGGGACCAGGACCTCTCCGAGGGCCTCTACCTCGTCGCGGTCGTGCTGCACGACATCCTAGACTCCGTTCTTGCCCGGAACGTTACCGACTAACGCGCCGGGACTTCAGGCAGTCCTACCTGAAGCAGCTCGCGAGGAAACGGCTCTCCTAGCAGAGCGGCGCGGACGCGCCCGGCGGGTCGCGCAGGGTGCCGGACCGCGCTCGCCGACGAAGCGGCTCGCCTTTCGCATTACGGCACGTGCGATCGGGACCGTCGAAGCCGCGGCCCTCTTCACACGTACATTATCGGAATCGCTGGGTTTGCTAGAATAGCCTCAGATGTCAAAACCCATGGGTTTCATGGGCGGGATTGCGAGCGCGATTCTGCCCTATTTTTTATCGTCAACCTGCTGTTCGTAGACCCGCCCAGAGGCACCGAGCGCTACCACCTGGAGCAGGAGCGCACCTTCAACGAGCAGCTCGAGCGCGAGCGGACGCACGCGGAGGAGTCCGCCGAGCTCGACGAGGTACGTCGCAAGCGGGACATGATGCGGCAGCGCAACTCTCGCCTGTGCAGGAAGTACGGGCTGAAGGGGCGGCGGGAGCGGAAGGGTTGAGCTCTTGCGTGTCGGCCATGCTCGCCTCCAATCTCTCGCCTTGTCAGCGGTAAAATTGCACATATTGGAATACCGGCCAACTGAACTGTATTGAGGCGATTCATGGACGACTTATCTGTGCAGGTGCCACTTTCATGCCCCACGTGCGGCTGCACTGAGTTCTCCGAGGTATCTGGCCAAGATCAGGACTCGGCTGATGAGCGACGTTTCATCTGCGCGCATTGTGGAGCGGCAATCTCCAGAGATCAGCTTACTGAAGCGAACTCGGCATCAATCGACGCGACAATCCAGGATATGGGCGACGACATCATTTCGGCGCTTTCGAAGGATTTGAAGAAGGCACTGAAGCGAAAGGGCTGGAAGGTCAAATGACTGGAGATTCGCAATTAATCACCTTTGCCCCCATCGTCATATCGGCGCTCAGCCTTATCCTCGCCGTCGTTTCTTTCGTTTTGAACTACAGGCTGAGCCTGCGTGACAAGAAGCGAGGCGAGCAGCTTGAGAATCTGCAGCTCAAACTTCATGAGTTGCAGCTTCAGAGAGAGGAAGAAGCCGCAGAGAGAAGATCATCCTCCAAGGTGGAAGCCCGCTACGTCCGCATTGGATTAAAAGGGCACCGCATACGAGTTTCGAACACGGGTGGCACCACCGTAACCAATGTTACCTGTGAGTATGACGAGAATGCCGGACCCTATGCTTTCATACAGGATAAAGAGCCTTACGAGCGGCTCGAACCTGGCGAGAGCTTCGATGAAACCATCTTCTTTGCCGACGGCTCTACCAGCAAATTCATGGTCAAGACGCGCTGGATCGGGGAAGATGGCAAAGAACGCAGCAGGGATAACATCGTCTCTGTTTAGCCAGTTGGCGCGTTAGGAGGCGGGAGCGTCGCTAGGCGATAGAATATGGGGGAAGGCGGAGCACGCCCCGACGGAAACGACGGGACACGGCTCCGCCTTTTCCATGCCTTTGTGACGTGCCGCGAGAATCCACCGTGAGAGAACTGACGAGTTTCACGGGGGTGATACGCATGGCAAGGCGTCCGAAGCTGACGCAGGAGATGGCTGACGAGGCGATCCGCCGCAAGGCGGACGGCCTTTCCAACGGCGACATCGTCTGCGCCCTGGGGATCCACGAACCGCCGCGAAGGGCAGACGGCGCAGCCGGCTGACCTGAGCCGGGAGCAACACGCAGGCGGAGCTGGCTGGCCCGAGCCGCGGAGCAATACACAGCCGGAGCGGCGGGCATGGCCGTGAGTGACGCTCTCCGCGCAGGGCGGGGCGGTTTCCGAGCCGTGCGCGCAACAGAGCGGAGGCGGGTGGGCTGCGGGCGACCTTGGATTGGCAGCGGGTGGTGGTGGGATGTGGCACCTCGTAGCTGCACCGCTCTTCTCGTCGTGTTCTCAATATAGGCTACGCATTGTAAAATAAGAGTTTACAGGTAATTGTAATACACCGGTATCACTCCCATTTACCTCGAAGGAGCCTATATGGCTATAGCGGCGCCCAAATCATATGACACCTCGCTCGGCGAGCTTCTCGAAGGGGTTGGCAAGGGGACGCATCAGCTCCCGGAGTTCCAGCGTGGCTGGACGTGGGATGACGGGCGCATCAGGAACATCATCGCGAGCTTGACGCAGGGGTATCCGATGGGAGCCCTCATGAGGCTCGAGTGCGGCGGCAGCGAGGTGAGGCTGAAGTACCGCGCCTTCGAGGGAACGCACGGCATCTCCCGCGAGCCCAACTACCTCGTTCTCGACGGCCAGCAGCGTCTCACCTCGCTCTACTGCTCGCTTTTCGGGAAAGACCCCGTCAGCACCTCGAACGAGCGCGGCCAGAAGCTCAGCCGCTTCTACTACCTCAACATGCGCAGGTGCCTCGATCCGGAGGAAGACCGCGAGGATGCGATTGCCTCCATATCGGACAAGCGCGTCGTCACCGAGGACATCGGCCGCAAGATCGTCCTCGACCTCACGAGCCGCGAGCGCGAAATCGAGGAGCTCATGTTTCCCGCCAATCTCGTTTTCGACTCCCAGGGGCGTGACGACTGGTTTACAGGGTTCATTGAACACTATGGTCTCAAGTCCGAAGAGTACGCCCTTTGGAAGGATTTCAAAGAGAATGTCCTCAGGACGATGGAGGACTACAAGATTCCGGTCATCACCTTGGACAAGACGACGCCCCGTGAGGCGGTCTGCAAGGTCTTCGAGAACGTGAACACGGGAGGTGTCTCTCTTACCGTGTTCGAACTCGTGACGGCTGCCTTCGCCACTTATGACTTCGACCTGCGTGGGAATTGGAACAAGGTCGTGCGCCCGCGTATTTGCGCCGAAAGCAAGGACATCAGAACGGATCTCATGCAGGGCGTCGACGAGACCACGTTTCTGACCTCCATGACGCTCTACACGACGTATCGCGCGAAGCGCGCCGGCACCAAGGGCAGCACCAGCTGCAAGAAGAAGGACGTTCTGGCGCTGCGCTACGAGGACTACGTCGCCAACCTGGACGCGCTGTTGGACGGGTTCGACATGGCGCGCGATTTGCTCATCGGCGAGTGCGTCTTCCGCATGCGCGACCTTCCCTATACGACGCAGCTCATCCCTCTCGCGGCCACCTGCGCCTACATCGGGCGCAAGGCGTTCGACCGGCAGCCCGTGAAGGCAATCCTCCGCCGGTGGCTGTGGTGCGGGATCTTCGGGGAGATGTACGGTGGCGCCAACGAGACGCGTTACGCCAACGACATCGAGGACCTGGTTGCGGCGATAGAGGGCGCCGACTCGCAGATGCGCACCGTGAACGCCGCCTACTTCCAGTCCACGCGCCTGCTGGGCCTTCAGACCAGAAACAGCGCCGCCTATAAGGGGGTCATGGCCCTCGTGTTCCGCGAGAACTGCCTCGATTTCGTCGACGGCGCACCAATGACCATGGTGAAGTCGATGGAGACCCCGCCGGACATCCACCACATCTTCCCGCGTGCGTACTGTGAGAGGACGGGGCTCGAACGGACGAAGTGGAACTCCATCGTGAACAAGACCCCGCTCATCGCGCGCACTAACCGGGAGATCGGGGGTGTTGCCCCTTCGAAGTACCTGCCGAAGATCATGAAGGATGAGCAGATCGACGGTGATGAGCTCCGTAGGCGTGTTGAGTCGCACCTCATCGACTACGACGCCCTCGCCGCCGATGACTTCGACGCGTTCTTCCTAGATCGCGCGAAGAGGCTCCTCGACGTCATCGAGCAGGCAATGGGCAAGGAGGTGCCCGACCGGGCATCTGACGAAACAGTAGCGGCGTTCGGTCACGTCCTGAATTGACCGTAGCGCATGCCCCGCAGGAGCAGGAGGGCGATGCGCTACGTGCCCTCGATACCACAAGCCCATCTTATTCGAATCAAGGAGTCGCCGCGATGGAACCTCATAACGTTGCAAAGTACGCTCGCAAGCTGAGGCTTGCGATCGAGGAACGTGGTGCCGCCGCACTCGAGCGCGACGACTGGGCGGCGCGCTTCCAGGAGTTTGGCTTCGAGATGGATTGCGGTCACTCGTATGAGGAGCTTTACGGGCTCGCCTTGCATGATGCACAGGGCCTCAGGCGCGAGCTTGCGCGCATCGACAATGTACAGACGCTCGGCAACGCGGTCTTCTCGCAGTGCCGGTACATTACGCATTGGTCGATGGGACCTTGCGAGCGAGAGCTCGACTGGCTGGAAATCGCGCTTGGACGTCTCGAGGAGCTCGCCCACGACGCATAGTCGTCGACCGACTCGCGGGACGGTATCGGCACCAGGCTGCTTCGCGTTTGCGCACCACTCATCGAGTAGCCATAGGCTGCTTTGGTAAAATCGGAGAAGCTACCAAGACTGGCTTTTAACTGGAGATCGTTCGTCTATTTCCTCTGTGAGAAAGGGTTCCGTCCGAATCGAACGAAACCCTTTCTTGACCTGCGGAAATGTCAGTTTTTGGAAGATGGTGTTGAGAAGCGTCAGACCCCGAAAATCACTCCCACTCTTTCAAGTCCATTTGCCGTGGCGACATTCCAATTGGGTCTAGTTTGGTTGTCGATTTGTCCACCTTGCCGCCGAATCCCTCCGTGTGTCCTCGCGCACGCGTTTGGGACAAACCCTGGGACAAATTCGCAAACTATTTCGAAACCGCAAGCCACAGTTTCATTTTTGTCCCGGGGACAAAAGCGGCAAGGCTTTGAGGTCCGGAACCGCTCAAAAGGGAAGCCAAAACGGTTGTTTTCCCTCTTTGGCGCTTGCTTAGCGAAGTGAATCGTGGCCAGTGGCTTTACCGTCTTACGTTCCCGCAGATCAGAAGGGATGTGCAAGAGCGATGACCGAAAGAATCGTCGCAGGCGGCTTATTCACTCAAGAGTTCAACGGTTCCGCTTTCAAATGCATGGGGAAATGCGAATGACCTCAATGCGCTCCCGAACTCGGCGCTAACGTAAACGCCGACTCCGTCGAGCGAAGACTGGCTAATATGAGTCACAACATCGTCTCCAAGGCTGATATGCCTAAGATGGCTTCCAACTGGGGGCGGGGTTTGCCAATAGCAACAGCATGAAGAAATGCAGTGCCCTCGGAGTCCTGCTCAGTAATTCCGTCAGCGTTCTTCTCAAGCCAATCCAGAAGAGCAATCGAATCGTCCATCACGTCAGGTGGCGGAGTTGGCATGGAAGGCAGGTTCCTGTTGGTATTCACCTATTGTACGCTCATCGTCGTGCACGGCCAAACGGACAACATCCCGGATTCGATAGCTGCATGCGAGGGGTTTCGAGCTAAGTGCTCTTGAGCATAGCGTTTCACGTGCCGGTGTTCATGAGCGGCAAGGATTGCTGTTTCGAGCTCGATCTGAGGGTGCGTGACTGCAGTCTCTCATGCTGTTCAGCTCGCCCAGCCTGCATCTTGGTTCCTCGACAGCGCAGCTTGGTTAAACGCCGAAGGTTCAGCTATCTTCGTCGGCTAGCATAAGAGCAGTCCGAAAGGAGGGACGCATGAAGATCACAATCGAAGAGCAAAAAGCAGCTCAAGATATAGAAGTCACGATCGTCTGCGTAAGGGCCGATCGCCGCGTGCTTGATATAGCGGCTCGGCTGCGCATGCTTGACAGGAAGGTGACGGGCACGGCCGACGGCTGCACGCGCGTGCTGAGCGCAGAAGACGTCCTGTTCATCGAGTCGGTCGACAAGCGCACGTTCATTTATACGGCCGACACGGTTCTCGAGACGGGCCTGCGCCTTTACGAGATGGAGGAGCTCCTGGCGGACTGCGACTTCCTGCGCATCACGAAAGGTTGCATCGTCAACTTCCGCGCGATCACCGCCCTCAAACCCGACGTCAACGGCAGGATCATCGCCACCTTGGAAAACGGTGAGCGGGTCGTTATCTCGCGCCGGTATGCGCCCGACGTCAAATCGAAGCTCGGTCTGAAGTAGTCGAAACGAAGGAAGGGAGACTGAAATGATTAACAGGGACATTATCGACACCGATAAAAAGACGCCCATGGAAAACCTCGGACAACTCGTGAAAAGCACCTGTATCGGCTTCACTGTTGCCATGATAGTCTTCTTGGCATTAGGGACTTGTTTCGCTGATGACACCGCCAAGCAGGGCATTAACTATTGCTGGTCGATTCTCGCCGCGTGCGTCATCGTCCCCGCGCTGCAGTTCGTGTTCTTCACGCCCGCGGTGATCAGACGGATGGCGTATCCCGCGCGCCTGGTGCTGTTCAGCGTTTGCCTCTACGCGGCCCTCTGTGCGTTGGCGTTTGTCTTTGCTTGGGTTTCCGCGAACAACCCCGAGGCGTGGATTACCTTCACGGTTGTCTATCTCGCCATCCTGACGGTCCTCACTCTTGCTTTCAACGCCAAGCTGAGCCGCGAGACCCGCGAATTGAACGACAGGCTCGCGGAATACCGCAAGAGCAGGGAGACGGAATAAGGGTATAGCTGAGCATTATCGATGCTGGGCAAATCCTTACTCCCGATCCTCGAATTACCGCCCAGCGCGAGGGCCTGATGCCAAGGCCGGCGCAGGGCGATGCTCGGCCCCGTTCGCTACCCCAAGCGCTTCCTGCGCGGTCATGCCCTTGTAGCCCTCGTTTGCGCGCATAAGCGGGTTCATGTGCAAGGGAATGTCGATCCAGGTGCTGATTGCTCGGTCAGCCTAATCGGATTGGAGGAAGACGACCTCGTGTCCAGCATAGACGATGGCGAAACTTCCTCCACCGCAGTCATACCGAGGGGCGGATACTCCTGTGCGGGCGATGATATGAAGTTGATGATTTTCCGCCAGGAGGGTTTCCAAGTGCCGGGCCGTTTCCCTCGGCTGTTTCTCATCCAGGAGAACCCCGCGATAGCCCCACGCGGCGCTCAGAACCCCTGCTCGCCGAGCAGTCACCTCGTATGTTGCGGTAACGCGAGCTCGTCGCAATTTATGGCTGGTCAGGCCATAAGGACGCCCATGGTTGCTTCTCAAGCCGCGCCGCTCGTCCTTTTTCCCGCAGCATAATCGTCTTCCTAGTCAGGCCATGTCCCAACGGATGGGTACCATTTACCCGGGTGCACCTGAGGCAACGGGCCGACAGGCCCGCGAAAGGTCGCCCGCATAACACGCAACATCAAACATGACAGAAGAGGCGAACGACAGATGCCGGACCCCGGACGACAGCACCGCGGAAGACGAGCATTCCGACCACAACCGAA
>NZ_JADMWW010000035.1 GCF_015548375.1 Collinsella aerofaciens
GTCAAGACGCCGGCGCCCGACGGGGAGACGGCGAGTTAGCCGGCAGGTCGGCATGTCAATCCTGGTCTAACAGAGCCTTTTGAATTCATCGATTGGGGGACCCCTGGGGACAGGGACGTGGATTTGAACTTGACCACTAAAGAAGCGACAGGGCAAAACGCGTCGGTGGGGGCCGCGCTCGTTGCCCAGCCCATGAACAGCGGCGAGGTGAGCGTGCGCTACAAGGCCATGCAGGCCGTGAAGGACTGGGACCGTACGCGCCTGGCATACCGCACCGTCAAGCGCGCCTTCGACATCGTGTTCAGCGGCTGCGTGCTGGCCGTAATCGCCATTCCGAGTCTGGTGCTGGCCGCGGCCATCCGTCTGGAGAGCGAGGGCAACCCGTTCTACAGCCAGATCCGCGTGGGCCAGACCCATCGCGACGGCAGGCTGTCCACCTTCCGCATGTGGAAGTTCCGCTCCATGTACAAAGACGCCGACGAGCGCCTCGCTGAGCTCAAGGGACAGAACGAGATCGCCGGCGCCATGTTCAAGATGAAGGATGACCCCCGCGTCACCAGGATCGGCAAGTTCATCCGCAAACACTCCATCGACGAGTTCCCGCAGTTCCTGAACGTGTTCCTGGGCCAGATGTCCGTGGTGGGCCCGCGCCCGCCGCTGCCGAATGAGGTGGCCGAGTACACAGAATTCGACCTGAAGCGCCTGGCCGTGAAGTCCGGGATCACCGGCTGGTGGCAGGTGACGGACCGCAACGACACCGACTTCGACGGCATGGTCCGACGCGACCTGGAGTACATCGCCAAACGCGGCGTGGTCACCGATTTAAAGATTGTTCTCCTCACAGTCGTTGAGGTCTTTACCGGTGGCGGTGCTTGCTAGATGACTGAACCGATTAGGGTAGCCCAGGTTGTTGGCAAGATGGTTGGCGGCGGCGTCGAGGCCGTTGTCATGAACTATTATCGCCATATTGACCGAAGTAAAGTCCAGTTCGATTTTCTTGTCGATTCAGATTCGACGCTCGTGCCACGTGAAGAGATCGAATCGCTTGGTGGTCGAATCTTTGAGATTCCGCCCTACCAGCATGCGATTGAATATCAGCGAGAGCTTCAAAGCCTTTTTACGCAAGAGGGCTGGAAGATAGTGCACAGCCATATCAACGCGCTTTCTGTCTTTCCGCTTCGCGCCGCGAAGAAGGCAGGGGTACCCGTGCGTATCGCCCACAGCCACTCGACGAGCGGCAAAGGCGAGTTTGCAAAAAATGCCCTTAAAGGCTTTTTGAAACTGTTTTCGACAAGGTATCCAACTGATTTGGCGGCCTGTACTGAGTATGCCGGTAAATGGCTGTTCGGCTCATCCCATTTTACCGTCTTTAATAATGCTATCGATTTGAGCAGTTTTTCTTTCAATCGATCGATTAGGGATGAGCAACGTGCTGGGCTTGGAGCGCAGGACGATACGCTGGTATTGGGGAATATCGGTAGGTTTATCCCCCAGAAGAACCAGCTGTTTTTGCTTGATGTTTTCAAGGCGGTTTATGTTCAGAATCCTGATTCCATCCTTGTTATCTGCGGCGATGGAAAGTTGAGACCGCAGGCGGAGGAAAAGGCGCGCTCGCTGGGAATTGCGTCAGCGGTGCGTTTTCTCGGTCAGATTTCCAATGTACAGGACGTCTATCAGGCGCTTGATTTATTCGTTCTCCCTAGTCTGTACGAGGGCCTCGGAATGGTCGCGATTGAGGCCCAGGTCTCCGGTCTCCCGTGCATCTGCTCTGAGAGGGTCCCCAACGAGGTCGCGCTATCCGGTCGGTGCAGCTTCGTTCCGTTGAGTGCGGGCATTGAGGGCTGGTCCAATGCGATCCTTACCACACGCACAGATGTCGTTAATCGTTCCGATCCCCAAGCATCTCTGGGGCTTGAATCTTATGACATCTTTAGGGCAGCGCCCAAGCTCGAAGAGTACTACCTGAAGTTATTTGAAACGGTGAATTAATGAATATTTGTATTTTAACGTGGCTCCATAATCAAAATTTCGGTACGTTGCTTCAGGCTTATGCCCTACAGCAGTTTTTGAAGGCAGAAGGGCATGACGTTGTCGACGCCGACTATCTTCCCTGCGTTAAAGAAAAGCTACTGAACTGGGCGATCAACCGGAACTCCTTCGATTTATTTGCTGGCAAAGCACGCGAGCTATTCAATCGCAAGAAGGAACATGATGACTTCGGATCCTCGACGGCTGACGTATTCAATCGCTTTTTGAGCCAGAACATCGAGACCACTGATCGGATTGTCGATACAGACGGACTGGTCGATTTACGGGGAAAATACGATGCATACGTCTGCGGATCTGATCAAATCTGGTCCCCTTATCTTTTGAATAGAAATTTCTATCTCTCTTTTCTAAGCGACAGCGATAAGAGAATCGCGTATGCACCCAGCTTCGGTGTCACGAGCACCACGCAGAGGAAGAAAAAGATCATTACCGATCTGATTAAAACGTTCAGCTCTGTGTCTGTTCGTGAAGATGCGGGCGCGGATTTTGTCGAATCCCTCGGTCTCGAGCGCCCTTCACAGGTTGTGGACCCTGTCCTGCTCCTGTCGAAAGAGGACTGGGCCCCGCTCATCAACGGTAAATGTCCTGAGCCCGGGAAAATCGTCTGCTATTTCCTTGGGAATAGGCCGTTTTACAGGAAAGCTGTCGATTCGATTTCAAAAGAGCTCGGCTGCGAGGTCGTGACGCTTGTCGGTTCAGGTAAAAATGCTGTCGACGAGCAGCTCAATCCGCGTTACGGGCTTGGTCCCGATGAATGGCTCGCTTATCTGGCGAGCGCGCGGTTCGTGTTAACCGATTCGCTGCACGGTACGCTGTTTTCTCAAATTTTCCGCAAAGACTATTACTGCTTCAAGAGATTTGAGGAGACCGACAAGCGCTCTCAAAACTCTCGAGTCGAGAGCCTCTCGAGGCTCTCGAATACCGAGGATCGTCTGCTAGATGGCTATGACAGTCACATGAACGCTACGGAAATCGAGGGCTATGAGAAGCGACTGTCCGACGTGGAGTCGCTCATCACGTTTTCGAAAAAATGGCTCTTGGATGCTCTTGAGCAATAGGGGGAAGTTAGCTTGAGCAAGAACATCGACACAGTTTCTCACCGGGCCTGCTTTGGTTGCGGGGCTTGCGCGGCCAAATGCCCTTTTTCCGCTATTACTATGCGTACCTCGCCCGACGGTTTCGAATATCCCGTGGTGGACGCAGCGAGATGCACCTCCTGCGGTCTTTGCCTGCGTACCTGTCCGGCGGAAAACCAAGTCGACGCGGACTCGGAGGCCATTCGCGCCGCTGTCTTGCAGAGCGATGACCCGGACGAGCTCGCGCAAAGTTCGTCCGGCGGCGTCTTCTCCCTTCTTGCGAAACGGATACTATCGGACGGCGGGCGCGTTTACGGCGCCGCCTGGGATGGCGTCGATTGCGTCAGGCATATCGGTATATCCGAGCTTGCCGATATCGCGCTCCTGCAAAAGTCCAAATATGTTCAGAGCGATGCTAGCGAATCGTATCCCGAAGTGCTCAGCGATCTCAAATCCGGCAAGCGAGTCCTCTTCAGCGGTACTCCTTGTCAGGTTTCCGCGCTGCGTCTCTATTTGGGTAAACCGATGGATGGGCTGACAACCGTCAGCGTTGTTTGCCACGGTGTACCAAGCTCTTCCATGTTTCGTTCCTATGTTGACTGGCTCGAGCTTCGGGAGAAGTCCGATGTCACCGCACTGACTTTTAGAGATAAATCGAAATTCGGATGGGGCCATAACATAAAAATCGAGTTATCCGACGGCAGGATTATAAAGAGGCCCGCTGCATTCGATCCGTTTTATGGTTCCTACATCAAAGGCCTGATCAGCAGATCGTCTTGCTACGGCTGTCCTTTCAGAGGGTGCGACAGTCCTGCCGACATCATCCTCGGTGATTCCTGGCGTTCTGAGTCTGTCCAAGACTGCGGACATCCCGAGAAGGGTGTTTCGGCCGTTATCGTGAAGACCGAGCGCGGGGCAAAATTGATCGATGAAATAAGCGATTGCGTCGCCTACTCTAACAACGGCCTTGCTCCGGATGATGTGCTGCTGCATGAAGATCCTAATAAGCGCTCGGATCTTGAGGAAAGGCGCGATGCCGTTATCGAGCATTTCGAGGCTACAGGATTACAAGTCTTTGATTCCGTCCTGGCGCCGAATGCGACTCTTTTCGACCGTCTGAAAATGCTGCTCCCCCCGTCGATGCGCCTGCGTGTAAAGCGGTTTGTCCGATCTATCAAACCTAGGACCGTGCATGAGTAACTTCACCACAGTGATAACGATTTGCGACCGTCCCCATATCGGGGGCGGAGCTTCAAAAATCGCAATCGAAACAGCAGCTGCTCTGGCGAGGATAGGTGTCAACAGCTATTTCTTTTCAGCGTTGGGTGACCCCGATTCCTCCTTAATCGAATCGGGCGTTGTTTGTGTCAATTGCGGGCAGAACGACGTCCTGAACGGAGGCGTCTCCGGCGCTGTCCAGGGTATCTGGAACAGGCGCTCGGAAACAGCGCTGGATGATCTACTGAAGCAGCTCGATCCGAAGACGACGGTCGTCCACGTTCACTCTTGGACGCACTCCCTTTCTCCCTCGATATTCACGGCCATAGGGCGACGGGGGTTCAAGTGCCTGATCACAGCCCATGAGTACTTCCTCGTTTGTTCTAACGGTGGACTCTACGATTATGTGAATCATTGCAACTGCGGAATTGCCCCCGGTTCTCCGAAGTGCCTGCTGCACAACTGTGACAAGCGCTCATATATCCAAAAACTGTATCGATCCGTTCGCTTTTCCGTGCAGGGCTATGTTTTGAGAGCGCTGCGCCCGGCTGTCGCCTTCGTTTCAGATTCCAGTCGTCGTTTGATTGAGCCCTATCTAACATGGGATGCCGAGCGATTCGACTGTTTAAATTACGTCGATGCGGACAAATTCCAGCATGGGTTTGATGCAGATTGCGAGGCTTACCTATTCGTTGGTCGCCTGAGCCCTGAAAAGGGCTGCGATTTATTTTGCGAAGCCGCCAGTAGGGCCGGTGTGGAAGCTATCGTCATCGGTGACGGTACCGAACTGAAGAGGCTGTCGGACAGCTATCCGGATATCAAATTCATGGGCGCGCTGTCCCATGATGAAGTGCTTTCCGTTATGGGACGCTCACGTGCGATCGTTATACCTTCGGTTTGTCGAGAGACGTTTGGGCTCGTCGCCTATGAAGCAATGATTGCTGCCGGCCTGCCGTGTATCGTTTCGGATGTCGGCGATGCGGCCTCCTTTGTGAGGTCGAAAGGCCTCGGCGAAATTTTCAGCGCGGGCAGTGCCGAGTCGCTATCTGACGCAATGGTCAATATGCTTGACCCTGATGTTTGTTCTCGTTATAGGAAAGCGGTTGAGAAGGCGGACTTCAGCTGCCTTGAAAAGACCGCATATGTTGAACGTCTTATAAGTATTTACGATCAGCTAATAGCTGAGCATTAATTGGATGAAGGTTTTAATGGTTACGGTTGTGATGTCAGTCTATAACGGCACACGATATCTTACTGAGCAGCTAGACAGCTTGCGACTTCAGACCGTGTCTCCGGACCGAGTACTAATCGCGGATGATTGCTCGACAGACGAGTCGTTCGATCTCATTGTCAAATATATCGAGGAACACGGACTCGGTAATTGGACCATCAACAAGAACCGCTCTAATTTCGGCTGGCGCAAGAGCTTTAAGCGGCTTCTCGACCTTGCATCTATAGACGATGGAATCGTCTTTCCGTGCGACCAGGATGATATCTGGGAACCCGATAAAATCGCTGTGATGTCCTCAATCCTCGAGAAGGACCCCTCGATTGAGGTTCTCAGCTGCGCCGTCGAGCCGTTTTATGAGTGCGGCGGTAAAAAAGTAACAGTCTATGGTGCCGTCGATGATTCCAAACCTCTGGACGATTTGGAGACTCCGGTTTTCGATAGCAAGTTTATGTCGGTACGGCGCCCCGGATGTTCGTATGCCGTTAAATCGAGTTTTATAAGGGAAATCATGCCATATTGGCAGGATGATTTTGCGCATGACGGTATGTTATGGCGCTTCTCATTACTGAAGGGGACCCTCAGACTTCTAAATCAGCCCTTGATTCGGTTCCGCAGGCATGACTCTAATGCAACTGAGATGCGACATATTGACAAGAAATCTCGTGTTGCTGAGATAGGGATGTGCTTGAGATTTTCTAAGGTTTTAGAAGAATACTGCAGTAGTAATCCTGGCGATTATCGTATATCTTCTGCGCATATAGAGCATTACGGTTCTGTTTTAAATGCCCGTTTGCACTTGCTCGTAGGTGGCCTAAAAATAAGTGATTTAGGCACCATTCTAAAATACCGTAAGTATGAACTGTCAAATCGTTCCCTGCTTGGTGATTTTAAGGCCTTAATCAGTTCCTGTGACAGTAAGTAGGTGTTTAGAATGCTTGAGCTATTTACTAATGAATTCACTATTTTGATTTTTGCCGCAATCTTAAGTGTCATTTCTCCCGTTAAAGGACTATTTTTTTCTGCTCTAGGATTGCTCGTTTTCAAAGAAGTTCTTTCTGGGCGCCTCTACAAAGTGTTTTTAAATAACGCTATTCCCATTGTCGTTATGGGCGCGATGGTTTTCTTTTCTGCCATTGCGTTTACGTCCCGAAGCATTAATGAATCCCTCCTTACGGTCTGCTCGTATTTCTTTTGCATCCTTCTTGGTTATATTTACGGTAAAGTAAAGAACGATGACTGGGTTGAGTCTGCATTGCTTATGCTTCGCAACGTTATGGTGTTCGCCTGCCTTTTTAGCTTTGTCCTTGAAATTGTTTTAGGTCAACGACTAGTTACAAATGGTTCCTTTTCTTTTCTGCAAACTGTAACGATTGATAATCCATCCTTGTATCGACTGCGTAGCTTTTTCGGTCATGCAATCGTATTTGGCCAAATGATAGTTATTGCTGTTGTAATCAACTATAAATTGGAGACGGGCAGGATGAAACGTCTCTTATACTCTGTAGTTCTTTTGGTCGCTCTGCTTCTGACAAAGAGTCGTAGCGCATGGATTATTCTCATTGATTTAGCATCGGTGTACCTGATCTTTCGCCTAAAGAACCCCGAGTATTCTAAATGGAATTTAATTGCCCTTTTAATTCCAACTGTATTGCTACTCGTTTTCATTCTCTACAAGTTTGGACTGTTTAACTTTGTGGCTTCTCGATTTGGTGAGCTTGAAACTGATGTTTCATATAGCCAGCGTTCCGGAGCCATTGCCTATATTATTCATAGCTTTTTAAGCAGGCCGCTGTTTTGGCTTACTGGAAATGGTTTTGGCAGTAGTCGCATGACTATGCTGGGCACGACGGTTGAAATTAGCGGTTTTTCAACGGTGGATAATGGTTTCCTTGCAATGCTGTATGAATATGGTTTTCTTGGAATTTGTAGCTTTGTATTCTTGATAATTTCCGCTGGCATCGGTTCGTTCAGGTCGGGTTGCGAACTCGATCAAGTACTATTTACCGTCTCCTGTATATGCTGTGCGGAGCTCATATTTTATTGTGAGCTTGGTTGGTGGGTGCCAACGGTTATCTTGTTTGCTTCCTGTGGACTCGTTCTGGGTAGAACGAGTGCTCGGTATTCAGATTTGTGCGAGTCAGGCCCTTTTTTGATTTCTGAATAAATCAAGGATGTTAGTTTAAACAAACGAGGTTGAATGAATTATTCGTCTATTGCACGCAACACTATGATTGCGTTTGCTGCACAGTTTATTTCTCTATCGGTCAGTGTTGTCATGTCGCTGCTCGTACCGAAAATCGTTGGTGTTGCTGATTATGGATACTGGCAGCTGTTCATGTTTTATACGACCTATTCCGGCTTTTTTCACCTTGGCCTGAATGATGGTGTCTACTTGATTAACGGGGGTCTCTCTCGTGATGAAATCGATAAGAGCTCAATAAAATCCCAGTATATCTTCGGTGCTTGTTTCCAGGCAGTGATTTGCCTCGGCATCACTTTTGTTTCGCTGCCTCTTGTCGATGACGCAAATCGAGTATTTGTTATCGCGTCTTTTGCGCTTTACACCGTCGTCTATAACCTGACAAGTTATTTGGGCTTTGTCTTTCAGGCTATGAACGAAACTAAGCTATTTTCGTTTTCTACAATGCTAGACAGGCTGGTGTTTCTGGCTCCGCTCCTTGGTTTAATTGGATTTAAGGTTTCGGACTACCATCCCTATGTCTACGCGTATCTCGTTTCGAAGATTATTGCGCTCATATATTGCTCTTGGATGGGCAGGGATATCCTATGTGCTAAATCAGTGTCTTTTGGCAACTCGCTTAAGGACGGTATCCGCAGTATCATCGTCGGCGTAAAGCTGATGATTGCGAACATCGCCGACACACTGATCCTCGGGGTATCTAGGTTTCTTATCGATCATTTTTGGGGTATCGTCGCCTTTGCAAAAATTTCGTTCTCCCTCTCTCTTGTCAATTTCTTTATCACTTTTGTCTCGCAGGCGAGCATGGTCTTATTTCCTGCTCTTAGGACAGGTTCTGATGAGGAGAGAGTTCGTTTTTACATTGGCATAAGAAATGCCATCGAACTCATTTTTCCTGCAATCTTTTTGTTCTATTTCCCTATGGTTTGGTTTTTGGGGGCGTGGCTTCCTCAATATGCCGAGAGCCTTAGATATTTTGCGCTCTTACTTCCGATATGCGTCTTCAATACGAAGATGAGCCTTTGCTGTACTACCTATTTCAAGGTACTTCGTAAAGAACAGCTGCTCCTGAAGTTGAATATCGTCACTGTTATTTGTAGCGCTGTTTTTTCTATATTCGGTGTTCTTGTCCTTAACTCACTCGACGCCGTCCTGTGTGGCGCCGTTATCTGCATTATTGGCAGGTCGTTGTGGTCCGAGCTCTATCTGAACGAACAGCTTAGCGCCCCTGGTTCAACTAGGCCGTTTCAGGAAATCCTGCTTACAGCCGCTTTTGTCTTGTTCACTGAGCTTTTATCTGGTGGAACTGCGGCGATTCTATATGCATTAGTCTACGTTGGCTATCTCTTGCTTAATCATTCTGCGCTGAAAAGCGTTGCTTCATGTTTGACCAAACTGAAGAAGCAGCGATAGCTACATCAAAATGGATTGGATTTTAATATGAAAGGCATCATCCTCGCCGGCGGGTCCGGCACCCGCCTGTACCCGCTCACGCTCGTGACCTCCAAGCAGTTGCTGCCGGTCTACGACAAGCCCATGATCTA
>NZ_JADMWW010000036.1 GCF_015548375.1 Collinsella aerofaciens
GCGCCTTTAGACGCGAGCCCGGGGCCCGTGGGTTATACCCTAAGAGCAAACCACCCTTTTTAAGGGTGGTTCTGATTACGAAGCGCTGGGGTACCGTCGCTTGTTTGCACTGCGCCCGTGTTTCCCGCTGCACTCGCCAGTCGCTTAGCGCTTGATCTCGATATCGTCGAGCTTGACGTCCATGGCCTCGGTCTTGGCCTCGGCGATGTCGTCGGCAAATTCCAGAGACTTCATCATGGTCTCGACGGCGTCCTTGTGCTCCTCGACGTTGTCGATGCGCACATACACACTGCCACCGTCAACGTCGGTGAAGTACTCGGTCGTCACGCCGCCCGAGTGCGTAAAGTAGGCACTGCGCCAGGTCTTGCCGTTGTACTTAACGGGATCGCTCTCGGTCCATCCGGAGTTGGCCTTCCACTTTGCCTCGTAGTCGAACAGCTCGTCGGCGTTCTTGTCAGAGTCGAAGACGGGGATGAAGCGGTCGCTGGCGTGCTCGCTCTCGGTGAACTTAAACTGGGCCCTGTCGGCGGTGTCGCCTGCGACGTCGGTGATCTCGACGGCCTCGGGGACCTCGACCTTAAACCAAATGAAGTCGGTCCTCATATCCACGGCTGGCTTTTCTGCGCCGCCGCAACCGCCACTGCCGGTAGCGCCGCCGCTGCCGCCGCAACCCACCAGGGCAACCGCGGCAAAGAGACTGATGCAGAGGGTGAGAATCGCAAAGGCCTTCTTTTTCATGGTCGTGTCCTCCTCGATCTGTAATCGTCCATGGATTACCTGCCTTTACTGTACGCGTGGACGGCTCGCTATGGTGGGCCATGTGTCCCATTCTGGGGGCTGGAATTGCGCCGACAAGTGGCAATATGTGCGGTCGCAAAAGAGGGGAGGGCCGATGCTGTCGGCCCTCCCCGGGGTGAGGTGCCCGTTGATTTAATGGGGCGCGCGTGCGTGGGCGTTGCCCCAACAGGTTCCTTGTTTATAGATATGCCTCAGTTTTTGACGTCCGGAAGTCTCGAAAGGTGGGCCATGTGTCCCATGTTTGCGTTGACATGGCCTATCGTGTGCCATAGAAATCCGCGATGGCCAGGTGCGCTGACGCTCGCGTACTTATGGGCTAGACTTAGCACCATTACGTGATCGATGCGGTCGGCCGACGTCGGCCGCCCGACCGATATATATGACTTGAAGGTGCGTGTGCGTATGAGCCAAGAGATGATGGATAAAACCTGTCGCGGTTTTGCCGAGGCGCTGGCCGCGCGCGAGCCAGTTCCCGGTGGTGGCAGCGCGAGCGCTTTTGTGGGCGCGCTGGGCGCCTCGCTGTGCGGAATGGTTGCCCGCTACGGTGCGACCAATCCCGCGCTTGCTGATCGTGCGGATGACCTGACGCGTGCGTTTGCCCAGGCAGACGAGTTGGCGCAGGAGCTTGTGGGTCTGGTCGCCGAGGACGTTCGTGCGTACGGCCAGGTGTCCGCTGCGTACGGTATTCCGCGTGAGGACCCGGCCCGACCGGCTGCGATTCAGGATGCGCTGCATGTGGCCGCTATGCCGCCGTATCGCATTATGGATGCCTGCGGGCGCGCACTGGCGCTGCTCGAGGACATGGCCGACAAGGGTTCGCGTCAGCTGCTGTCCGATGTGGCGTGCGGCGCCGTATTCTGCCGCGCCGCCATGCAGGGCGCGAGCTTGACGCTCTTTGCGAACACCACGTCTATGAAGGATCGTGCACGCGCCGAGGAGCTCGAGACGGCGTGTGATGAGTTGCTCGACACATGGTTGCCGCGCGCCGATGCGCTGGCGCGCCGCGCCTCCGACGCTGCAAGAAAGAGGGGATAGCCATGGCTGAGCTACTGAAGGGTGCTCCCGTCGCCCGCGCTTTGACTGAGGAGCTCGCTGCCCGCTGCGCTGCGCTGCGCGAACGCGGTGTTGTTCCGACGCTTGCTATCGTGCGTGTGGGTGAACGCGAGGACGACCTATCCTACGAGCGCGGCGCCCTTAAACGCTGCGAAAAGGTTGGCATCGAGGCGCGTCGCGTGTTGCTTCCTGCCGGTGTTTCGCAAGACGAGCTGTTGACGGCCATCGAGGACATCAATGCCGACCCGGCTGTTCATGGCTGTCTGATGTTTCGCCCGCTGCCCGCCGGCCTTGACGAGAACGCCGTCGCCGCAGCGCTCGATCCCGCCAAGGACGTTGACTCCATGACGCCGGCTTCGCTGCTCACCACGCTTTCGGGGCGCGGCGAGGGTTTTGCCCCCTGCACAGCTGAAGCCGTGCTTGCTTTGCTGGATCATTACGGCGTTGAGCTGGACGGCGCCAAAGTTGCCGTGGTCGGACGCTCACTGGTAATTGGCCGCCCCGTTGCCGCCATGCTTACGGCGCGCAACGCAACCGTGACGACGTGCCATACGCATACGCGCGATCTTGCCGCCGAGTGCTGTGCTGCCGACATTGTGGTTGCCGCCGTTGGACGCGCGCGCACGATTGGCGCAGATGCGGTCCGCGAGGACCAGGCGATTATCGATGTTGGCATTAATTGGGACGAAGCCGCTGGCAAGCTGGTCGGCGACGTCGATTTTGATGCCGCGGAGCCGGTTGTTGGCGCAATCACCCCCGTGCCGGGTGGCGTGGGCGCCGTGACGACAGCAATTCTCGCCAAGCACGTGATCGAGGCGGCTGAGCGCGCATCGAAATAAGTTTTTGACCACAAGGGCTGCCGAGGCCGTGGCTTCGCCCTTTCTGCGCCGAAGCGATACACTGTTATCGTTTGATTTCTTCGCTCAAGGAGGATGCGCATGCCGTGCACAACGATTTTGGTTGGTAAGAACGCGAGCTACGACGGGTCGACGTTGGTTGCCCGCAACGAGGACTCTTCCAACGGGGTGTTTGAGCCCAAGCGTATGCGCGTAGTACATCCCGACGAGCAGCCGCGTGTCTACACGAGCGTCCTGAGTCACCTGACCGTTGAACTGCCCGATAATCCCATGCGCTACACGAGCGTCCCCGATGTTGTTCCGGGCCACGGCATCTGGGCCGAGGCCGGTTTCAACGAGCTCAATGTGGGCATGTCCGCAACCGAGACGCTCACCACCAACGAGCGCGTTTGCGGCGCCGACCCGCTCGTCGACTACGTGCCCGCCAAGGGCAACGAGGGTGAGGACGGCTATGTGCCGGCGCAGCCTGGTGGCCTGGGCGAGGAGGACATGGTGACCCTGGTCCTGCCGTACGCTAAGTCCGCCCGCGACGGCGTGCGTATCCTGGGCGACCTGCTCGAGCGCTACGGCACCTACGAGAACAACGGCATCGCCTTTAGCGACGTGGACGAGATCTGGTGGCTCGAGACCATCGGCGGCCACCACTGGATTGCCAAGCGCGTGCCCGATGACGCCTATGTGACCATGCCCAACCAGCTGGGTATCGACAGCTTTGACCTGGATGACGCCGAGGGTGCCCAGGCCGACCACATGTGCTCCGCCGACCTGCGCTCCTGGATGGCCGAGTGGCATCTGGACCTGACGCTGGGCGTCGAGGGCGACGGTCCGGCCGCGGTCTTTAACCCGCGCGAGGCCTTTGGATCGCACAGTGACAGCGACCACGTTTACAACACACCTCGCGCCTGGTACATGCAGCGCTGCCTCAACCCCAGCGACGTGTGGGATGGCCCCGAGGCCGACTACACGCCCGAGAGCGACGATATTCCCTGGCGCCGCGTGCCCGAGCGCAAGGTGACCATCGAGGACATCAAGTACGTGCTCTCGAGCCACTACCAGGGCACGGAGTACGACTGCTACGGCAGCAAGGGCACGCCCGCTACGCGTGGCGCCTATCGCCCCATCGGCATCAACCGCAACAGCCAGCTCGCCGTGTTGCAGCTGCGCCCCTATGCGCAGCCGGCGTATCGCGCCGTGCAGTGGATGGCCTTTGGTTCCAACTCGTTTAACGCGCTGGTTCCGCTGTACGCCAACGTCGAGACCATGCCCGAGTACTATGCCGACACGCAGGCTCGCGTGACGTCCGAAAACTTCTACTGGGCCAACCGCCTGATCGGCGCGCTGGCTGACGTCCGCTTCCATGAGTGCGGTCGCGCGGTCGAGGATTATCAGGAGAAGGTCGGTGGCATGGGCCACAAGCAGATCCATGACATCGACGCTGCCGTAGCCGCGCTGCCCGAGGCCGAGGTGCCCGCCGAGCTCGCGCGCGCCAACGAGGCCTTTGCCGAGTTCGTGCGCGTAGAGACCGATGCTCTACTGGGCAAGGTGCTCTACACCACGAGCTGTGCCATGAAGAACTCTTTCGCGATGAACGACAACGTGAGATAGGGATTTCCCGTCGATCGAATAGCGCTAAAACGCTTTGTCGCTTTCACTCAATCTTGGGTACAAGAAGGCCAATGCAGTTGTTCATGATTGGAGCCAACCATGGTTATGAAACTCGATCAGCTTGTTAACGGCGCCATTAACGTGGGCTTCGGCGCCGCCGCCGTTGCTGTCGAAGGCGGCAAGAAGGTCCTCGACGACCTTAACACCAAGGGCGAGCAGGTCCGCAAGGACACCGCCACCCCCGATATCGCCCGCAGCGTGTCCGATATGTTCGAGCAGGCCGGTGGCACCATCTCCGACCTGACCGAGCGTCTGGGCATGCAGGGCGAGACCGCGGCCCAGCGCGTGCTTGACGAGCTTATCCTTGCCCGCGTCCGCGTCATGACCGCTCCCGAGCGCACGGCTTTCCTGGCCCATGTGCGCGACATCGTCGATTCGGTCGAGGACAACGTGACCTCGGTGCCCGTCGAGTCCGTTGAGCCCGACGATGCGAAGGATACCAAAGAGGCCGAGTAGCAGCGCAGATGGCAGATTCCACCACCGATTACAACAATCTAGATCCTCTGGGTAACGAGGCGGCGGTTGTCGATGAGGTCGACGCTGCCGTCTCGGGCGCTCGCAAGAAGCCACGCGCTGTCGATATGGTGCCCGAGGAGCCCGACGCGATGGCACCGGACGAGGAATACCAGCTCACGCCGGCGGGTCGTCGCGAACGCATTGGGCAGATTGTTCGCCTGGTCAAAAAGTACCGCGTGTGGGACAACCTCACGCCGGTTCGTTTGCGCCGCCTGCTCGAGGAACTCGGCCCCATGTTCGTCAAGATGGGGCAGATTCTGGCCAACCGGTCCGAGATTCTGCCGCAACGCTTTTGCGACGAGCTGCGTCGTCTGCGCTCCGACGTGGAGCCCGTACCGTACGAGGTCGTACTCAGTTGTCTGGAAGAAGAATACGGGCTGCGCCTGGGGGAGATGTTCGATGCGATCGACCCCAATCCGCTTGGTAGCGCATCGCTCGCGCAGGTGCACCGCGCTCGTCTGGTGACGGGCGAGGACGTGGCCGTCAAGGTGCAGCGCCCCGGTGCGCAGCAGGTTATGGCGCAGGACATCGATATCATCCGCTCGGTGGTGCGTATCGTTTCCAAGTTCGTCAACACCGATCAATTCGTTGACCTGCACGGCGTAGTCGAGGAGTTGTGGACCTCGTTTCGCGAGGAGACCAACTTTTTGGCCGAGGCCAAAAACCTCAACGACTTCTACGAGTTCCATAAGAGCGTTCATGGCGTGACGTGCCCTAAATCCTATCTGGACCTGTGCACCGAGCACGTGGTGGTCATGGATTACGTCGACGGCATTTCGATCGCCGATCCTGAACGCTTGGTGGCCGAGGGCTATGACTTGGAAAAGATCGGTGCCGCGATCGTCGAGGACTACTCGACGCAGGTGCTCGACGACGGCTTTTTCCATGCCGACCCGCATGCGGGAAACATCATTCTCAAGGACGGTATCGTTTACTTTATTGACTTGGGCATGGTCGGACGCATGTCGAGTCACGATCGCGGTATCGTAAAGGACATGATTTTCGCCGTGGCCGAGGGTGACGTTCCCAAGCTCAAGGATTCGCTCATGCGCTTCGCCGTGACGCGTGGCGATTCGGCCGAGCTCGATCATTCAGCGTTTTTGTCCGACCTTGACTTTATCGTGGCTGACTTTGCGGGCCTTGACCTGAAGGATCTTGATATCGGCGAGTTTTTGACCTCGCTGTTAAACCTGGCGCGCAAAAACGATGTTGAGCTGCCGAGCGTGGTGACGATGTTCGCGCGCGGCATGGTGACGCTCGAGGGTTTGCTGACCGAGTACATGCCCAACGTCAACATGATCCAGA
Organism: Collinsella aerofaciens; assembly: GCF_015548375.1. GTDB lineage: Bacteria > Actinomycetota > Coriobacteriia > Coriobacteriales > Coriobacteriaceae > Collinsella > Collinsella aerofaciens_AB. The sequence continues at coordinate 6,195 of NZ_JADMWW010000036.1, forward strand.
TCATCCAAACCCACATTAAAAACGAGAAAAGCACCTATGCGCGCGTGCGCGACATGGGGCGCGATCTTGCCGCGAGCGGCTATCGCGCGGCGAAGGGCTCACTCGAGGCGGCTGAGTACCTGGGGCTGGCTTCGCGCATGCTTACGCGCGGCCAGCTTAAGGTGAACACGCAGATCATGAGCAGCGATAAGGCACTGCGACAGCTGGGCGGAATTATCGACCGCATGTCGATGGCTATCGTTATCGCCGGCCTGTTTATCGGTTCGTCGGTGGTGTACTACGCACGCATCGAGCCGGTTGTGTTTGGTATCCCGGTCATTGGCTTTATGGGCTACGTGAGCGCGCTGGTGCTGGCGCTTATGCTGGGCCGCAATATCTGGCTCAACAGCCACGGCGGCAAACACTAGAGGCTGCGACCGTCACCGCATTTTCCTATCGCAAACAATAGCTTTTACCTTGGGCTTCGCCTGTGTGCGGGGCCCTTTTGCGTGATACCATTTTGACGGTAATAATCGATGGCCTAGATGGTGGTGCGGAGACGCACGAACGCGCGGTTTTCCTGCGCGTTTGGGAGAATCGGGGTGCAAGTCCCCGGCTGTACCAGTAACCGTAATTCCTCTTGGCTCGGGATGTTCGCGTCGCAGATCGGACGACGCGCCTGAGCCGTTAAGGTTAAGTCGGATCGCCTCCCATCTTGCATGCGGCTGCGGCGTATGCCGCCGGTGTGCATAGGGCTCTGGAGGGAAGGGGGACCCCGATGGGGGAACTCGAGCGTAACATGCGCGATGACGTGGGGCAGCCGCTGGGCAATGCTCCAAGTACAGACAATGGGGGACAAATGGATATGTTTGAGGACGAGCGCGAGCGCGCCTCGTTGCATCGCCGTGGTGCGATTGCACGCGGTGTAGCCAAGCGCGGTCTGGTGGCATTCCTGGCCTTCGCGATGGCCTTTGGCACCACGCCGGCTCAGCTGTGGGCCGAGGGCGCCGAGGGCATTACCGACGCTGTGGCTCAGGCTACGACGCCAGGCGAGGACGCAGCGCTTGCGGGCGGTACCGCTGAGCAGAGCGGCGCCGAGGTTTCGGATTCCGGGAGCGCGCCTGCAGCTAGCGCCGCCACAACAGAGGCAGCAACTGGCGACGAAGGCTCGGCGACGGGGGAGAGCCTTGCCGCGAGCGAGCAGTCTTCGGCGGCATCCGCTGGCCAAGCAGGATCTGCCGCCGCGACTGCCGTCCAGACAGAGAACCCGACAGAAACCGGCGATGTCGCCAAGAAGCAAGTCGAGGTCTCGTTCTCGATTGTCGGCACCGATGCCGACGGCAAGGCTCAGACCTGGGTGGCACCTACGCAGCTCAAGCTCGATGAGGGCGCGACGGCTGCGGATGCCTTCATTAAGCTGCAGGAGAAGACGGGCTTCAAGGCGAAGTACGATCCGAACACGGCATACGGTTTCTACCTCAAAAGCATCACGTCCCCGACAGATGGCCGCACGCTTGCCTACGATCCGACGACTCATGCTTACTGGCAGCTGTTCGTCGACGGCGCGTCTTCCTCGGTTGGCGCGAGCGGCGTCAAGCTCACCCAGGGGCAGAAGATTGAGTTTGCCTTTACGGGTGGTAGCGCGTCCCCTGTCGTTAAGGACCAGCTTGCTGCGAATGTGACCGTCATTGGTCGCGATGCCCAGGGCAAGACTCAGACTTGGGTCGATAGCGCGCAGTATGTGGTGACGTCCGGCTCGAACGCACTTGACCTTACGAAGGTCGCGTTCGAGGCGAATGGCATCGACGCCGTTGCTGTGGGCTCCTTCATTCTGAGCCTTAAGTACAACGGCGTTGAGCTGGGTACGCCGCTCGATTATTCGACCTATTGGCAGCTGTTTATCAACGGCAAGTCGAGTGACTATACGGCGGACAATGTCACCATCCATGCCGGCGATACCGTCACGTGGTTCTACGGTGGCTGGGGCGACAAGTTGCCCTCTGATTCTGTCCATGCTTCCGTTCAGGTCCTCGGTAAGGACAAGGACGGCAAACGGCAGGTTTGGGCCTCGACGGGCCAGACGAGTCTCAAGGCGGGCTCTACTGCCAAGGATCTCCTTGAGCAGACCGGCCTTACTCTCGATGCTGGCGAATCGTCTTGGGGCTGGTTCCTCAACGGCATTACTTCGCCGTTCGATGGTAAGTCCTATGGCTGGGATGCTGCGACCAAAAGCTATGGCTCTGTTAGACCAGGATTGACATACATGTGTCCCCACGGTGCCATATCTTTGACCCCGTAGACCGCGATGATGGG
>NZ_JADMWW010000037.1 GCF_015548375.1 Collinsella aerofaciens
GTATTACGAGCTCCTGTGCGAATTGGAGAGAGCGCTCCCGCAAACTGCCTCTTGACAACTTATAGGAGCGTCGGTTTTATTTTTCGTTTTCCCGGCATGGTTGAGGGTATCCAATTAAACGTAGTAGATAGGCCCGTTTTGTGGCATACGACCCATTCAAGCCCAATCTCGAAGGCTAAAGAGAGCCTCTCATCCGCACCTGCGAGCGAAAACCAAATAAAATGAAAGGCAAATGGAAAGCCCGTTTGACGAGCGGAGAACATATGCGCGACGTAACCGAAAGCGACTGGAAGCTGTTTAAGAAAATGCTTCCTCAATGGCAAGAACGTTATATGGAAAAGCTCATCGGCCAGTACGTTGAGATGCTGAACGGCGACAGCGAAGCGTCCAGTAGATTTTGGGCACTAGAAGAGCGCCTCAATAGAGACAAGCTGTCCTCAGGCGTAATTGCAAACGACATTCGCCGCAGCACAATGCACCGCGAGATAGCCAATTTGCTTATCGACAGCGTGATCACCCTTGACGACCTTGACGGTTTTACCGAAGACATTAAGAGCTATGCGCAACACTGGATTGGCCAGTAAGAGCACTGAACGACAGACATCCCCAGCAAAACGGGGCAAACGCTGGGCCACCTAATGGTTGTCCGGCGTTTGCCCAGATAAAACCTGCCAAAATAAACCTGTCCCTTTTTGGCGGATTACTCGGCACTCTTGAGGGCGCCGACCATGTCGATCTTGTTGAGGGTACGATTGGTGGCGAGGTTGACGATAAACGTAAAGCCAAAGGAAAGCACCACGGCAAGCACATAGCTCAGCGGCTCGACCTCAACGTCAAAGTACAGCGATGGCATCTGCAGGATGTAGGTAAAGCTCTCGGCCAGCAAGCCGCCTAACGGCACGCCCAGAGCGGCGCCAATCGCCGTGAGAATCAACGTCTCCTTGTTGACGTAGTGGTGCACCTCGCCGCGACGGAAGCCCAACACCTTAATGGTCGCCAGCTCGCGCTCGCGTTCGGAGATATTCGTGTTGGACAGCGTAAACACCACCACAAACGATAGGCACGCCGCCATAAAGGTCACGAGCACCACGACGGAATTGATAATCGCAAAGTTCGCCTCGTAGTTCTGCCAATGTTCGGCCGTGCTCGAAATGGTGAGCCAACCGTCACTCTTAAGATTCTTGCTAAACGCAATCTGGTCGGCCGACGAACCCTTAAGCAGCACAAAGACGCCGTTAAGGCGTGCGCTTCGACCGAACGCGCGCTCATAGGTGCCCTGAGTCATATAAAGCGTGTTGCCCAGATAGTTGAGCGAAATGTCGCTGACTTTGACCTTGGCAACGTTGAGCGACGAATCCTGGACGTGTGCTGTATCGCCCGGCTGAATCCCCAGCACCAGCTGTGAACTCTTGCTCAGATACACATCTCCGTCACGCAAAGACAGCGGCTCTTTGGACTCATCCTCAAGGCGAACGTAATTGCCCAAGTCACCCGTGCGGTCATCGGGCACCACGATCAGCTGCACGGTCTCGCTCTTGCCGCCAAACGTAAAGGTGACGTTGTCGGTCATAATCGGCAGGGTCGAGGTCGCGGTCACGTTGGAATCATTGGCCGCGCTGCGCTCATCCAATGCCGCGCACGTCTGAGTAAAGTCGTCGGGATTGGCGACCGCCAGCAGGTCGTAGCGCGTGATATGCCCGTACTGTTTGGGCGAAAGCGCCACCGACGTGTCACGGATGCCCATGCCGCAGATCACGAGCGCCGTGCAGCCGGCGATACCGAAGATGGTCATAAAGGCGCGCTTTTTGTAGCGGAACAGGTTACGCGCTGCCACCTTGTTCAAAAAGCCCATGCGGTGCCAGATAAAGCCGATACGCTCAAGCAAGATACGCGAGCCGGCGCGCGGGGCCTTGGGACGCATGAGCGAGGCTGGGGTCTCGGCCATCTCGTGACGACAGGCGATAATCGTGGCGCCCACCACGCCCACGGCAAACAGCGCCACCGAGACGATTGAGGACACGATGTCGTACGAAAGCAGCATCTGAGGCAGCGAGTACATGTCGTCGAACACCGTAAACAAGAACAGCGGCAGGCCCACAAAGCCGATGATGTTGCCGAGCACGCCGCCGATCAGACAAGCCCACAGCGCATAGTCCACGTATTTGGACAGGATGCGCCCGCGCGAATAACCGAGCGCCTTATACAGGCCGATGAGCGTGCGCTCCTCCTCAACCATACGCGTGGCGGTGGTGAGGCTGATGAGCACGGCGACGATAAAGAAGATAAACGGGAACACCGTGGCGATGGCCTCAATTGACGAGCTATCGCTCTCGACGCTCGAGTAGCTTGCGATGTTACCGCGGTCCTGGATGTACCAAGTGCATTCGCCCAGATCGGAAAGCTCGGCGCGGGCATCGGCAAAATGCTGGTCAGCGGCGGCGCGGCGCTGGTCCAGGTCAGCTTGCGCCTGTGCACGTTCGTCGCTGCCCTCGGCCATACGGTCGATGTTGCCCTGTTCAATCCCAAAGAGCATATTCGCCTGGCGCTCGGCCGCATCCAAGCTTGCCGGCGTGTCAACCGTCAACTCCTGAGCACGTGCCTTCTCACGCTCCCTGCGGATCTTCTCGATATTGCCCTTGACCTCGTTGATCTTTGTCGTGTAGGCATCCGAATAGGAGTTGAGGCTCTTGGCTCCCTCGACGATCACGTGGACCGAGGAGTAGGAAGAAGATGTCGCGGCGTCCTCGTTCACATAGAACTTATAGTCCGCAGCCGAGGCGGCACGGAAGGCGTTGACCGTCGAGTCGGAGCTCACGTCGGTGGGATCGAGAACCTCGGCCGTGATGGTGTAATTGCCTGTGCCGAACTGATCCTTGGCACTTTGGTTGGACGAGCTCACGTCATTGGCGGCAAAGCTCACCGTATCGCCGAGCCTTTTGCCCGAAGCCTTCAGGAACTTCGAAGTCACCGCGACCTCATCGGCGCTCTCGGGCAAATCGCCGTTCACGAGCACCGGCTGATCGATGTTCTCCTTGGAGAGACTTTGCACGACCACGCGCTCGCGCGCTGTGCCCACGGCGGTGTAGGCGGTCTCGGTGTAGATACCCTCGGCCGTCTCGACGCCGTCGACCTCTTGGATAGCCGCAAGATCGTCGCGCGTAAGGCCATAGGTCGACTGCACGTTAATGTCATAGACATTCTGCTGGTCAAAATAGGCGTCGACCGAATCGCGCAAATCTTCGCAGCCTGCCTTAAGACCGCACATCACGCTCACGCCAAGCGCGGTGATGACCACGATAGATAAGAAGCGCTTAAGACTGCCGCGGATTGTGCGGTGGATGCCGCGGCGAAAAACCGTCGGCACCATATCGTTTGAACTTTGGGCGGTGCGATAGGTCGTAAAATCCTGCTCGTGCTCCATGTTCCGCGCGTCGCGGCGTTGGCTGTTTTGGCGGTCCTGGTCCATGGGCGCTACCACTCGATCGTCTCGATAGGCACGGGATTTTGCTGGACCGTCTCGCTCTCCACGCGACCACTCTTAAAGCGGATCAGGCGATCGGCCATGGGCGCGAGCGCGGAGTTGTGCGTGATGATAATGACCGTAATGCCCTGCTTGCGGCAGGTATCCTGCAGCAGCTGCAAGATCTGCTTGCCGGTTTTATAGTCGAGCGCGCCCGTGGGCTCGTCGCACAGGAGCAGCTTGGGGTTCTTTGCCAGTGCGCGGGCGATGGACACGCGCTGCTGCTCGCCGCCCGAAAGCTGTGCCGGAAAGTTGCCCAGGCGTTCGCCCAGGCCAACCTGGCGAAGCGTCTGTTCGGCATCGAGCGAATCGGGGCAGATTTGCGCCGCGAGCTCGACGTTTTCGAGCGCCGTCAGGTTGGGGACCAGATTGTAGAACTGGAAAACAAAGCCGACGTCGGCGCGGCGGTATTCCACGAGCTGTGCCTCATTGGCAGAGCTCACATCGCGCCCGTCCACTGTCACGGAGCCGGAGGTTACCGTATCCATGCCGCCCAGGATGTTGAGCGCCGTGGTCTTGCCGGCACCCGAGGCGCCCAGGATAATGGCGAGCTCACCGCGCTCAACGGTAAAGCTCGCGCCGTCGAGCGCATGGATGCGGGCATCGCCCTCGCCGTATGCTTTGATGACGTCTTTGAATTCGATATAGGCCATCGATCGGTTCCCATCTGGTCGGATAACTCTTTAGTATTACCCATTTCACGCCGACCAAAAAGGGACAGGTTCATTTTGGCAGGTTTTATATGGGGAAACGGGGAGCGCAGGCAAGCGCCGGGAGGCAGAGAAATCATCAACGGGGTCAGGCCGACCGCCAAACACAACGCACGCATCTCTATCTGTCAGCAAAATCATTCGAACAGCTGTTCGTTTCTATGATATGATTCCGTTATCTAAGCAGGCCAATACGCAGAAAGGCGGCCAACATGGCGTTCGACTTTAAGAAAGAATGCAAGGAGCTCTACAAACCTGCAAGCAAGCCGAGTATCGTAACTGTCCCGCCTATGAGCTACGTTGCCGTTCGCGGAAAGGGCGACCCAAATACCGAAGGTGGCGAGTATCAAAACGCCTTGCCGCTACTTTACGGCATCGCCTATACCGTCAAGATGTCGAAGAAAGGCTCAAGGAGTATCGAGGGCTATTTCGACTTTGTGGTACCGCCGCTCGAGGGTTTCTGGTGGCAAGACTCCCCGAGCGGCGACATCGATTATGTACGCAAGGACGATTTCAACTTTATCTCGTGCATTCGCCTGCCCGATTTCGTCACCCGAGATGACTTTGACTGGGCAGTCGCGGAAGCCACGACCAAAAAGAAACTGGACTTTTCCGCCGTCGAGCTGCTTAAAGTTGACGAGGGTCTCTGCGTTCAATGCATGCACACCGGGCCCTACGGCAACGAACCGGCGACCGTAAACGCTATGCATGAATACACGATCGAGCAGGGCTATGTTCCCGACTTCTCAGACACCCGTTTACATCACGAAATCTATCTCTCCGATCCGCGCAAATGTGCACCGGAGAAACTTAAGACTGTGGTTCGTCATCCTATCAAGCGCGCCGAATAGCATGGAGCGTCATTTCACGCGCTAGGTTTTAAGCCAGTCAACCAGCCGCCACCTAGGCCGTCCGGTAATTATCCTGACGCGGCCCGTCGCATCTTATAAGTTTGTTTTGCTAAAGCTGGAAAGCCTCTCAACGATGCGCAACTCCAGCCCTTTTTCTATCAAGAGGCTTAAATGAAATACCGGAAGTCGCGGATATCCATCAACGAACAGATAGCACTATTGACAGAAAACAAGGGTCTTAAGTGCTCTGATCAAAGCGAACTCGAGCGAGCTTTGGTCGAAGTCGGCCACTACAAACTGTCGGCCTACTGGTTTCCCTGCAAACCAAATGCAAGTCCGGGATTACCATCTTTCGCGAAGGCACAGCATTCGAAACCATCATCTACACGTATGAATTTGACCGAGCCCTCCGGCAGTTAATGTTTGATGCGGTCGGCAGAATTGAGATCTACCTCAGAAGCAGAATTGCCTATCTTGCCTCTGAGGAACGCGGGCCTTTCTGTTACCCAGATGTCACCATAACGAGGCTCAACTCGGCATGCCCATCGGGCTTTGCGCCGCGCTGGGATACGCCGCCGTCTTTGGCAGCGCCACCAATACGCTGCTCGCGCCGATCCTTATTGGCTGCGAAGTCTTCGGCTTTGGCGACTTGCCGAAGTTCTTTATTGTCTGCGTCGTGGCTTACCTGTTCAACATGGATAAGTCGATCTACGCCCTGCAGAAGCGGACGTAGATGGATGTCCAAGCAGGTGGTCTCAACCGGAAACGGCGTCTTGGCTATGCAAAGTGCTCGAACGTTATTCCTCGTACGCGCCCTCAAGCCGGAGCAGCCACTCCTTACGGTCGAGGCCGCCGGCATATCCGTTAAGCGAGCCGTCGGCCGCGACCACGCGATGGCACGGCACGATAATCGAAATGGGATTACGCGCGACCGCGGCCCCCACGGCACGGGGAGACACAACGGGTGCTTCGTTTCCCGGTACACGATGTCGAGCCGCAACACGCTGGGCGATCTCACCATACGTAGCGACCTCGCCACGCGGGATAGAAAGCAGCTCAAACCAAACCTCACGCTGAAACGCCGTGCCAATCATATGCAACGGCGGCGTAAACCGAGGCTCCTGCCCCGCAAAATAAGCATTCAGCCAAGCCCAAGAACGCTCAAGCACCGAAGATGCCGCGCCATTTGCCGGACTCACCGAAGACATCCCACCGGTACCAGAAACCGCATCGGCACCTACGACATACTCCGCATCCTCTTTGAGCAGCGTAGAGCCAAAGTGCTCCTGACCCTCAAACCAAAGCCCCGTCAAACCGCGGCCATCAGCGGCAAGCAAGATTTCGCCCAAGGGCGAAGCAAACGTCGTCGTGACCACCAGCGGCTCCTTTCAAAACTCCGCACCATAATACCGCGAATTGTGCAGACAACCCCCGCAGATACGTCTGGGCGGGCTCGATTGTCCAAGGGAGGGAGTTTTTCCTCTCAATATCGGCCGATACCGAGTCACAACGCCCAAAACGATGTCCGGCAAAAACGAAGGTGAATGGTTTTCCGAGAAGTGAACGAGTAAAACTAGGGCCCCGAAGCATCCGCATTTTTTGACTGCAAAACAGCAGGATTCATGCGATAAAACCGACGCTCCTATAAGTTGTCAAGAGGCAGTTTGCGGGAGCGCTCTCTCCAATTCGCACAGGAGCTCGTAATAC
>NZ_JADMWW010000038.1 GCF_015548375.1 Collinsella aerofaciens
GGGGCCGCGGGGGCGTTCAGCTAACTGCGGGAATGGCCTATTTGCTCAATGTGTTCGGCTGAGATCGGAAATCAACCTCTCCATACCCCTCTACAAAAACCTGTACCTTTTTGTGCAACAAAAAAAGCCGCGCAACCAGCGGCTTTTCTTATTTGGGCATGAAAAAAGGCGACCGCCCTTTATGGACGGTCGCCTTTGTTAATAGTTGTGCAGCTTGCCTTAGGCGCGAGTCTTGATCTCCTCGAGCACCTTGGCAACAAACTCGTCAACGCTCATCTGAACGGTCTCGTTGGAGCGATCGCGGACGGAGATGTTGCCGGCCTCGACCTCCTTCTCACCCAGAATGAGCATGTAGGGCACGCGGTCGATGCTGCGGGCCTCGCGGATCTTGTAACCGATCTTCTCATCGCGATCGTCGCAGACCACGCGAATGCCGGCCTCCTCCAGCTTGGCGCACACCTCGTGGGCGTAGTCGCGGCTCTTCTCGGAGACGGGCAGCGCCTTGACCTGCACGGGAGCCAGCCAGGTGGGGAACTTGCCCGCAAAGTGCTCAATCAGAATACCAATGAAGCGCTCGATGGAGCCAAAGCATACGCGGTGCAACATGATGGGGCGCTTCTTAGTGCCGTCGGCGTCCACGTACTCCAGATCAAAGTTGAGCGGCATCTGGAAGTCGAGCTGCACGGTACCGCACTGCCAGGTACGGCCGAGCGAGTCCTCCAGATGGAAGTCGATCTTGGGGCCGTAGAAGGCGCCGTCGCCCTCGTTGACCTCGTAGTCCATGCCCAGCTTCTCCAGAGCGGTACGCAGACCCTCCTCGGCGCGAGCCCAGTCCTCGTCCGAGCCCATGGAGTCCTCGGGGCGGGTGGAAAGCTCAACGTGGTACTTAAAGCCAAACTTCTGGTACACGGAGTCGATCAGGTTGACCACGCCCACGATCTCGTCGGTCAGCTGGTCGGGACGCACAAACAGGTGGGCGTCGTCCTGGTTAAAGCAGCGCACGCGGAACAGGCCGTGCAGGGCGCCACGAAGCTCGTGACGGTGCACCAGGCCAATCTCGCCGGCGCGAATGGGCAGCTCGCGGTAGGAGTGCGGCTTGGAGGCGTACACCAGCACGCCGCCCGGGCAGTTCATGGGCTTAATGCAGTACTCTTCGTCGTCGATGACGGTGGAGTACATGTTGTCCTTGTAGTGGTCCCAATGGCCCGAAGTCTTCCACAGCTGCTTGTTCATGATGAGCGGCGTGGAGATCTCCACGTAGCCGGCCTTGTGGTGGATCTCGCGCCAGTAGTCCAGCAGCGTGTTCTTAAGGATCATGCCGTTGGGCAGGAAGAACGGGAAGCCGGGGGCCTCGTCGCGCATCATAAAGAGGTCCATCTCGCGGCCGATCTTGCGGTGGTCGCGCTTCTTGGCCTCCTCCAGCATGTGCATGTGCTCGTCGAGCTCTTCCTTGGTGGCAAAGGCGACGCCGTTGATGCGGGTAAGCATCTTGTTGTCCTTGTCGCCCTTCCAGTAAGCGCCCGAGACGCCGGTGAGCTTAAAGGCCTTGAGCGCCTTGGTGTAGCAGATGTGGGGGCCGACGCACATGTCGATGTAGTCGCCCTGCTGGTAGAAGGTGATGCGGGCGTCGTCGTCCAGGTCGCCGATATGCTCGACCTTGTACTTCTCGCCGCGCTCCTCCATAAGGGCGATGGCCTCGGCGCGGGGCTTCTCGTACACGGAAAACTTGAGGTTCTCCTTGACGATCTTCTTCATCTCGGCCTCGATCGCGGGGAAGTCGTCCTCGCTGATCTTGACGCCCTCGGGTAGGTCGACGTCGTAGTAAAAGCCGTTGTCGGTCGCGGGGCCGTAGGCAAAGTCGGCCTCGGGATAGAGACGCTTGATGGCCTGCGCCATGATGTGCGCGGCGGAGTGGCGGATGACGTGCGTGACCTCGTCCTGCGGGAGCTCGGCCACCGAACCGTCATTGTAGAGTGCCTTCATGGGTATGTTTTCTCCTCTCGGATGCCTGATACAAGTGTGTGCGATGCGCTCGGCGTTTTTGACTTGCATCATTATAGGCAGGTTGCCTTGGTATACAAGCGCCCGCCGCACCTTAATGGCACGGCGGGCGATTTTCTACGCATGCTTCATCGTGTGGGGGCGGGGCTGCGGGATGCGCGCGGCTTGCGCGGGACGCGCGGTGCACGTGGCCTGCGGCCGGCCCGGCGATGGATGCGTTACTGGATGCGAGTTCGGCAGTAGGGGCAGACCTTCCAGTGCGCATCGAGCGGGCGATGGCAGCTGGGGCACACGTTGCGAACCTGGGTATCGCACACCGGGCAGACGACGAAGTCCTTCTCGATGGGCGCGCCGCACTGCGGGCAGGTTCCGTACTGGGCAAGCTGGCGCTCGCGCAGGGCCATGTCCAGCTCCTGCTCCTCGCGGTCGGACGCGTAGGAGTGCGGGCGCAGGACCAGGTAAGCGATGAGGCCCACAAACGGGATGAGGGCGATGATGCCCCATGCCACGTAGGCGCTGGCGCCGCGCCGGCGAGCGTCGATGAACACATAGACGACCGACAGCACATACAGGGCGATGATGAAGCCAACGAAGGCATAGACGACGCCCATAAGCTGCGGCGACATGAGCTCGGAGATGTACTTGGACATTACGGGTACCTTTCGGAATATTAACAGTCCGGTCAAGTTTACCACGGGGTTTGTTTATATGGGACCACGGCTAGGGGCGGGGCTGGCGCGGACACAAACATCTCAATCTGTAACAGTTGGGAGCGGAATCCAGGTCTAGATGTTACAGATCGAGACAAACGGAGGACCCGCATGGCAAATGTCTCAATCTGTAACAACTGGGACCAAATTACCCCTCTTACTGCTACAGATCGAGACAGAAGAATCTCTCCCCGACTTCAATCTCAATCTGTAACAACTGGAAGCCAAATCCTCAGCTTACTGTTACAGATCGAGACAAAACTTCAACGTGGTAGCCGGCAGACGAGGTTGTCGACGTTGCCGGGTCTCCCCTCGCCTGCCGTTGGCGGGTGTTGCGGGGCTGTTCGCCGCATTGCCGCCGCACTGGGCGTGTGCAGACCGTAGGATAGTCTTATTGACATCCTGTCAACTGGTCTGGGAGGCACCGTGGCAGAAACGTTTGATAGCGCAATCGTGGGCGCGGGCATCACCGGATGCGCCATCGCGCGGCAGCTCGCACGCTATGACCTGTCCATCTGCGTGGTCGAGACGGCCAACGACATCGCCCTGGGCGCATCGAAGGCAAATGGCGGCCTGGTGCACGCCGGCTACGATCCGGCGCCGGGAACCGTAAAGGCACAGGTCAACGCCCGAGGTTGCGAGCTTTACGGCACGTGGGCCCAGGAGCTGGGCTTTCTGTTCCGCCGCACCGGATCAATGGTGCTGGGCTTTAACGACGAGGACCGCGCGCACTTGGAAAAGCTGCGGCGCAACGGCCTTGCCAACGGCGTGCCCGAGCTGTCAATCGTCGGACCCGACCGCATCCGCGAGCTGGAGCCGCGCGCGAGTGCCGATGCAACGTGCGCGTTATGGTGCCCCTCGACTGGGTTTGTCGACCCGTTTGAGGTTGCCATCGCCGCGCTGGAGAACGCCGTGGCCAACGGGGTGACGTTTATGCGGTCCGCGTCGGTGGAAGCAATTGAAGTCGCGGGCTCGGGCGACGACGCGCACTTTACGCTGGCGACCCCCGCTGGCAACGTGCGCTGCCGCTACCTGATCAACGCCGCGGGCAACGGCGCCGCCGACATCTCGCATATGGCGGGCGCCGAGGAGTTCCAGATGATCTGGCGCCAGGGCAACATCGTGGTGCTGGACAAGGAGCCACGCACGCTCATGCCGCTCTACCCCGTGCCGACGCCGGTGTCGAAGGGCGTTATCGTGACGGGCACCGTGCACGGCAACACCGTGATTACCGCCACGGCCGCCGTGCGCGAGCCGGGCGACACGCAGACCTATGCGAGCGATGTGAATGCGCTGCTGACCGGCGCGCGCAAGCTGGTGCCCGATCTGGATACGCGCCGCGTGGTGCGCGCATTTGCCGGCGGGCGTCCGGTCATTCAGGGAACGAACGACTTCTTTATTGGACAGTCGGCCGTGGTGCCGGGGCTTTTCCAGGCGGCGGGCATTCAGTCGCCGGGTGTGGCGAGCGCGCCGGCCATTGCCGAACGCATGGAGCTTGTGATGCGCGAGGCGAGCGTGGAGCTGCACGAGCGCGCCGATTGGGATCCCGTCCGCCGTGCGCCGGACGACTTTGACCGCGCACCGCTTGCGCGCAAGGAGGAGCTGATCGAGTCCGATCCCGCGTGGGGGCAGATCGTATGCCGCTGCGAGACAGTGCCCGAGGCCGAGATCGTGGCCGCGATCCGACGCCGCCCAGGCGCGGTTTCGGTCGAGGGCGTCAAGCGCCGCTGCCGTGCCGGCATGGGTCGGTGCCAAAGCGGCTTTTGCCAGAGCCGTGTGGTGGCGATTCTTGCCCGCGAGTTGGGCTGCGACCCTAGCGAGGTATTACTGGAGGACGCCGGCTCCTGGCTGGTCGAAGGACCTTTGAAGGGGGTGCGCTAGGATGGCGGAATTCACATCGAGCGCTAATGATTGCAGCGTCGTCGAAGCCGTACAAACGCAAGCCTTCGACGTGGTCGTTATCGGCGGCGGACCTGCCGGCATGGCGGCCGCGCTGGCCGCGCATAAGACAGGCGCACGCGTGGCCATCGTGGAGCGCGAGCAGCACCTGGGCGGCATCCTCCGCCAGTGCATCCACCCCGGCTTTGGCCTGTCGCACTTTAAACAGGAGCTCACCGGTCCCGAGTACGCGCAGCGCTTTATCGACCAGGTGCACGCAACCGACATTGCGCTGTTCCTGGACAGCATGGTGATTGGGATTGATTCAGGCGAGCCTACGGAAGACACCGCGGTCCATACCGTCACGCTCATGAGCCCTGCCGGCATGTTGCAACTCACCGGACGCGCAGTCGTCCTTGCCATGGGTTGCCGCGAGCGCACGCGCAGCGAGATCAAAATCCCCGGCAGCCGACCCGCCGGCGTGTTTACGGCGGGTCTGGCGCAGCGATACATCAATATCGAGAACCTCAAACCCGGCTCGCGCGCCGTCATTTTGGGTTCGGGCGATATCGGGCTGATCATGGCACGTCGCTGCACGCTCGAGGGGATTTCGGTCGAGGGCGTGTACGAGCTCATGCCGTACGCCAACGGCCTACGCCGCAACGTCAAGAACTGCCTAGACGACTTTGGAATTCCGCTGCACCTGTCCACCACCGTCACGCGTGCAATCGGGCACGATCGCGTGGAGGCCGTCGAGGTGAGTCAGGTCGACGAGCATCTGGCGCCCATTGCCGGGACGGAGCGCATCGTTCCGTGCGACACGCTGCTGCTTTCGGTTGGTCTGATTCCCGAGAACGAACTTTCGGTTGCCGCGGGCGTAGAGCTTGACCCGCGCACGCGCGGGGCCGTAGTGGACCAGAGTCTGCAGACGGGCGTGCCGGGCATCTTTGCCTGTGGCAACGTGCTGCACGTGTACGACCTGGCCGACAACGTGACGACCGAGTCCGAGCGCGCCGGCGCGGCCGCGGCGGCGTGGGCGTTGAGCGGCGACGCCGGGGCGAGCGCTGCGAGAACGGGCTGCGAGCTCACGGTCTCCCCTGCCGGCAACGCGAGCTACGCGCTGCCGGGACGCATTACGGCAGTGGCACTCACCAAACTCAACTTCCGCGTGCGCCGACCGGTCGATACCGCTCGAGTACGCATCTTGGCCAACGGCGAAGAACTTTTTGCGGGCAAGGTCCGCGCGTTTAAGCCGAGCGTTATGGAAAGCTTCCCACTGCCGTCAAAGGTCATCAAACAAGCGCTCGACCTGGGTGCCAGTGAGATTGTCCTATCCGTCGATCCCGTTGAGGAGGCATAAACCATGAGCAAGAATGCGACCGAAACGCTGCAGTTCAACTGCACGACCTGCCCATCCGAATGCCTCCTGACCGTAGAGGTAGAGCGTGACGCAGACGGCGCCGTGGTAGAAGTGCGCTCCGTAACCGGCAACAGTTGCCCGCGCGGTGATAAGTTCGCACATCAGGAACTCATCTGCCCCATGCGCGTGCTCACGACGACCATAGCGGTCTCCGGCGGCGGCGAGGCCTTGCTCCCCGTGCGCACCGCCGAGGCCATCCCGCTGGCACTCCACGCCCAAGCCATGAACCTCATCCGAGGCCTAGTCGTCAACGCCCCCATCCGCATTGGCGACGTCGTGCTGGAAGACCTTCTCGGCACCAGCATCGACCTCGTCGCCAGCATGGATATCGACCGAGTCTAAGTAACTAATTAGGGACGGGCTCTTTAAGCTACCCTGCCATCCACCCTGCCCTCCTCAGTTGCGGTGGAATAGTTCCTGATTTCCGCCAAAACCCCGGCATCTAGGAACTATTCCACCGCAACTATCCTTGGAATTGGTATTTAGCTTGTGCCTACTTTAGTGCCATTTCAAAACTATGCCGGATTACGGGGCTGATTCGGAGACCCCCATCCATACCGGCAATTTTCGATTTTTGATAAGCCGTCTACCTGCACTGATAATTGTTCTCGGGGGAAGCGGGCACTGCGGGGCGCGGCAACGGCGCGCGATTTCCGCGTCGCAGCGCTACCCTGATGCTGAATGCCG
>NZ_JADMWW010000039.1 GCF_015548375.1 Collinsella aerofaciens
GGGGCCGCGGGGGCGTTCAGCTAACTGCGGGAATGGCCTATTTGCTCAATGTGTTCGGCTGAGATCGGAAATCAACCCCCGGCGCCCCTTCAAAGCGTGGGTCCCTGTAGACATCCTCAGCAAGGTAAACGCAGGGATGGTCGGGGTGTTCCCCTCAAAATTATTCCGCAGCGCGAAGGCCTCTCGTCTGTGGCTCCGTTGGAGCACAAGATTAAATCAGCGAATGCGATTATCCTGTCGAGGCTGCGCAGGTCCCCTTGGGGCTTCCCCTGAAAACAATCCGCAGATCGAATTGCCCCGTCGCGCGAAGCGCACGACGGGGCAATTCATGATCGAGGACGTTTTCAGGGGAAGCCCCAAGGGGACCGGTGAGAGCAATGAGGCAGGGCGCTACAGGTACTCGATTTGAGCGCCCTCGGTGTCGCACGTCAGAATATGCGTGTCACACTTGGGGAACTGTTCACGCAGTTTGACCTGCAGGAACTTTGCCACGATGGTGTCGTCAGTCACGGCCATGAGGGTCGAGCCGGAGCCACTGATCCAGATGGTCTTGGCGCCTCCGTTAAGGCAGGTATCGCGCACGGCGTTGTAGTCGGGGATGAGGCGGCGACGATAGGGCTCCTGGATGCGGTCGTCATTAGCGGCGGCAATCAGGTCCAGGTCGCCGGTTTCCAGGCCGCGCGTCATGCCGGCGATGCGGCCCATTTGCCATACGGCAGTGGAGAGTGGAATCTCCTGCGGCACAACCTTGCGCGCCTCGCTCGTATGTACCTCGTAGGGCGGAATCACAGTAATAAAACGAAGCTTGTCGCTTACCTCGTAGCGCAGGCACTGGGGAAGCGAATCGGTCGGCGTAAAGGAGCAGACGGCGCCGCCCAGGATAGCGGGGGCGACGTTATCGGGATGCCCTTCGACCTCGGTGGCAATGCGGACGAGCTCGGCGCGGTCGACGGTGTGGCCCGTCAGCGCGGCGGCGGCCATGATGCCGGCGACGACGCAGGTGGAGCTGGAACCCAGGCCACGGGCGACGGGCACGTCGGTCTGAATGTCGATAGCGACGGGGAAGGCCGGCTCGCCCCAGGCGGCCAGAGCATCGACAAAGCTCACATAGACCAGGTTATTCTCGTTTTGGAACTCCTCGGGGCAGCCCGTGATGGTGAGCTTGTCGGCGCGCTCGAAGGTGAAGTGCGAGTAGAGGCTGACGGCCATGCCGAGGGTGTCGTAGCCGATGCCTAGGTTGGCGCTGGTTGCTGGGACGGTGATTTTGATCATGTGGGTCCTCCTGGGCGGGTCTGGCCGTTTAGTTCGCTGTTCGGGCAGTCCTGGCTCGCTCGGAAAGCACATTAAGTGCTTTCCGGCTCGTGCGGAACTCGCGACGAACTAAACGGCCAGACCCGCTCGCATGCTCGTCATCATCCCGAAAGCTAAATAAAAAGAAGGTGCGCCGGCTTTCGCCGGCGCTTAATAAGGGATCTAGTTGGTGCTCATTCGTTTTGCTGCAGACTCTACGTAGCTTGCCATCTCATCGACGTCGCAGACGTCTTCGAAGCGGACGGGCTTGGACTCGAGCTCGGCGAGCTGGGTCGGGGCGACCGTGTTGGTGGCCTGCTCGAGCACACGCATAGCCTCAAAGTCGTCCTCGGGAACGTTAAGCCCCAGAGCTTCGCAGCAGGCGCGCGGGAACTTGTAGGGGCTGGCGGTCGAAAGCAGCACGCGGGCCTTGGCGCCCTCGGCGGGAGCGACCTGCTCGAAGACGTGATAGCCACAAGCGGTGTGCGGGTCGATCACGTAGTCGTTGGCGTCCCAGCAGCTCTTGATGGCAGCGCGGACTTCGTCCTCGCTGGCCCAACCGCAGCCAAACACGCTCTGGATCTTGGCCAGCAGCTCGGCGGGCACCTCGTAGCGACCCGTCTGGGCAAGCTGCTTCATAAGGCCGGCAACGAGCTCGCAGTCGCCATCAGACAGGAAGTAGAGCATGCGCTCCAGGTTGGAGCTGATGAGGATGTCCATCGACGGCGAGATGGTCGTGAAGAACGGGCGGTTGCGGTCGTAGACGCCGGTAGTCAGGAAGTCAGCCAGCACGTTGTTCTTGTCGCTCGCCACGACGAGCTTGGCGACGGGCAGACCCATGCGCTTGGCATAGTAGCCGGCCAGGATATCGCCAAAGTTGCCGGTCGGTACGCAGAACTCCACGGCGTCGCCGGCCTCGATGGCGCCGGCGCGCAACAGCTGCGCATAGGCGGCAAAGTAGTAGACGACCTGCGGTACCAGGCGGCCGACGTTGATGGAGTTGGCGCTCGAAAGCACCGTGCCGGCAGCCTCCAGACGCTCGGCAAGCTCCTTATCGGCAAAGATGCGCTTGACGGCGCTCTGGGCGTCGTCAAAGTTGCCGCGGATGCCGCAGACGGCGACGTTATAGCCCTCCTGCGTGGACATCTGCAGATTCTGCACGCGGCTGACCTTGCCCTCGGGATAAAAGACGGTGATGCCCGTGCCCGGAGCGTCGGCAAAACCGGCGAGCGCGGCCTTGCCCGTGTCGCCCGACGTGGCGGTGACGATCATGATGCGCTCGGCGCCGCCGTCCTTGGCGGAAGTGCGGGCCATCAGACGGGGGAGCATCTGCAGGGCGACGTCCTTGAAGGCGCTCGTGGGGCCGCCAAAGAGCTCCATCACATAGGTCTGAGGGGCATCAGCGCCCGGCGCAGCGTCGAGTTTGACGAGCGGCGTAACCTCTTCACTCGCAAACGTGCCGCGGTATGCCTCGTCGACACATGCCGAAATTTCTTCGGCCGTGTAATCATTCAGTAACATTCCCAACACATCTTGAGCGATTTCAAAGTACGATTTATCTGCAAGCGAGCTGATATCGACCTGCTGGGTGCCGAGCTCGTCCGAGACAAACAAACCCCCGTCGGGAGCGATGCCGGTGCGGATTGCCACCTTACTTGAGCACGATAAAGTGCGTCCTCGTGTACTATGATAAGTTCCCATATAACACTGCTCCTCGGATGCCTTGGACCCAATCGGTGAAACCATGGTATCAGAGCGCGCAAAATAGGTTTGCAGAGGCTTTTAGAAAGGTAACCTCCAGCCCATGATTAAGATTGCCAAGTTTGGCGGCTCGTCGGTCGCCGACGCCGAACACTTTAAGAAGATCAAGGCCATCGTCGATGCCGACCCTGCCCGCCGTTTTGTGGTGGTTTCCGCCTGCGGTCGCCGCTTTAAGGGCGACACCAAGGTGACCGACCTGCTCTACCTGGTTAACGCGCACGTTAAGTATCACGTGTCGTGCGAGGAACTACTCGAGGACATCGGCCAGCGCTATTTTGATATCGCTGACGAGTTGGAGCTCACCTATCCCATCCGCGAGGAGTTCGCGGCCTTTGCCGAGCGCGCCCGCTCGGGCGGCTACTCTACCGAGGAGCTCGTGAGCCGCGGCGAGTACTTCACCGCTCGCCTAATGGCCGAGTACCTGGGCCTGCCGTTCCTGGACGCCGCGACGGTTGTGGCGTTCCATCACGACGGTACGCTCAGCATGAACCGCACCTCCGAGCTGGTGCAGGAGTACGGCCAGCAGGGCGGCTTTGTTATGCCTGGCTTCTACGGCGCGACGCGTGAGGGCCAGATCAAGCTGCTCGATCGTGGCGGCAGCGATATCTCGGGCTCGATCCTGGCCAAGTGCCTGGGCGCCGACCTGTACGAGAACTGGACCGACGTCTCGGGCTTCTATTCTGCCGATCCGCGTATTGTTCCCGAGGCCCAGCCCATCGCCCGCGTTACCTACGAGGAGCTGCGCGAGCTTTCGTACATGGGTGCAAGCGTCCTGCACGAGGAGGCCGTGTTCCCTGTGCGTGAGGCCGGTATTCCGCTGGTCATCAAGAACACCAATGCGCCGCAGGACCCCGGCACCATCATTAGCGAGACGGCTGACGAGGGCGAGGCAGAGCCCATCATTACCGGCGTGACCGGCAAGCGCGGTTTTGTCGCCATCAACGTCGCCCGTGACCGCACCAAGCCTCGCGTCGGCTTTATGCGCCGTGCACTTTCGGTCTTCGAGCGCTATGACGTTTCCGTCGAGCACATGCCCACCGGTGTCGATCGCTTTGGCGCCGTGGTGCAGGAGCGGGACGTTCACGATTCGCTGTACTCGCTCGTAGGCGACATTCAGCAGGAGGTCGAGCCGCTCGAGATCGAGGTTGTCGAGGGCTTGGCGCTCATCGCGACCGTCGGCCGTAACCTGCGCGGCCGCGCAGGTATCTCGGGCCATCTGTTTGGTATGCTCGGCCAGGCCGGCGTGAGCGTGCGTATGATTTCGCAGAGCTGCGACGAGATCAACATCATCATTGGCGTGGAGGAGAAGGACTTCGACCTGGCGATTCGGACCATTTACCGTGCCTTCTCCGATGAGAACGGCATTGTGAAGGTCTCCGACCTGGAGGCTTCCGCGCCGGTCGATCCCGCTCTGGCTGCGCTCCACAAGTAGCTGCTATCTCGCTAGATTTTTGGGACTCGCCTCAAAAATCTACGGCGGGGCGTTTCGTTTCGGTTTCGTTTCGACGGGGCGGGTTTCGTGCCTGCCCCGTTCTTGTATACACTGGCAACAATAATCGGCCTGCTCGGCGTGCGGGCAAAAGCCACAACCTTTAAAGGGGGAAGCATGAAACAGTACACGGTTGCTATTTTGGGCGCGACGGGAGCCGTGGGCACCCAGATGCTCGAGTGCCTCAACGAGCAGGAGTTCCCGGTCGACAAGCTCAAACTGTTGGCAAGTGCACGCTCCGCGGGCAAGACTGTTGAGTTCCGCGGCGAGCAGATCGTGATCGAAGAGGCCTGCCCCGAGGCCTTTGAGGGCTGTGATATTGTACTCGGAGCCGCCGGCGACGATATCGCCAAGGAGCTGCTGCCCGAGGCCGTCAAGCGCGGCGCCGTCGTGGTCGACAACAGCCATGCCTTCCGTATGGATCCCGAGGTACCGCTGGTCGTGCCCGAGATCAATGCCGACGATATCAAGTGGCATCACGGCCTAATCGCCAACCCCAACTGCGCGACCATCATCGGCCTGGTTCCCACGTGGCCGCTGCATCAGCTCGCCGGCGTGAAGCGCATGATCGTCTCGACGTATCAGGCGGCTTCGGGTGCCGGCGCTCCCGGCATGGCCGAGCTCGAGGCTCAGCTGGCCGCCCTGGGCCGCGGCGAGGAGATTCCCGAGCCGCGCGCGTTTGCCGCCCAGCTGGCGAGCAACCTGATTCCGCAGATCGGCGGCGTCAAGGAGGAAGGCTTTACCTCCGAGGAGATGAAGCTGCAGAACGAGGGCCGTAAGATCATGCACCTGCCCGAGTTGCGCGTGAACTGCACCTGCGTGCGCGTGCCCGTGCTGCGTTCGCACTCCGAGAGCATTACGCTCGAGTTTGAGCGCGATATTACGGTCGAGGAGGCTCGTGCTGCGCTGGCTGCCGCTCCCGGCGTCAAGCTGGTTGACGATATGGCTGCCGAGGATGCACACGACCGTTTCCCCATGCCGATGGATACGTCCGACCAGGACCTGATTTGGGTCGGCCGCGTGCGTCGCGACATCTCGAACCCCGAGGCCGCGCGCGGTATCACCTTCTGGTGCTGCGGCGACCAAATCCGTAAGGGCGCGGCAACCAACGCCGTCCAGATCGCCAAGCTGCTCTGCGAGTAGCGGTGGACCTGTCCGGCGGGGGCCGGGCTTAGTTTTCAGAACGTCCTCGACCATGTGTGGCGCCTTGTCCTGCTCCTTCGGAGCCGCGGACAAGGCGCCACACTGGTCTGCGGAGTGTTCTGAAAACTAAGCCCGGTCCCCGCCTGCGGTGACGCTGCTGCAAGCGGTCTGCGATGGGGCCGTTGTTGGTTGGGGCCGCTGGGCTGATGTGGGGGCGCGTGGCTGTTGCGGGCTCTAGTCTCGGCGGCGGCCTCGGCGCTTCGCGCCTGCCGCCTTGGGGACTGTGGGGGCGCGGCCGGCAGCTGCGGCGCGCTGCGCCTGCTGCCTGAGGTGACTTTGGGGTTGGTGCGAATCGAAGGTGAATGGTTTCCCGGGAAGTGAACGACCTGTTTTGGACCCTTGAAGCATCGGCATATTTTGGCCGCCATTTCCTGCACTGATAATTGTTCTCGGGGGAAGCGGGCACTGCGGGGCGCGGCAACGGCGCGCGATTTCCGCGTCGCAGCGCTACCCTGATGCTGAATGCCG
>NZ_JADMWW010000003.1 GCF_015548375.1 Collinsella aerofaciens
GTATTACGAGCTCCTGTGCGAATTGGAGAGAGCGCTCCCGCAAACTGCCTCTTGACAACTTATAGGAGCGTCGGTTTTATTTTCACGAATATCGGCATGGTTGGAGACTCGTAACTCAGCCCCGTAAACCGGCATAGTTTTGTTCGGGCGGCCCTGGACGAGTGCCTCCGCCAGCCTCGCGGGACCAAAATGATCCGTTTTCCTCCGTCCCCAAGGGATCAGCCGGAACCGCTCGCCACGAAATCGGCCCATCTACTACGTTTGACGCGATACCCATGACCATACCTTCGTTTTGAACAAAACCACAGGCGTTCTACCTGCGGTTTTGTTTTCGCGTTTTTTGGCATGGTTGGGGGTAAGGGGCTAAACGTAGTAGATGGGCCGGTTTCGTGGCGCGCCCCCGGCGCATAAAAGCGCCGCCACGGAGGAGGGAGATGCCTCCGTGGCGGCTGGGGGTAGGAGTAGGTCGGAATTTAGCCCTGCCGGCCGCCCGGGGCCTTTTGGCCCCGGGCGCTGCCAGCGTGCCTAGCGCTTACGGATACCCCAGACCAGGGCTCCGACGCCGGCCGTGGCGATGACAAATGCCATAAGCAGAGCGGCAGCCTGCTGGTCGCCTGTGGCGGGCAGGAAACCCTTGACCGTCTTAACGATGTTCGTCACGGTCTTGGGCGTGCCGGGATCGGGCGTCGGCACGGGCGTCTCGGGCTTCTTGTACGTGTTGTTGAACACGATACCCTCGACGCTCTTGTCGCCCTTGGTAAAGGCAACGTTCGCCTTGAGGTTGCCCTCGCCGTCGTCGACCACGTTGACGGTCGCGGTAAAGACGGACTTGTCGTAGGTCATACCGGCCTCGTCGCCCTTGACCTCGCTGATGGTGTAGACGTACGTACCGGGCTCGTCGTACTCGAACTTGTCGAAGTTGATCTTGCCGTCGGCATCGTTGGTAACCGTAGACTCGATGTCCTCGCCAACGAGCTTAAAGCTAAACTCGTCCTTCTTGAGCTCGCGTCCCTCGAGCACCTTGATGGCGCCGATGGAAACCTGCGTGGGCATGGCGTGATACTTGTTGGTAAAGCCAGCCGACTCGGTGGTTCCCTCGAGCTTGTGCGTCGCGGTCAGCGTGCCGTCGCCGTTGTCGGAGACGGTGGTCACGACGGTGTAGGTCGTGCCGTCATAGGTGACGCCCTTGTACAGGCCGAGCGCGTTGGGGCAAGCCTCGCGCAGCGTGTACGTGTGCGTACCGGGCGCCTCGTAGCGGATCGGGCTCAGCGTAACGTTACCGTTGGCGTCGTTGGTGCCACTAGCGACAGTCACGCCGTCCTCGAGCAGCTCAAACGTGAACTCGCCAGCTGCAAGGTCGCGGCCGGTCAGACGCTTAACCGTCTTGACCTGATCGGTCACGGAAGAATCGGTAGGTGCCACGCCGTACGTGTTGGTGAACGTAAAGGCCGCACCGTCGCCGCCGTCGCGCTTGACGATCAGATGTCCGGCACCGTCATCGGTCACGGTGTAGGAAACCTTGCGCGTGGCGTTGGTGTCGTTGGTCACGCCAGGGGCGCTACCGGACTCGGCCACCGTGTAGGTAAAGGTGTGCGAGCGCGGGGCAGCGGGATCTGCGGGCTCGGACTCGTCGCTGGGCTCGTCGGCGTTGGCATCAGCGTCGGCGTCGGCCTCTTCAGCCTCTGCCTCGTCGGCCTCAGCCTCGTCAGCTTCGTCTGCCTCGGCCTTATCGGTCGCATCGTCCGTCACGCCCAGGGCGCGGTTGAGGTCCTCGAGCGTAAAGTGGATCTTGCCAAAGTCCACGTTGCCGGCCGCGTCGTTGGTTGCGGTCGTGCGCTCGGGCATCGGGGCACCCGCCTCGTCAGCGGTCACGGTAAAGGTAAACTTACCCGCGATGTCGGCCGGGGCCAGGCCCTCGGCTGCCTGGAGCTTCTTGGTGCCGATGAGTGCGGCATCCACGGCCTCGGCGCCGTAGACGTTTTCGAACAAGGGCTCGACGCCACCGTAGTCGACCGTTGCCGTCAGGGTACCGTCACCGTTGTCGACAACGATAACCTTAAAGCCAAAGCTCCACGTTGTAGCGGAAACGCCATTCGGCAGCCCGAATAAATCTTCGTAGGCCGTGTAGTTAATGGTCCAAGCGAGCTTACCGTCCTTGTCGGTACGATGGGCAAGCCCAGCCGCCTCAAGATTGGCAAGCATCTCGGTGTCGTAGTGCAGCGCATCAAAGCTCACATGCCCGCCGATATTAGGCTTGAGGTTTTCGTAGCCCACAAGCTCGCCCTGATAGGCAATGCCGAACCAGAACTCGCCGTCGGCCATCGGACGACCGGTCAGGGTCTTGGTGGCGACAACCTGAGCAGCGGTACCACCAGGCGTATTGGTCGTAGCGCTGTAGCTGTTGTGGAACGGAACCAGGGCACTCTCGACCTTGTTCTCACCGCTCTTGTGGACCGTCGTATGCGTACCCTCGGGACCGCCGGAGACGGTCGTCGTGGCGGTAAGCGTACCGGCACCGTCATCGGCGACGGCGATCGTCACGGTACGCGCGGCGTCGTCGTAGGTGTAACCGGGCTTGCCGTCATTCTTCTCGGCTACGGTGTACGTGAAGGTCTTGCCGGCGTCAGCCTGCGTAAACTTGACCTCATGGCCAGCCAGGATGTCGATCAGGCCGACCGTTGCCTCTGCCGTCGCAGGGGACTTGAAGTTGTTGGCTCCGGGCAGCAGGCCAAGCGCGTTGGCCGAGGCCTCGTCGGCAGGCGTCACGGTAAACGTGAACTGACCCTCGGTCATAGGACGTCCGGAGAGGCTCTTGCTGAGCTTGAGGCCGCCGGCCGCGGTGTAGTTAAGCTCAGTGCGGTACGTGTTGGTGAAGCGTCCGTTTTCCTTCTTGGTGACATTGGCGGTCAGCTTGCCCTCGCCGTCCTCAGTCACGGTCACTTCGGCGGTCGCGACATGCCCGTCATACGCCATGCCGGCCGCGTTACCCGCGTTCTCGCGGATCTCGTACGTGTAGGTTCCGGCAGCCGTGTAGCGGATCTTGCCGAACTTGACGGCAGCGATGCCATCCTTCGCATCGTGCTTGTTCACGGTCACGGTTGCAGG
The DNA here is from genome assembly GCF_015548375.1 of Collinsella aerofaciens. Classification (GTDB taxonomy): domain Bacteria; phylum Actinomycetota; class Coriobacteriia; order Coriobacteriales; family Coriobacteriaceae; genus Collinsella; species Collinsella aerofaciens_AB. The sequence continues at coordinate 3,106 of NZ_JADMWW010000003.1, forward strand.
ATCGGGCAGCGGGGTGCCCTCGGCGGCGGTGATGGTAAAGCTGAACTCGTCGGAGTCCGTCCAGTCGCGACCGTCGATAGCCTTACTCAGATCAAAGTCGAGCTCTGCGTCGAGCGGGGTCACGCTGTAGGTGTTCTTGAAGGTCGCAGCCGTGGCGTCCTTCAGGACATGCTCAGCCTTGAGCGTGCCATCGCCCTTGTCGGTAATGGTGGTCTCGATGGTGTACTTGGCGTCGCCGTACGTGATGCCCTTGCTGGTGGTTCCGCCGTTGACCTCGCGCAGCGTGTAGGTATGCTTGCCGGCCTCGGTGTACTTCACGGCGTTCATCGTGATGTTGCCTTCGGCATTGTTGGTGCCGGTGGCGACGACCTTGGCGTCCTCGCCCTCGCCCTCGACGAGCTCGAAGGAGAACTCGCCGTCCTTGAGGTCGCGCCCGGTCAGGAACTTGGTCGCGGTGACCTGGTCGGTGACACTGAACTCGCCAGGATTCGGCTTGTAGCTGTTGTTGAACTTCGCCTCGTCGGCTCCATTCAGCTCATGCTTTACCACGAGCTCACCCTTGCCGTTGTCGGTGACGGTCGTCTCGATGGTGTAGGTCTTGCCGTCGTAGGTGATGCCGTTGCCGGCGTCGCCCGGGACCTCGCGCAGCGTGTAGGTGTGCTTGCCGGCAGCGGTGTACTCGATGGGGCTCATCGTGATCTTGCCGCGGGCGTCGTTCTTGCCGGTGGCGACGACATCGTTACCCTCGACGAGCTCGAAGGAGAACTCGCCTTCCTTGAGGTCGCGCCCGGTCAGGAACTTGGTCGCGGTGATCTGGTCGGTGACGCTGGAGCTCTTGGGCGTCACGGTGTAGGAGTTCTTGAACTCAATCTTCTTGACGTCCTCGGCGCCCTTCAGCTTATGCGTGGCCACAAGCTGGCCCTTGCCATTGTCGGCGATGGTCGTCACGACGGTATAGACGGTTTTGTCATAGGCGATGCCGCCGGCATTGCCCTTGACCTCGCGCAGCGTATAGATGTGCTGACCGATCTCGGTGTACTTGATGGCGCTGAACGCAACGTTGCCGTTGGCATCATTCTTAACGGTTTCGACAACCGACGCGTCCTCGCCCTCACCCTCAACGAGCTCAAAGGAGAACTCATTGTCCTGGAGCTTATGGCCGGTCAGGACCTTGGTAACTGTAATCTGATCGGTGACGCTCGACTCAGCGGGATTGGCGGTATAGGTGTTCTTGAACTCGACCTCGCCCGAGGTCTTCTTCACAGAAGCCTCGAGCTTTCCCTTTGCGTTGGGTGTCACCGTTACGGTGAACTCTGCAACGTTCTTGCTGTAGGCGATGCCGTCGACCGTGGTCCCGGCATGCTTCTCGCTAACCTTGTAGACATACGTGCCCGGCTTGTCATAGGCAATCTCGCCAAAGCTAATGTCCGCATGGCCCTTGGTTGCAAACGCAGTCGTGGACCTGGGCATCGGGGCGTTGTCCTCGGACGTCAGGCCAAACTCAAACTTGTCCTCATCCGTCCAGTCGCGGCCCTCGAGCACCTTGGTCAGGCCAAAGTCGGCAGTTGTCAACGTTGTCGGCGTGGTATTGAGCGTAAAGCTAATCTTGCCGTTATTGCCCAGGTAGACATTGACCTTCGTCGCACCAGAAACAACCTTCGTGTTGTTCCACTGGGGATTGATCACGTCGCGTGCGGTGTCCGTCGGGTTTCCGCCCACACGCTCCTTGGTGGTGTGAAGCTGGTTGATAAAGGCGAGGCGCGCGGTGCCAGCCTTAATCGACCAGTGATCGCCATCCTTTACCAAAGCACCTTCAAAGTTTTCGAGCTCGCTTCCCTTAACCGGGATCGAAACGGAATCATCGTACGGCGCGCCCGACGAGTTCTGCGCCATAAACTCATCTTTGTACCAATAGGTCTTAGAGCCCGAAGGCTTTTCCGTTGCGAGCTTGGTGCAAGCCGCGTCTGTGTAGACGGGCGTTAGCTTTTGGAAGTAGTAGTAGCTGTTCGTAGCAGCAGGCTCAAAGCTTGCGACCGTATCGCCCGCATCGTCGCCGGTCCACTTGTTGTCGCAGAAGCTAACGGTATTGGAATCGGCGTCCTTGTGCTCATTGATGTAATCCTGCAGTCCCGGTACGTTATTGGGAGTAAACAGGTTTTTGCGTGCAATAGCCTTTACGCTCGATGCATACGCAACGCGGATAGGCGAGATGGCATCCGTGGAGTCAACCACAAACGTGCCCGCAGACTCGTCAACGGTAAAACGGCGCAGCGGAATGAGCGATGCGGGGACCTTGACCGTCACGATGTCGCCGCGCTGCGGATTGTTCTCGTCCGCGCAATCAACCGTAATTACGAGATGGGCGAGCTCGCCATCAAACGTATAGGTATCGATATTGCCATCGGTCGACTTGGTGGCGGCCCCATAGGTCTTGCCGTTGTACTCGGCACCGGTAAAGCTATCGACCTGCATAAAGGCGCCCAGCTCGTCCTCGAATGTGATGTAGCCGGAACCGTTGGGATTGTTGCCCTCGACCTTGGTCGGGAAACCCTTGCCCGACGTAATGGCACTCGAGATGTCCTTAAAGACCTGATCAAGCTCGGCGGCGTTGGTCGCCGACTTGTAGTAGCTAGCACCGGCAACGGGGTTGCCGAAATTGACATTCCACTTCTCAGTTCCAAAAAAGCCATGGCTTACGGACGATGTGGCATCCGGATAGTTACTCGACACGGCATGCATGAATTTATTCTCGTTGCTCGTGCGGCTGCTTGTTGGATCGTCGCCCGGCTTCGCACCGTTGAAGATACCGATGGTATAAATGGTCGCCCCGCCACTCTTTATGGTCTTGGCGATATTGATGGCATCCTTAGCAACCTCGGCCTCAAAACCATTAGAACTCGTAGGAGAGCCATCGGTGAAGAACACAACGATCTTCTGGGCGTCTTCACGACCAGCAATGCCCTTGGCCAGGTCCATGCCATAGTCGGCACGAGTAGAGCCAGCAGGCTCGATTAAATTAACCGTGTTCTTGAGGCTCTTTGCGCCCCCATCCTTGCAGACCGTGAGGCCCAACATGGTCTGGGAGTAGTTGTAGGTGTTGCCGTCGTCGCGATAGGTATCATTACCAACCTTATCGCTCTTCTTGCCCGCAAACTTTACGATGGCAACCTGGTGCTGCTTGCTCGCGTCCTTAACGTTCTTGTTTTGCTCGGCAATGGTGTCGATAAAGTGGTTGGCAGCATTCTTGAGCGCAACGACACGCTTAGGGGACCCTTTACCACCCATAGGATCATCCATTGAGCCAGAGGCATCGAGCACCATCACGATGTCGAGCGGCTTGGAAACCAGCGACGTCGTATCGGATGTCGAAGACATCGCCGAAAGCGTAGTCAAAAAGTCCGATTTCCCGTCATCGATTGCTTGGACCGTCTTATCCGTCCAAATTCGGCCGACGTTTTGCGTCGTGACCTTGCCGCCGTCATAGCCGCCCGCCCAGAACTTCCAATGGTTGCTGGTGTCGTGGTCGACTATCTTTGTCGCTTCCGGTCCGTCCATTCCTGTGCTGGACCTGGCGTTGGCCTCGGGCAGCATGGCAAATGCTGCAGCCGGCAATACCAGCACTACGGCCAGTATCACCGCCAAGAGACCCCTCGTGTACTTACTCATCGCGTCTCCCTTCTCGCAGGCTCAGACCTTGCATCAGCCTAAAGTTACGGAATGAGACACAATTTGAGCAGGTGACACACGTTCCAGATTCGGTTTTGGGCGTGAGACAAATGTCTCACCAAAGTTGAGACACGGCGTTTTCGCAGGAAAATAGGTGCGACTCAGAGCCATCGGGCCAAAATGATCCGTTTTCCTCCGTCCCCGGGGGCTCAAGGGCTGTCACCGATATGGCGCCATTTCAAAACTATGCCGGATTACGGGGCTAAGCTCGGAGACCTCATCCATACCCTCTATTTTTGAAAAACAGCAAGCGATCTACCTACGGTTTTGTTTTTGCGATTTTCGGTATGATCGGAGGTTCGCTATCCAGCCCCGTAAACCGACATAGTTTTGTTCGCGACGGCACAACCGCGCGTTTAAGCGCGGGGCCGGTGGGGCAATTTTGCCCCACCGGCCCCATCCCAGCGCTATTCCGGCTTGTTTTTTACCGTGGGAGCCTTGTCCTCCGCAACCGGAGTACGGGCGGTGTCCATGCTCAGGCAGTGCTTGGGGCAGCTCTCGATGCACTCGCCGCACACCACGCAGGCGTACGGGTCAATCGACCAGGTGCCGCCCTTGCGATCGACCGCGAGCGCGCCCGCCGGGCAACGCCGCGCGCACATGCCGCAGCAGATGCACACATCCATGTCATTGACGATGTGCCCGCGCAAGCGCTCGGGCGCCGTCAGCTTCTCCTGCGGATAGCAGACCGTTACCGGCTGTCTAACCATAGAACCCAAGGCCGTCTTGGCAAATGTCAGCAAACTCATGCCGCGCCTACCTTTCCGTGCAGCTAATGCAGGGGTCGATGGTCAGGATAATCATAGGCACGTTGGCAAGGAGCACGCCTTGCAGCGCATGCGTCAGACCAGCCAGGTTCTGCGACGTCGGCGTGCGCACGCGGAAGCGGTCCAGGTTCTTGGTGCCGTTGCCGCGCACATAGTAATACGCCTCGCCGCGCGGTTGCTCAATCACAACCTCGCCGCGCGCGCCGTCGGCCGGCGTGAGCTTGGTGCGCCCGCCGATACCGTCGTGCGGAATCTTGCCCGCAAGCTCCTTAATGATGTCCATGGCCTGCGTGACCTCGGCACAACGCACCTGGCAGCGGGCATAGCAGTCGCCGTCGGTCGCCACGATGGGCTCAAACGCAGCCAGATCCGCATAGGCGCCGTCGCCAAACATGCGCACGTCGTAGACCACGCTCGAGGCGCGCCCAAACGGGCCGACCATCGAAAATTCCAGCGCATCCTTCTTGCTGATCACGCCCACGCCATGCAAGCGCTCGCCGCAGCTGTCGTCGTTCAAAAACGTATGCACCAGGGCCTCGTAGTCGGGACGCATGGCATCGAGCGTCTGGACAATGCCCGCCAGCTCGGAGTCCTCGATGTCGTGCTTAAGGCCGCCGATCTCGTTGATCGACAGAATCACGCGGCCGCCGCACGTACTCTCGAAGATCTTGAGAATCTGCTCGCGCAGCGTCCACGACCGATAGAACAGCGCCTCGAAGCCAAAGGCATCGGCGAGCAGGCCCAGCCACAGCAAATGCGAGTGAATACGCGAGAGCTCGTGCAGAATGGTGCGGATATACTGCACACGGCCGGGCACCTCGATGTCGAGCATGCGCTCGCAGGCGCTGGCATAGCCGTAGCTGTGACCCACGGCGCAAATGCCGCAGATGCGCTCGGCGATGTAGCCAAACTGATGCATGTCGCGCTTTTCGGTGAGCTTCTCGAGTCCGCGGTGCACAAAGCCGATCTGCGGAATTGCCTCGATGACGCGGTCGTCCTCGAGCACCAGGTCCAGGTGAAGCGGCTCGGGCAGCACTGGGTGCTGCGGGCCAAACGGAATAACGGAGCGATGCGCCATGGACCTTACGCCTCCTTTTTCTGCTTGTCGCGGGCGGCCTTGACGGCAAGCGCCGCGCGGACCTTGGCCGCTTTCTCGGGGTCCATGGCGGCGAGCTTTGCCTCCATCTCGGCAGCCTTGAGCGCGGCCTTCGCAGCAGCCTCATCGTGCTGAGCATCGGAGCCGGCAGCCGAGGCGGGCTGAGCAGCGGCACCCGCAGTATCGCCGACGCCCGCAGCCCCCTCCCCTGCACCAGCCGTCGCGGCGGCCTTCTCGGCGGCGGCCTTGCGCGCCTTGGCCTCGGCGGCGGCGCGGACCTTCATGGCCTTCTCGCGCGCAGCTTTCACCTCGGGTGTGATCACACTCATGGGCTCGGCAGTCGAGACCTGGTAGAAAAAGCCCTTAAAGTCAATCTGCATGTCGGTAATGGCAAGACCAAACAGGTCATGCACCTCGTTCTCAAACGGGAACACCGCCGGATAATACGAGCTGATGGACGGAATCTCCTGATACTGATCAATTCCCTCAACCACCAGGTTCCCGATCGCATAGCTGCCGTCCTGCGCAATATTCTCCTGAGCAGCACGAACGTTGATAAACGTATAGACCAGACGATACGAGCCGTCGTCGACGTTGCGCTCAGCGTGCATTTGCACAAAGCGCGCGCCGACGCCCTTAAGCGCCTGGACATGCGGCAGGAGCCCGTCGATCCCGACGGTGGTATAGATAGCCTTTTGCATTACTCGGCCTCCTTTGCAGCGGCGGTCGCGTCGCCGGCCTCCGCAGCAGCCACAAACCCATCCTCGCCCAGCTCAACGCCACCGTCCCAGGTTGCGGCACCGTCCACGCTGAGCGGATTGCCGCCGGCGCGCATCACGGCCTCCTTCTGGTCCAGGATGCCGCACGCCTCCACAATGGCATCGATCACGGTCTCGGGGCGAATGGCGCACCCGGGCGCGTACACGTCCACGGGAATTGCGCGGTCCACGCCGCCGATCACGTTATAGGCATCGCGGAACACGCCGCCCGAACACGCGCAGATGCCGCAGGCCACCACGCACTTGGGCTCGAGCATCTGGTTGTAGATCTGGCGCACGACGGGCAGGTTCTGGGCATTGACCGACCCCGTCACCAAAAAGATATCCGCATGCTTAGGGTTGCCGGTGTTGACCACGCCAAAGCGCTCCGCATCGAACAGTGGCGTGAGCGAGGCCAGCACCTCGATATCGCATCCGTTGCAGCTCGAGCCGTCGTAATGAATAACCCACGGCGAGCGCGACATTTTATGATCCATGGATGCCGCCTCCTAAATAAACACGTCGACGAGGATGGGCATAAGGTTGAGCAGGCCAAACACCAGCGCCACGCCCCAGCCGAGCTTAAAGCAGCTGCGCCAGGTGCTGCGTGCGAAGGTGTTGTCGATCAGCACCTCGACAAAATACGTCGCAGCCATCACGACCAGGGCGACCAGCCAGCTCACCGGGTTGTCCCAAACAAAGAACATGCCCACCCACATCAAAAACAGCACGGTCTCGCACCAGTGCATAAGGGTCATCTTGACCAGCGTGCCGCCGCTCATCTCGGTGGCGACGCCCTGGACAATCTCCTGATGCGCGTGATGCGAGTACGAAAGGTCAAACGGCGACTTGCGCAGCTTGATGGTAAGCACCGCGAGCAGCGCGAGGAAAATGGGTGCGCTGTACACGATGATGGGGGCCGACTGCCCCGTCACGGCAATGGAATCGAAGCTGTCAGTGGCAAGATACAGGCCCACGCTCATCAGCAGAACGGCGGGCTCGTAGCTCATAACCTGCAGCAACTCACGATCGGCGCCAACCTGGGCAAACGGGCTTTGCGTCGAGGCGGACGCCAGCACCACAAAGATCGCGGCGAGCGTCACCATAAAAGCGCACAGCAGCGTGTTGGAGCCCGACACAAAGATGCCACCGCCCACCACGGTAAAGATGAGCGCGCACGCCATATAGGTATCGTCCATGGTGTTTACGCTGGCAGGGGCTTTGCGCAGCAGCTTGGCAACGTCGTAGAATGGCTGGAGCAGGCGCGGGCCCACGCGGCCCTGCATGCGGGCCGAAAGTTTGCGGTCGAGGCCGTCGATCAGGCCGCCCACAAGCGGCGCCAGCAGGGCAAACGCCACGGTGCCAATAAAAATGCCCACGACACCCGAACCTTCAAAATACTTGCCGCGCAGCACCGAGGGCGCACTCATGGCAAGTCTCTCGGGCCCAATCCATGCGCAACACAGCAGCGCAAACAAGATAATGCTGCAGCACACGACGCTACCCGCGGGGCCAATACGCTTCTCGCCAAGGGCGTCCTCCGAGTACCAATTGCGCTTTTCGGCCTTTACCTCGTGTCCCATCGAGCCGCGGAAATGGCGATATTTGTCGGTTCCCACACCCGAAAGATATACGTTTACATGCGGTTTGTTGCTCACGCGGAATGAAGTCAGCAACACCACGGCAATAAAAGCCACGATAACCACCATCAGATACATGGCGTCCTTGCCAATAACGTACGGCACGCGGCCAAACACCATGGCCAAGTAAGGCGACACCAGACCGCTCGAGATAACCGGGAACGCCACGCAACACAGAATCAGCAGCGCGGCGATGGTGTTGAGGGCCATCCATTCGGTCTTATGGACATTGACCTCAACGTTTTGAGCCGTGGGGTCGACGCCCGAAAGCTTGGCAAGCCACTTGCCCCAGAAGAAGAACGTCGCGGCCGAGCCAAAGGCAAGCACCATGATCATGAGCACGTTGCCGGTCTGCGCGAACGCCACCAGGGCGCCCCACTTGGACACGAGCATGCCAAACGGCGCCACAAACATGCCCATGATGCCCAGCATCATCAGGCGCGTCAGGTGCGGCATGCGGCTGAACATGCCGTCCATGTCCTCGATATCGCGGCTGCCGATATGATGCTCGGCCGTGCCCACGCACGGGAACAGCAGCGACTTTGCCACCGTGTGGAACAGGATCAGGAAGATGGCCGCCCATACGGCCTCGGGCGCGCCGACACCCAAGCAGGCACTGATGAGGCCCAAGTTGGAAATGGTGGAGTACGCGAGCACGCGTTTGGCGTTGCTCTGCGAGATGGCCATGAGGGCAGCGAGCAAAAACGTGATGGCACCCACACTCGTGACCATAAAGCCGGTCACAGGATAGATGGCATAGAGCGGGCTCAGCTTGACCATCAGGAACACGCCGGCTTTGACCATGGTTGACGAGTGCAGCAGGGCGCTCGTGGGCGTGGGGGCAACCATGGCACCCAACAGCCAAGTGTGGAACGGCATCTGTGCGGCCTTGGTGAGTGCGGCGAGCGACAGCAGGATGACCGGCATCACCAGCAGCGCGGATTGCGCGGTTCCGGCGCCGGAAAGCTCGATCATGCCCGAGATGGTCAGCGGCATGCCGTTAACGTGCAGATACATGAGTCCGATCAAAAACGCGATACCGCCCAGCATGTTGAGAATGATCTGGGTGAAGGCGTTTTTGATGGCCTCGGGCGTGCGCGTGTAGCCAATCATAAGGAACGAGCACACGGTGGTGATTTCCCAGCCGCAGAACAGCCACTCAAGGTTGTCGCTCGTCACGATGACGAACATGGCCGAGAGGAACAGGAACATAAGCGCCAGGAACTGCGGGCGACGGTCGGGCGCGGTCTGCCCGCGCAGCGCGGCCTCGTGCTCGTCGTGGGCCTGGAAGTCCTTCATGTAGCCCAGGGCATACACGCAGATTAGGCTGCCGACGATGCCGACGGCGAGGACCATGATCACGCTCATGTAGTCCAGGTAGAGCGGCGTCGCCGTGACGGCTTCGGCCGCAGGCAGCGTCATGGCCGCAAAGACGAGCGAGCCCACCAGCTGGACTATGCCGAGCACCGTGGTAAGCACGCTCTTATATTTGTACGCGTTGTACAGGATGACGGCGCACAGGATGACATCGATGACGGAGCTGATGATCGAGAGCACGTGCGAGGTGCCGGGGGCGACCTCAAAGCTCTGCGGACCCGTGCCAAAAAACATGACGGCGACTACAACTGTCACCGCCATAATAATGCCGGAACCTATGAGCCCCACCGCATCGCGGGCGCGGTCACCGCGCACGAGCAGCATGCCCAGCGCCGGTACCAGCGGAAACAGGGTAAGGAAATACAGTAGCGTCATACCATCACTCCCCCATGCAAAAACGCTGCAATTGTTTAACGTTATAGCTCAATTGAGGAGTAGCGGCGGCAGGTTTTCGGTCAATTGGGGAGTTTTAGGCGTACGGGGTAAGGAGTCTGTCCTCATTGGAGTAGAGGGGCAACGTTTCCTTACCGCGGCGACAGGCGCGCGGGCCGCTGCGCGGTTTATTGGCCACGTTGGAGAATGTCCCGATAGGCTCGCACCGGTCCAAAAAGTTGGCGCGGCAAGAAAAATGCGCCCCTGTGGGCGCACCATCCCGTTTGCTATTTCGCCTTTTTAACGCGCGGCTTGCGACCGCGCGGCTTATCGACCAGTGCGGACTCACCGCTCTCGCGGTACTGACGGCACCAAGCCTTGACCGAAGACTCGCTGGGAATCTTGTGCTTGATCATGGCCTCGCGAACCGTTAAGCCGTTTTCCAAGCGGTCCTTGACCACGGCGAGCTTAACTTCGTACGAATAGGTGTGATGATGCGAACCGGCGTTGAGAACGGCGTCGGCACCGCCCACAGCATACGCGCGGGCCCACTGACGAGCTGTGGCCTGGGGAATGCCAAGCTCCGCGGCGAGGGCGCGATGGCCGACCCCCTCTTGGAGGATCTCGACGGCGCGCTGCCTAACCTCGGGCGCATGCGTGCGAGTCCTAGTTGCTTCCGACATACCTGCCACTTCTTAGCCTTAACCGTTAATCTGCTTTCTTACGTGCAAGTTAGATAGTAGCATTTTACTGTTTGCTCAAAGCAGTTAATTAAAATAGACGCGGCGTTATCTGGGCATTTGGCACCAAATTACGACATTTCTTTATCGATTATTTACGCTGGCAGCTGACTCGCAGCTAATCGTCATTCGCTTGTCAACAAAATTGACATCTCTTTATGTCCTTTGGTATAGAGGATATAGTTATTAACCCCTCCCACAATAATTTTGAGTGATCTGCAATGCAGTAGACGTCCTCACTCCTCATGATTACCGCGCATTGCCATCCACTGGAGCAAAACAAAAAGGGCGGGACCTGCTGCGCTTGCAGGCCCCGCACCGGTTGACACCCGACGGGACACAGCCGGGCGAGACGGATCCGTGCTACCGCCCCGCCTGGCCGCGATGTCCAACTACAGCTCGTTGGCCGCGTGATACGCCGTGCGAATGGCGCTCGCAATGTCGGCGGTGCGCTCGCCCGAGCAGTCGCCCACGCAGGTCACGGGCACCGTCACGCCATCCAGGTCAAACGCGTTGGCCTTGGAGCCCACGGCCATCACCACGTAATCGCAGGCGATCTTCACCGGCTCCTCGGCGCCGTCCTCGGCGGTGCGAACGGCCTCCACGCCCTCGTCAGTAATGGCGGTCAGGCGGGTCTTCACGTGCTGCTCCACGTTGTGCTCGGCAAAGTCGCTCATAATCAGCGGCAGAATGGTCTCAGACTCGCCCGCGGCAATCTTGTCGAGCATCTCCACGATCGCCACCTCGCAGCCGTGCTGCAGCAGATACTCGGCAGTCTCGGTGCCCACCAGGCCACCGCCAATGACGGCGACGCGGCCGCTGAGCTCCACCTTGCCGGCCAGCACGTCCCAGCTCGAGACGACCTTGTCCGAGTCGGCACCCGGAACGGGGATGACCACGTCGTGCGCGCCCACGGCCACAATCGCAGCGTCGGCGGCGTTGAGGTCCTCAGCGGTAGCGGCATGGTTGAGCTCGACCTTCACGCCCAGGCCGGGCAGAATCTTCTCGTAGTACTCGACCGAGCGCATGATCTCGTCCTTGCGCGGAGGCGCGGCCGCCAGCACAATCTGGCCGCCCAGATGATCGCTCGCCTCGTAGACGGTCACGTCGTAGCCGCGCTTGGCCGCCACGCGCGCGGCCTCCAGACCGGCGATGCCGCCGCCCACCACGGCGATCTTCTTGTCGCCCTCGCCCGGCTTAATGGCGATGGTTGCCTCATCGCCGTTCTCGGCATTGAGCACGCACGAGATGTACTTGCGGTTTTGAATCGCATCGACGCAGCCCTTGTTGCAGTTGAGGCACTCGCGGATGGGCTCACCCGTGGCGGCCTTCAGCGCAATGTCGGGGTCGCACATGAGCGAGCGGCCATAGGCGATGATGTCGGCGGCGCCGTCTTCCAGAATCTTCTCGCCGGCCTCAACCGAGACAACGCGGCCGACGGTTGCCACCGGCACGGAGACCAGGGCCTTGACGCGCTCGGCCACGGGCAGCGTCCAGTTGTAGGGCATGGCGCCCATGGGCGGAATGGTGTCGCCCATGTTGCCGGTGTGGTTGGCCTGTGCGACCTGAATCATATCGATGCCCGTACCCTCGAGCAGCTTGGCGAACTCGCAGGCCTCGTCGGGCTGCAGGCCACCCTTGCCGCGCGGCGTGCCGTCGGGGTTCTCCATGATCACGGGGAGCTTGTACTCCACCATCAGCTGCGGCGCGGCCTCCTTAATGGCGGCGACGACCTCCAGCGCGTAGCGAACGCGGTTCTCGAACGAACCACCGTACTCGTCGGTGCGCTGGTTGAGGATGGCCGAGCACAGCGAACCCACCAGGCGGTCGCCGTGGACCTCGATAGCGTCGATCCCGGCCTGCTGTGCGCGAGCGGCCGAGGCAGCGATGGCCTCCTTGATCTGGGTGAGCTGCTCTACGCTCGCCTCGTTCACAAAGTGCTGCATGTCGTGATGCAGCTTGGCGTAGGCCTGGTTGCGGATCTCGTTGGACTCGGCCATCTTGGCGGCAAAGGTCTCCTCGTCGCCGGCGGCCTTGGCCTCCTGCGCGGCCTTGGCGGCGGCCATGGATCCCATGACCATGCGGCCGACACCGGGCACATCGTACTCGGGGTGGAACAGCTGCAGCGCGACCTTGGCGCCGTGCTTGTGGACGGCGTCGGCCAGCGCCTTAAACGTGGGGATCTGGGCGTCGGTTGCCAGCTTGGGCGTGGGGCTTGCGGTCATGACGGGAGCGACGTCGCCGATGACGATGTAGCTCACGCCGCCACGGGCCAAGCGCTCGTAAAAAGCCAGGCTGCGCTCGCCGATGGAACCGTCACGCTCCTCGTAGCCGGTGGTCAGCGGCGGAAACATAATGCGGTTCTTGAGCTCAAGGGGGCCAACCGTAATGGGCTGGAGCAGCTTGGATGCAGGTGTGGTCATGGACATTCCTCTCTTGTAGGCGCGGCGGCGATGATGCCGCGTAGTTATCTAGAGGATATGGCATGGGAATACAGCAGCGCAACGGAAATCGGCGGACAGCAGGTAGCGGCAGGTGGATGGGGATGGGCGGGGCGGCCCGTCGGTTTATCTCAATCTGTAACAGTTACGCGACAAAACCGGGTCTTACTGTTACAGATCGAGACATTCCTCTCGGCCCATCCTCAACAATCTAGATCTGTAACAGCTAGGCCCACTTTTGACCCCTACCTGTTACAGATCGAGACAAACCAAACCCGCCTGCTAGAAAATCTCAATCTGTAACGGTTACTCGGCAAAAACCGTCCCTCGTGTTACAGATTTAGACAAACACGACCAAGCCCACCGGTATATCTCGATCTGTAACACCTAGCCGCCCAAATCGGGTCTAGATGTTACAGATCGAGATTTTGTTTGAGAGGCCGAGAATTGGATCGAAAACACGGTCCCGAAATAACAAAAAAGCTCGCCGGCTAGGCCGACGAGCTGCAAGTTCTTGGTCGCGGGGGCAGGATTTGAACCTACGACCTCCGGGTTATGAGCCCGGCGAGCTACCAGACTGCTCCACCCCGCAATGTCTGGGCGCTTCATGTGCGCAAGAAAGAATATTACGCGGGAGTTCGGTAAGCGGCAAGGAAAATCTCGTAGAGCATAATTCCTTCATATTTAAAACCCCTCAGCCCCTATCACCGTAAACGAATCGCAGCCGAGCGCCGTCGGCGGCGCGTATACAATGGTGCGCGTCCTTTTATGCCAACACTGGGAGTAGACATGCTGCTCGCTATCGATATGGGAAACACGCAGACGGCCATGGGCCTGTTTGACGGAGACGAGCTGGTGCAGTCGTGGCGTATGCCCACCGACCGCTCCTATACCGCCGACGAGATCCACGTGCGCCTGATGGGTTTCTTTAAGATGTACGGCCTTTCGCTCGATGCGGTCGACGCAATCGCCTTTGCGGGCGTGGTGCCGCAGCTCTCGCGCGAGTGGCACGCCGTGGCCGACCGCATTGCCGCGGACGCCATCGTCATCGGGCCGCAGACGGCCGCGGTGACCAAGCTGCGCGCGGCGCGCCCCCAGGCCGTAGGTGCCGATCGCGTCGCCAACGCCGTTGCGGCCGAGACTTTCTACGGCGCGCCGGCAATCGTGGTGGACTTTGGCACCGCGACCAATATCGACGTCATCGATGAGGACGGTTATTACATTGGCGGAGCGATCGCGCCAGGCATTCGCATCTCCATGGACGCGCTTGCCGCCCGTGCCGCCAAGCTCGCCAGCGTGCCGCTCGAGGCGCCCGAGCACGCCATCGGCCGCGATACCGAGGAGTGCATCAAGGTCGGCGCCGTAACGGGCGCCGCCGCCATGGCTGAGGGCCTGGTCGCGCGCATGAAGCGCGAGCTGGGCCGCGAGGATGCCACCGTTATCGCCACGGGCGGTCTCGCCAGCATCGTCGCCGATTCGACCGATGCCTTCGACGTGGTCGACGGACAGCTCACCATCAAGGGTATCTGCGAAATCTACCGCCGCATGCAGGAGCTGGGATAGGACAGGGGCTTAAGTCGAGCACGAGCGCGAGCGGCGAACTAGGCAACGCATCGGCCCTATTCCTCAAAATCGAAAGATTTTCAGTTTTGAGGAATAGGGCTTTCTGCTAGGCCTCGTCGCACAGCCACCTCGCCAGGTCCACGATCTGCACCCCATTGCGGTCCGTGGCCTCGTGATGCGTGCGGGCGAGAATCATCTTGGGGTACGCGTCGCCAATGCTCAGCAGTGGTGAAATCTCGCGTTCAAATGTCTTATCCGAGCTGATGTCGTCGCTCACCTGAATGTAGAGCTTCTCGCTTCGCTTGATTGCTACAAAGTCTATTTCCTTTTTATAGAGCACGCCGACGTATACCTCGTATCCGCGGCGCAGCAGCTCGATTGCCACCATGTTCTCGTATACGCGTCCCCAATCCATATCACGTGTACCGAGCAGCGCGTATTTGAACGCGTGGTCTGCCAGGTAATACTTCTCGCCGCTCTTAAGGTATTTTTTGCCGTGGATGTCGTACCGACGAACTTTATAGAAGGCAAACGCATCGCACAGGTACCCCATGTACGTGCCGACCGTCTTGTTCGTTATCTTTAGCCCATCCGCGTTCAAAATATCCGTAATGTTACGTGCCGACGTTATGTTGGATACGTTGTCCATCATGTAATCGGCAATGCGCAGCAGCGCCGATTCGTTTCTCACGTTATGCCGCTGCACGATATCTCTCACGATGAGCGTTTTGAAGACATTGGAGAGATATTGATAACGCTGCTCCTGCAGTGGATAAGGGTAAGAGCCAGACATACCGCCGGTTCTCGCGTACTCATCGAAGTCGCGATCGACCTCGCCCTCGTCACTATAGAAGCGATACTCCTCAAACGAGAATGGGAAAACCTCGATCTCGAACGTGCGCCCCGTAAAGAGCGTCGACAGATCACTCGACAGCAAAAAGGCGTTCGATCCGGTAATGAAAATATCGTACTGCTCGGATGCATGGAGGCTGTTGATCGCGCGTTCAAAGCCGTCGCACATCTGAACCTCGTCGATAAGCAGGAAGTTTTGCTTGTCGGACACTCGATGCTCTTTCACATAGGCGAGCAGGGCATGATATTCGAGCAGGCCCTCGAACTCGTCGAGGTTGTAATTGATATGGATGACATTCGAATTGGACAGATTTGCCTCCACGTAATCGCGGAGGGCCTCGAGCAATTTTGACTTACCGCTACGGCGAATGCCCGTTATGACCTTGATGTCCGGTACGCCAATAAGGCTCGTCAACGTGTCCATATATGACGTTCTATTGATGAGTTTCATTGGTGCCTCCCTGCGGTCTTCTATCGCTATTCCTCAAAAACGAAAATTTTTCAGTTTTGAGGAATAGGCTCTGCAACGAATATACCTCGTTAAAGGCCGAGCTGGCTTAATTCTATTCCTCAAAATCGAAAGATTTTCAGTTTTGAGGAATAGGGTGCTGACAACCCATTCCCCAGACAAGCAAGACCCTCCCCGGCACAGCCGAGGAGGGTCTTGTTATCATCGCTATCTTTGAGTGCGGGCGCCTCGCGTTACAGTCCGCGAATCCGTACGGCCTCGGGCGGAAACTCCTGCTCGCCGGCATCAGTCTTGATGGTCGCGCGACCCCAGATGTCCAGGCCCGCAAACACACCGACCGCAAGCGGCAAACCGTCGGGCGACACCGCCGCGACCTGACGACCCAGCAGTGGCACCATGTCAAAGTACTCGCCCAGCACCGGAGCCAGCGGGCCGGCAGCGCCCTGTGGTGTGTTGGCGGCAACCGCCCAGGTGTCCACGCGGACCAGCAAGGCGGCGGCCAATGCCTCGACCAGCGCCTCATCTGCCATATCCACGCCAAGCTCACCCAGCGCCGCACGCTCAATATCAACCGTCACCGCGGCAAACATGCCCGCAGCACCGGCACCGCCGTTCACGGCAACACGCGCGAGCGACGTCTCAAACGCAGGCGCACCGCACACGATATCGCTCGGCCACTGGATACCCACCTTACCGGCAAGGCCCAGGCCCGGCGCCGAAGCCGTGCCCACGAGCGCGTCCATCATGCCCATCGCCGCCACAAACGGCAGGCCGTGGAAGGCATGCATATTCACATCGGGGCGCACAACCAGCGAAAACGTCAGCGAAGCCTCGCCCACGCTCCAAGCGCACCAACCCGCGGACGCACCCTCGCGACCCGCGTCGCGCGCGGCGTCAAGCTCGGTGCCAGCGGCAACAGCATTCATCTCGATCATCTACATGCGCCCCAATTCGCCCACAATATGGCCCACGCGGTCCTCGGGCTCCTTGACCTCGACGCCGTTGTAGCGGAAGAACCGCGCCGGATCGTGCATCAGATCCTCGAGCGGCACCAGCACAAAGTCGCGCTCGCCGATCAGCGGATGCGGCAGGCGCAGCTTTTTGCCGCCGTGGGTCTCGCCGTCCATCCACAGCAGATCCAGGTCGATGGTGCGCGGGCCGTTGGCCTTGGCCTTTTTGGAGCGGTCGCGGCCCAGCTCGGCCTCGATCTTCATGAGCTCGTCGAGCAGCACCAGCGGCGCCAGCTCGGTCTTGATCTCGATGACGGCGTTGGCAAACGCGTCCTGGCGTGTCTCGTAGGCCGGCTCGCTCTCGTAGATCTTGGAGGAGTTGGACACGCAGGTGAGTGGAATCTCGGCGATCATGTCGCGTGCGGCGCGGATGTTGTCACAGCGATGCCCCAGGTTGGAGCCCACGGCCACAAACGCGCGGCGCGGCTGCGGCTTGGCAACCGCCCAGTAGCCGTTCAGGAACTGCGCAAAACCCGCGGCGTCGTGCACGCGCACGATGTTGGCACCGGCCTGGATGGCGCCCAGGCACACGCCAAACGTAGCGGCATCGCGCTCGGCGGCCTCGGTCACGCCCGAGACGGCGCCCACAAAGCGCTTGCGTGATACGGCGCACATGAGCGGATAGCCCAGTGACGCCATCTTGGCAGTCTCGCGCTGGATGACGATGTCCTCGTTGGCCGTCTTGCCAAAGCCCGGACCGGGATCGATGCAGATGCGGTCGCGCGACACGCCGGCGTGGATGAGCGCGCGGGCCTGGTCGGACAGAAAGCCCATGACGCGGCGCATGATGGGCGCCGAATCGGGCAGGGTGAAGCGGCGGAGCTGCGAGGTGGGCGCGTAGGCTTCCTCGCGGCGGGCGCTGCGGCGCATCATGGCGACCAGGTGGTCGCTGGGCTCCGGCTCCGTCTCGGCGGCAGCGGGCGTGACCTCGGGCGCGACGGTCTCGGCGGCGGGGGCAGCCTGCTCGGCGGCCGGCGTCTCCTGTTCGGCTGCGGGCTCCGGGTCGCCAAACGGCAGCGAGGGCTGCACCACGCCGCCCGGAAGCTTGGCCTCCGACTTAGGCTCGCCCAGCAGCTTGCCACGACGGCGGCGGCCCGGCTTTTCGGCCTCGCGCGCGGCCTCGGCAGCCGCTTCGCGCGCCTTCTCGGCAACAAACGCCGCGGCCGAGGTATCGAGCTGCACCGTCGCGTGCGTGCGCGCGGGAGCAGCGACCTCGCCGGCGTGCATCACGATGACGCCGCAAGCGCTCGTCTTAACAAACTCGACCATCTTGGGGTCGGTGAAGCCGGTCACATCGTTGACGATCGAGGCTCCGCAGCGCACGGCCGCCTTGGCAACCGCCACATGACGCGTGTCAATCGAGACGATGGCGCCCTCCTTGGCCAGTGCGCGCACCACGGGCAGCACACGGCGGGCCTCCTCGTCGGGGTTGACCGGGGTAAAGCCGGGGCGCGTGGACTCGCCGCCCACGTCGATGATGTCGGCACCGGCGTCGAGCATCGCCAAGCCGTACTCAATCGCGGCATCCGGATCGAAGTGCTCGCCGCCATCGCTAAACGAATCGGGCGTCACGTTGAGGACGCCCATGATGCGCGGACGGTCAAAGCTGAGCTCGTACTTTCCGCACCGCCATGTCTTGCTATCGTTCGCCATGAACATCCTCCTAAAATGCCCCCGCCGCCGCGCTCGGGCGCTGGCGGCGGGGTCGCTTTGCAATCAGTCTTTCTATTGTATCCGCGCACGCGGGCTAGAACGCAAACGCGGCCGCGATGTCGCAAGAAATCAGCAGGTCGGCATTTGCATCCTGATCGGTGGGCGCCAAATTGCAAATGGCCAGCGTATCGCCGATAAAGTAGCGCGTGAGGCCCGCCGCCGGGTACACCACGAGCGAGGTTCCGCCCACGATGAGGGCATCGGCCGCGGCAATGGCGGCAACGGCGCCGGTGAGCACGCGCTCGTCGAGCGGCTCTTCGTAGAGCACCACGTCGGGCTTGATGCGGCCGCCGCACACGGGACACACGGGCACGCCCGCGGCATCCTCGTGCTCGCGCGCGCAAATCCAATCGGCACCATAGACCGCGCCGCACGCCTGGCAGATATTGCGGTGGACCGAGCCATGCAGCTCGAACACGCGCTGCGAGCCGGCCGCCTGGTGCAGGCCGTCGATGTTTTGCGTCACCACGGCACTGAGCTTGCCCGCGCGTTCCAGCTCGGCCAGCTTGGTGTGGCAGCGATTAGGCTTGGCGCCAGGCGCGATCATCTTGGTGCGGTAAAAGTCGAAGAACTCGGCCGGGTGTGCCTTGTAAAAGCTGTGCGAGAGCATGGTCTCGGGCGGATAGGAAAACTGCTGGTGATACAGGCCGTCCACGCTGCGGAAATCGGGAATGCCGCTTGCCGTGGAAACGCCCGCGCCGCCAAAGAACACCACGCGCTCGTGGGTATTGAACAGCTCCGCCAGCGCGGCGGAGGCCTGCTTGGGATCTGTTATCGCTTGCGTCATGTTTGTCCTCCGTCCATGTTGGTCGGGCAGCGTTGAGCGACGTCCCAGCATGCGTCCTTTAAGTCAGCATGCGCGGAGCCCACCCCGCCCCTGTTGCGCTAATCTTAAGCCTGCCAACCCCGTCGAAAGGACACCATGCCTCAGACTTACACTTTCGCCTCGTGGAACGTCAACGGCCTGCGCGCCGTGCTCAAAAAGGACCCGAGCTTTATCCAGATCGCGCAAGAACTCGACGTCGATATCCTGGCGCTGCAAGAGACCAAGCTGCAAGAAGGCCAGGTTGATATTGACCTGCCCGGCTATCACCAAACCTGGAGCTACGCCGAGCGTAAAGGCTATTCGGGCACTGCGGTCTTTAGCCGCCAGGAACCGCTGCGCGTGCTGCACGCCGACGCGCTGCTACCCTACGCCGGCGAGGGCGAGGCGACCGTACTCGTCGCCCAAGCCGCAACCGAGGGCCGCGTCTGTGCGCTCGAGTTCGACAAGTTTTGGTTTGTGGATGTCTACACGCCCAACGCGCAAAACGAACTCGCGCGCATCGATGTGCGCATGGCCTGGGACGATGCCTACCGCGGCTTTTTGAGCGCGCTTGAGCGCGAGACCGGCAAGCCCGTCGTAACTTGCGGCGACTTTAACGTGGCACACGAGGAGATCGACCTTAAGAACCCCAAGTCCAACCGCGGCAACGCCGGCTTTTCGGACGAAGAACGCGGCAAGTTTACCGAGCTGCTCAACGCCGGGTTTACCGATACCTGGCGCGCGGCAAACCCCGACGTCGAGGGCGTCTACAGCTGGTGGAGCTACCGCTTTAATGCCCGCAAGAACAACGCAGGCTGGCGCATCGACTACTTCCTGGTAAGCGACGCAATCGCCGACAACGTACGCGACACCGGTATCCGCGGCGACATCTTTGGCAGTGACCACTGCCCCGTCACCCTCACGCTAGAGCTCTAGCCCCAAGTAATTCCTGGGGGACGGAGGAAAACAGATCATGTGACCCCTCTCCCCCTATAAGCTGCGGTGGAATAGTTCCTGTTTGGGCAGCAAATAGCCAAAAACGAGAACTATTCCACCGCAAGTTCGCGAGGAAACGCGAAATGCCTTACAGCCCGTATTTCACGACGACACGGTTAATGCGACGGCACCAAGGCTTGTACAGGGCGGCCAAAAACACGCAGGTCGCAAGGCCGTGCGTAATATCGAACGGCACTGCCGTGGCAAGACGCGCCACGGCACCCGCCCAAGTAAGCGGCTGTACAAATCCAATGATGTCATACGCGTTGATCACCACGCCGTACAGCAAACCCGAGGCAAAGCCATACGCCAACAGCGCCGGCATGCGCACGGTTCCATCCGCACGGTCAAACGCACCGGCATGCGCCAGCGCACCGCCAACATAGCCAACCAGGCCCCAGGCATACATCTGCCACGGCGTCCACATGCCCTGTCCAAAAAAGAAATTGCTGGTCAGCGCCGCCAGCGCGCCAACCATAAAACCATTGCGACGGCCAAGCGTCGCCCCCGCGATAATGGCGATAGCGCTCACCGGTTTAAAGTCGGGAATGGGCCCAAACAGGATGCGCCCCGCCGCCGCCAGCGCCGCCAGCACCAGCGTGGGCATAATCTGGCGCAAACCCGGACGAGATGCCTCGTAACCCGCAAAGAACAGTGCAAGCACCAGCGCCACCACAACCAGCATGGCCAACGCCGCCTGCTCAACGCCCGCCTGCAACGCCGCTGCCATCACCGCCGGCACCGCCAACAACAGCGGGATCTCCAGTTTTGTGAGTAAACGCGAGAAACGACAGTCCGTCATCCCATCACGCCCTATAGAACACGTTGTCGGCAAAGAAGTCGGCCGGGGGCTCCATGCAGGCAATCTCGCCGTCAAACATCATGGCGACGTCGTCGGCTACCTGCTCGGCAAAGTCCAAATCGTGCGTAGCCATGATGACGGTGCCGCCAGCCTTCGCATGGTCACGCAGGGGGCGGGCGATGATGCGGCGGCTGAACAGGTCTAGACCCTTGGTGGGCTCATCGAGCAATAGCAGTTCGGGGCCGATCAGCAGCAGCTTTGCCAGGGCAAGCAGCTGGCGCTGTCCGCCCGAGAGGTCGTAAGGGTGGCGCGTCTCCAGGCCGTCCAATCCCAGTTGCGCCGCACGCTCCCGCGCCAAGTTCTCGTCATATCCGCAGGTCGAGGCCCATTCCATCAGCTCGTCGCGCACCGTCTCGGCAACCAGCAGGGCCTTGGGGTTCTGCGGCAGCAGCGCAGCCGAGGCCGCCCCGCGCACCATACGACCACGCTGCAGCTTGGCAGTCTTGGCCAGCACCGAAAGCATCGTCGACTTGCCGCAGCCGTTACCGCCCACAACCGCATGCACCGCGCCAGTCGAAAACGACGCATCGAGCCCGCGCAGCACCCAGCCGGACGCTCGATCGTAGCGAAACCAGCCTTCCGACAGGATGGTAGCCGACCCGCCGTGCATTTTTTGGAGTATTCTGCTTCCATCCGTGCGCGGGAAGGCTTCCGAGCCGTTCTCGAGCGACGTTTGCGCCACAAATTCGGACGATTTGTCCAATTCTGAACTTTTTTTCGCGCTCGATACGTCCCCGGGCGGCTCCAGAGAGCCCAAATTGTCCTCGCGCCTGCTGAATACTCCTTTATTTGCACATCGGATGGCACCCCACCCCAACATGTCATCGGAAAACAGCGATTCTCGGCGTCCCAAAGAAGCCATATCCGCCACCTCGCGCACGCGACCGTTCTCAATCCGGTACGCACACGTCGCGTATTCGAGCATTGGGCGCGGCTGATGCGTCGCCACAACAACCGTGCAGCCCAGCTCGCGATTCACACGAAACAGCGCGTGCAGGAAATTCTTCTCCGCAACCGGATCAAGCTGAGACGTGGGCTCGTCGAGCAGCAGCACGCGCGGGCGCAGCGTCAGAACGGCAGCCAACGACAGCAACTGTTTGCGACCGCCCGAAAGCGTGTCAGTATCGCGGTGAAGCCAATCTTCCAGCCCAAAGAAATAGCTGGTCTCAGCTACGCGACGGCGCATCTCATCACGCGCTAGCCCCAAGTTTTCCAGGCCAAACGCCATCTCGTGCCACACGGTTTCGCACACGATCTGGTTCTCGGGATCCTGGAACACATAGCCCACGCGCTCCGCCGATGCCCGCACATCCATGTCGGCGACGTTCTCGCCCAGCACGCGCAGTTCGCCAGTGCGCTCGCCCGCCGGAGCGATCTCGGGTTTGAGCAGCGACAGCAGCGTCGACTTGCCCGAACCGGTACCGCCAACAAGCAGTGCAAACGCACCTTGGGAAACACGCCAATCAAGCCCCTCGAGCACCGGTGCCTCGGCCCCGGGATAGGCAAAACTAAGGCCTCGCACCTCAATCGCCGGCGCGGCCGAGCCATATACCACACCCGCCGCCGAGCTCCTATCCAACCGAGCCATCAGCCAAACCTCTTCTCATCAATCGCGTGCGACGCGCAAGGCAGCATCATCCAGGCAGCGTACACGACATAGCCCAGCCACGGCGCCGGCACCGATAGTTGCGGGTAAAACGAATACTGCATCGTCGCAGTCCACGCCACTGCCGTCGTGGCCATGCCAAACAGCGCAAGTCCAACCAGCGCGGCAACATCGCCGCGCCCCAGCCGATACCGCGCATACGTCGTTCGACGCGTCGCGGCGCCCCACCCACGGGAGCGCATGGCGTCCGCGCGCTCCAGCGAATCTTCCATGCCCCAGCCCATCAACACGCTCGACGCCCGCAGGCGCGATCGCACGGGATCGGTGGGCGCGCGACCCGGCACATCAATCGCATCCTGCACCGCCAGCACCGTACGGCCGCGGCGCAAAAACTGCGGGATAAGCCTCATGCACATCGAGATCATGAGCGCGATCACCGGTGCGGCGTTACCCAAAAGCGCGAGCACCTTGTCGTATTCGAGCATCGACGCCGCGGCCTCAAACCACAGCACGCTCGCCACAAACAGCCCGCCCATGCACAGGCCGTATACCATGCTCTCCAGATACACCGCGCGCATGCCAATACGGAACAGCTCCGTCGAGCCCGAGGCACTAAACAGTGGATTGACCAGCGCGATAATCAAAATCACCGGCAGCTGCCAGCGAAGTGCGCCCAGCGTGCGGGCAGCCCCACGCGTCGCAAATCCATACGCCAACCCGCCCGCAAGTGACAGCGCAATCAGCACCGGCTGCATCGAGAACATGGTGAGCCCCAGCGTCAGCACTATATAGAGCGCCGGCACAGCTGGATGCGACATCGAGAATGCCGCGACGGGCTCGCCGCCAAACTCCTCTCGTATGTTGTCCACGGGCACCCCCGTCCCCTCGCTCAAACGACAGCTCCGCAGCACCGCCGCCATGCACGGCCAGCGCAAACGCCACGCCGGCGGCGCAAGCCTCAACCGCCGCAATCCAATCGTTACGCGCTCAACATATGCCTGCGGTATCATATTGCGCCGTGTATCGTTTCCAAGCACACGTCTCTATAACGTAACAGGAGATCACATGGACGCAACCGCAATTATCCTCGCTGCCGGCGAGGGCACCCGCATGAAGTCGAACCACTGCAAGGTTTCGCACAAGATCCTGGGTAAGCCCATGGTCCAGTGGATCGTCGACGCTACCATCAAGGCCGGCTGCAGCCGCGTCGTGGTCGTCATCGGCAGCCACGCCGACGAGATGCGCGCCCTTATCGACGGCACCTACGCCAACAGCGCCACCAAGGTCGAGTGCGTCGAGCAGACCGAGCGCCTGGGCACCGGCCACGCCGTGAAGGTCGCGCTCGAGGCCTGCGGCATCACGCAAGGCCCCGTCGTCGTGCTCAACGGCGACTTGCCGCTCATCACCGCCGACACCGTCGCCAAGTTCGCGCAGACCGTCGCCACCGGCGAACTCGCCTGCACCGTCATGACCATGACCCCGCCTGATCCCTTCGGCTACGGCCGCATCAAGCTGGGCGCCGATGGTCAGATCGAGCGCATCATCGAGCAGAAGGACTGCACGCCCGAGCAGGCCGCCACGCTGCTCGAGTGCAACGCCGGCTGCTACGCCTTCGACGGCGCGCAGCTCGCCGCCCACATCAACGAGATCGGCAACGACAACGCGCAGTCCGAGTACTACCTGCCCGACATGCTCGAGATCCTCAAAGGCCACGCCCAAGCCGTCTCCATCTTCCACTGCGACGACTACCGCGACGGCCTGGGCGTCAACAGCCGCATTCAGCTCGCGCAGCTCACCGCCATCGCGCGCGACCGCATCAACGAGCACTGGATGGCCGAGGGCGTCACGTTCATCGACCCCACGCAGGCCTGGATCGGCCCCGACGCCACCATCGGCCGCGACACCGTCGTGTGGCCGCAGACGCACCTGATCGGCCACGTCACCGTGGGCGAGGAGTGCCAGCTCGGCCCCAACAGCCGCCTCACCGACACCACCGTCGGCAGCGGCTGCACCATCGATGAAACCATCGCCGTCGAGGCCGTCATCGAGAACGGCGTCGACTGCGGCCCGCGCGCCTACCTGCGCCCGGGCACCCATATGCTCGATGGCTCCAAGGCCGGCACGCACGTGGAGATCAAGAAGTCCACGATCGGCGAGGGCTCCAAGGTGCCGCACCTGTCCTACATCGGCGATACCACCATGGGCTCCGGCGTCAACGTGGGCGCGGGCTCCATCACCTGCAACTACGATGGCGTACACAAGCACAAGACCGTCATCGGCAAGGATGCCTTCATCGGCTCCGACACCATGATGGTCGCGCCCGCCCAGATTGGCGACGGCGCGCTTGTGGCCGCCGGCTCCGTCATCACCGAGCCGGTCCCGGCTGACGCACTCGGCCTGGGCCGTGCCCGCCAGATAAATATTGAGGGCTGGGCCGCCGATTATCGCCGCCGTCTGCACGAGGACGACGAGGTATAACGTTTTACCAAGCATCTAAGGAGCTGTTCCCATGGGGGGCGGCTCCTTTTTTCTATCGTGACCTGCGCGACAGGATGAGTGGTCGGTTCGTGTCCGTTGACGGTAAAGACGTTATCAAGACCCGATTAACCCCGTCGCGCGGTTACAATGCAACAAGGCATCTATATGGCATTCGATATAAAGGAGAAGGGTAATGCCGATTAATGATCCCGAGAAGTCGGAGAATATGCGCAAGTCCATCCGCGTGTATTCCGGTTCCTCCAACCGTCCCCTCGCTCAGAAGATCGCTGAGTACCTTGGGGTCGAGCTTTCGGGCCTTACGCTAAAGCAGTTCGCCAACGGTGAGATTTACGCCCGCTACGACGAGACCGTCCGCGGCGCCGACGTCTTCCTGATTCAGTCCGTGGCCGGCGGCAACGTCAATGACATGCTCATGGAGCTGCTCATCGCCACCGACGCTGCCAAGCGCGCATCCGCCCGCTCCATCACCGCCGTTATCACCCACTACGGCTATGCCCGCCAGGACCGCAAGGCCGGCCCGCGCGAGCCCATCACCGCCCGCCTCGTCGCCAACCTGCTCGAGCGCGCCGGCGTCAACCGCATCATCACCCTCGACCTGCACCAGGGCCAGATTCAGGGCTTCTTCGATATCCCGGTTAACCACCTGTCCGCGCTGCCGCTGTTTGGCCAGTACTACAACGACATGCACTTCGACACCGACAACCTGGTTGTCGTCTCCCCCGATGTGGGCCGCGCCAAGGCCGCCAAGAAGCTGTCCGACATGCTCGGCTGCGACCTGGCCATCGCCCACAAGGGCCGTCCGCGCCACAACGCCGCCGAGGTCATGGGCATCATCGGTGACATCAAGGGCAAGACCTGCATCATCAACGACGACATGATCGACACCGCTGGCACCCTGTGCGCCAACGTCAAGGAGCTCAAGGCTATGGGCGCCGGCGACATCTACGTATGCGCCACCCACGGCATCTTCTCCGGTCCGGCCATCGAGCGTCTGAACGACGCCCCGATCGTCGAGTGCCTCGTCACCGACGCCATTCCCGTCGAGGTCGGCGGCAAGATCAAGACCATCTCGGTCGCCGAGGAGTTCGCTCAGGCCATCTCCGCCGTTTACCACGAGGAGCCCGTCTCCACGCTCGTCGGCGGCGACTTCGCGCTGTAATCCAGCGTGCATCTCATCATCTTTGGTGTTTTTAAAGGGTCGGAAGCTCGCTTCCGACCCTTTTTCTACCCCTCGACAACCTTCCCTGGACAATTAGTTCAGATACGTATTTTTTTAAAGCTCCAAAGGCCGTTCTGAGCCTTCTGAGCTCCCCGGCGAACGCCATACTGCCCAAAGCTCATCGCTTTCGAGTACGACCGCCGCATATTTACCCTCAAATCGCCCTCGAAAGCCCTTAGAAACGCCTCGAACGCCCGCCGTCTTATACGTATCTGAACTAACTGTCCAGTAGCTATCGTCAACCTTCGCGGCAGAGCTCAATTTCCTGCAATCCCCTCAACCGATTCCACCGATTTCATAACACCCAGCCGTTCATGGCGCGCAGCGCCCCGCTGAGCGAAAAGAACGGTATGGCGGTCGCATTCTGCCGCCAACTTAGTACGTTATAGCTATGATGACCGTGATTTCACATTTCTCCGCCCTCCGCGCAATTCGTCGCGCACGACGGGCGTACTCTGCCCTACCCTGGGACTCCGTTGATAGCGAACAGCAAGCACAGGCCTTGGCTGGCTGCATTCCCAACAATGACGCGATAGACTTTGGCGCACTTTCGATACTCGACGCCTGGAATGAAGATGATTCCGAACTGCTCGATCTTCTCGTTTCAAACGAAGACAACAGGCGCCCCGACAAGCGACTTCTTCAGCATATTCTCTCCGCTCCGCTTCCTGAAGGTGCAATTATGCACGTCGAGGCCGACATCTACGCTACGTCTCCTGCCATGACAGCCATGCTTTGTTCCAAGAATGAATCAGTCGCCAAAACCTTGATGCTACTCATGGAACTGCTCGGAACCTACTCCCTTCCCCCCGGGGCAACATACCCCATTGCCTATGACGCCATCTGGCCCAAGGGCGATGACTGCGCAGCGACGAGCGATCTTGATTGCCTGGGCGACCAGTCGGCGACCGAACAACAGAACGAGACCCGCTACGAACAGGCACACTACAAATGCGAGCCCGCCACAACTATCGAAGAGCTCGAGGCGGTCGCACGCTTCGCCAAAAGTAGCTCATATACCTCGTTTCGCACGGCAGTCAATCTCGCCCGACCCGGATCTGCATCCCCAGCCGAATCCCTAATGTTTGCCGTTCTCGGAGCGCCCATGCGCTTTGGCGGATTCGGATGTTGCAGCCTGCCCATGGGAGGCCTGCTACTCAACTATCGAATCGACTTCGACACTCTTGCGGTCAACATGTCCTCCGGCATCCCTTACGCCATCTGCGACCTATATTGCCCGGCCGCCGGAGTCGACAACGAATACAACGGAATTGGGCATGAGCTTCAAAACGCTCGCATCCACGATGGCAATCGAAATAATGGCCTCAAGGCAATGGGCATCCACGTCCTGGTTATCAATCGCGACCAAATGAAAGACCTTGTTGCACTCGAAGCCTTCGCCCAAACGATGCATCGACTCGCGGGAGTCCGATTTCGATACCGTATCAAGGGCTATCGCAAGCGTCAGACCGCTTGGCTCAACGCCCTGCGGGCCGGAATCGGCCTTGCGCCGGTCTAAACGGCGAATCACCCGTGCACCGTCGAGCAGGGCTGGACAGTTAGTTCAAATACGTATAAATGGACACATTGAATTAGGCTGTTTTGCAGTTATCTCTATACCATTCGCCCGATTTGAAGGCAGGGTAGACTTCAAAACAGCGTCATATGGACTAACTAAAGCTCCAAAACAACGTATCGGCATTGAATCGAGCAATTCGAGTTCTCAGAACTTATACGTATCCGAACTAACTGTCCACCTCGATTTCGACGGCCGTCCAAACGCCCTCAAATAACCTCAATTGCCCTCCATTTGACAGCAGCAACAGGGTCGCTCACCATAGCAGGCGACAAATCAACGAAAGGATGAACATGGCAGCTGCACAGCCGCTTAAGATTCGCATGGTTGCCGGACTTGGCAACCCTGGCGAGGAGTATGCCGAGACCCGTCACAACGCTGGTTTCAAAGCAATCGACGAGCTGGCCCGTCAGGCCGGCGTCACGTACTGGAAAAACCAAGCAGGCGCCGAGGTCGCGCTCATCAACATCAACGATCCCGAGGAAGAGGGCGGCAAGCGCCAGATTGTACTGGTCAAGCCGCAGTCGTACATGAACACCTCGGGCGGGCCCATCTCCAAACTCTGCCGCGAGTACAAGATCAAGGCCGAGGAGCTGCTCGTCATCCACGACGAGCTCGATATTCCCGCCGGCGACGTGCGTGTTAAGGTGGGCGGCGGCCATGCCGGTCACAACGGCTTGCGTTCCATCATCGACAAGATGGGCAGCCGCGACTTCAGCCGCATCCGCACCGGCATCGGCAACCCTCCCGGCAAGATGGCCGTCGCCGACTACGTGCTCAAGCAGCTGCGCGCCCGCGAGGCCGAGGATTTCCAGGACACCTGCGCCCGCGCGGCCGACGCCGCCGGCCTGGCGATCGTGCACGGCGTGGTCTATGCCCGCGACCATGTCAACGGCGCCGCCTCCGCCAACGGCAAGCACTAAAACCTATCATTTAGGAACAGGTTTATTTTGGCAGGTTTTACCTGCGGAAACGCCCCAGTTGCGGCATCGCAATCAACCGCGCGCCGACATACATGCACAGCATCCCAAAGGGGGCCTGCCTCATCACAACCCGAGGCCGGCCCCATTTGCCGTTTTACCTGATAAAACCGACCAAAATAAACCTCTCCCCCTTTGGTAGGCCAAAGTGGATAAACCCTGCTCCCAACCGCCGAAGACACACGTAAGTGACATGTCCATGAGGGTATAATTTGCACCGTATGTCTGCACAACGCCTGTGCGCGTACGGTTTTATTCGGGCTACCGTCCATTTCCGTGGAGGCACGGTTCGGCGGCCCTAACAAGAGAGGGGTTCTATGTATAAGATCCTGGAGAAGACGCAGTTCTCGGAGAAGGTGTTCAAGTTCCGCATCGAGGCGCCTGCAATCGCCAAGCATGCGCACGCTGGACAGTTCCTCATGGTTCGCGCCAACGAGACGGGCGAGCGCGTCCCGTTTACCCTGGCCGGCTGGAACGGTGACGAGGGCTGGGTCGAGTTCATCTTCATGGTGATCGGCAAGACCACCGAGATGCTTTCCACCTACGAGGCCGGCGAGTCGCTGCGCGACGTCGTGGGCCCGCTGGGCGTTCCCACCGAGATGGCCGAGGGCCCCTGCGCCGTCATTGGCGGCGGCGTTGGCCTGGCAATTGCCTTCCCGGTCGCCAAGCACCTGGTCGAGACCGGCCACGAGGTGCACGCCATCATGGGCGCCCGCACCAAGGACCTCCTGCTCATGGAGGACCAGTTCCGCGAGCTCCTCGACGAGGACCACATCCACATCACTACCGACGACGGTTCCTACGGCGAGCAGGGCGTTGTAACCGCTCCGCTGGAGCGCCTGCTGCAGGACAAGGCCGTGAGCCAGGTCTTCTGCGTCGGCCCCGTTCCGATGATGAAGTTCTCGACCCTCACCGCCCAGAAGTACGACACCCCCATCACCGCGTCGCTCAACCCCATCATGGTTGACGGCACCGGTATGTGCGGCTGCTGCCGCGTCGAGGTGGGCGGCGTGACCAAGTTCGCTTGCGTCGACGGCCCCGACTTCGATGCCACCCTGGTCGACTGGGATGACCTTCGTGCCCGCCAGGCCGCTTACCGTTCCGAAGAGGGCGAGTCCCTCAAGGCCTATGAGGAAAAGAGCTGCGCATGCCACTAGTTAACGGTCGTTTCGTTGCCGATATGAAGTCGCCCCGTACCCCCGATAACGAGGAGCCGGCTGCCGAGCGCGCCTGCGACTTCCGCCCCGTCGACAAGGGCTTCACCGAGGAGATGGCGCTGGCCGAGGCCGAGCGCTGCCTCAACTGCAAGAAGCCGTTCTGTGTTGAGGGCTGCCCCGTCAACATCAACATCCCCCGCTTTATCGAGCAGATCCGCGAGAAGGACTTCGGCGGCGCTCTCGATACCATCCGCGAGGACTCCATGCTTCCCGCCATCTGCGGCCGTGTCTGCCCGCAGGAGAACCAGTGCGAGGGCAAGTGCATCCGTGGTAAGAAATCCGAGCCCGTGGCCATCGGCCAGCTCGAGCGCTTCCTGGGTGACCGCCCCGAGCTCGCCTCCACGCCCAAGATGGCCCCCAAGAACGGCAAGAAGGTCGCCGTCGTCGGCTCTGGCCCGTCCGGCATCACCTGCGCCGGCGAGCTCGCCCGCAACGGCTTTGACGTCACCGTCTTTGAGGCCTTCTTCACCGGCGGCGGCGTGCTGGTCTACGGCATCCCCGAGTTCCGTCTGCCCAAGGCAGTCGTCAAGCGCGAGATCGACGGCCTGAAGGACATGGGCGTCAAGTTTGAGTACAACTCCGTCGTGGGCAACATGGCCACGGCCGAGGAGCTGTTCGAGCAGGGCTTCGACGCCATCTACGTGGCGACCGGCGCTGGCCTGCCCAAGTTCCTCAACGTCCCCGGCGAGAACCTGCCCAACGTCTTCTTCGCAAACGAGTACCTCACCCGCGTGAACCTGATGAAGGCCAACAAGTTCCCCGAGTACGACACCCCCACCAAGCACGGCAAGAACGTCGTCGTCTTTGGTGGCGGCAACGTGGCTATGGACGCCGTCCGTACCGCCAAGCGCCTGGGCGCCGAGCACGCCATCATCGCCTATCGTCGTACCGAGGACGAGATGCCCTGCCGTCGCGCCGAGCTGCACCATGCCAAGGCCGAGGGCGTCGAGGTTCTGCCGCTCGTTTCCCCGCTCGAGTTTGTCGCTGGCGAGGACGGCTCCGTGTGCGCCGTCAAGGTCCAGAAGATGGAGCTCGGCGAGCCCGACGAGTCCGGCCGTCGTCGCCCGGTGCCCATCGAGGGCGCCATCGAGGAGATTCCCTGCGACGTCGCAATCTCGGCTATCGGTACCAACGCCAACCCCTTCGCAAAGAAGATCGGCGGCAAGATGGAGCTCAACAAGTGGGGCTACATCATCGCCGACGAGGAGACCGGCCAGACCACCGATCCCCGCATCTGGGCCGGCGGCGACATCGTCACCGGTGCCGCTACGGTCATTCTGGCGATGGGCGCCGGCAAGAAGGCCGCCGCTTCCATCACCAAGAGCCTGCTGGGCGAGTAATCACCCTCAACGCTAGCCATCAAACGGCAAAGTCCCCGTCGAGCACACGCCCGGCGGGGACTTTTTCTATGCCGATCGCCCTACCACCGCAAAGGTGCCTGTCCCCTTTGTGGTGGTTTCAACTGGTTAGCCTTCGAGTTGGGCCACCTTGTAGCGGTAGGCTGCGGCGATGACGTCCTTGCAGCCTTCGCGGCCCAGCTTGGCGCGGTTGACGACGATGTCTTTACCGCTCGTCATCTTCCACTTGCCGGCGCTATAGCGCTTATAGAACGCCTCGCGCGCCTTCTGCTGCTGTTTGACCAGCTTGGCGCCCTTCTTTTTGTTAAGGCCACGCTTCTTGCGCACAATCTCGACGCGGTCCTCAAAGGGTGCGGTCACCAACACGGCAATGTGGTTGGGATTGTTGCGCAGCAGGTAATCGGACAGACGGCCTTCGATAATGCAGCTCTCGGTCTCGCCCAGATCCAAAATCACCTGGCTCATCTTTTGGAACAACTTATCCGAGTACGAACGCGCATCGTAGCGGTCGGGCAGAAACGCCATGTTCTCCACGGCCAGACGCTCATCATAGGCGGCCATCTTATCGAGCGACTCGCCCGCGCGCAGCGACGCACGTACCAGCAGCTCGTTATCGTACAGCGGAATCCCCAACTCGTCGGCAAGCATGCGGCCAATCTCGTGGCCCTCGGCGCCAAAGTCGCGCGCGATGGTAATGACCACAGGATTCTTCTTATTCTCCAGATCGCTCATCGCGATTCCTTTCTCTATGTGACAAAGGGGCTGTCCCTTTGCCACATTCTACGCTGCCACCATTCGCCTCTGATATGCGCGGACCAGCAGCGAGATACCAAAGTTGAGCACAAAGTACATCGCAAACACCAGGCCGTAGAGCATAAGCACCTGCGACAGATCGATCGCGTGGGCCATCACGACGTTTGCCGCGTACATGAGCTCGGCCACGTTAATGCCCGAAAGATACGAGCTGTCCTTAATGACGGTCGTGCACTGGCTAAACAGCGCCGGAATGATCGTCTTAAACGTCTGAGGCAGAATGATGTAGCGCATGGTGGCAAAGAAACCGAAGCCCTGGCTCTGCGCTGCCTCAAACTGGCCGCGCGGAATCGAGTTGAGGCCGCCGCGCACAATCTCGGCCATAACAGCGCTAGTAAACAGCGTAAAGGCGATGGTCGAAATCACAATGTCCAAACCCTGCACCGTAAAGTAGATAAACAGAATCCACAGCAGGTTCGGCGTGCAACGGAACAACTCGATATAGGCGCTCACCAAAATACGGAATGGGCGGGGCGCATAGCTTTTAACGAGCGCCAGCACCGTGCCAAAGATGAGCGAGAAAAAGATCGACAGCGCCGAGATCTCGATGGTCTTAACAAAGCCGCCCCAAATGTAGAGCAGGTTGGTCGCGTTGAAGATTTCCATGCGCTAGGCCTCCTCTACGTTGTCGAGCCCCAGCTCGGCCAAGCTCACGCCGCGCGGACGCTCCTTGGAGCGACGCTCGAGCCACTGCACCAGCATGGCAAGCGGAAAGCAGATAATGAAGTACATAAGGCAGCAGACGATGTATCCCTGCAGGTAACCGTACAGACTCACAAAGTTGTCGGAACGGTACATAAGGTCGCCGCCGGCCACGAGCGCCAGCACCGACGTGTTCTTGACCAGGTTGAGCGCCTGGTTACACAGCGGCGGCAGAATGATCTTGAACGTCTGGGGTAGCACGATGTACCAGTACGCCTGCGCACGGGTGAAGCCCTGGCTCTGGGCCGCCTCCATCTGACCGCGCGGAACCGCCTCGATACCAGTGCGGATGACCTCCGAAATGTAGGCCGCGTGATACAGGCCCACACCCAAGAAGCCCAGCACGAACGGCGCGATGCGCACCGGCTGGTCGGCACCGGTTATGGCCTGCAAAAACTGCGGACCGGCCATGTACATAAAGAGCACCTGCACGGGCAACGGGGTGTTCTGGTAAAACTCCACGTACACGCGGCTTATGGCGCGCAGCACGCGCGAACGGGTGGTAGAGAACACGCCCAGCAGCGTGCCCAGCACCAGCGACAGCAGCAGACCGGCAACGACCACCTGCAGCGTCACGCCAAAGCCCTCCCAGAAGGGCCCCATGTTTTGAAATGTCGTCGACCAGCGGTCGGCGTCAAACAATCCTTCGAGCATTTGATTCCTTCCTTGGACGATGCGCCTATACAAGACCCCAGGTCTTGACCTCTTGGTCGAGCCAGCCATCGGCCAGGCGATCGCAAATCACCTGATCGACCACGGCCGAAAGGTCGCAGCCCTTCTTGGTCGCCACGCCGTAGCCCTGCTCGCCAAACTTGACCTCGGGCTGCAGCAGCTCAACGGTCTCGTTCATGTAACCGGCCAGCGTGGAGCGGTCCATGGCAAAGACGTCGATATTGCCAGCGTCGAGCGAACTCTTGATGATGGGGTAGCCACTAAAGGCCCTAAACTCGGGCTTGCAGCTAAAGCCGTTGTCCTTGATCATCTGCTCGATCAGGCTCTGCGTGGTGGCGCCCTGGCTCACGCCAATGACCTTACCGTCCAGGTCCTCAATCGAGGTAAAGCCCGAACGCTTCTTGACCATGAGTCCCACGTAGTCGGTGCGGTACGGCGTCGAGAAATCCCAGCTCTTCTTGCGCTCGTCGGTGATGGTGTAGGTCGCCGCGACCACGTCGAGTTGGCCGTTATCGATCAGCGGGCCGCGCGTCTTGGGCGTTACGTCGGTAAACTCGACTAGCTCCTGGGCGCGGGCCTCCTTGTAGCTCACGCCAAAGACGGCAGCGGCGATCTGGTAGCACAAATCGACTTCCATGCCCTCAAAGCGGCCCTTGGCGGTGTCGTAATAGCCATAGCCGGGAACGTCCTTCTTAACGCCGGCATTTAGATGGCCACGCGACTTGATGGCCGCAAGCTTGGACCCCTTGTCGGAGCCCTCGCCGCTGGTGGAGTTGCCGCAACCGGTAAGCGCGGTCCCCGTCAGCGCAAGCATGCCGGCGCCAGCCAGCTGCAAAAAGCGGCGGCGCGTCACGGTCGCCCTCGTCATATCCGTCATGTCCATCACCGCGCCTAGTGCAGAATCTTGGACAGGAACTCGCGGCAGCGCGGGTTCTCGGGGTTATCAAAGAAGTGCTCGGGCGTGCCCTCCTCCAGAATGCGGCCGTCCTCCATAAAGATGACGCGGTCGGCCACCTGGCGCGCAAAGCCCATCTCGTGCGTCACGCAGATCATGGTGATGTCCTCCTGCGCGAGCTCAATCATAACGTCCAGAACCTCCTGGACCATCTCGGGATCGAGCGCCGAGGTCGGCTCGTCAAACAGGATGATGGGCTGCTTGGTGCACAGGGCACGGGCGATGGCGATGCGCTGCTGCTGACCGCCCGAGAGATTCTGCGGATACTCGCCGGCCTTATGCGCCATGCCGACGCGTTTGAGCGCGGCGATGGCGATCTCGGTCGCCTCCTCCTTGCTCTTCTTTTGCAGCTTGATGGGCGCGAGCGTCAGATTACCCAGCACCGTCATGTTGGGATACAGGTTGAACTGCTGAAACACCATGGAGCTATACTTGCGAGCCATCTCCAGGTGATTCTTTTTGGTGAGCGGCGTGCCGTCGATGACGACCTCGCCCGACGTTGGCTCCTCCAGATAATCGACGCAACGGATGAGCGTCGACTTACCCGAGCCGGAAGGCCCGATCATTACGAGCTTCTCGCCGCGCTTGACGGTGAGGTTGATATCTTTGAGCACATGCAGGTCGCCAAAGTACTTGTTGAGATGCTTGATCTCGATCATGTCTGCCATGAATGTCCCTTCCCTGCGTTTACACGAGTTGAACTATTGTACGGAAAGAACCACGTTTCCGCAGCCCACACTACATTCCCGTAAAGAACCCGCAACCTTCCACCCACTCATTGGGGACAGACTTAAATGAGTACCCGCTCATTGGGCACTCATTTAAGTCTGTCCCCAATGAGTACCCAGCCAAAAAGGGGGCGCGACCGCAATGGTCACGCCCCTCAGCATCGGCTATGTGTCGGCCGGCGCTTACGCCAATTTTGCACCGACGATCTTTGCCGCGGCCGGCTTGTCGAAGTTACCGCCGGTGGCCTTGCCGAGTGCGCCCATGACCTGGCCCATCTGCTTCTTAGAGGTCGCGTCCAGCTCGGCGATGACCCGCTCGATCAGGGCCTCGAGCTCCTCGCCCGAAACCTGCGCGGGCAGCAGGCTCTCCAAGATCTTGACCTGCTCGGTCAGGTTGTCGGTACGCTCCTGGTCGGTACCGGCCTTAATGGACATCTCCAGCGTCTCGCTCGTCTGCTTAATCAGACGCTTGATCATGCTGTTGACGTCTTCCTCGGTCACATCGCGGCGCTCGTTGACCTCGATGTTCTTCACCTCGGCCTTAACCTGGCGAATGATAGACAGGCGAACCTTGTCCTTGGCCTTCATGGCCGCAATCATTTCCTTCTGCAGTTCTTCGTTGGTCATCTGCAAATCCTCCTCAATAGTGCGGGCGGCACTCGCACGGGCGCCGCCCCATGATTACTTAGTCGTCGACGAATCGTCGGTCGAACTCTTGGTGACGCCCTTCAGGCTGACGTTGTACGGCACGTCCTTGGGCATGGGGTTAACGGTGATGTCGGCGTCCTTCTTGTACTGCTCCAGCCACTCGCTGTACGCAGTGCTTGCCGCCTGCGTCTTCACCACGTTGGAGACGTACTTCTTGATGTCCTTGGGCACCTGCTTAATGTCATCGACCTGATTATCGACATGGAAGTAGTCGGTGCACTTGATGATGTGATAACCATAGGTCGACTCGACGACGTCGCTCACATCGTCCTTGTTGAGTCCCTCGAGCGCCGCCTGGTAGCTGTCGACGAAGGTGGTGAGCTTGTCCCAGCCCACATCGCCCTTCTTCTCCTTGGAGCCGGTGTCGTCGGAATACTGCTCCACGGCGTCCTCAAAGCTCAGCTCGCCGGAGTTGATCTTGTCCAGGCACTCCTGTGCCTTGGCCTTGGCGGCGGCCTTGTCCTCGTCGGAAGCGTCGGAATCGACCTTGATCAGGATATTCGACGAACGACGGGCATCGTTGTAGTTGGACAGGTTCTCATTGATGTAGTCGACAATCTCGCTGTCCTTGGGCTTGCTGGTGGGTGCCACGGCATCCTTGAGCTTCTGCTGCGCCAGGCTCTCCTTGAGCGAATCCTTGTAGGTGTCCTCGGTGTAGCCGTAGGTCTTAAGGGTCTTCTTGAAAGCCTTAGCGCCGCCGGCACTCTTGCAGGCGTCCTTCCAGGCCTTCTCTACCTCCTCGTCCGAGACGGTCACGCCGTTTTCCTTCTGCGCATGCTGAAGCAGAATCTGCTGCGTGTAGGAGTCGATGAGCTGCTTGCGATACTTCTTGGGCGTGAGGTCATTGTCGACCAGGTACTGCGCCCAGTCCTTGTCCTTGGTGTAGCCGTAGGACGTGCGCATGCTCATGATCTGCTTGGTCACGGTGTCCTCAGTGAGGTTGGTGCCGTTGATAGTGGCAGCCACACCACCAGTGAGCTTATAGCCCGAGCTGGCGCTTTCGGTCTGCGACATCAGGCCGGAGCACGCCATGGCCGAGACGGAGAGCAGCATCGCCAGCACGCCGATGACCACCAGGACAATCTTGACGGTCTTGGACACATAGGTCTTGCGCTGCTTCTTGCGAGAGCTGGAGGCGGCGCGGGACCGTTGCTCGGACGTCGGCGCGACCTCGGGGTTCTTTTTCTTATTTGCCATGTTTGGCCTTTCGCATCACGAATCGAACAAACGCCATTGTGTCACAACGCAGCCCCGCGGCACACCCGGCGCATGGGACACAGGTTAATCTGCACCATTTTGGTGCAAAGGGGACAGGTCTGGCAGCTGGCAGTTAGGGACGTTCCTTTTCTGCCGGCAGTTAGGGACAGTCCCCAGGTGCCGGCCTTAAAAGTGGCGACGGATGGCGTCGACCATGCCCTGCGGCGTGGTTTGGCCGAGTACATCGGCTGCGGCATCGGCATCCATAAAGATATTCATAAGCGCTTGCAGGGCCTCGACCTGGCCGCCCGGCTCGGCAATGCCCAGATTGATGATGATCTGCGCCGGTACCGGAGCGCCCATGCCTGCCATCGCGTTAAAGGTCAAGGGCGCGGCGGGCTTTATCACCGCGATATAGGGCTTGGACACAAAACCGGGATCGGTATGCGGGATGGCGATGTTTGCTGCCGGCATGGCAAGGCCCGTGGGATAGGCATCCTCGCGTGTGCGGACGGCGTCGAGCCAACCGGAGGCAATGTAGCCGCGCGGAGCAAGCTCGCCCTCAAGCTGCGCAAACACCTCATCCGGCGTCGCGCACTCCCAATCAAAAAACACCAGCTCAGGCGAGAATAGCATCTCGGCGTTATCTGCCATACCGTCCTCCAAAGTTGTATGAGGTTCACAATGCCCCATATGATATCGAAACGAGGCAGGCAAGGTTAGTCGAGGATTCCAATCATCTCGAGAGTGCGGGCAGGCGTCAGGCAAACTTCGGGCATCGCCTCCAGCATGCGCCGGTCGCCCGTGACCACATAGTCGACATCTGCCGTCTCGCCCGAAGCGATGATGAGGTTGTCTTCAAGATCCGGCATGCGCTTGCCAAGCATGCGCGCCATTTCGCACTCTGCCAACGAAAGCGGAGAGGCCGTCGCCACCTGCATCATATGCTCGATGCAGGCCCATGACGCCGAGGCAAACGATACGTTAATCCCATTCGCATTCCGCCGGGCTAGACGACGAGGCAAAATATAGAACACATCCTTTGCCGTCGTTGGCGCATACAGAAGGTCGATCTTTCCCGCCTCGGCCAGTTCAACCAATCTTTTCGCTTCGTCGAACGCCCCTTCTTGCAGGTAATAATCGAGCCAAACGTTCGTATCTACCAAGAGATGCTTTGCCTCAATCATCGACAATTCGCCTCAATGTCGGCAATCATCGCATCATACATATCATCTCGTACGGCATCCCAGTCGTCCGCCGAAGATTCGGCCGATGCGAAATCCGACGCACTCATCCCCAACGAGGAAAAAGCCAGGCCACACCCCTGTTCGGCGAGGCTCTCCACACGGGGCGCCTCCCGCTTATCCGCCACCATAAATCCCGGCAACGTTTGATGCTCGACGAGATAGACCCAAAGTGCACGAATGGCATCGCTCGGTCCCAACCCATTGCGAGTTAGCACCGCATCGCCACCAGCTTTGAGCATAGGATCGATTCGTGTGTTGAGCTGCACCGTTGCTGCACCCATAGCGGCTCCTCTCTACTTGCTAGCAGTATAGCAAACATGAAAGGCCGCGCAAAAGGGCCCCGCCCGAGAACGGACGAGGCCCTGTCAGATTGGTAGTGTCGAGAAAGGTGGTGTAGCGCCCGATCCGAAGCGAGTCGGCCTGGCGTCCAAGAACCTAGAATACGGTTGATGCCCTATGCCGCCGACCGGCATATGAAAGCCAGCGGGCCAAAAGCCCCATGGCTTCTAGCCCGCAGAAACATCGATGTTTCCAAATGATCGCAGCTTGTGCTTCAAGCGCTTTTCTACGCTACCGGCGGATGCAAATCCCAATCGGGAAAGCAGTTTGCAAAGCCCGTGAGATTTTGGGTCAAAACATTGTTCTCAGCTTGCTTCAGTCGCTCGTCCTCTTCAAACAGACTATCGAGCTCGCTCAATGCATCGAGGTCCTGCATTGCAGCATCGTTATGGTCGAAATCAGTCACTTCATCAGCCATCTTTTTCACTCCATTCATGGATTATCGAGACAAATCCTACCGGCTAGGCAACCTTCTCAAGCTTAAGCAGGTCGCTGCGCTCGGCCGCAGTTTCCTTCGCGCTCTTCCACTGATTAAGCGCCAGATCGATCTCGGAACAGCCTTCCTGGATGCGTTTGGAGTATTTGGCCTCAATCTCTTCTGCCTCCGCAGCGCGCTGCTTGCCCGAGAGGCTCGTCTTTACTAGACAATAGCCAGCCCCCGCAAGAAGCAAAATGCCAATAACCTGGTTTACAAATGCAAAGAAAGCTACTCCCAAAACAGCGAGGACAACGGCCGCTATCTTGTGGCTCTTGTTGCCCTTCGCAACCTTGACATCAAGCTCAGCGAGCTCCTTTTTCTTCTCTTCACCGACATAGCGAACATAATCGCCGCGCAGCGCATTACCCTCATCGCCGGTAACCGCCCTGCTTGTCCATCCGTCGAAGTCAAGGGTGATCGCCTGCGGAAATTCGGGGATGTCGCTCTTGCGATACCGGTTGAAACCACCGTTGATGTAGGAACCCAAAAACTGAATCGCGGTCTTCTTCTTATGCACATCCACAGACGCACTCTGGTCGCGCATCGAGCGTGTCATCTGGTCGATGATGTTCATCGTCTGCTGACGCTTCTCATCGCGGCGACGATTGACGAGCTCTCGGGCGCGCTCCACGTCTCCGCCAAATGCCTTGACCGCAAGAAGATACTCCTCCTGGCGGCGCAAATTTCGCTCCTTGGAGTCATCGGAGTTAACGAGCTCCATCAAATGCCTGTCAACCTGCTCGGCAAGCGTCCTCTCGTCAACATCAGAAGCCTTGAGGTCGGCGAAGTCATTGGATATGCTCTCGATTGCCTCGACTTTTCCGAGATACTTATTGATGTAGTCAAACTCCTTGACCACCACCTTGAGCGCCGGATATCTCGAGCTCATATCCTCCTCGTAGCCGGTAAAGTACTCCGCCCATGACTCTGACTGCTCATTCTCGAACTCAGGGCTCTGATTTCTGATCTGCTCGATCCAGCCCGCCATATAGTCGTCGCACAGGTGCTTTTCGTCGGTTCCGAAGATGCCGTTGATATAGGCATCGATGTAGACCATCGCATCGGCATCGATGCGGGTGGCGTTTTGCGTCGAGAAGTAGCGCGCTAGCCATTCGTAGCACGTAGCCGTGCGGTTATTACGTCTGCAGATCAGAGCCATCGCAAGCGACGTGTGCTCGTTGTCACGTTTGACAGCCTCGCGTATTGCGCGCTCTGCAAGATCTCGGTTGTTGTTGATCCATGCCGCAAGGGCAACCAGGACAGGTGCCAGCCAGTAGTCCGGGGTAGAGATCATTAACTCCTCGGAGACCGTCGAAATCGTCGCCTTGCGCACGAGCGCCGCATCGGTTGCCTGGAGAATACCGACCATGGTGTTTCGAACCACTGAGTAGTTGCCGAACTTTTTGTCCATCTCCTGCCGGACGCTCACGAGCTCCGTAGTCGCCTGCTCAAGTGCGGCGGTACGACGCTGCTCGAGCATCATCTCGAGAAAGTCCTTTCGGAGCTTTTTAAGGTCCTTCCGCACTTCCTCCATTTGCGATTCGACCTTATCGACCTTCGTGGTCATCTGGTCAACTTTTGTTCCAATAGCGGCGATCCTGCGCTCGATAAGGACAGTATCTACTCCCGAATCACTCATCTGTACCACCTTTCAGTTTGCACTGTTTAGATCATCCAATAGCTTTAAGCGAGTAAGCGCCCGCCATCTGCTTTATTGAGAGGCCATGCTTCGGTATTGCTCGGACACCTGCTGATAGGCCACAAGAAACTTCTGTTTGTATTGGCTTGCCTTCATCGAATTGACGATGCGCCCGACGGGCTCCACATAGTGTTCGAGAAAGTACGAGGTCCTTCTTCGTAACGCAAACGAACCAGTTTTATAGGGGGACCCGGGGTTCTCTCTAATGCCCTTGAGTAGTGCGAGACACGTTTTGGGTATGTTGCAGTTGGTGGCGATATCTTGATAGAAACTCTCCCGCTCTGCAGTCATAAAGTCTTCCGAAGCATACCGCGCTATGCAGAACGGGCACACAGCATCGATAAAGCTCTCAAGCCGAGGCCGATCCTCCATGCTCTGCATATTGGCGACCACGAGCGATACCATCTGAACCTCAAAGTCACGCATGTTGTAGAGCGTCGACTCAAACAAGTCGATCAAGTCACGCACTTCGTCATATTCAAGAGGGATATCTTCGGCCCTTTTAAAGAAAACCACCATCGAACCCGAAAGACCTTCACAAAACTCATCGCAGTAAGCAACCATAAACTGTGCCGCCGCGTTGTCTTGCATCATATTGAGCACGTCCGCGGCAAATTTGCGGGCCTCCGGAAAGTTACCACCCTTAAAAAACTTGATGGCATTGTCCTTGGCAAACGCGACTTTGCCCGTGGCCCCCAGACGCGCCCGCGAATAATACATCTCGCGGCCGCACTGGTTGCAATGAACCTTTCGCGTTGCGGGGTCAAACTCGACATCGGTGCTGCCGCAGCCCTCGCAAGTTATTCCGTTGATTTCCAATAGCTTCCCCCACTTCAACCATCAAAGTGCCCTGGCAAAAAGCAACACGAGTTCTTATTTGACAGCGGTCAGCGCCGCATTGCGCTTTTTCCAGATACGGCGCGCATCATGGACAAGGCCAACCGTAACATCTGCTGGCTCATCGGCACTCATGGAATTCGAGACGGCCTCGAGCGCAGCGGAGAACTGTCGCTCAATCTCTTGAGCATGGGGCTGCGACATGTTGGAACTAAAGGAGATGTCGTCTTTGAGCACTTTGAGTTCGGCTTTGACCTGAGCGTCTTGCGCTACGGCAAGGAGCTGTCCCACATACGATGCAAATTGCGCCGTTTGAACCGTCTTTGCCGCCACGGCGGCAACCTTTTGGTCCACCTGGCGGGCATTGAAGGCTAGACCCATCTGCACAAGGACAAGCACAGCAAGAAGGACAACGTTTACGACAACTGGAATCGTGCTGCCGCCCCACCCATATGCCGCAAACACAAAGTACGTGTTGGCCAGAAGGGCAACGACAAAGTAGGCACAGCTGGATGCGACCGGCAAATAATGGATTTCGGTCGTGCTTTTGACCGTGGACTGCCTATCGGACATGGTAGCCGAAATCGAAGCCACCGCAAAAGCCAAAACCCCAAAGCCAAGCGACATAGCAAAGACGATAGGATTCATCAGCGCGTTTTTGCAGACAAACATGATTACAAGCCACGCCACCAGGACGATTGCCTCGCCCAAAATGACACGTTTAACAGAACCGTTCATCTTTGTTTCTCCTTATTGGATCTTAGTTCCGCAATCGGGGCAAAATTTGGTCCCCTCGGGCAACTCAGCTCCGCAGCTCGGACACTTTGGCGAGGCCAACCGGTTCCCGCACTCAAGACAGAACTTGGCACCGGCCGGGTTAAGATGCCCGCACGCCAAACACGCAACGCCCTGCTCGAGCTTCTGTCCGCATTCCGGGCAGAACTTAGCACCCATCGGATTAACGTTTCCGCAACTGGGGCACACGGGACCGTTTTGCATACTTGCGGACGCGGGAGTCGTTCCGACCATGGGGGTAACAGTGCCCAGGGTCTGGTTGGCCAAGTTGGAAAAGCCAGCTCCAAATGCACCGCCCATGCCAACGCCCATGCCGAGTCCCATGCCGGCTCCCATGAGGCCCGATGCGGCACTTCCCTCATTGTCCGCAGCGCTCTGCATTACGTCCATACCGCGCTCCTGCTGATAGTCGTAGCCTTCGCGCGCACGTTTCCTGGCAAGCGCCTCGGACTCGATGTCCATCTGGGCGGCGTTACCCTGCGCCTCGAGAATGCTCCGCTTACGTTGGATCTTCATCTCGTTGATGGCGGCAAGATCATCTTCGAAGGGTTTGATGCTATTGAACGAGAAGTTATCGAGCGTGAGGCCAAACTCATCGAAATAGTTAACGAGCCTGCCCTGCATCTGAGACGAGAAGTCGCTCAGATGTGTCGCGATTTTTAGAACGGAAACCCCTTGGTCAACAATCGCCTTAGCAAGCAAGTCGGGAACATACTCAAGGATTTTTGCCCGCATAAAGGAGGTAAGTTCTTCTCGCGTATAGCGATCTCGCGTGCCCACGACCTTAACAAGGAACTTCCTCACCTGAATGGGAACCAGACTCGAGTCGTTCTGCTCGATATGCGCGCCAAACAAACCGAAGGCGCGAACGTGAACGTTGACGTCTTCCTCAGGGTCTTGAACGATGATGGGCTCGGTCGTGCCCCAGCGTAGCTCGTTCATGTAGTTGGTATTGATAAAGTACACAACGGAATGAAACGCCGAGCTACCGCCGGTAAGCGAATGAGCGGCATTGCGGAACGGGGCGAATCGGCTGTCTCCCGTGTCGAGCTTGATCTTGCACGGACCGACAAACACGCTTACCTGAGAATCGCCGGCACCCGTAGCGTCAGTAGAACTGCCCGCCCCCATATTGTTGGTAAAAACGGCAATCTGCGATTGCGCAACCTGAAGATAGGACCCGTTGGGGAAATCCTCGTAGGGATAGCGGAATGAGACAAGCGAGGCATCTTCGTTGTTGCCAGGCTCCCATTTGATATTGTCGACAGAAAAGGCACCGAGTATTCCGCTGTGCTTTTCTTCCTTTTCGTTATCGCTATGGAACAGAGACATGCTGATTCCTTTCGTTAATCCCAAACCACGCGCTCCGCGTGTCTAATGAATTGCGAAATGCCGAGCCGACAGGCGCATCGAAAGCCCGTGCGTCTCAATCTATCCCCCAACTTAGCTCGGTTAATTATAGCCCTCAAGTCATCGCATTTAGTCACCCACCGGCGAGCGGCAATAATGTCGCACCTTTGGTCAACTGACGAAGAACCGGGGGGGTTCGAACCCCAGATACCCTTTTGGGGCATACCCGCTTAGCGGGCGAGCGTCTTCGGACTCTCGGTCAGCTCTTCGTAACGGCCGTTTTAGCTGTAACTAAACTCGTCGGATGGAACAAGGGGAAAGGTATAGGAGCCGCGCACGCCGTAATGCCAAAATGCCTCGGCTAAAGTTACTAGCTCTCGTGATAGGCCATAATCGACCGGCACGGATACCCTTCAGAGCCGCATTCCGCGGACGCTACGACCTTTCCGTCTTTATAAAACTCGACGTACCAAACGTACGTTGCCGCCCCCTCCCAATAGCTTGGCCTATCAGCGACCTTGTACGTAATAGAGGCGTCATCTGGCACAATCAACTCGCGCTTGGCGTTTGCAATGAACGCATCCATGTCGGCGATCACGCCATCGTCGCCCGCAGCGGCCTCCCCATCGTCGCCGCTATCGGATGCCGCTT
The DNA here is from genome assembly GCF_015548375.1 of Collinsella aerofaciens. GTDB lineage: Bacteria > Actinomycetota > Coriobacteriia > Coriobacteriales > Coriobacteriaceae > Collinsella > Collinsella aerofaciens_AB. The sequence goes on from NZ_JADMWW010000003.1 coordinate 47,919, forward strand.
CAGATGGTGCTTGAGATGCGCCAGTTCGATCGTCTGCGGTGCCAGAGCCGTCCTTCAAAGAGTTCTCCGAAGGCTCCGCCCCTTTGAATGCCTTCCACATATCGCTGCTTGCAGACGGCTTTTCAATGTCGGCCTCCGGATGCTCCCCGGCAATCTCGTCAAGAATTTTGCACGCTTCTTCACGCCCCTGGACCATCGTCTCCTGTGGTTTGCCACCATCCTCGACGGTCCTCACCAAGTAGGTGCCATTCTGTCTATCGAATTCCTTATTTTGAATTTGCACCGCGTCTACGACCTCAGGACCCTTTGCAGTAAGCGAAATATAGAAATCTGCCTGGTTACAATCCTGACTACAAGTAAATTTAACGATGCCGTCCTTGCAGACAGTAATGACTTGGCTCTCACCCTGAGCAATAAAACCGTCATACCGATTCGTCATATTGTTGGAGCCTTCTACCATCTCTGACGAAGGCATAACCGAAACGGCCTTTCCATCAACAAAGCAGTAGGCACCTACAATCGCCGAAATATCGTTCTGCGCATCGACAGACCCAATAAGCAGCTCGTCAATTCCGTCACCGTTCAAATCATCGAAAGCATAGTAGTAGTTTAAAAAGCCGGGAGCATTCTGGCTGTCATAAACGAATATCTGCCCCAGCCCAGAATCATCGCCGCGCCCCAGAGCCCAGTCGTCGTAGTTGGCAGTACCAGCTCCCTTCTGTTCGCAATAGCTCACAAAGTCCTCGTAACGCGCAACCACGCCCTCGTAGGCCTCGTGCGCTTTCTTGTTAGCTGCCGCGACCTTCTTTTTAGACGACTTGTTCTCGACTGCAGCCGGCTGTTCCTGCTGCTGCAGCTGAGGCAGCACAAAGGCCTCGTAAGCTTTGACCAGTGCGTAGGCGACACCAGCGGTAAAGATGATTGCTGCAAGAATGGTGACAAACGTAGGCACGGCAAAACGGCCGATCTGCCGACGCTGCATCATAAAGGCCGCAAAGGACATATGATCAGAGTGCGCCGGAAAAGCGCTCTCTGCGCAAGATGCAGCAGGATCGCTCGTCGCTTTTCTATCAGCAGGCGCCTTTGCTGTACCTGAAGGAAGCGGCTGCTGAGCATTCGCCGGCGCATCATCCACATCCAACGGTTTTCCGCATGCGGAACAGTATCGCGCCCCGTCTTTGATCTTTGCCCCGCAGCTTGCGCAGTACATATATCCCCCCTAGAACTTCAGCGTATCGAAACGATAGCCCACAGCCTGCAAACAGAAAAGGCCCAGGACAATTTGCTCGACTGTAAACCTTTTCTTTCACCTTTCAAATTCGCCTGACCCCACGCGGAAGGCATGCGACGGGCTACTTGCTAGGCGCGAGCCATGTGCAGCTTGATTGCCTTGAAGATGATGTTGGCAACCGAGACGATAGGCCAAAGTGCCACCATCGTCATCGGGGCTAATTCGGGAACAACCGGAACCGCTCCGTGAATCACGCTGCCCAACCAGTAAAAAAGCATCAGAACAACGACAGGAAGGCCCACGAGAACCACAAGTTCGATTAGCATAATCGTGATACCGATAATGCCGCCACCATAGACAAAGGGAAGCCTTACACCGCTGCGGTACAGCGAGATAATCACCTTCCAGGGACCAATCAGAAGCAGCGCCAGCAGAATCATATAGTCGAGCCCCAGCGAGCCCCCTCCCAGCACGTAATTGAAAAAGAGCACATAGAGCAACGAAATCACCGACGCTCGCGTAAGGGACCCGATGGACTCGCGAAGTGAATCTCGCAGGCAAGCAGCGGTCTCTGCATCCTCCGCCGCTTGAAACTGAGCCTCGACAGACTGGCTCTCAATCGGCCGGGCCTCAACGTAAATCGCATCTCCCGCCGTGCTGGCCGCAGCCGCGACCGTAGGCGTTCCGCACACGCCGCAGAACTTGGCGCCGTCGTTAATCTCTGCTCCACACTGTTTGCAATGCATGATCGGGTCCTTTCTCGTTACCCCTTTTCTTGACGATCACAAGATACGATTTGTCGTTTATCCGATATAGAGATTTTGACCGGGTAATTTTCCTAAACGTGCTACGCTATTAAACCTGCAGCTAGAGACAGGGGTAACAATGTTTGAGTTCTCCCAAACACGCACCGTTGAAGGTTCGATTCCGTTTAAGAAAGTCAACCTCATAGAGAACGAACCCAATAGGCCCGTTGGCGAGGCCCAGCTTGTCTTTGAACTCTACATGCCCACCGAGCTGGCCGGCAGCAAAAGCAACGAAGGGCCCGCACACAGCGAGCGCCATGCCGATCTGATCAGGCTGGCATCATGCATCGAACCCACCGCCGTTAAAGAGCAGCCCTTCCGCGCAAGCCTCTTTAACGTACTTGATTACGCCGAACAGACCGGGCCGCTTTTTGGCAAGCACGCAATAGAATCCGTACGCGATTGGGCCAATGCCGCGATGGCAGCACTTATTGCCATGCGCATCCAGGAATACCTCAACGGGAGCTGCACCATCGCAAAGGTCTCCGCATTGGAAAGAATCGAGAAATCAGTGGTAACCTGCGCGGCAAACGGGTCATCCTTCAAGATCTACACCACTATCCTGAGGGCGGGCGGAGATTATACCGACTCATTCAAAAACCTGCCCATCGTGCGCAAAATCGAATCCGATGCGGGATATTTCTACGCCTTTATGTTTATGATCGACGAGGAAGAATCCCTCGTTGCACTCAACGTGCTCTCTTTTGAACACGAGCTCACCGCCAATGACTTCAGTGTTTTGCAGGCGATGTTCTACATGGACGAAGACTCCAGCTCGGAGATTTCAGCGCGACTCAAGGTCAGCAATAGCGAGGAGAGCTTCTATGTAATCGACCCTCAAGCAGATATCCAGGAGCGCCGCGAAGAACTCGACAACGATGACCGCGATGCACTCACCGCTTTGGTGCAGGCGCTCGTGATCTCGCATCTCTCGGGCGCGCACGTGGATGTGTTCCAGGGCAACGAATCCACAGGGTTCCTCTCGTTTGACAGCTATCTCTCGTGGCTCTGGTTTGATTTTTCGCGCAAGCTGAGCACCGTCAAGATCGGCTATTGTGAGCAGTGCGGACGCGCCTACTCACTTGCCGGGCATCGTGGCGTCAAACGGCACTACTGCAGCGATCGATGCAAGACCGATGCAAAAAACGAGCGCACGCGCAAGGAGACGGCAAAGATACGCGAGTTGTTTGGAACGGGCGCCAGCGTACGCGACATCGCCAACGAGATAGAACGTCCCGCGGCCTACGTGCGCTCGCAGCTCAATAAATGGACCAAGCTCAAGCACGATCTGGATGTAGACATTGAGTTAAACGGCTTTGACAGCTCCGAGCTACTCAAACGCTGCACCATTGAGAAGCTCGACCTCAACAACCTCCTCAACGCCAAGCGCAAAAAGCAGATTCAGGACTATGCCAAACTCAAGCGCCTCGTTAAGTAGAAACGCTGTCATTTCTTTGCCATCCGATTGACGGGTGGAAAGTTACTCATATACGTGTTAGTAATATATATGTTAGTAATACATATATGAACGAGGCGCATCATGTTTGTTGGACGTCGGGAAGAGCTTGAATCCCTGGAAACCGCCTATCAAAAAGGTTCCTTTCAGTTTGCCGTAGTCTATGGAAGGCGTCGCGTGGGTAAAACCAGCCTGCTTCGCGTCTTTACACAGGGCAAACCCCATGTGATCTTCTTTACCGGACAGCAAACCGTTGCAAGCGAAAACCTCGCGCTGCTCAGCCGCGAGATACTTGGCGATAGCGCCGCAGGAGCAGCGTTCCCCTCTATCCAGGTTGCACTCGAATCCGTCTTCGAACACGCCAAAACAGAGCGAATCGTTCTGATTATTGACGAGTATCCCTACCTCGCCGAGAGCGATCCGGGCGTCTCGTCGTGCCTGCAAACGCTTATCGATCGACATAAAGACACGAGCAAGCTGTTCCTCGTGCTCTGCGGATCGTCCATGAGCTTTATGGAACACCAGGTACTAGGACACCAAAGCCCTCTTTATGGACGCCGCACCATGCAGCTGCGCATTGACCCCTTCACCATCTTTGACGTGGCTCTCATGCTTCCCGATGCACCCATCGAAAGGGTCATCGAGCTGTATTCCGTTGTTGGCGGGATGCCGCTCTATCTATCGCAGCTCGATGGCACGCGTTCCACTCAATGGAACCTTGAGCATGCGCTGTTGCGTCAAGATGCGTTTTTGTATGCCGAACCCCAGAACTATCTGCTGCAAGAGGTCCGCAGCCCAGCTATCTACAATGCCGTCATAACCGCCATTGCCAACGGCTGTGTACGCTCCAAAGAAATTGCCGATGTTACCCACCTCGCAACTCCACAGGTCGCGCGACTGCTCGACGCATTGATCGAGCTGCGAATCGTTGAGCGCGTCACGCCTGTTGTAAAGGCAACAAAACGCAGGGTAGTCTATCGGATCTGCGATAACCTGTTTAGGTTTTGGTATCGGTTTGTTCCACAGTACGCAGGAACGATCGAAGAGGGACTCGGGGCCGCCGTTGCTGCACGTATCGTCAAACGTGACCTGCCTACCTTTGTGGGCCCTGCATTTGAAGAAGTGTGCCGCCAGTGGTTGATGCGGCAGGTTGTTGAGAGCGAGCTGGATGTGCTGCCCAAGGCAATCGGCTCTTGGTGGGGCACGAACCCGAACACGCGCCGGCAAGAAGAGATTGACGTTGTGCTTGAGGACGCCGATGGGGAGCTCATCGTTGGCGAGTGCAAATGGAGAAACGAGCCCGTAGATACCGACGTTCTTGAAACACTCGAGTGGCGCAGCGCGCTGCTGGGCCGGCCGATCAAACAGTACTACTTGTTTAGCAAGAGTGGATTTACCAAAGCGTGTCAAAATAGAGCGGCTCAAACAAGCAACGCGAGGCTTGTTGGGCTCGAGCAACTACTATAAGAAAGGGGCTTGGAAACAGTTTTCCAAGCCCCTTTCAGTTTTTATTCGATTCCCACCTTTTTGAGCGTATCTTTGGTGACTTCCGCAACTTGATTGGGATCGACGTGGGATTCCCCTGAAATAGAACCGTAACCTGAGGTTGAGAAATCAAGGAAGTAGTATGTCCGGTAATTGTGCCCATAGCCAAATTGCTGATATAGAGCATTATAGTCCGTCTCGGAAATTTCCTTGCCCTCCGACGCATAATATTCTACGTAGCCATTGCCCTCGCTCGGCTCAACTCCCCAGGACTCGTAGTTGCTTACAAGCGAAAAAACATCGCCTTTCTTGCCATATACCGAAGTATTGTCCCCGGCCAAAGCCTGCCTGCCAGCGAGCAATGCCGTAATCGCATTGCTCATCTCATATGTTCTTTGGCTTACGAGGATGCTGCCGCCATCCGCTTTAACCAGCGGAAGAAACATCGTTCCTCCATTGCTGTTATCAAGCCAATTTTGACTGTAAAGTCTCTTGACACCACCATCAGCTGCCGACCAAACCTCTACGGTGTAGGACTTCTGAAGTCCCTCTATATCTCCATTCCAAGCACTCTTTAATTCGTCATCGCTCATACCGTTCACAACGGTCAAGAACTCAGGCTGGCCATCCTGATCAAAATCAACGAGGTCGACAAGGCAAAGCCCTCGCATCGCATAGACAGAATCAGTCACCTCAACAATTTGTGGCTCTCCATAACACGCTAGGTATTCCTGGCACTTTTGCTTGTAAGCGGCATACGCAGCGGTATTGTCCGCCGCGGTGCCTCCATCCTTCTTGTCGCCTTTGTCTGTCTTTGTATCGGCCTCGTTGACCTTAGGCACCTCGAGGGAAACCTCTTTTACGGCATCAGCGGATTTAGAGTTATCAACGACTTCGACGGGGATAGCCCACTCGACTTTGGAATTAGAGTCCTTAACGGTAAGAGTATATTTTCCCGGTTTAACATCGGGAAACTGGCTTACCGTGAAGCCCTCGTCACCCTTAACCTCAGCGTTGGTGCTGTAGCCGTTGTCGCCGTTCAGGGTCACCGAGTACTTCTTGAGCTTCTCGCCCTTTGCGTCGGTCGGGGTGATCTTGGATTCTTGGACCACCACGATGGCTTTGTCCTGGCCGTAATGGGCAACGTCGCCGGACTTGCTAAAGAACAGCAGATAGCTAAAGATGGCAATGACTGCCACACCAACGACGATACCAACGATATAGAGCGCCTTGGGCTCCTTTTTCCGTGCGGATGCATTCACCGCAGAAACAGGGGCTGGCGCCGCGACGGGCTTGACGACCGGATTGCTCGGTTTTGGCCGGTCGGCGCGCACGGCAGGAATCGAAGGCGTTGCACCGGACGACACGTCGTCTTTGGGCTGGTCGTCTTCTTCGTCCGCTACGGGTTCGCTCTCCACGGGCGACTTTTCCTCCCCCGCCTCGGCACCGGCGGAAGACTCCTTCTCCGTTTCGCCACTAGCGAAAATCTCTTCCGCAGCTTCATTGATAACGGAAGGTTCTTCTGCCACTTCGTCGCTGGCAGAGCTCAGTACCGCCTTTGCATCCTCGAGCGCGTAGCCGCACTCAGTGCAGTAGCGCAAATCGTCATCAAGCTCAAACCCACAGTTGGGACAGAACATGTTAGTCCTCCTTATCGACTTTCACCGTTGTACCGTCCTTGACCTCATCAGGGGTTACTTCGGACCCCACTTGAGACTCATCATCCCAGGACGCAACCAAAATCTCGCAATTGCCGTCCGCAAAAGAACCGAGCTCATAGTCTTCGGTGCGATACACCAGTCCCTTGGATGTCACATACAAGCATGTTGAGCCCTTGATTGAATAGTCTGAAGAATCGCTCCGCATGAGCATAGAATTGTAATCAGACGGATGCTCTCTGCGCATTTCCGTAAGATACGGCCAAACTGCCGAACTCATAGAACTGGCAAGATCCTCGGTATCAATGCCAAACATGTCCTGAGGACTAACAGTATCACCCGTATGCAAATCAAAAATAACACCAGTCACAACCGTGTCGCCATGCGGACCCCATCCCGTCGAATAGCGCTCGTCACGGATACAAAAATAGTTCTCATCCATGTACGTAACCGTCACGTTTCTCGATATGCAGGGAAATTCGCCGTCGGGGTACAGCTCAGCATTTGATTGCTCATTATCTGATGCTCGATTCGTTCGCTCCGCATCAATTTGAAGTGGCTCGAGAATCGCCTTGTTAATTTTGTCTTTGATGTCGTCTTTGGCGGAGCTCTTAAGATGCGGATAGGACCATTCCATGTCAGTCCGCTCGCCCCGATTTAACATAGGGTCGACCGGAGCAGACACCGTCAATGATTTTGCCTCCAACGTATAGACAACTTCTTCGGCCGCTCTCTCGTCCTTCTTGGGCCTTTCGGTCGTTTGCTCCTGCTGCACGGATTGCTGCTGGAGATTGGGCTCGATGACGTTCTTGTAGAGCATGAAAGCAGCGTAAGCGATGCCTGCCGCGGCGATAAATGCGGCGATCATGATAGCGAACTGCGGCACTAGGCGGTTACCGACCTGACAGCGTTGCATAAAGAAGTTGTACATCTGGGAGTGACCGCTACTCGCAGTCTTCGAGACCGGTTCGGGGCTCGGTTCTGCTGTGGACTCGGCATTCGCGGATCCTATCGCAGAGTCCGTTTCGGTATCTGTGGGTTCCAATATGACTTCAGCGGACGATGATTCTCGCTCCGGCGGCCTGCCCTTGGGCCCCTCCTCGGCCGCAGTCTTGCCCGAGAGCCCGCCCAAGGGCAGGCCGCATTCGGTACAGAATCGCGCATCGTCGCTTATTTTGCTACCGCATTTGGGGCAAAACATGGGCCTTCTTCTCCGATTCCCTTTAGTTTCGCTGAGTCGTAAGTCACTCACACGCTGTACGCTACGTAGTTTAACTATTTCTTAAGCAAGCCAATAGGCCGCTTGAACAGACGCATACCCGCTCAAGTGACCCTATACCGGCTAGTTATCCTAGCTCATGGCATGAGTGTTAGTGCAAGAATTTTCGCTGAACAGAGCCGCATCTCGAAGTCCGAACCGATGCTCAACTTGAAGCCATCTTTATTTATCGAGATGGAGATATCGCCGCTGATATCCATATCATGCGCGCAGCCAACCGCCCTCATTTTTCGAGACCACCCGTCACGTTATCAGGAGCCCGAAATCAAAGAGATAGTAAAAGCCGATTGGGTCACACGTGATTCCATATGCCCCAATCGGCTATTCTGATTGTTTACACCTCAACGAAACCTAGGCGACCCATTTACACGCGCTAGCGCGCCGCATCAATTGCGACCTTGCCGCTCTCCAGCACGTGGACGCGACCGTCGGCGAGCATCTGCACGACCTCAGGGTACAGCACGTGCTCAATCGCGTGGATGTGCTCCTCGAGCGTGTCGACGTCCCAGCCCTCCTCAACAGCCAGCGCACGCTGGGCGATGATGGGGCCGTTGTCGTAGATCTCGTTGGCAAAGTGCACGGTCACGCCGGTCACCTTGACGCCGCGAGCAAACGCGTCGTCAATCGCGTGGGCACCGGTAAAGCTGGGCAGCAGCGCCGGATGCAGGTTGACCACGCGATTGGGGAACGCCGCCAGCAGCGGCGTGTGCACCATGCGCATATAGCCAGCCATCACCACGTACTCGCAGCCGCGTTCGAGCAGCTCATGCGCGATGATCTCGTCAGCTGCGATGGGGTCGGCATAGACATCCTTGGACAGTGTGAGCGTCTGGATACCCGCACGCTCGGCGCGCTGCAGGCCCTTGGCCGAAGGACGGCTCGACACCACAAGCTCAATCGAGGCGTTGAGCTTGCCGGCGGCGATCAGGTCGATCAGCGCCTGCAGGTTGGTACCCGAGCCGCTGATAAGCACGCCAATCTTGAGCGGTTCGGCCGTATCGGTGCCGGTCGGACGGGTGTAGGGCACAAAGCCCAGGCCCTCGGCAGCAGCCATCTGCTCGCTAGCGCTCATCGGAGTACACGACCTTACCGGAACCCTCGACGCACTCGCCCACGCGGAACGGCTTCTCGCCCAGCGCGACCAGCGCCTCGATCACGGCGGCCTCGTCCTCGGGGGCGACGATCAGGCACAGGCCGACGCCCATGTTGAAGGTCTTGCATGCCTCGTTGGGCGCAAGCTCGGCCTGACGCGACACGTAAGTAATGACGGGCGGAACATCCCAACCCATCTCGGCGCCGTTGCGGGTGACCACGGCATCGACGTCGTCGGCGAGCGCGCGGTTGAGGTTCTCGGTAATGCCGCCGCCGGTGATGTGGGCAATGGCGTGCACGTTGGCACCACCGCGGAGTAGCTCCAGAATCGGCTTGACGTAGATGCGCGTGGGAGCCAGCAGAGCGTCGGCCAGCGAAGCGCCGCCGAGCTCCTCGAGCGGACGGCTCAGTTCCTCGGCCTTAGCAGCAGCCTCGGGCGTACCCGGCTTGATACCGTCGACACCGATGACCTTGCGCACGAGCGAGTAGCCGTTGGAGTGCACGCCGGTGGAGGGCAGGCCCAGGATCACATCGCCGGGGCGAACGTTCGCAGGGTCGAGCATCTTGGGACGATCGACAACACCCACGGTAAAGCCGGCGAGGTCGTAATCGGCGGGAGCCATGACGCCCGGGTGCTCGGCCATCTCGCCGCCCACGAGCGCGCAGCCCGCGAGCTTGCAGCCGTCGGCCACGCCCTTGATGATCTTTGCCATGTGCTCGGCCTCGATGTGACCGATGGCAACGTAGTCCAGGAAGAACAGCGGCTCGGCGCCCGAAGCCAAAATGTCGTTGACGCACATGGCGACCAGGTCCTGGCCCACCGTCTCGTGACGGTCCATGATCTGAGCGAGCACGAGCTTGGTGCCCACGCCGTCGGTACCGCTAATCAGAATCGGGTCTTCCATATCCTTAAGCGCGGCGGCCGAGAACAGGCCACCGAAGCCACCGACGCCGCCGATGACCTCGGGACGGTTGGTGTCCTTAACCATTTGCTTAATAGCGTCGACGGCGCGGCCGCCCTCAGCGGTATCGACGCCGGCATCCTCATACGTCACATGCTTGCTGTCGCTCATCTGAGCCTTCCTCTCCCACTACCGTCCGCCGCGCGGGCGCCAAACGGTGCTCATAGTTGCGTTCATTTCGGCGTGTGCCATAACAGCACACGCCGTCATATCAACAAAACAGCAGGTAAAACCTACCAGAATAAACCTGTCCCTACATGGCAGGCTTTAGGCCTCGCCGTGCTCCTCTTCCCAGCTGCGGTCGTCGTATTTCTCGACCACGGCGTCGTCGTCAAAGTGCAGCGGCTTATCCAGGTTGCGGGGCTTAAAGCCCTCCATAAACTTATCGCGGCCAAAGCTCTCGGGAATCGCCACGGGGTAGCGGCCGGTAAAGCACGCATCGCAGTAACCGCCCTTGGGCATGACCTTAAGCAGGCCCTCGACCGAAAGGAAGGCCAGCGAATCGGCGCCGATATACTCGCAAATCTCGTCGACCGTCTTGTTGGCGCTGATAAGCTGCGACTGCACGTCGGTATCGATACCGTAGAAGCACGGCCAGATGACCTCGGGCGAGTTGATGCGGATATGAATCTCCTTGGCGCCGGCGTTGCGCAGCATCTTGACGAGCTGCACCATAGTGGTGCCACGCACGATGGAGTCGTCGATCACGACGAGGCGCTTGCCCTCGATGTTGTCGCGCAGCGGGTTAAGCTTCATGCGCACGCCCATGGCGCGCAACTCCTGCGTAGGCTCGATAAACGTACGGCCCACGTAGCGGTTCTTGATAAGACCCTCGCCAAAGGGAATACCGCTCTCGTGCGAATACCCCTCCGCGGGCGGCAGGCCGGAGTCGGGCACGCCGATGACCAGGTCGGCCTCGACGGGCTCCTCATGTGCCAGCTGACGACCCATGTCGTAACGGCAGGCGTAAACGCTCTTGCCGTTCATGATGGAGTCGGGACGGGCGAAGTAGACCTGCTCAAAGATGCAGTTGGCGGGCTCTTCGGCTGCAGGCACGCCCTGCTCGGATACCAGACCCTCGGCGCTGATGCGCAAGATCTCGCCGGGGCGGACGTCACGGACGTACTCGGCGCCCACGATGTCGAGTGCGCAGGTCTCGGAAGCAACGACCCAGCCGCCGGCGCGCGTGACATGGACGGCGGAGTCGACCGTCGCGGCGCCGTCTTGCGAGGGCAGCTGCGAAACGGATGCGGCATCGGCCTGGTCCAGACCCTCGTCCACCAGCTTGCCCAGCACGAGCGGGCGAATGCCGTGCGGATCGCGGAATGCGTAGAGCGCCTGCTCGTTGATGAGCGTCATGGCGTAGCCGCCGCGCACGAGCTCCATGGTCTTGCGAATGCCCTCACGCAGATGACCCGTACGCTGGGTAAAGTAGCCGATAAGCTTGGTCGCGACCTCGGAATCCGAATTGGAGAGGAACGGCACGCCCAGCTCGATCAGCTGGCGGCGCAGCTCGTCGGTGTTGACCAGAGTGCCGTTGTGAGCAAGCGCGATAATGACGCTGTTGATGGTAGAAAGATGCGGCTGCGAGGCTTCCCAGCTCTTGGCACCGGCAGTGCCATAGCGCACGTGGCCCACGGCCAGCTGGCCGGAGAGCGTCGACAGGTCGGCGTTGGAGAACACGCGGTCGAGCAGGCCCAGGTCCTTGCGAACCATAACCGTGCCGCCGTCACCCACGGCGATTCCCGCCGATTCCTGGCCGCGGTGCTGCAGTGCACGCAGGCCAAAGTACGTCAGTCGAGCCACGTCGCGATCGGGCGCCCACACACCAAAAATGCCGCATTCCTCATGCAGCTGGTCGGAGTCCGGATCATACGTCGACATGGTCTTCACCTGTCCCGCGGCGCGCTCGGCCGCGTGGATGGTTTCTTGAGACATGGCATCCCCTCAGAGCCTCGTTATTTGGCGTTACCTGCCCTATTATACGCACGGCGCGACGCGCTCCCCGGCGCATGAGCAGCGCTTTTTAAAAGCCCACCGAGCTAATAATCAGTTTTGTTGCCAAACATTTTATCGGTCTGTCCAGTGCAAGCGCCCGCGCCCCCAGATGGCCGCCGCGTCCACCGTTGGGGATTACAAAGTTGCAATTGGGACGTTCGTCCTGTCTTTTGGCAGGTCGGCGGCGTATCCTTATAACCTACAACAAAGCGAGAAAGGTTCTGTATGGATCGAAACGAACTCGACCCCAGCGTCCCCAGCGCCACGGAGGTCAAGAAGATCCCCCTCATCATTAAGGTGTACGCCGTCCTGTGCATCCTTTCCGGCGTGGGCACGCTCCCGTCGGTCGCTGCCTTTATGTGGCAGGTCATCACGGCACTTGTTAACGGCAACGCCACCGAAAAGCTCGGCGACAACACGCTCGTCGCAGTCGGCCTTATCGTCGCCGGCATCATGCTCTCTGCGGCAAGTGCCGTCATCCTAATCATCTTTGGCCTGGACCTTATCAAAAACCAGCGCCGCAACGCCGCCCGCCTGTCCTACATCCTTATTGCATTCACCGTCGTCGAGCTTTTGGTCGACGTGATGCTCCAGGGCATCGGGCCCTTCCTGCTGCGTCCCGCGATCCAGCTCGGCATCCTCGTTGCACTTTCGGCAACCGTCGACCCCACGCTGCGCCAGGAGCGCGAACTGCAGCGCCGCCTGCAGGAGATGCTCGACCGCGACGCCGCGGCAGAGGGCATGCTCGGCCGCGATGAAACCGGCGAGGGCTACATCAAGCTCAACTACTTCAACCTGTTCTGGGTGTTCTTTGTCTGCTGCATACTCGGCCTGATCGCCGAGGACATCTGGCACATGACGGTCGACGACCCGGGCGTCTATCAGAACCGCGCCGGCATGCTGTTTGGCCCCTTCAGCCCCATCTACGGATTTGGCGCCGTGCTCATGACCATGGTGCTTAACCGCTTCTACAAAAAGAACCCCATCATCATTTTCCTGGTGAGCGCCCTACTCGGCGCCAGCTTTGAGGTGTTCGTGGGCTGGTTTATGCAGACCGCGTTTGGCGTGGTCTCGTGGAGCTACTCGCACATAACGCTGTTCGGTTTGCCCGATCCGCTCGTGGTCCTCACGGGCGGACGCACCTGCACGGGCTTCGCCTGCCTGTGGGGCCTGGGCGGCCTCATCTGGATCAAGCTGCTGCTGCCGAGGCTGCTTAAGCTTATCAACAAGATCCCCTGGAAGAGCCGCTACTCGGCCACCGTCATCTTTACCGTTATCATGCTGGTCGACGGCGTCATGACACTGCAGTCGCTCGACTACTGGTACCAGCGCGTTAACGGCACGGAGCCGGACATTCCCGTCGCACAGTTCTACGGAGAGCACTTCGATAACGAATACATGGAAAACCGCTTCCAGAGCATGACCATGAGCCCCAAGGATGCGACGCGCGTGTAGCGCCAACCGCGCCAAAAACGCAAAATGCCCGCCGGTATCACACGTACCGGTGGGCATTTTTATAAACGATCCTTCTATCGACGCAAGCCTCTACGCCTCGCGCTCGACCTCACTCACGCATTCGTTCTTGATGGTGCCAACGAGCGCCTGCAGCGCATCGACCACGTGTGGGCGAATGTCCCCGCCGATAAGCACGAGCATGATGTCGTCACCTACGGCAAGCCCGCCGCTTGCCAGCCACACGCGCACATAGCCGATACCCGGCATCGCGCGCGTGGCCTCGATAGCAGACCGTACCTTTTCGGCGTCGTAGTCAAAGACCATGCCGCCCACCCTGTGGCCTGGCGCCACGCCATCGGTCTCGACTCCGCGCACCTCGGCCTTGGGCGTCGCGCGCACCACACCGTTATGCGTCAGATACATCCCACAGCCTGCCGCCGAAGCATCGGCCTTGGCCTCGCGCAGCCAAGCATCAATCGAAGGCATCAATTTGCCACTCTCGAGCATCATTTCTCCCTTACCGTCGTCGAGTAGCCAATTTGGGACGGGGCCTTTTTAGCTACTCTCGAACAACTTATTCCTCGACCGGCGTGAGCACCATGACGGCGCGTGTGTTGCTCAGCGACAGCGAACGACAGGTCACGAGCGTTACAACCTTAGTTGCCGAAGCGGCACGATCGGTGGCATCACTCGCCACGGCAGAAGCGCCGTCGAGCATCTCGGACAGGTAGTTCTTGAGTCCGTCGTCGCCCTCAAAATTGGTCGTGCGCGCCTTGGCATACGTGTCCTCGACCACCTTGGTCGCCAGCGGACGCAGCTTATACGTCGCATCGCGCGTGATGTAGTACACATATTCAATGCTATCGAACGTCGCCTGATCAGTGGTGTCCGAAATCACGTTGAACATCGACCCATCGTTCATATGGTGGCCGTAGATCGTGGTCTGCTGGTCGACCATTCCCGGCGCGGTGTCATCGCTATCCAGGAAAATGGCACCGGACGCGTTAGCCGTTCCGTCGAACAGCGTGTTGAGGTATTTGGAGTTGTTGTTGGTCTGCACCACGGGATAGTTGATGTTGGTTCCCGGCACGTAAATCCAACCCACAATCTCGGGGTTCGTCTGAGCAAGCGCATCAAAGTCGATAATCGGCACGCCGCTGGCGTCCTTATCGCTTACATATTGCTTCTCGATTTTCTGATACGAATCGCTCGCCTGCTTATAGCCAATCTGGGCATTAATAAAAATAGCGGCGGCGGCGACAATCAGGCCGATACCGATGATGATGAGCAGAATGGGAATAATGGAGCGACGCTTTTTGCGCGGCGGCTCGGTGTAATCCGACGGCGCGGCATGCGATGAAGACCGGGGCGGCTTCTTAGCGTTGCTATAAGATGAAGGTCGATATGCGGCTGGCGCGTCCTGTCGACGATGCGTCGCCGGTGTCACGGGGCGCAGCGCGCGCGGCTGCTGAGGAGAGGATGTCCGACCCTGCTGTGCCGCATGGGCAGCACCCGGCTTCGATGGATCGGGGATCTGAGAAGCCTTGAATCGTTTTCCCTGATAGTCGGACATGGCTCTCCTTATACTGCGGCGAAACGGCAGAACGCCTAGGCGTCGGCCATCTCCTGCTTCATCTTCTCGATAACCTTACGGTATTCGGGGTCGCAAGCGCCCAGAATCTGCGTGGCATAGATGGCGGCGTTCTTGGCGCCGTTGATGGCAACGCAGGCCACGGGCACGCCCGAAGGCATCTGCACCATCGACAGCAGCGAATCCATACCGCCCAAGTCACTCGTCTTCATAGGCACACCGATAACCGGCAGCGGCGTAAAGGCAGCCACGACACCGCCCAGGTGAGCAGCCTTGCCGGCGGCGGCGATAATCACTTTGATACCGCGATCGGCGGCAGTCGAGGCCCACTCGTGGACCTTCGCCGGTGTGCGGTGTGCGCTCGCAATGACAAGCTCATAGGGCACACCCAGCGCCTCGAGCTCGGCGGTGCAGCCTTCCATAACACCCAGATCGGACTTGGAGCCCATGATGATCCCGACAACCGGCTTTTGATCTGCCATAAACAAAGACCTCCTGTTGAGAGCGGTGACGCGGCGAATCCGCGACCCTTAACTACTGAGAGTAGTATAGCTGCTCCCGTCCCTGCGGTCTGCGTGGTGCTTTGCGGGCGGGCCAGGCTTTATCTTCACTCCGGTTGCTTTGCAAAGTCGTTCAGATAAAGCCTGTCCCGCCCGCAAAGCACCCCTCGACCTACCGGGGATTGCTATGACGTACGTTGGCTGATTTGGGTTGGAATGAAAGGTTTGCGGAGGGTTGTGGACAGTTAGTTCAGATACGTATTTTTTGGCCGTGCTTCTTGGCGCTAATAGAGTGGTTTGAAGTCACTTTGAGCCCCATGACAACCTTTCTCCCCCTTATATGAGCGTCTCCACCGGTTCAGAAAGTCAAATTCAGCCCAATCGGGCTCAGGTCGGCCTTTACACACCCTCTGAAAAATACGTATCTGAACTAACTGTCCAGCGACATTCTCGATCAACAGCAAAAGGCCTCCTGGCGAATGAAAATTCGCCAGGAGGCCCCTTACAAAACGTGGGCTCCTTCGTTCGAATGAACGAAGGAGCCCATGCTCTTTTTTTAGGACAGGAGGCCGCGAGTCGGGCCACCAGCCGCCAATCAATCGCACTCGCCAAGCGAGCGGCGCAGCGTGCGCACAGCGCCAAGCAAATTGGCATCGTTGCCGTTCTGTGCTGGCTTGATGCAGGGCCTCGGTATGATGGGAAGAACGTGAGCCTGATCCATCATGCGCTCAAATGCCTCAAACAGCTCGGGACGGGCGCTGATTCCGCCGCCGACCACGATGACCTCAGGGTCGATGACCGACTGCAACCCCATCAGCATGTTGTCGAAGACCAACGCGTATGCATCCAGACCGCGACGAGCGTCCTCATCCCCCTCTTCAATCCAAGAGAAAATCCGATATCCGTCGATATCATCGGTCGGATCAATCCCCTTCGCCGCACACACCTGGTCTCGGAGCGCCCGCCAGCTGGTGACATCACCGTACACCGACCCAAAGGTCACGGGCTTGCGCACATCGTTGCTCACAAAGCACACGGTGCCGGCGAGATTGTGCGCGCCTCGCAAGATGTGACCGTCAACAACGATGGCACCGCCGAGACCCGTACCGATCACCACCATCAACCCCAGGGAGACCCCCTTCAGCGCGCCGACGGCATATTCTCCCAGTGCCGCGCACATCGCATCGTTCTCGATGGTTACGGGAAGCCCCGTGCTCTCGCGCAAGATGCGACCGAGCGGATATCCGTCCAAACAGTGAAGGGCGCCGCCTCCCCCAACCACGCCATCGGAATCGCCTTCGGAAAAGACTCCGGGCATACTTATTCCCACACCCCTCACCCGGGCGCGATGGGGCTCGATCACCGAGCGGAACGTTTCGATAACCTGGTCGGCGGGCGAGGTGCATGTTGGGATACTTCCGTGCTCCTCAATGTGGTAGTCGGCGTTCACCACCGCCCATTTCACCTGAGTGCCGCCCGCATCTATACCGAAATAGCAGTCCATAATCTTATCCCCTGTCCCATAGGGTTAGTCCAGGTCCTCGCCGTTGCTCTCGATGACCTTCTTGTACCAATAGAAGCTGTCCTTGCGGCTGCGCGCGAGCGTGCCCTTGCCCTCGTCGTCGCGGTCGACGTAGACGAAGCCGTAGCGCTTGCGCATCTCGCCCGTGCCGGCGCTGACCAGGTCGATGCAGCCCCACATGGTGTAGCCCATGAGGTCCACGCCGTCGAGTTCCACGGCATCCTCCATGCTCTGGATGTTCTTGCGCAGGTAGTCGATGCGGTAGCCGTCATGGATGGAGCCGTCGGCCTTCACCTCGTCGCTCCAGCCGATACCGTTCTCCACGATCCAAAGCGGCTTGTGATAGCGGTCGTAGAGCTCGTTCAAGGCGATGCGCAGGCAGTACGGATCGGTCGCCCAGCCCCAGGCGTTGGTCTCGAGGTAGGGGTTTTTCACCATGCCGAAAGCGAGATTGCCGGACGCGACCTCGAGCTCCTTCTGGCGCAACGATACCGTCGAGCCTCCGTAGCACGAGAACGACAGGAAATCTGCCGGATAGGTTGCGAGAAGCTCGAGGTCGTTCTCGCCCATTTCCAGCTTGATGCCCGCGCGCTCCATCTCCCTCAAGCGATAGGCGGGATAGTGGCCGCCCACCTGCACGTCGGCATACCACAGCGCGTCACGCTCGCGTTCCATGGCGAGCAGATGATCGGCGGGGTCGGCGGAATAGGAGTAGATGGGGTTGTACGCGAGCATCATACCCACCATGATCTTAGGGGAGATTTGGTGCGCCGACCGAACCGTAAGGGCAGACGCCACGAACTGGTTGTGCGCCGCCTGGGCCTTCGCATGGGGGCTCCCATCCGTAAGCCCGCCCGCCATGAAGCTCCCCATGCTCATCATGTTGATCTCGTTGAAGGTGAGCCAGTACTTCACCTTGCCCTGATAGTGCTTCATGACGCAGGTGGCGTAGCGCACGAACAGGTCGATGAGCTCGCGGCTCTTCCAACCGCCGTACTTGTTCACGAGCGCGAGCGGGGTCTCGTAGTGCGAGAGCGTCACGAGCGGTTCGATGCCGTACTTAGCGCACTCGTCAAACACGGCGTCGTAGAACGCTAGACCCTCGGTGTTGGGCTCAGCCTCCTCGCCCGTGGGGAAGATGCGCGCCCAGTTCATGGACAGGCGGAAGCACTTGAAGCCCATCTCGCCCATGAGGGCGATGTCCTCGGCGTAGTGGTGGTAGAAGTCGGTGGCCGTGTGGCTGGGATAGTAGTAGCCATCAACCACCGCCACCTCCAGCCCTTCAGGAAGTCCCTCCTCGCAAACCGCATACACGGGAAGCGCGCCGGTTTCCCCTGTCGCGGTATTACGCCACGTTATCTGCCGTGACACCGTATGGCTACCGCTGGTCATGGCGTCCGAGGTGTTCGGTCCTTTGCCGCCCTCTTCCCAGCCGCCCTCATACTGGTTGGCGGCGGTGGCGCCACCCCACAGGAAACCTTCCGGAAATGCCATTGGGTACCTCCTCGATCGTGAAAACATCTTCATGAAACGGGAAGACGGGCTGCATGGCAGTCCCGGCTTCCCGTCAGATAATCAGTTAGGCGCTTGCACCCATGCGTTGATAGACCGTGATGAAGCGCTCGGCAAGGATACGGAAGCCCTCAGCGCTCATGAGCTGATCCTCCGCATGCAGCAAGATGATGCGAAACGGCAGCTCCTCGCCGCTGGCCTCTTGCTGAAGCAGTTTCATGTGAGCGTCGTGGCCTGCGTTGAACACCACGTTGCCCTCGTCGATAAGTTTCCGGGCGGCCTCAAAATCACCATTCTCGGCACAGGTTATCGCTTCGAGGTAGCAGCTGCGCGCGCTCCCCACCTGAGCGACGATAGAGAAGCACGTCATTTCAAACTGATCGATCGCTTCTTGTTTGATCTCTGACATGGCTATGCCCCCAGCAATTTTCGAGCCTGTTTGAGCACGGCCTCGCCGTTCATTGTCCCATACGCTGTCATATCAATCGGCTCCACCGGACAGTTCACTTGATTCTTAACCTTGTTGAGTTCAAAGCGAACCTGCGGTCCCAGCAGGATAACGTCGCTATCCGCATATTCCGCCGCTTGGTTGACAGGGTGCGCCTCGATGGTGCACACGAAACCGTCTTTTTCAGCCGCCTGTTGCATGCGCTGTACCAGCATGCTCGTCGAAGCGCCCGCAGCGCACATAAGTACGATATGTTTCATCCTACGCTCCCAACCTCATGGAAAATGATGGTGTGAATATGATAATCCCTATGCGGCCGATTCCTCGAGAGCGGCCTGCTCCTCTCGCAACGCCTGGCGATCAGCCATAAGGGTGAAGGGGGTATACATGAGCACCGACACCGCCAAAACCGCAACCGAGATCACCAGGCACCCGATGCCGCCCTGCATGAATGCGATGACCGGCTGGGGAAGCACCCAGGGAAGCTGAATCGTGGGATTGAACGCAGCCCCAAGACCGAGGGCGTAAAGCGCCTGGACCACGATGGCGCAGACCGGGATGTTCAGCGCGAACGGGATGAAGTACGTGGGATTCAGCACGACCGGCAGACCGAACATGAGCGGCTCGGAGATATTGAAAAGCGACGGAACAAGCGCGATGCCGCGAATCGCCTTGAAGCGCTCGGACTTGGTGAAGAGCAGCGAGATGCTGATGCCCAGGGCGTTAGCCTGGCCACCGATGGCGGTGCCGAGCGCGACGACGGCCCAAGCGCCATAGGGCAGTGCCTCGCCCGCGATGATGGCCTCGGTGTTAGCAGCGCTGCAAGCCATGATTACCGGAGCGTAGAAGTTGAGCATCACGTTGGGGTGAACACCGAAGAACCAGAAGATCGACTGCAGCGAGCACACGATGATATAGGCCAAAGGAGAGGCACCGACCATCGTGACCGGCGTGCCGATCAAGGTGTTGATCATATCGAACAGGTTGCCCCACGGGGTGAAAGAAAGACCCCACTTGGCGAACCACACCGCAGTGAATAGCACGATGGCGGCAAACATCGGCGACAGCGAGTCTGCAACCATGGGCGGAACCATATCGGGGAGCTTGATTTCAAGCTTGCTCATCAAAATGGCTGTCACCTTCGGCACGATCAGGCCAAGCAGAATGGCGACGAAGATGCCGTTCGATCCCATGTACGACGTGTTGATGAAACTCGCCATGGGAATATCCTCGAACGATTGCTGCGGCATGAATGCCAAAAACACCGCGCCGCTCACGATGCCACCGGTATAACCGCTAAGGCCGCATACCTTACCCCACCTCAAACCGATGAAGAAGGAGATGTATATACCCATCATGTTCATGGTAACGGTGAGGATGGAGTTGCCGGTCGCCATGAGACCGCTCGAAACCACCCAATCGGAGAACCCCGGAATGGGGAAGTTGATGAGAATCGCGATAACCGAGACGCCAAGGGTCATGGGCAGCGTGCACATCATGCCGCCCATGAGGGCGTCGAGCATCTTGCTGTCAGCAACCTTGCTTGCCACAGGTGCGATTGTCTTGTCCATTATGTTTTGGATCTTGTCGAATACCGCCATGTTTCAGCTCCAATCTTTGCAGTGAACTCTATCGATGCCCGCGTGCGGCATCTTCCCCTCTAGATAGCGCATCCACCTCTCTTCAAAATCACAACGACGTGCTTCAGGCAGTACGCCATTCAGCGTGAATTGGCGAGATTGCCCCAGCGGACGCTTACGTCAGGTCCGCGTACGTCACGAGCCCCACGTCCTGCTCTGCAAGCCATGCGGCGACATCAGGGTCGACAAGCATCGCGGCTTCCCGGATGCGGGCCTCGAGCATGGTCGAGTTATCTCGCAAGTACGCGTCGATATAACCTGGGTGAAACACCATGAGACGGCATATCCCTTCCGGTGTCGTTTCAAGCGCCTCTCGAAGCGCCGCAAAGGGATCCGCTTCATATGACGAGAAATCCTTGGGAACATAGGAAAGCACCGGCGTCGAGCGAAAGGTGACTGGCTCGCCCGGAGCACCCATCGCGAAATAGGGCAGGCCGTGACGCTCGGCAACGATCTCAAGGCCGCGGAAGAACATGGGGCTTGCGACCGCATGTCCCTCGAAGTAATCGGGCTCACGCCCGACGAGCTCAAGGAATCGCCGATACTGCGCCTCGATTTCGATAATGACCTCGTCAAGCACCACGAAGTCCTCCCCAGCCCGCGCGGCGGCGCGATATGCTGAGCTCCGCTTGAAATTGCCATCATCGTCAACGATGCTCGAGATGAGCGAGGAATCGCTGAGGGGCCTACCCGTGCAGATATTGGTGTGCTGACCCAAGCAGAGATCCTTGATTTGCAGGCGCGCCAAACCGCTTTCTGCAAGCGGCATGTTGGTCATGACGCCCACCGAGCGAATGAGCCCCGCTTGGACCGCGGCCGCTATCCCGCAATTAACACCGTCGCTGTAACCTAAATCGTCGGCGCGCAGCAATAACCGCTTCATCCGATCCTCCTCAACCGATATCTCGTCGAGCGGCAAAGCAACGAAGCGATGCCCTGTGTAGAGCCGATGCCGTGTTCCGGCGGGGCGGCAAGCTTCGTCGTCTCTTCTTGCATTAAGTATGACGCCGGCTATATCCAAAATCGGTTACATGCTGTGCCACAAGGTTGCGAGATGGCTACGCGAGTTTCATAACGTGAAACTCCGCAGGAATACCGGCATGTTTGAGCTATAGTTTGGTCAAATGAGGCCCTCTTATTCGGGCCACTGAGCATAAAGGGGACAGCCATCATGGAAAAATCCATCTCGATGGGATCGGTTGCCGAACGGTTGCTTGACTACATCGACACCGCAATGCAGCACGACACCAACTACGAGATAGCGACCACGCTGGTGAAAAACTACAGCAAGCTGCGCGAGCTCTCGATTGGAGAAATCGCCGACATGTGCTTCGTCTCGAAGGCTTCAGTGTCGCGATTCTGCCGGTTTATGGGTTTCGCTGATTTCAAGGACCTGCGCAACCAGCTTGAACATGACGTCCTCAAAACCGGGTTGTTTCCACATGCCTTTGTAGAACAGCTGTCAAACGACACGGAAGGCGCTCTGGCATCCTACCGGGAGGCGATCCTGCTCAATATCGAAACGACCATCTCGGCGGCAAACATCGCGAAACTGCCCGCCATTGTCGATGATTTGCACGACAGCGGGCATGTCGCGTTCTTCTCCCACCACTTCCTCTGGGACGTGGGCCGCTACTTCCAAAGCAGGCTCACCATCATGAACCGCCCCATCGAGCTTTACCTCGATTATTCATCGCAGCTCGCCTGCGCGCAATCGCTCACCAAATCCAGCCTCGCCATCATTTGCAGCATAGGGGGAACATACCCCATTCGTTATCCAGAAATCGTCAACGCACTCGCCGCCTCCGGCTGTCGTCTTCTCGCCATCACACAAAACACCTCAAGCGCCTACTGGAACCATGCCTCCTGCATACTGAGCTGCGGAGTGACCAACAACATCGACACGGGCAAGTTCGGTGCGCTTGCCGCCATCGACTTGATAGTCATGGAATACCTGAGGCGTTATGGAGCCGATTCCGGTACTGGCGAGTAATCTCGTCGGACCACCGACGCTCAGCAGGGCAAGCCGTTTTCTCTAATCACGTCCTGATACCAGAAGAAGCTGTCCTTCCTGAAACGAGCGCATTGCTTCGCATCGGTTTCCGTGCGATCGACATACAGAAGGCCGTAGCGCTTAGTGAACCCCTGATGACTTGAGCATAGATCCATGAGGCTCCAAACGCAGTAGCCGAAGACGGGATAGCCTTCGCGAATGAGCTCCTCGACCTCGCCCAAATGTCGTGAAAGGTATTCGATGCGCACGGCATCATGCACCCTGTTCTCCTCGTCAAGTGACTCGGAAAGCGCCATGCCGTTCTCCGTGACGATCATCGGAAGCTGGTAGCGATCGTAGAGCTTGCGCATGCCCACGCGAAGCCCAAGGGGGTCGATGCCGTTCGACATCCACTCGGTCGGCGCGATCGCAGGGTTATCGCAGAGTTCGAAATCCCCGCCCGACCACGGAGGGAACCGGTCGAAGCGGATGGGCTCCGTGCGCTCATGCGCACAATTGCTGAAATAGTAGTTCACCCCAAGAAAATCGGGCCTCGTCGCGACCAGGATGTCGTGGTCCCCGCACTCAACAACAGGGTAGAAACCTTCGCGCTCCAGGTAATAGCGCGCATAAGGCGAGATGTCGCCGCGCACACTCAGGTCGAGCAGGTAGTTCTGCATCATCTCCTCGGCGTTCATGGCCGCAAGCACATCCGCCGAAGCGCTCGTCCGCGGGTTGACCACCTGCATGGCGACAACGGGGCCGATCTGCGCATCGGGGTCGATCTGTCGCAGGCACGCGATGGCGCGATGCTCGGCAAGAGCGACATGATAGCTCATCTGGTAGGCGTTCTTCTGCCGTTGGCGCGGATCGGTTTCGGTGTCACCCGTGTTGCTGGGCGCGGAGGTCGCAATTAGCTGTTCATTCACGGTAACCCAGCGCTTGACGCGCCCCCTGAAGTGCGTGAAGCAGATTTCGGCATAGCGCACATAGAAGTCGATCATCTTACGGCTCTTCCAGCCGCCGAAGGCCTCGACCAACGCACTCGGACATTCGAAGTGATACAGGGTGACCAAGGGCTCGATCCCTCGCTCCAGCAGGTAGTCAATCAGCTGGTCATAAAACGCCAAGCCCTCAGGATTGGGATCCCCCGAGGCATCGGGCATGATGCGGCTCCAAGCGAAACCCATCCGGTAGACCTTGATGCCGAGCTCGGCCATGAGGTCGACATCCTCACGCCAGTGATGATAGTGGTCCGAGGCGATCTTGTTATCGGCGATGCCGGGACGCCCCGGGCCGCGATCGGTGGTTGCCGGACCTTTGCCTCCTTCATCATACCCACCCTCAACCTGAAAAGCGCTGGTGGAAGCACCCCAGAGGAAACCTTCGGGAAACCGGTGCTGAGTCATGAGTTCAACCTCTCGTCACGGATGTCACTTCTTGCAACTCCCGTTATAACGGATGTACGAACCAAAGCCTGTTACTCATTCCCGGGCAATGTTTCACGATTTGAAAACGGCCGTGCCATCATGCACCGCAAACTCTAAAGAACATGCCGTCGCGAAGGCCAAGCCTCATGCCCGCCACCGTCACGTGCCGGCGCCGCACACCGCCAAGCCGCTACTCCCCGTCGCGGAAGGTCAGGAGGTCGCGGTAGTCCGTGTCGCGCGTGCTGCCCGTCTTCGAGAACGGGTTCACCGAAGCAGGACACCTCATCCTCAAGATCTACCTCCTCGACGAAACCAAGGTCGATTTAGGAGACGCAACGTTACTACAGCGCAGGGAAAACGGCCCGCCGAATAAAATCGGATCGATCCCCCGTCTTTCGGTCGATTGCCACCACCATGGATGCCGGAAAGCGCACGGTAACTGCAACAAGCGGCTCATCAGCAACAACGCCAGGCCTGACATGGATGCGCTCAAGACGACCCGTCCAAGTCTCTTGCTCAAACTCTACGCTCTCGCGCTCGATATCTTCGTCTGTCAGGACCGATCCATCAGCTAGTTTGTACTCAGTCATTATCTAGAACCTCCCTCTCAGACAAACCATGCTTGAGAGCATTGCGGTGGACAATTGCCATGGAAGTATCCTCTCCTCCAGGCAGAGTTTGTCATACTCATTGCATGACAAACTCTGCCTTGATACGTTCCCCACCCCATGCTCATCGGCAAAGCTCAAGGCCATAAGCGAAATAAGCTTCTAACACCGAACAATTCCTACCGCTACCCATCAGACCTCTCCAGCAACATCCGTAAGTCATCGATGGGCGGCAGAGCATCGAGCAACTCTCGTGGCATATCCTTCGACGTCTTATAGGTGGCCACACCCATGGGTTTTGTGAAGTCTTGGATCACATAGTCAACAAATCCCTTGTCCATGTCTTTGCAAAGCACAAGGCCTATGGAGGGATTCTCGTGCTCGCGACGCTCAAAGTCGTCCAGGATGCGTAGATAGCCAGAGAGCTGGCCGAGATAGGCCGGCTTGAAGGGGCCGCTCTTGAGCTCGACTGCAACTAAACAGTTGAGGTCGCGGTTGAAGAACAGGAGGTCGATGTACTGATCGATGCCAAAGGCGTCGAGATGGTACTGGTTTCCCACAAACGCGAAGGCTCGACCGAACGTCATGATGAACTGCTTGATATTCTGCACGATGCCTTGCTCTAACACGCGCTCGTCGACATCCTCCGCATCGCGCACCCCGAGTTCCTCAACATTGATAAAGTCGAGCAGATACTCGTCCTTGAACGTGGCGATAGCGCGCAGCGCCTGCTGACCCTTTGGCAGCGTTGAGAGGAAGTTGTTGGAGACCTCTCCTTGATGATGAAAGTCGTCCGCCTTCAGCGAGCGTTTGAGCGCCTCCACACTTAAGTGCTCAAATGCGCACTTGTGAATGTAGAAGAGCCGCTCGTCAAGGGTCTTAGCACCTGCAAGGATATACCGATAATGGGTAAACCCAATCGCTAAAAAATCATCGAGAGAACATGTGTTTGAATTCGGCACTTGCAAGTGGCGAATTTGCAGAAGGCCACCGTCTGAAGATTCGTCACTCACGAGTGACGAATCGAGAAACGCCTGTTCATCGCCCGGAGCAGACCAAGCTTCAAAGAAGATTCGCATATATTTGAGACTTGTTGTGGAGAAGCCCCTGAGTCCTGGCAGCTCCTTCCGCAATTGTTCGCTGATGGTTTTGAGCGCGTTGGTTCCCCACGTGCCATTGCGCGTGTTGGCGGAGACGTAGCCTCCCACGGCGAAATAGAGCTGCAGCTGCTGAGCGTTGGCGCTCTTCGCCGCAGCATACTGCGCACGCAATATCGCCGTCTTGATGGTCTGAACTTCCTCACGATAGCCCGTAATCTCTGACATCATGGCGTTCTCCTCTTCTTACGAACTTGTGTTCCATGACGCGTTCTATGCTATCAACGCGTGCGGACACAAAATTGCGCGTACCATAGAGGCGTTTTCTGCTTCGCCTCGTTTGGGAGATGTATGTCCAAACCCTCATCCGCACTCGACGCCAGCTCTTGCGATGTTTACGCCGACTCCGCGCGCCACCCTCTCACGCGCACATGGTGCGTAGCTGCGCTCGCCCTCATCTGCTGCGCGCTCTGGGGCAGTGCGATCCCCTGCATCAAGATCGGCTACGAGCTTCTCGGCATCCAAAACGGCGACGTACCATCGGAGTTTCTCTTCGCTGGCGTGCGCTTTATGCTTGCCGGCGCTATCGCACTTGCCGCTGCAGTCATAACAAGACGTCGCTTGCCTCGCGTCTCACGCACGGGATGGCCACTCGTTATCAGACTCTCGCTTGCCCAAACTATCGTGCAGTACGCCTTCTTTTATATCGGCGTTTCAAACGCTTCGGGTGTGCGCGGCTCAATCGTCAACGCTATGAACACGTTTCTCTGCGTGTTGATGGCAGCGCTCGTGTTCCGGCAAGAACGGCTCACTGCGCGCAAAGTCCTCGGCTGCGCTATAGGTTTTGTCGGAGTCGTTATCGTCAACCTCACCGGTGGCGATAGCGGCGGCGCCGTCACGCTCACAGGCGAGGGCTTCATCCTTATTGCCGCTGTCTCCTACGCTGTCTCGTCTGCCCTCATCCACACCTACTCCCAGCGCGAGGACCCCGTGGCGCTCAGCGGCTACCAGTTTATCAGCCCTAGTCATCGCGCAAAGCCCCTTCGGCAGTACACGGTGCAACCGAGTCACCGCAGGCCGGGGCGGGAGGCGGTCCTTTCTCTCGGAAAACTTCGCGAAGCCCAGTTTCCGAGAGAAAGTGTCCGGCTCCCACCCCGGCCGACCAGGTCAACTACACCGTGTACTGCGGCAGGTCCTGCAGGGCGATGACGTCCATGCCCATGTCGTTGGCGCTGCCGTGACCCTGCTCGTCCTCGCGCACGGCCTCGATGGCACTCACGTACGTGTTGGCCGCAGACATCGCCGTCACGCAGGTCACGCCACGACGGACGGCCTCGGTGCGTAGCAGGTAGCCATCGCCACGCGAGCCCGGGCCGTACGGCGTATTGATGATTACCGCAATCTTGCCATCGGCGATGAGGTCACCGATGTTGGGCCGCTCGCCGTCGTGCGGGCCGCTAATCTTTTCCACGACCTCGCACGTCACGTTGCCTCCACGCAGCACGCGCGCCGTGCCCTCGGTGGAGCAGATATCAAAGCCCAGGTAGCGCAGGATACGGGCGACCGAAAGGATATGACGCTTGTCACGGTCGCACACGCTGATGAACACCTTGCCGGCGCTCGGGTCGGGCAGCTTGTAGTCAATCGCCAGTTGCGTCTTGGCGTATGCCTCGGGATAGCTCTTGGCGATACCCATGACCTCGCCCGTCGACTTCATCTCGGGCCCCAGGATAACGTCGGCTCCCGGGAAACGGCCCCAGGGCATAACGGCTTCCTTCATGCAGAACCAGTCCAGCTGACGCTCGTCGCTCGGCAGGCCCAGGCTTGCGATGGAATCGCCCGCCATGATACGCGCCGCGCACTTGGCCAGCGGCACGCCGGTGGCCTTGGAGATAAACGGCACGGTGCGGCTGGCACGCGGGTTGGCCTCGATCACGTAAACGGTCTCGCCCTTGATGGCGTACTGCACGTTGACCAGGCCGCGTACGCCCAGCGCCATCGCGATGCGGCGCGTGGTCTCGCGAAGCTTTGCCTGCAGGCTCTCGCTAAAGCTGAACGGCGGGATGCAGGTCGCAGAGTCGCCGGAGTGAATACCGGCCTCCTCGATATGCTCCAGAATGCCGCCGATGTAGACCTCTTCGCCATCGCACAGGGCGTCGACATCGGACTCGATCGCGCCCTCCAAGAAGCGGTCCAGATACACCGGGTAGTCGGGGCTAATGCGCGCAGCCTCGGCCATGTAATCGCGCAGATGCTCGGCATCGTAGGCGATCATCATGCCGCGGCCGCCCAGCACGTAGCTCGGACGCACCAGCAGCGGGTAGCCGATGTGCGCGGCAACGGCCTCGGCCTCCTCAAACGAGGTGGCCTGGCCCGCCGGCGGGTACATGATGCCCAGCTTGTCGAGCAGAGCGGCGAAGCGCTCGCGGTCCTCGGCAAAGTCGATGGCATCGGGCTTGGTGCCCATGATGTTCACGCCGCTCTCCTCGAGCATGCGCGCCAGCTTAAGCGGGGTCTGGCCGCCAAGCGTCACCACGACGCCATCGGGGCGCTCAACGTCGATAACGTCCATGACGTCCTCGTAGGTGAGCGGCTCAAAGTACAGGCGGTCGGACGTGTCGTAGTCGGTCGAAACGGTCTCGGGGTTGCAGTTGACCATGATGGTCTCGAAGCCGCGGGCCGCCAGCGCATAGCTCGCATGCACGCAGCAGTAATCGAACTCGATGCCCTGGCCAATACGGTTGGGGCCGGCGCCCAGGATCATCGCCTTGGGCTTGTCCGCCGGCGTGGTCTCGTCGGGAGCCACGCACTTCTTGGCATCCGGACTCGTGCGGTAGATGTTCTCGTACGTCTTGTAGTGGTACTCCGTGGCGCTCGAGAACTCCGCAGCGCAGGTATCGACCGTCTTCATGCTGGGAACCACGCCCAGACCCTTGCGATAGGCGCGCACAAAGCGCTCGTCCGAGCCGGTCAGCGCGGCGATCTCGGCGTCGCTCGTGCCGTACTGCTTGAGCAGGCGCATCGCGTCGGCGTCGATATCCTCCACACGCAGGCCGCGGATGCTCTCCTGGACCTGCACCATGTCGTTGATGCGGTTGAGGTACCACGGGTCGATGCCGCAGGTGGCATGGATGCGAGCGATGTCCCAGCCACGGCGCAGGGCCTCGACCACAAAGAAGATGCGGTGCTCGGTCGGCGTGGCCACGGCTTGAGCGAGCTCGTCGTCGCTCAGCTTATCGGCACCCTCCTTGCCACCGGCGCAGATACCCTGGTGACCGTCCTCCAGCGAGCGCATGGCCTTGCCAAAGGCCTCCTCAAAGGTGCGGCCGATCGCCATGATCTCGCCCACGGCCTTCATGCGCGTGGTGAGCGTGGGGTCGGTTCCCTTGAACTTCTCGAAGGCAAAGCGCGGCACCTTGACCACACAGTAGTCGATTGTGGGCTCAAAGCAGGCGGGCGTAGCCTTGGTGATGTCGTTGACGATCTCGTCGAGCGTGTAGCCCACAGCCAGACGCGCGGCGGCCTTGGCGATGGGAAAACCCGTGGCCTTGGAAGCGAGGGCGGACGAGCGGCTCACGCGCGGGTTCATCTCGATGACGATCAGGCGGCCGGTCTGGGGGTTCACGGCAAACTGCACGTTGGAGCCACCGGTCTCGACGCCGATCTTCTCCAAGATGGCGAGCGAGGCCACACGCATGCGCTGATACTCAAGGTCGGAGAGGGTTTGCGCCGGCGCCACGGTGATGGAGTCGCCGGTATGCACACCCATGGGGTCGAGGTTCTCGATGGAGCACACGATGATGCCGTTGCCGGCGTGGTCACGCATGACCTCCATCTCATACTCTTTCCAGCCCTCGATGGACTCCTCGACCAGCACCTCGTGGGCAGGCGAGAGCTCCAGGCCCTGGCTCACGATGGAGACGAGCTCCTCGTGAGTATGCGCGATGCCACCACCGGCGCCGCCGAGGGTAAAGCTCGGACGCAGCACGCAGGGATATCCCACGCGCTCGGCGATGGCCTCGGCGTCGGCCACGCTGTAGGCATAGCCCGAGCGCGCGACCTCCAGGCCGATCTCGGCCATGGCCTCGTTAAAGAGCTTGCGGTCCTCGCCGCGCTCGATGGCGGCCAGGTCGCAGCCGATCATCTCGACGCCGTACTTGTCGAGCGTGCCGTCCTTTGCCAGTTCGACGGCGGCGTTCAGACCGGTCTGGCCGCCCAGCGTGGGCAGCAGCGCGTCCGGGCGCTCTTTCTTGATTACGCGCTCGATAAACTCGGCAGTGATGGGCTCGACATAGGTGCGGTCGGCCAAGCCCGGGTCGGTCATGATGGTCGCCGGGTTGGAGTTGACCAGGATGACCTCAAAGCCATCCTCCTTGAGCACCTTGCAGGCCTGGGCGCCGGAGTAGTCAAACTCACAGGCCTGGCCAATGACAATGGGGCCCGAGCCAATGACGAGGATACGCTTGATGTCAGTACGTTTCGGCATGTTAGTTCTCCTCGGTCTCGGTCGCAGCGGAACCATTGTCGGCAAAGTTCCAGCCCTGCAGGCGGTCCTTCGCGGTGTCGATGTCCAGGTAGTTCTCCTCGCCGTCCATGAGTCGCGTAAAGGCAGTAAAGAGATAGTGGGCATCGGTGGGTCCGGGCGAGGCCTCGGGGTGGTACTGCACCGAGAAGCACGGCGCGTCGAGCAGCTGGATGCCCTCGGCGGTGCCGTCGTTGAGGTTCACATGCGTCAGGCGAATGCGGCCGAAGCGCTCGTTCATCACGACTGGCGCGATGCCGCGGCGCACCCAGACGCGCAGATCCCCATCGGCCGCATGCTCGGTCTCGCCGCCGGAAAGCTCGGGGACAAGCTTGCCCAAGCTGGGGAACAGCAGACCAAAGCCATGGTTTTGCGCGGTAATCTCCACGCGACGGCTTACCAGGTTCATGACCGGCTGGTTGCCACCGCGGTGACCGAACTTAAGCTTTTCCATCTGAGCGCCGCAGGCCAGGTTGATCATCTGGTGACCAAGACAAATACCAAAGACCGGCACCTTGCCGATCAGCTGCTGCACCTGCTCGTAGGTCTCCACCACGGCGTCGGGGTCGCCGGGACCATTGGACAAAAAGACACCGTCGGGATTCATGTCGAGCACCTGCTGGGCGGGCGTATCCCACGGCACGACGGTAAGGTCGCAGCCGGCGCGGACCAGACCCTCCAGAATGCCGCGCTTCACACCGCAGTCGTAGGCGACCACTTTGTGACGGGCAGGAGCGGCAGCCGTAAGCGCAAAGTCATGCGTGGCAGGCAGGTCGGCGGCCACAAACTCGTGAGGTACGGGGCAACTTACGGTCTTGACCAGGTTCTCGCCTACCAGCGTGGGCGCTGCGGCCAGACGCTCGGCAAGCTCGTCGACGTCGAAGATCTCGGTCGAGATAATGCCCATCTTGGAACCATTGTCGCGCAGGTGGCGTACCAGAGCGCGGGTGTCGACGCCCTCGATAGCGACGATGCCGTGGGCGCGCAGATACTCCGGCACGCTGACGGCCGAGCGCCAGTTAGAAGGCGTGGTGCACATGTCGCGAACGATCATGCCGCGCATAGCCGGAGCGCTCGCAGGGCGCACGGCGTCGCCGGGGAAGGCCGACTGGACGTCGGTCTCGTCGATACCGTAGTTGCCGATCTGCGGATAGGTCATGGTTACGATTTGGCCGGCATAACTCGGGTCGGTCATGACCTCAAAGTAACCCTCGAGCGAGGTGTTGAAGCAGACTTCGCCGGTCGCGGTGCCCTCGGCACCGCATGCACGTCCATAAAAAATGGTCCCATCCTCAAGATACAGGATGCAGGGACCACAGGTGCCCTTGCTGGTTTTGGCCAGCATACGCTGGCAAAGCTCGCTGGGCGCGAAGGTGCGGGCGGCAGCGCCCGCGGTATGGTTGTTCGCCATAATTCTCCTTCCCGGTCTCACAGGACCGGCTTAAAGGTGTGTAGTTAGGCCTCGCGGTATTGTAACCGCAAGCATGCCTCATGGCGTTAATTTCATCGAAATGTTTACGAAATGATAATTATGACTTTCTATGCATAATGATTTTTCTGGGACGGGGATTAAAAAAATCATCCCGCGAGGCTTGTGGCTCACGCGGGATGATGACGTCTTACTTTCTCTTGTCCTGCTCCAGCAAATCGGACGGTGAGCGATCGGGCTTGCCGCCGCGGAAAATCTCGCGGCCATGCAGACGATGCTCCAGGTCACGTTCGACCTTTTCCTCGTCAATCTTGGTCTGGCTCACCACCGGGTCCTCAATCAACGACGACACCGAGTTCACCTGCTTCTGAATGCGCTCGGCGATGGTGTCATCCATACTCACGATGCGCATCTTCCAGTCGATACTCGTGGCGTTGGATGAGCTCTTGGTCCACACGAACGTCAAAATGGCGCTCTGGTGGCCGCGCGCGGGGAACATGCCAAAGAAGGAATCGTGCTGAATGTTGCTATCCTCGTCGATATAGGCGTGAACGTTATACACCACGCGGTCGATCTTATCGTTGAGCAGCGCGTTGGTCGCGAGCGCCGCGGCCTGAATCTGCCCGTTGGACAGCAGCTCGAGCTCGTTGGCAGACGATGTGTCCAACACCGTCACCTCGACCGTGCCCGTACGCTCATCGGCTTCATCGACGGTAAAGTCGAGCGGGAACTGCGTAAAGCCGTTGCCCCACTCGAGTCCACCCTTGAGTGCTGTAGAAACGGTATCGACCGAAACGCTCTCGGACAGGTTGGCGGTGTTCAGACGACGCATCACGCCGTAGCCAATCTGCATGCCCACGATCAGCACCAAAATACCGATGACCACGGCCATCGCGGTCTTCGTAATGGTATGGCTCACCTGCGAGCCCGAAGGATCGTCCTCGGACAGCGGGTCGATATGTTTTGCCTGGCTCGCGCGGTCCTCGCTGCGCAGCTGCGCTAGCGCCGCTTTGTCACCGCGCTTGGCCGCAGCCTCCTTCTCACGCATGCGCTCGGTTCGCTTTTTGGCAAGCGTGGGATCCAAGACACCGGATGCATCGATTTCGGAGAATAACTCCGTCACTTCTTCCGGAGTCAAAGGGTTCTTGTCAGCCATAAACTTCCTGTCATATCAATCAGTCGAGCTCGTGCGCACGCGCACCTTCGAACTGCATTCGATAGTAACGGGCATAGGTGCCGCCACGGGCGAGAAGCTCCTCGTGCGTGCCACGCTCCACAACGCGACCATGCTCAACGGTCGCAATCTCATCGGCATGCTTAATGGTCGAAAGACGATGGGCGATGATAATCGTGGTACGGCCGCGTGCCAGCTCTTCGAGCGACTCCTGCACCGCCTCCTCGCTCTCGTTATCCAAAGCACTCGTCGCCTCATCCAAAATAAGGATCTTGGGATTCTTGAGAAACACGCGCGCGATGGCAACGCGCTGCTTCTGTCCGCCCGAAAGACGGCTGCCGCGCTCGCCTACCACGGTGTCGTAGCCCTGCGGAAGCGATTCGATAAAGGTATCGATATTGGCGCGGCGGGCCGCCTCGGCGATCTCTTCTGCCGTAGCACCCGGCTTGCCGTAGGCGATGTTCTCGCCGATTGTTCCGTCAAACAGGTAGACATCCTGCTGCACCAGGCCGATGGCACGACGCAGGCTCTGCTGCGTCACATCGCGCACATCCTGGCCGTCGATGCTAATGGAGCCGGCAGCCACGTCATAAAAGCGCGGCAGCAGCGAACAGGTCGTGGACTTGCCGCCGCCCGAAGGGCCAACCAAAGCGATGGTCTGCCCGGGCTTGATGGACAGATCCATATGGTCGATAACGGGACGCTCGTCGGCATCGCCCTCGCCCAGCTCGACATCCTCGTAGTTAAAGCACACGTCGTGATACTCCACGGCGCCGGCGGTCACCTGCAGATCCGTGGCGCCCGGCTTGTCCTGGATATCCGGCACGGTCGAGAGCACCTCGTCCATACGCTTAAAGCCGGCGATAGCCTTCTGATACGTTTCGGCCGAATTGACGAGTGTCTCGAGCGGCGTGCAGAACAGCGAAATATAGAGTGCAAAGGTCGCCATATCGACCGCCTGCAGCTGTCCCTGGGCGACCAGCCAGCCGCCCAGCAGCACCACGATCACATAGAGCACACCCGAGAGCAGGCCATACGTCGCGGTATAGACGCCCATGGCGTGATACATGTTCTCCTTGGACGAAAGATAGCGATTGTTGGAGGCGCGGAACTTGGCGCGCTCGGTCTCCTCGTTGGCAAAGCTCTTGACCACGCGCATGCCCGCCAGCGAATCCTGCAGCTGCGCATTGATGCCGCTGATCTTTTTGCGGTTGTCGCTAAAGACCTCGCGCATGCGCATGTTCTGCCAAAACATGATGACCGCAAACGCCGCCGTCACCACGGCCATGGCAAGCGCCAGCACCGGGGCGATGGTAAAGAGGATCACAAACGAGCCGATGATCTCGATGCCGCAGATGATGATCCACTCGGGCACGTGGTGCGCCGCCTCGCAGATATCGAACAGGTCGTTGACCACGCGGCTCATCATGTCGCCCGAGCTGTTGCGGTCGAAGTACGCAAAGCTAAAGCGCTCATACTGGTCGAACAGGTCCTCGCGCATTTTGGACTCCATACGCGCGCCCATCACGTGACCCCAATAGCTCACAAAATAACGGCAGGCGCAGCGGGCGGCATACATCAGCACCAAGCCCACCGCGATCATGCCGAGCGCCTGCATAATGGCAGCCTGACCCTGAGTAAACAGCCCACCGGTCAAATTGCGCAGGATAATGGGGAACGCCAGGTCAATGGCGGCAAGCACCAGAGCACAAACAGTATCAGCAACAAAAAGCCCCATCTGGGGCTCGTAATACGAAAGAAACCTCTTCAGCATAATCACCTTACGCGGTTTTACCAAACCGCGTTTCGTCTCGACGCTGCAAGTGCTCCATTTGGACAATCTGGCCTTCAATCGTCGGTCGCGTATATCCATACGCTTCCCTCCTCTTTTAGGCCACCTTGTCTCAAATGGAGCACTTTCGCTGACTTACACAAACCTGCGGGATCATCCCCGCTCGTTAAAGCTCCGCTCCGCCTAGTCGGTGCGCGATGCTGTCACAGGCCAAGGCGCCTACGACGGTCTTGGCGTCTTCGATCTTGCCGTCGAGTACGGCGTCGATCAGCTCGTGCAGCGGCACCAGGTCCACGTTGACAAACTCGTCATCATCGGGGTTGGGCGCATCAAACTCGAGCTTGGTAGCCAAGTAGATATGGATGATCTCATCGCAAAAACCGCAGGACGTGACAATCGACGTCAAAAAGCGAATACGACCAGCCCTAAAGCCCGTCTCCTCATGCAGTTCGCGCTTGGCGCAATCGAGCGGGTCCTCGCCCGGGTCGAGCTTGCCGGCAGGAATCTCGACCGTCACGCGGTCGATGGCGGTGCGGTACTGACGCACCAGTACGATCTTGCCGCTCTCGGTCAGTGCCACAACGGCCGCCGCACCCGGATGGCGAACGATATCGCGGGCGCTGCGGTGACCGTTAGGCAGCTCAACCTCAAGCCGGTGGACGTCGAGAATCTTGCCCTTCCAGGCGCACTCCTCCGAAAGAATCTTCTCGTGCAGCTCGGCATCGTGCGGGTCGTCATCGCCCAACACCAGCGCCGGCTCGTCAGCGACCTCGCCACCAGGCTCGCCCTCGGCGTGCCCATACATGCGGCTGTCCTCTTCGACGATCTGCGCGTCCACGAGCTCTTCGTTCTTCTCGTCCATCCGTCTCATTCCTCTCGGATTTTAGGCATCCCAGGCGTCGCGACCGCGCAGCGCGCGCAGGCCGATGTCGTGACGCAGGGTCTTGCCCTCAAAATCAATCTTCTCGCAGGCCTCGTAGGCAAGGTTGCGAGCGTTCTCGAACGTGTCGCCCAGAGCGGTCACGGCAAGCACGCGGCCACCATTGGTCACGAGCTGACCGTCCACCACGGCAGTGCCCGCGTGGTATACGGTCACGTTCTCCATGGCCTCGGCATCGGCGATACCGGTGATGACCTTGCCCTTCTCGTAGCTGCCGGGGTAGCCCGCGCTCGTCAGGACAACGGCCACGGCCCACTCGTCACGCCAGTCGAGCTCAATCTGATCGAGCTCGCAGTTGGCACAAGCCAGCATGACCTCGACCAGGTCGTTCTTAAGGCGCGGCAGCACGACCTGCGTCTCGGGATCACCAAAGCGGGCGTTGAACTCCAGCACCTTGGGGCCGGCGGGAGTGAGCATAAAGCCGCCATACAGGCAGCCGCGGTAGTCAATGCCCTCGGCAGCGAGCTCGGCCACGGTCTGCTCCATGACCTTCACCATGGTGGCGTGCTCCTCGTCAGTCACGATGGGCACCGGGCTGTAGACGCCCATGCCACCGGTGTTGGGACCCTTGTCGCCCTCGAGCGCGCGCTTGTGGTCCTGCGAGGTGGCCATGGGGCGCACGGTCTTGCCGTCGGTAAAGGCCAGCAGCGAGCACTCGGGGCCGGTCAGCATCTCCTCGATAACCACGGTGTTGCCGGCATCGCCAAAGGTGCCGCCAAAGCACTCGCGTACGGCTTCCTCGGCCTGCTCAAGTTCGGTCGCCACGATAACGCCCTTGCCCGCGGCAAGGCCGTCGGCCTTGACGACCAGCGGGGCGCCCTGCTCGCGCACGTAGGCGAGAGCCGAAGCCTCGTCGGTAAACGAGCCGTAGGCTGCCGTCGGAATGCCCGCACGCTCCATGAGCTGCTTGGAGAACAGCTTAGAGCCCTCCATCTGGGCGCCCTCGGCACCCGGGCCAAAGCAGGGAATACCCGCCGCGCGCACGGCGTCGGCCACGCCCGCCACGAGCGGAGCCTCGGGGCCAATTACCACGAGTCCGCATCCGTGGCTCTGAGCAAACGCCGCCACGGCCGCAGGATCGCAGTCGTCGAGAACCACGTTCTCGCCGCAGCTCGCGGTGCCGCCGTTACCCGGCGCGATGTAGAGCTTGCCGGCGCGCGGTGATGCTGCGAGCTTGGCTGCCAGAGCATGCTCGCGGCCGCCGCTGCCCAACAACAGGATGTCGATGGTTTGAGTGTCCGCCTTCAAGGGTGCCTCCTCTATGGATGAATGGCCCGCTCCGCGCGAGCCCTTTGCAAGCAAATATACCCCTCGGCCGCCCGTCTGGGCTGCAAAGGGGTATATCGCAATAACCGTATAAACCGATTACTTCCAGAATCGGTTGATGATCTGCTCGCGACCGGCGCCAACGCCAATGAACGTCACGCGGGTGTGTGCCAGATCCTCGATAAACGCCACGTAGTCCTGAGCCTCTTGCGGCAGCTCCTCAAAGCTGCGGCAACCGGTGATGTCGCACTTCCAGCCAGGGAGCTCCTCGTAGATGGGCTCGGCATGCTCAAAGCGCACCTGGTGCTCGGGCACGCTGGTGTAGCGCTCGCCATCGACGTCGTAGGCCACGCACACCTTGATGGTGTCGAAGGCCGAAAGCACGTCGAGCTTGGTCACGGCGATGTCGGTGAGGCCGTTGACGCGCGAGGCATAGTTGGCGATAGGGCCGTCAAACCAGCCGCAACGACGACGGCGACCGGTGGTCACGCCGTACTCATAGCCCTCCTCGGTCAGCGTGTGGCCAGCCTCGGACTCATAGGAAAGCTCGGTGGGCATGGGGCCCGAACCGACGCGGGTGATATAGGCCTTCATGACGCCCAGCACGCGGTCGACATTCTTCATACCGACGCCGGAGCCGGTAATGGCGCCGCCGGCGGTGCAGTTGGAAGACGTCACGTACGGATAGGTGCCGTGGTCGATGTCGAGCAGCGTCGCCTGGGCGCCCTCAAACAGCAGGTCCTTGCCCTCGTCGATCATGTTGTTGAGCAGCAGACTCGTCTCAGTGATGTAGGGACGCAGGCGCTCGGCCATCGGCAGGTACTCGTCGCAAATCTGGTCCACGGTGTAGGTGGGCAGGTTGTAGATGAGCTCGAGCTCGGGGTTCACGCGGGCGAGAGCGGTCTCCAGCTTGTCGCGGAACAGTGCCTCGTCCAGCATGTCCTGCATGCGCAGGCCAA
Source organism: Collinsella aerofaciens (assembly GCF_015548375.1). Taxonomy (GTDB): domain Bacteria; phylum Actinomycetota; class Coriobacteriia; order Coriobacteriales; family Coriobacteriaceae; genus Collinsella; species Collinsella aerofaciens_AB. The sequence goes on from NZ_JADMWW010000003.1 coordinate 85,764, forward strand.
TGCGGGCCATCTTGTCCTGATAGCACGGACCGATGCCGCGCTTGGTGGTACCGATGTTCTTCTTGCCGAGCTTCTGCTCAAAGGCGCCATCCAGATCGATGTGGTACGGCATGATGACATGCGCGTTGCCACTAATCTTGAGGTTCTTGGTGGTGATGCCGTCGGCCTCGAACATGTCGATCTCCTCAAGAACAACCTTGGGGTTGACGACGCAGCCGTTACCGATCACCGACACGTGGTCGGAATACATGATGCCGGAGGGCACCTGGTGCAGGCCGTACTTCTTGCCATTGACGACGATGGTGTGACCGGCGTTGTTGCCGCCCGAGTAGCGCACGACGGCATCGAAGTCGCCGGCGACCAGGTCGCAAATCTTACCCTTGCCCTCATCGCCCCACTGGGCACCGACCAAAACGGTTGACGGCATGTTTACTCCTTACATTCATGGACTGTCTACGCGCCACGCCGGCACGCAGAAGCACAAAACATTCCCAGTATACCCGTGCAACGGGCGCCTGTCCTACTCCTCGGCATGTGCCCCATCAAGCTCATAGAACTTGGTGGATGCCGGCAGGAACATCAGATCGACGTCGCCGATCGGGCCCGAACGGTTCTTGGCCACGACGATACGCGTAACGCCCTCGTCGGGTCGATCGTCGCGCGAGGCTTCGGCCTCGTCGGCGGAGCGGTCCAAGAACATAACGATATCGGCGTCCTGCTCGATGGAGCCCGATTCACGAAGGTCGGAAAGCTGCGGGCGCTTGCCGGTACGGGATTCGACCTGACGCGAAAGCTGCGACAGCGCGATGAGCGGGATCTTGAGCTCCTTAGCCATGATCTTCAGACCACGCGACATCTCCGAAACCTCGACGGTGCGACTCTCGGAGCGACGCCCCGGCGGAGGGCTCACCAGCTGCAGGTAGTCCAGGATGATGATGGCCTTCTCCTTGTTATGGAGCATGCGGCGGCTCTTGGCGCGAATCTCGGTCACCGTGGTGCCAGGCGTATCGTCAATCAAAATATCGAGCTTAGACAAGGTCTGCGTGGCCTCGTTGATGTTGGCCCACTGCTCGGGGCTAATTCGACCCATGCGGAAGTCACTGATCGAGATCATGGCGTAGGCGCAAATCAGACGCTGGGCAATTTCCTTGCCCGACATCTCCAGCGAGAAGAAGCCGACGGTATAGCCCGCAGCGGCGGCGTTGAGCGCCAAATTCAGGGCGAACGACGTCTTACCCACAGCAGGACGGGCGCCGATGATGATGAGCTGGCCCTCGCGGAAGCCCATGAGCATGCGGTCGAGCGACGGGAAGCCCGTGGGAACGCCCGCCGCCTGACCACCGGCCTGGCACACTTCCTCGGCCTCGTTATAGGCCTCGACCATAAACTCGGTCAGCGTCTTGTAGCTCGACTTGACCTCGCGTGCCGTGACCTTGAGCAGCTTGCTCTCGGCCAGCTCGACAACCTCCTTGGTGTCGGTGGGGGCGTTATATGCCAGCGCGTTGATCTCGTTGGTGGCGCCGATCAGCTCGCGCAGCATCGAGTCGCGGCGAACGATGGCGGCATGGTGCTGCCAGTTGACGAGCGACAGGGTCTGACCCATCAACTCCAAAATGTACGCCTCGCCGCCCACGGCGTCGAGCTTGTTGATGCTTCGCAGATAATCGATCAGCGAGATGGAGTCGATGGGAATGCGGCTGTTGTACATATCGACCATCGCGGTATAGATGGTCTTATGAATGGGCCGGTAGAAGTCATCGGGCTGCAGCTCGACCTGGGCTTCTTCGACCACCTCGGGCGATAGCAGCATAGCGGCCAGTACATTGGCCTCTGCATCTTGGTTTTGGGGAAGACCCAACTTTGAGCCGCGGTCCTCAACCGTCAGCCCGGTCTCCCTATCGTCATATGCCATGAGCATCCTCATTCATATCGCTTGCGAGCATCCATAGTATCAGCCACGGTCCAAAAACGGACCGCGCGCCGCCAATCATCACCGAACCAAACGGATGAACGGTCCTGTATATAGGACTTCGACGCAACGTTCACCATGACACTCACTCAGCGCAAAAAGCAAAAGGGCGCCCTGGTTTCCCAGAGCGCCCTTCTTAGAACAAGATTGTTGCGTTGCAGCAAATGCTACTCGGCAGCAGCCTCAGTCTCGACCTCGGCGGTCTCGGCCTCGGCGACCTCAGCGGCCTCCTCGACCTCAGCCTCGGCAGCGAGCTCATCGGCGGTAACGCCGACGAGAACGACAACCTCGGCCTTGATCTCGCGGTACAGCGAGATGGCAACGGTGTGGGCACCGGCAACCTTGATGGGCTTACCGAGCTCGACGCGCTTGCGGTCGATGTCCATACCGAGCTGAGCCTTGATGGCGTCAGCGATCATAGCGGCGGTAACGGAGCCAAAGAGGATGCCCTCGTCGCCGACCTTGACGTCAACGGTGACCGTCTTGCCCTCGAAGGCAGCCTTGGTCTCGTTGGCGGTAGCCAGACGGACGGCCTCGCGCTTGGCGATGTTGTTGCGACGCTCGTCAAGCTGCTTGAGGTTGCCCTTGGTGGCGGCAACAGCGAGCTTCTTGGGGAACAGGAAGTTCTCAGCGTAACCCTGAGCGACCTCTACGACGTCACCCTCGCCGCCCTTGCCCTTGATCTCATCGAGAAGAATAACCTTCATGATGCGTCTCCCTTCTTAGCCGCGGTCGCGGTTGCCACGAGAGGAAACCACGGGGACGGTGTACGGCAGGAGAGCCATCTCGCGGGCGCGCTTGATGGCGTTGGCGATGTCATGCTGATGCTGCGTGCAAGCGCCAGTGACGCGACGGGGCTTGATCTTGCCACGGTCGGTCATGTACTTACGGAGAAGCTGAGTGTCCTTATAGTCGATGAACTCAGTGTTCTCCTTGCAGAACTGGCAGTACTTACGACGCGGCTGACGTGCAGAAAAATCATTAGCCATGTCAAAATACCTTTCATTTGGCAACTTCGGCGAACCGAAGCCGCCTCTCACTCAAAAATAGGTGAACAACCCTTAGAACGGGATGTCCTCATCGTAGACGTCGACCGCAGGCGGCGTAGCCACCGGTGCGGCAGGACGTGCTGCGGGCGCGGGGGCTGCGGGGGCGTAACCGCCCTGATCGTAGCCACCCTGGCCACCACGGGAGCTCATAAACTCGATCTCATCGACGATGACCTCAAGCTTGCTCCGGCGCTGGCCGTCGCGCTCCCAAGAGCTGTAGCGCAGCTTGCCCTCGATCGCGACCTTGTTTCCCTTTGCCAGGAAACGGCTCACGGCCTCGGCGCGGGTGCCGAACATGGTGCAGTCGACAAAGTTGGGATAGTCCTCCCACTCGCCAGTCTGCGCGTTGCGGCGACGATCGTTCACGGCGACGCCAAAGGACAGAACCTGGGTTCCGCCGGCGGTGGCGCGCAGCTCGGGATCGCGGGTGAGGTTACCGGTGATGTTCACTCGATTGATGCTCATAACTCACTACTTCCTCTTGGGGCACAAGCCCAGTCCAAAACGACAGTCTTACTCCTGGTCGTCGCGGCGGACGATCATGTGGCGGACCACAGCGTCGGTGATGCGCAGGACGCGATCAAGCTCGGCGATCTGGGTAGGATCTGCGTGGAAGTTGATGAGGGTGTAGTCACCATCGGTGAGGTCGTTGATCTCGTAGGCGAGCTTGCGCTTGCCCCACTCGTCAACGGAGTCGACCTTGCCAGCGCCCTCAGCGATCGTGGTATCGATACGCTTCATAACAGCGAGACGAGTCTCGGGGTCGAGCGACGGGTCAACAAAGAACAGCAGTTCATAAGCCTTCATATTGTCACCTCCTCTGGGCAAATGTGGCTTCAGGTCGTGAAGGTGCGCCTGAAGCAGGAAAAGACTTGGTAATAATATCTTTCAACCTCCCAGGCCGCAAGAATATGCAGCTACAACCTCATGACCTCCACATATGCCCATGCTCGCACCACGTTTCATGCGCATTCCAACCAAATGCCGACCAAGAGCTTGACGGATTTGTGGACAAGATACGATGCCGCGGGGACAAGCTGAGCCAAGCCGCAGGTCAACGGGCATAAGGCTGTGGTCGCAAAATGCATGCCAGTGGTCCACAGCACCACCCAAAGATTTTTAAATTCATTGCCAAGTCGCTTATGAATACCCCTTTTGAACAATTGAGTTGATCAACCACGCTGGTCGGAAGCCGTTTTTTGTCACCTCAAACCCCACTGCAACGCCAAGCGCGGCCGAACGTTTTAAAAAATGCCAACTTTTCTGTTTGCACTTTGCGATTCCTCGTGTATACTGACTTTCGCATTTAACGGAGAGTTGTCCGAGTGGCCGAAGGAGCACGATTGGAAATCGTGTAGGCGTCAAAAGCGTCTCCAGGGTTCAAATCCCTGACTCTCCGCCAGTTAATTCCAAAGCAGGCCTTCGAGCCTGCTTTGTTTTTACCCCACGCGGAGGGGTGGCAGAGTGGTTGAATGCGGCGGTCTCGAAAACCGTTTGGCCTGTATAAGGTCACGAGGGTTCGAATCCCTCCTCCTCCGCCATTTTGGTTGAGAAAGCTCCCAAGAATGGGAGCTTTTTTGTTATCGAAATACGTCTCGATCCCACGCTTCCCCAAACATGTACGTCACCCTCCAAAACCGACATTTTTCGACATCTTTGGAGGCTGACGTACACGTTTGGATTGAGCTCACGGGAGCGGCACTATTCGGAAGGTGCCTCCTCGTCTCGTATGCTTTTCCAGTTGCGGATAAGTGCCTTGCGTAGTTCGTTTTGTTTTCTCTGGTACCCGGTGTCGGTACAGCGAGGCATGCCGAGTGCTTCGCGAATGTTGTTCATGGCGCGGTGAAAGGCGAGCTGACTACTGAACTGAGCCGAAGTGAGCGTAACGATTCGATATCCCATTTGGGAGAGAACGGCCTCTCGCTCCGCATCTGCTCCCTTGCGCTCGAGCTCATCGTGAAAACCGCCCTTATATTCGATACCGAGCGCCCTGCGCTTATAGGTCACGAGCGCATCGATTTTGAGTGTTCGAGCTTTGGCGCAATGCCAGAGACGTTGAGGGATCTCGAGCGGTTTGTTGAGTTCGATACCTCGGATGCCAACGCCGCCTTCGCTTGTTGGGAGCGAGAGGGCGATTGCCGAAGCGGTCTCCATAGGCGAGGCCGAGTGATCGTAGATGTGCCTGAGCGCAAGCCGTGCACGTGTGGCACCGGGTTTGCCGGGGTGCCGATCGAGCAGTTCGGTTATTTCATCCTTGGAGGTGGTGGCTGGTTGCTCGGTATAAGGGTCGGCGGGATTGAGCCTCATGCGATAATCGCCGCAAACTTCATAGCCATATTCGAGATATTCGATCCTATCCATCCACTCGGCAGCGAGCGCGAAGGTGAAGGCTTCGTCGGTGATGAAGATTCCGGGCGTCAACTCGTTAATATGCTCGTAGGGAAGATTTTGTCCAAGAATGTGGCAAACGACGCCTTTGGTACGAATTCGCTCAAATTCGAATACAACCGCGATATCGATAGTCTTAAGCATATCGGACGGAATGCCGCAGTCGGTAAGGGCCTGTCGTATGCGCGCAACACGTTGCTGGGTGGAGATGCCTTGTGCGCCTATCTGGTAGTCGTGCCGCGCAAGAGACTGAACCAAATTCTGGGGTGCATGATGGACAAGCCATGCGGTTTTATGCGAAATGAGAACAGGGGTATCCATTGAGGGCCTCTCGCTCTGAGCCGGTATCCAACTCTTATGTCCGTTGAAGTGGGGAAATATACCGGATGTGAGTAAATCAACTCACTCATGCTGTGAGCTCAATCCAAACATGTACGTCAGCCTCCAAAGATGTCGGAAAATGTCGTTTTTGGAGGGTGACGTACATGTTCTGGACCCCTGGCATTCCAGCAACGCCATGCCCCCACCCAGTCCCGACCGTTTGCCGAGCAATAGGGTCGCAATCGGCGCCGAACATGTACTATGTACGGGCATTGTCCAAATCCGTAATCCAAAGGACCCCATCTTGCCCGTCGTCGCCGCTATGACCATTACCTCACATGCATCGGATGCCATGGTCGCCATTCCGTTTTGGCTCGAGATGTTCGCTGTTGTCGCTGCATCGATCTCGGGTGTGCTGGTTGCGCGCGAGCACAAGCTCGACCTGGTGGGCGCGGTCGCGCTCGCGGTGGTCTGCGGTCTGGGCGGCGGTCTCTTGCGCGACATGACGCTGCAGGTGGGCAACGTCTACATCCTCAACCAGCCGATGGCGCTGCCACTTTCCATTGCCACAGCAGCCATCATCTATATTTTCCCGGCAATCGTCGACAAACCCGAAAAACTCATTCCCCTGCTCGACATCATCTCGGTCGGCATCTACGCCGCCACTGGAGCAGACAAGGCGCTGGTCTACGGCTTTGCGCCGGCGGTGTGCATCATGATGGGCTTTTTCACCGCGGTGGGCGGCGGCATGTTGCGCGACGGCTTTATGGGCGTGGTTCCGGGCATTTTCCAACGTACTAACTTTTATGCCATCGCCGCCATCGCCGGATCGACAAGCTATGTGTGTCTCGTTACGAGCGGCATCATGAGCAATGTCGCCGCGCTGGTCGTATGCGTTGTCGTGACCATGGGTCTGCGCTGGCTCTCGCTGCGCTTTGATATCAAAAGCCCCACCGAAGAAGATATCGCGCGCTTCTTGCACCGTAAAAAGTAGACAGCACGGCACGACCCTTCGAAATGCAACCGAGAGGTTCTTTTAGAGCGCCCACGCGTTGGGTACCCTGTTAGATATATGCCGAGTATCTAACGAAGGATTCACTATGCCCTGCAATCAATTCCCGTTGACCCAGCGCCGTAAAGCATGGGGCCGCATCACCATCCTATTCGCGCTCATCGCGCTGGCGATCACCGTGCTTCCCACGGCGTCGTTCGCCGGCACGGACACCGCAGGCAACGTACTTGCGACCGACAATGACGCCAATCCGTCCGGCGTTGAGGGTGACCTGTACTGGGCCGGTCAGGCCCTCAACTTGGATGATGTGTCCATCGACCGCGATATCATCGCCGCGGGCGATACCCTCTCTATCCGCGACTGCACGGTGGGTGGCGCCGTCCGCTTGGCGGCACGCACTATCGATATCGCCAAGACCACGGTTGACGGCAGCGTTACGGTTGCCGGCCAGCACATCGTCCTCAACACCGATAGCACTGCCAGTTGCTTCTACGCAGTGGGCGAGACGGTCGCCCTGCGCGGCTCCGTCAAGTCGGCAGCGCTCGCGGGCGACACGGTGACTATCGACGGCACGGTCAATGGCGATGTCGAGGTTTGGGCCGACAAGCTCATCCTGGGCAAGAACGCCCACATCACCGGCACCGTGAACGCGCACGTCTCCGAGGACCCCGAGCGTGCCGCAGGCGCCGAGGTAGGCGCGCTCAAGATCGAGCGCACCGAGAACGAGGATACTTCCACCGTTAACGATGTCATCGGCGGTATCGTCGCCGCGGCACTCTCGACCTGCTTTGTCGCTCTGCTGCTCGAGCTCGTCTTTCCGCGCGCGACCGCCAGCGCCGCCGGCATGCTCCACCAGCGCCCCATGCCCCTGTGGGTGAGCGGTCTTCTGAGCACGATTGCTATCGTCCCCGCCGTCCTACTGCTGATTATCTCTATCGCTGGTCTGTCGCTTGCCGGAGCCCTCTTGTGCGGCGTTATCGGCATCGCGTTGGTGTCGAGTGCCTTTGCGGGGTGTGCGATCGCCCGCATGGTCGGACACAGCCAGAACCGTTACGCCATGGCGGCCGTAGGTGGCATCGCCGCGGGCGCGCTTACGGCAATCCCCCTCGTAGGTGATTTCATCAGCGGCGTGACCTTCGTCTTTACACTCGGCTACATCATCCAGATCATCTGGCGCAACGCCCACCTCAAACCGCAGCAGCCGGCTAACACGCCAGGACTCCCCACCGCTTAGCCGCCAACCACCATAAAGGGGCCAGGCACCTTTGTGGTGGTGCAGACCAGCTCAGTCCCTGTGCACAAAAAGGGCGCCGACCATTGCGGTCGACGCCCTTTCTTATTGGCGGTTATAAGCCCCAGTGCTTATTTGTTGACCTGACCGGCGCGGACAGCAGCCTTCTTACGGTCGGTGGCGTTGAGCAGACGCTTGCGCAGGCGGATGTTCTTGGGAGTGATCTCCACCAGCTCGTCGTCGGCAATGTACTCCAGCGCCTCCTCCAGCGAGAAGGTGCGAGGCGGCACCAGCTGGACGGAGATATCGGAGGTAGAGGAACGCTGGTTGCCCAGGTTCTTGGTACGGGCGATGTTGACGACCATGTCGCCAGCCTTGCTGCGCTCGCCCACGATCATGCCCTCGTAGCACTCGGTGCCCGGCTCAACAAACAGCTGGCCGCGCTCCTGCAGCGTACCCAGAGCGTAGGCAACGGCCTTCTCGGTGGTCATGGAGATCATGGCGCCGTTCTGACGGTTGCCGATCTCGCCGGCGTAGGGGCCGTACTCCAGGAAGGTGTGGTAGAACACGCCCTCGCCGTGAGTGACGTTCATGATGCGGTTCTTAAGACCCATGATGCCGCGGGTCGGGATCTTAAACTCGAGGTGCGTCACGATGCCCGAGGTATCCATGCTCGTCATGATGCCGCCGGAGGTACCGAAGACCTCAACGACCTTGCCCGAGTACTCGTCCGGGCACTCGACGACGGCCTGCTCGACGGGCTCCATCTTGTTGCCGTTCTCGTCCTTCTTAAACAGAACGCGGGGACGGCCGACCTGGAACTCAAAGCCCTCGCGGCGCATGGACTCCATCAGGACGGACAGGTGCAGAATGCCGCGACCCGAGACCTCGACGCCGCTCTTGTCCTCGAGCTCCTCGATCTTCATGGTCACGTTGTTCTCGGCCTCGTTGAACAGGCGCTCCTTGAGCTGACGGGCGCCCACGATGTCGCCGTCGCGACCGACGAGCGGGGAGGTCGAAGCCTCAAAGACGATGGACAGGGTCGGCGGGTCAATCTCGATGGGCTCGAGCTCGACGGGGTTCTCGGGATCGGTGTAGACATCGCCGATATCGGTGCGGTCGATGCCCACGACGGCGGCGATGTCACCGGCGCCGACTTCCTGGCACTCGGTGCGGCCCAGGTAGTCGAAGGTAAAGAGCTGCTTGACGGTAGAGGTGGCGCTGGAGCCGTCGTTCTTGACAACCAGGATCTGGTCGCCCTGGTGGATGGTGCCGGAGTACACGCGACCGATGCCGATACGGCCAACGAAGTTGGAGTGGTCGATGGTCACGCACTGCATGGCCAGCGGGGCGTTCTCGTCAACCTCGGGCGCGGGCATATCGTCGATGATCATGTCGAGCAGCGGGTACATGTCCATGTTGCCGTCGTTGGGGTCAAGGCGGGCAAAGCCATTCATGGCGCTGGCGTAGACCACGTGCTCCATGGCGAACTCAAGCTGGTCGTCGGTGGCACCCAGGTCGGCCATGAGGTCCAGGCAGTCGTTGTAGGCCTTCTCGGGGTTTGCGCCCGGACGATCGATCTTGTTGATGACGATCATGATCTTAAGGCCGGTGTCGATAGCGTGACGCAGCACGAAGCGGGTCTGGGGCATGGGGCCCTCAAAAGCGTCGACCAGCAGCAGGGCGCCGTCGGCCATACGCAGCACGCGCTCGACCTCGCCGCCAAAGTCGGCGTGGCCCGGGGTGTCGATGACGTTGATCTTAACGTCCTTGTACTCGATAGAGATGTTCTTGGCGAGAATCGTAATGCCGCGCTCGCGCTCCTGGTCGTTAGAGTCCAGGACGCGGTCCTCGACCTGCTGGTTGGCACGGAAGGCGTCCGTGGCACGCAGGAGCTTGTCGACCATCGTCGTCTTGCCGTGATCGACGTGGGCGATGATGGCGATGTTCCTCAGATTGTCTACGCGCATGTAGTTCCCCTATCTTCTATCCATATACAAACGGCACGCGTATGCGACCCGCCCAGCAATGCAACGCTCAGCGGGAATATTGAGCCTTTTACCGAAAACTCGTTTATTTTAGCGATTTTAGATAAGAGGGGTTTCCTCACCTGCAGGTTCAGGGTCGCTCCACATAAAACCATCGCCGGCACCCATGCCCTCATACAGCACATATGCCGAAAAACCGCTCTCGAGCGTGGTTTCGAAGAAGCTCACGAGCAGGGCGTCATGGTAGCCGCCATCGATCTCGACACAACCGGTGTAGCCGATGGCGTAACGGGCGATGCGGCCCAGACCCTCGTCCTTAAGGCCCATCTTGTGCTCGGAGATAAAGTTGGTGGCCGCCTCCAGGCACGCCTCTTCGCCGTCCTCGTCGAGCGCCGCCAGATATCGGTTGGAAGCAGCGTCCTCGATTGCCACGACCACGCCCGGGTTCTCGCCCGCGGCCAGGTCGTCCAAGAAGGCGCCGATCAGATCGCACACCATGGCGTCGAGCTCGGCGGAGACGTTACCGGCGTCCTGCATATCCTGTGCCATCTTTAGACCTTCCCATCGAGTCCGGCGTCGTTACAGTTCCTGTGCCTCGGCGGCGATCTTAGCGGCAGCGTCACGGGCGCGCATCATATCCATCGCGCGCTTGTCGAGCACCTTGATCTGACTAGTCAGCATTACCGCGTCGACCACACCCCAGATCACCAGGCCCGTAGAGATCGAAAACCCAAGCGCACCAACTGTACCACGAAGGCGCGAGCAGATTGCCGCGACAAGGACGGAGATGACAACCATCTTGATAAACGAGCCGCGGCGTTCACGAAGCGTGCGGGCCTGCGTCACATAGGCAATGCGAGCCGCCTCGGATGCCTCCGAGCGCATCTGGGCTTCACGCGCGATAGCCGCTGCCTCGGCAGACATGCCGCCGGCCATCAGCGAACGCTCCGCAACCTGGCCGCCCCGCATTTAGAAATCATCGGGGGAAAGCGTATGGACGAACTCGTCGAACTTCTCGAACTCTTGCTCGTCGTCGACTTCCTCGGCATGGGTAGAAACAGTGCCCAGGCGATTCATGATGTCGTCTTCCACAAACATGGGGGCATTGCTGCGCACGGCAAGGGCAATGGCATCACTGGGACGGGCGTCGATCTTGCGCTCGTCACCATCGGCCAGTACGACGATCGTCGCGTAGAACACCGGCGGCTCGGCGCGAACGATCTCGATGCGCTCGAGCTTGGCGCCCAGGGCGCTAACAGTATCGAGCAGCAGGTCATGGGTAATCGGGCGCTCGGCGCGGCCGCTATCGATGCCACGGCTAATGGCAGCAGCCTCAAACGAACCAGTCTGAATGGAAAGGGAACGCAACGGCGCGGGCGAGTCCGATTTGCTGCAGCGCTCGCGAAGCACGATAAGCGATGGCACGGGACCGGCGGCCATGACGATGGTCTCTATGTCGACACGAACCATGGAACACCTCCGGTACGTAGCGGTTAACACGCGGCAGGGTTGCCGCATTGAATAGCTATACTACCCAATCTTTCGCACAGCACACAAAACCAAAATGAGATTTATCGCAAACAAGAAAAAAGCCCCGAGGCAACGCCTCAGGGCTCTTCACAGTTTTGATGGTGGACCTGACAAGATTCGAACTTGTGACCTCCCGGTTATCAGCCGGACGCTCTAACCAACTGAGCTACAGGTCCATCATGGTGGAGGTTAGGGGGATCGAACCCCTGACCTCAGGCTTGCAAAGCCCGCGCTCTCCCAGCTGAGCTAAACCCCCACGGAGACAGTAATAAACACCCCAGCGGCGACTCGGCTCTCGCTGGGGTGTTTATTGCGAAAGAAAGTGGTGGACCTGACAAGATTCGAACTTGTGACCTCCCGGTTATCAGCCGGACGCTCTAACCAACTGAGCTACAGGTCCATCGCGCAAGGGATATATTAGACGAGTCGTTACGCGCGCGTCAACAACTTTTTTGAAAATCTTTGGAGGGGTTCGCCCCGGCCGCCCGGCGGCATATGAAGTCGCCTGCTCAGACAGCCCTGACTCGCACGGAGAGCACATTAAGTGCTCTCCGGCTCGTGCGGAACTCGCGATCGACTTCATATGCCGCCGGGCGGCCGGGGCGAACGCGGGTCCCTAGGTTTTCAAAAAAGCGGTCGGCGCGCAGGTGCGCCGACCGCCGATATATGGGGTCTGATGTTTTTGACCGGAGAGGACTACTTACTCGTCGAGGAGATCCTCTGACATGTCGTTGCCGTCGCCTAGGTCGACTGGGGCCTCTTCGGTGTCGGCTGCGGCCTCGGTACCTTCGCCCTCGGGCTTCTCTTTGGCGGCCGTCATGCGGGCTACGGCGCAGATGCGGTCGTTGTCGTCGACGGTCATCATCTTGACGCCCTGGGTGGCGCGGCCGGTCTGGCTGATCTCGTCGGTCTTGACGCGAATGACCGTCGCGCCCTCCGTCACGATGAACAGCTCGTGCTGTGGGCCCACCGTCTTCATGGCCGCAAGGTTACCCTTACGCTCGGTCATTTGGATGGTGTAGACGCCCTGGCCGCCGCGATTCTGCTCCGGGTAGTCCGCGACCGGCGTGCGCTTGCCGTAGCCGCGCTCGGTGATGACGAACAGATCGCCGTTGCCGTTAGTGACTTCCATGCCCAGAACGCTCACGCCGTCCTTCATACCAATACCGCGAACGCCGCTGGTATCGCGGCCGGTGGCGCGCACCTGCTCCTCGGAGAACATGATCGCCTTGCCCGCGGTGGTGGCCAGGATAATCTTGTCGCCCTCGCGCACGCGGCGCACGTTCAGCAGCGCGTCGTCGTCACGCAGGTTGATAGCGATCAGGCCGTCGCGACGGCTGCGGTCATATGCGCTCATCACGGTCTTCTTGACCATGCCGCTCTTGGTGGCAAACATCAGGTACTCGTCGGCTGGGAACTCGCGGCAGCTGATGACGCTCGCGATCTTCTCGCCCTCCTCGAAGGGCAGCAGGTTGACGATCGCGGTACCGCGCGCCTGGCGCGTACCCACCGGCAGCTCGTGCACCTTCAGGCGATAGACCTTGCCCTTGCTCGAGAAGAACAACACGTACTCGTGCGTGGACGCGATGAACATCTCGTCGATGACGTCGTCCTCTTTGAGGTTGACGCCCGACACGCCCTTGCCACCGCGCTTTTGGGCACGGTAGGCGGCCACCGGGATACGCTTAACGTAGCCGGTGTGGGTGATGGTCACGACCATATCCTCGTCGGCGATGAGGTCCTCGACATCCAGGTCCTTCTCAACCTGGCTGATCTCGGTGCGGCGCTTGTCGCCGAACTTCTTGGAGATCTCGCGCATCTCTTCCTTGATGACGCCCAGGATCTTCTCCTCATGCGCCAGCAGGTCCTCGTAGTAGGCGATGGCGCGGCGCAGGCCGTCCAACTCTTCCTGAATCTTGTCGCGCTCCAGGCCGGTCAGGCGGCGCAACTTCATCTCGAGGATGGCCGTGGTCTGCTCGGGCGTAAAGCCAAAGCGCTCGATCAAGCGGCTGCTGGCCTCGGAGTCGGTCTGCGAGGAGCGGATGATGCTAATGACCTCGTCGATATGGTCGAGAGCCATAAGATAACCCTCGAGGATATGCGCGCGGGCTTGGGCCTTCTTAAGGTCGAAGCGGGTGCGGCGAGTGACGACGTCGACCTGGTGGTCGATGTAGTGCTGCAGCATCTCACGCAGGCTCAGGCATTTGGGAACGCCGTTGACGAGCGCCAGGTTGTTGGCGCCAAAGGTCGTCTGCAGCGAGGTGTACTTATACAGGTTGTTGAGCACGACCTGCGGAATGACGCCCTTCTTGAGCTCGATGACCAGACGGATACCCTTCTGGTTGGACTCATCGCGCATATCCGAGATGCCCTCGATGCGCTTGTCGTTGACGAGCTGGGCGATCTTCTCCTGCAGGGTGCCTTTGTTGACCATATAGGGAATCTCGGTAAAGACCAGGCGGCTGCGACCGGTCTTGGTGGACTCCACGTGCGCCTTGGCACGCACGGTAATGGAGCCGCGGCCGGTCTCGTAGCTCTGCTTAATGCCGGCGCTGCCCATGATGATGGCGCCGGTGGGGAAGTCCGGACCGGGCATGATCTGCATGAGCTCGTCGACGGTGGCGTCGGGGTTGTCGATCAGGTAGCAGGTGGCCTCGATCGCCTCGGCGAGGTTATGCGGGGCGATGTTGGTGGCCATGCCGACGGCGATGCCCTGGCTGCCGTTGACCAGCAGGTTGGGGAAGCGCGCAGGCAGTGCCACGGGCTCGGCGAGCGATTCGTCGTAGTTGGGCTGCCAGTCGACGGTATCCTTCTGCAGGTCGCGCAGCAGTTCCATGGCGGGCTTTGCCAGGCGGCTCTCGGTGTAACGCATGGCTGCCGCGCCGTCGCCGTCGATGTTACCGAAGTTGCCATGACCGTCGATGAGCGGCGTGCGCATGGAGAACCACTGTGCCAGGCGGACCATGGCCTCGTAGACCGCAAAGTCACCGTGCGGGTGGTACTTACCGATAACTTCGCCGACCGTCCAGGCTGACTTCTTGTGCGGGCGGTTGGGGTAGATGCCGCTCTCGTTCATCGCGTACAGGATGCGGCGGTGCACCGGCTTTAAGCCGTCGCGCACGTCCGGCAGGGCGCGCGCCGTGATGACCGACATCGAATACTCGATGAACGACTGCTTCATCTCGCGACCGAACTCCGAAATCTGGAGCTGACCGCCGTTGATATCCTCGCCGGCCGAGGCACCACGGTCGACTTCGCCAAAGCTCTCCTCGAGCTCGGCGTCGTCGTCCTCTTCCTCATCATCATCGGCATCGGGGTTATAGGCGTCCGGGTCGCCGTCCTCGCCCTGCTCAGCACGGGCAAGCAGGCGCTTCAGATCATCGGGCATACCGGCATCGCCGGCCTCATCCATACCCTCATTGTTGTTGATATCGTCTGCCACGTTACCTCCTCTTAAGCGTCAAGGAATCGTGCATCATGTGCATGCTTCTCGATGTACTCGCGGCGATAGCCGACCTCGGAACCCATCAGCTCGCGCACGGCGCGGTCCGCCACCACGGCGTCCTCGATCGACACGCGCTGCAGAATGCGGGTCTTGGGGTCCATCGTCGTCGAGGCAAGCTGCTTGGGGTCCATCTCGCCCAGGCCCTTGTAGCGCTGGACGGTATAGCCCTTGCGCTTTTTGGTAATCTTGCCGTCCTCGTCGTTATCGTCGGGGTTCAGGCCCAGACTCTGGATGGTGTCGCGCAGGATCTCGTCTTCGGGCTGGCGGCCGTTGGGATACACGTAGTGGATCTTGTTGCGCACCTTAATGCCAAAGATGGGCGGGCAGGCAACATAGACGTAGCCGGCATCGATCAGCGGACGCATGTACTTGTAGAAGAACGTCAGCAGCAGGATGCGGATATGCGCACCGTCGACGTCTGCATCGGTCATGATGATGATCTTATGGTAGCGCGCCTTGGTGATATCGAAGTCGCCGCCGTCGCCGGCACTCGTCGTGACGCCGCAGCCGATCGCGGTAATCAGCGACTGAATGGTGTCACTCGAGAACGCGCGATGGTCACCAACGCGTTCGACGTTCAAAATCTTGCCGCGCAGGGGCAGAATCGCCTGGATGTCTCGGCGACGGCCGTCCTTGGCCGAACCGCCTGCCGAGTCGCCCTCTACGATGAAGAGCTCGGTCAGCTCGGCATCGCGCACCGAGCAGTCGGCGAGCTTACCGGGCAGGGACGCCGTCTCGAGCAGGCTCTTGCGACGGGTCGCTTCGCGCGCTTTGCGGGCGGCATTGCGCGCCTTGCAGGCCTGTTGCGCCTTCTTGACGATCTCGCGAGCGGGCTTGGGATGCTCCTCGAGGTAATCGGCAAGGCCGTCGGTCACGATCTTGAGCGTGAGCGCGCGCATATAGGAGCTGCCGAGCTTGGCCTTGGTCTGACCCTCAAACTGCGGGTCGGGCAGCTTGACCGAGATAACGGCCGAAAGGCCCTCGCGCACATCGTCGCCGGTCAGGTTGGCGTCTTTTTCCTTGAGCAGATTCTGCTTGCGTGCGTAGTCGTTGATTACGCGGGTGAGCGCGGTGCGGAAGCCCTCAAGGTGCATGCCGCCCTCGGGAGTGTAGATGTCGTTGGCAAACGACATGACGTTCTCGCCGTAACCGCTATTCCACTGCAGGGAAACCTCGACCTCGCCCATCTTGGTCACAGGCGCGTCCGGGTCCGATTTGCCCTCGATGTAGATGGGCTCCTTAAAGGCTTCGGGGACGTCCTTGCCCTCGTTGAGGAACTTGACGAAGTCAATGATGCCGCCCTCGTAGCAAAACTCCTCCACATGGGGAGTCGCCTCGCGCTCGTCGGTCAGCACGATTTTGAGGTTCTTATTGAGGAACGCCGTCTCCTGCAGACGGTTGTGCAGCGTATCGAAATCGTAGATGCATGTCTCGAAGATCTCGTCGTCGGGCCAGAAGGTGACGGTGGTGCCCGTCGAATCCGAGGTGCCCACGACCTCCATCTTCTTAACGGTCTTGCCGCGCGAGAACTCCATCTCGTAGGTGTTGCCGTCGCGACGAACCTGAACGACCACGCGCTTGGACAGTGCGTTGACGACGGAGATACCAACGCCGTGCAGGCCGCCCGAAACCTTATAGGCCGAGTTATCGAACTTACCGCCGGCGTGCAAGATCGTCATGACGACCTCGAGCGTCGGGATCTTTTTAACAGGGTGCTCGTCGACGGGGATGCCGCGCCCGTTGTCGACGACCGTGATGGAGTTGTCGGCGTGGACCGTCACCTGGATCTCGGTGCAGAAACCGGCCATGGCCTCGTCGACGGAGTTGTCAACGATCTCCCACACCAGGTGATGCAGACCGCTGGCGCTCGTCGAGCCGATATACATGCCCGGGCGCTTACGAACGGCCTCGAGACCTTCGAGAATCTTAATCTCGCCGCCATCGTAATCGTTTTCGTTTGCCACACGTCCTCCTTCAGTCAAGAAAATGTGTACAGCCTTACTAGTTTATCGTAAAAAAATACCCTCGGGAACGAGGGTATTTGGCTCTACAAGGCCACCAGATGCGATTTAAGGCTCTTTTTTGCTTTCTACGCCCTTGGCCCACTCGGCACTGGCTCTCATGGCATTCTCGAGGGCCTCGCGCAGTTTTTGGTCTTCGATGGGCGCCACTTGGCGCTCAATCTCGGTGCGCTCGGCCTCACTTAGGTCGGCGTGCGGGGCCGGCGGGCGCTCGGTCGTCGCCGGGCGCAGGCGCTGCTTGGCGGCGGGCGGCGTGTGACCCGGCGCGGTGGTTTTGAACACCAGGCCGTCCACATGCGCACCGGCGCGCTCCATGCGCGCGCGGATGATCTCGCGCAACAGCGTCATTTCCTGCGTCCACGAGGGCGAATCGAGATATACCAGCAGCTCATTGGACTCGGGCAGGTAGCGCAAGCCCGTCACATGCCGCCCCTCGCGCGTGCCCGAGCACACCGCGTTCCACGCGCGATAGACCGCGCGCGACTCCTCGGCAGCCTCCATCTGCGCGCGGCGCTCAGGTGTCGCGGCCGCCAGGATGCGCTGACGCTCTGCGTTCAAAAATCCACTGAAGGCAACCGTTTCGCTCTCGCGCTCGTAATTAGCACGTCTCACCCATGCTCACCACCTTGGCTCGATCAAGCAGGTCATCGGTAAAATACCCCAGGTTGGTCGTGGTTATGACCGTCTGGATATCATCGCCGATCAGCCGCAGAAAAGCACCGCGGCGTTCGCCGTCGAGTTCGCTCATCACGTCGTCCAAAAGCAGCAACGGGGCGGTGCCCAGGACATCGCGAGCCACGGCCACCTCCGCCACCTTCCAGGCCAGAACCAACGTTCGCTGCTGACCTTGGCTGGCAAATGAACGGGCGGAGCGACCCGCCACGGTAAACTCAATCTCATCGCGATGCGGTCCCACCAACGTCACGCCGCGGCGAATTTCCTCGTCGGCGTGCTCATCAAGGGCAGCCAGCATGCGCTCGTACGCCCAGCCCTTCAGCTCTTCGCGATCCTCGACCTGGGGCAAATCCCCCAGTGTGGACGTATAGGTCACGTTGGCAGCCTCGCCGGACGCCACTTGCCCGTAGGCAGTGTGTACATGGCCCGCCAGCCGGTCGAGCAGGGCCAACCGGTGCACGAGCAGAGCCGCGCCCGCGCGGGCAATCGAATCGTTCCACGCGCCGAGCATCTCACGGCAGCACCAGGTCTCCTTGAGCAAGGCGTTACGCTGGGTCACGCAGCGCCCATAGGTGCTCGCAAGATCGGCATAGCGTGCGCTCAGTTGCATGCCAAAGTCATCGAGGGCGGCGCGGCGCACACTGGCGCCTCGCTTAACCATGTCCAGATGGTCAGGGCAAAACAGCACGCTCGGCAGAACCCCGCGTACACCGGCGGCAGAGCACCTCTTGCCGTTGCGGCTAAACGAGCGCTTACCGTCCTCCGCGCTCAATCCCATATCAAGCACGCGGCCGTCGCCCTCGAGCCTCAGCTCGACCTTGCACGAGCCCACGCCGTCATGGACGAGCTCGGCTGCGGTCGGATGCCTAAACGAGGCGCCGCTCGTCAGCAGCTGCAGCGCCTCTATGAGATTGGTCTTTCCCGCCGCGTTTGGTCCCGCAAGTATCGTCACGCCCTCGTCCAGGGCAAGACGATAGCTCTCGAAGCTGCGGTAGTGCGCGACGGAAAGATCGCGGGCGAACATGGTCATGGCGCAGCGCTAGATGCGGACCGGCATGACCAGGTACAGGTAGTTGATCTTGTCGTAGGACTTGAAGATGCCCGCCTGCGAGTAGCTCTTGAGCTCCAGCGTGATCTCCTTCTCCTTGGACAGGGCATTGAGGCAGCCGAAGATGTAGTGGTAGTTGAAGGCGATGGTGCCCGACTCGCCCTCGGCCTCGACATCGATCGTCTCCTGCGCAAGGTCCTGGTCATTGGAAATGGAGGACAGGCCCATCTGCCCGTTCTCGACATCGATCTCGAACTTGACGGCGGGGTTGGCGCTCGCGATAACGGCCACGCGCTTGAGGGCGGCGTTAAAGGCGGCGACGTCGATCTTGACGCTCGTCACGCACGAATCGGGGATGAGCTGCTTGTAGTTGGGGTACACGCCCTCGATGCGGCGCGACACGTAGGTGGTGTTGCCGGCCTCGAAGACGACCTGGGTGTCGGTAGCCCCGATCATGATGGTCGCCTGGCTGGCCATGATGTTCAGCGCGTCGTTAAAGGCGTCGGCCGGAACGTTGAGTTCAAAGGAGCCCTCGAGGGTTGAGGTCTCGACCTGCGTATCGCACACGGCCAAGCGGAAGGAATCGGTCGCCACCAGGCGCACGGTGTTGTTCTCGACCTTCATGTGCACGCCGCCCAGGATGGGGCGGGCCTTGTCGGTCGAGGTGACGCGCCACACGCGGCCGACCATCTCGGACAAGATATCGGTCGGCAGCTCCACGGCACTCTCGATGGCATAGGCCGGAAACTCGGGGAAGTCATTGGCATCGAGCGTGTTCAGGCGGAAAGAGCTCTTCTCGCAACCAATCAGCACCTGGCGCTCGGACAGCTCAAAGGTGACCGGGGCATCGGGGAGAGTCTTGGTGATATTGGAGAGCATCTTACAGGGGATAACCATCTCGCCCTCTTCTTCGACATGCGCCGCGATGCGATGACGGATCGAGATGGTGTAGTTAGAGGTCTGGAATTCCAAGATGCCGTCTTGCGCCTTGACGAGCACGCCCGACAGGATGGGAAGGGTGGATGCCGAAGCGACACCCTTCATAACGACGCCGATGGCTTGTGTAAGCGAGCTCTGGCTGACGGTGAACTTCATCTTTTAATACCTTTCTATAGATATAAATATCTTAATAATAGTAATAGCACTGACGAAACTGTTGATTACTCCCAAAGACGCAGGTCAGACCCAGAAAGAGAATCGACAGCAACCTGTGTGCAAAAGGGGTGGTTTTCCACGTTCAAAACCTGCGCAAAACTTTTCATCACCGCGGATTGGGTTTTAGACACCTTATGCCCGTGGTTTCGACAAGTTTTCAACAGGTGTCTCTATTTCCCTACGAGTGCAGTGTAATTTTATCGCGCAGCGACTTGAGGTCTTCGGTGACGGTGCGGTCTTCCTGGATCATCTTCTGGACCTTTTTATAACTCGTGCTGACAGTCGAGTGGTTGCGGTTGCCAAATTCGGCGCCTACCGCCGTGGTCGTCATCTCGCACATTTCGATGGCCAGGTAGATAGCGATATGGCGTGCTTTGGCGATATTGGCGTTGCGACGCGGGCCGATGAGCTCCTCGTGCGTCACGCCGTACTGCTCTTCGATGACGGACTGAACCGTCTGGACGTTGATCTTTTTGGCCGATGTGTCGAAGTACTGGCTGGCGATGGCGTCGATATCGTCAAAGGTGAGTTCCCCACCCTCGCGCTCGCGGTCGCCCGCCTCGCCGGCGCAGCGCTCGCAGAAGCTCTCGAGTTCGCGGATGTTGGTGCCCGACACCTCTGCCATGTGCTTAAAGTGCTCATCGGTCAGGTGCCCGCCGTCGCCCCCGTAGGCCGCCAGCAGTGAGTCGTCGCCTGCCTCGGGAGCGGCGACGATGGTGTTCTCGTAATAGCGCTGCAAGATCTTGTATTTCATCTCGTAGCTGGGCTCTGCGACCAGGCAGAGCATGCCGGCGTTGAAGCGACTGGTCAGACGTTCGTCCATGCTCAGGTCCTTGGGGGCACGGTCTGCCGCGATGACGACCTTCTTGTTATTGCGGATGAACTCGTCCATGAGCTGGAAAAAGTAGTCCACGCTCGCACGCTTACCGATGATGTTTTGGATGTCATCGATGATGAGCACGTCCACGCCGTGGTACGCCTGCATGATGGGGGCGTTGCTCTTCTTTTGGCGGTCGAACTCGGTCATCAGGTCGTCCAGATATGCCTGGGAGTTGGCGTACTTGACCTTGATCTCGGGCGACTTCTCGGCGAGCTCGTTTTTGATGGCAAGCAGCAGGTGCGTCTTGCCCAGGCCCGATTTGCCGTAGATGAACAGTGATGTGCACGTGCCGCGCTCGTCCGCGAGGGCGGCAAACTTGAGTGCCGAGCGATAGGCATGGCTGTTCTCGGGGCCGTAGACAAAGTTCTCAAAGGTAAATTTTGAGTTCGCGGCGAGTGGGGCTCCATCCGTATTCTGCTCGGCCGGCACGGTCGGTGCTGGCATGGGTGAGGTGGGGGTCGCGGCTTGCGTGGATTTAGTCGGCGCCCCGCCCTTCATCTGGTTCATCATGCGACGAAAATCGTCGGCCGAGAGCGTGTTTTTGATTGCAATGCCCGAATCCGCGCCCGCCGCTGCGTCGTGAGCGATGGGCATGTGCGTGACGGGCGCGTTCGTTGGCGTCGCCGCCGCGGTCGGCAACGGTGCCATGGTTTCACGGGAAACATCGCTGTGCTGGTGCTCGATTGTCGGCACGTCGCCTGCGGAGGCCGGTGCCGCCGGGGAAGCGGCGGGAGCCGTGGCGGGCGCCGTCGCGGCAGCGGATTCCGTTGCGGCGCCTTGCGGTGCCACGATGTCGAGCGCGATCGGTGCAAAGGCGATTTCTTCCAGATAGGCCTCAATAGTCGGCTGATGCTTTTTGAGCTGCGCGATGGCAAAGCGCGAGGGGGCCTCGATCGTGAGCGTATCTTCGGTCAGGCTTATGGCGCGCGATTGCCTCAGCATGTTGATGAGGCGTGCATCTTGGCCGTCGCGCTGGCAAAAGGCGATGGCGTCCCCCAGGATGATGCTTGCTTCCTCGTCCACTGTCTCTCCCGTTCTTTAGCTCTGAGCTCGCACGCGAGCGGCGCCGAGTTCGGTCAGATGGTATTTCTGGCCATGCTTGATGACCAAGCCAGCCTGCGCCAAGTCATTGAGCGTGCGTGACCAAGTGGGGGCCGAGTTTCCAAACGCCCTCGCCAGATCGGTTGCACCGCACGCTTGATTTTGCGCCAAATAGCCCAGTGCGGCGTTGCCGCGATCGCTTACGAACACGTCCGGTTGTGGCTGCGCATACTGATTTGCTGCATTAGGATACATCATTTGAGCTGCTGGTTGTTGAGAACTCTGCATCGGCGGCATTTGCTGTTGAAAACTTTGAGGCCACTGTTGGTAAGGCTGCGGAGGCATCTGCTGGGCCCAGGGGTTGTACTGCTGCTGCGGCATCTGCTGGGCCCAGGGGTTGTACTGCTGCTGCGGCATCTGCTGGTACGGCTGCTGATATCCCTGCTGGTACTGCTGCGGGAACTGCTGGCCATACCCCAGTGGCGGCATCTGCTGATATGGATATCCCTGTTGGTACGGCTGATAGCCCATTTGCTGGCCACCCGGTGCCCCTGTCGCCTGCTGCATTGCTGCTGTATCCTGATCCGCCAGCGACATGGCCTCTGGCATGCTTGGCGGCATCGACATCGATGCCGCTTGGGGTTCTTGTGTAGGAGGCATTCCGGGCTGCTGCATCTGTCCCACGGGGGGCTGCATCTGCTGCGTTGCCATGGGCTGCTGCGCAAAAGCTCCCGGCAGGGGATATGTGGGCTGCTCCGTCTCGGGCCGCACGGCAGCGTCGCGTCCGCCGGCACGCTCGATTTCCTGCACGCGTTTAGGGTTCAGGCTTACCGTAACCACGGTGCCTTTGCCCATGTTGTCCTCGATGGATACGGCACCGCCGGCGTTTTCCAAATACTCCTGCACCATGGGAAACCCTGCTCCGGTTCCACGGATATAGCGCTTCATCTTGCTGTTTGCGCTGGTAACGCCAAAGTCGAAAGCACGTTCCTTGTCGTCGATGCCGGGTCCTTGGTCAGCAAAGCGGATGGTGTCTCCGCCGTCCAGAATCGAGATGATGGGCTCGGCAAAGTGTGCGTGGATAAAGTTTTCGACAATCTCGCGGATGACCATGAGCGAGATATGGCCACCTTGTTCTTTCATGCACTGGTAGACGGTGTTGGTCGTCTCTTCCAAATACGTGCGGACATCTTGCGGATCAATGACGATCACCCGCGGTGTCGACAGCATGTCGTCATAGACGGCGATGCGCGCGGCGTACATGGCTTTTGGCGCCTGCGTGGTCGTCTGCTCGCCTTCCGCACGCTCTTCGCGCACGCCGGTGATGTGCTCGTTGTCGGGTGCCGGGTCTCCGGAATCGACCATGGTGTAAAAGTCGTCAGACATGCCGCTCGCAATCTTTCAAAAGGTTTCGAACAAATAGTAGCTCACCGTGCAACGTTTCTCATCTTTCGGCAACTTTTCAAAACTTGTTGAAAACTTTGGAAAACGGACGAAAAGTTCTCAACATTGCCAACATGACCTGTTGAAAACTCGATGAAATATCGTGAAAAGTTGCCATGCACCGCTAAATCGAGCTTGGCTTATGGGGGAACCGTGTGAACTGCGCAACCTTTTACCTTTGATTTCTTGACATTTGAACATTGATTTCCCTACAATCTTCAAGCTCACGTGTCTATATCTGCGTCCGCGTCCCCGCGGACACTCGAAATGCAGCAGGAGGAACTTAAGATGAAGCGTACGTATCAGCCTAATAAGCGTAAGCGTGCCAAGACCCATGGCTTCCGTGCCCGTATGGCCACTAAGGGTGGTCGTGCCGTGCTCGCCCGTCGTCGTGCCAAGGGCCGCAAGCGTCTCACTGTCTAGCAGCGATACACACATCTCGCATGAAGACTATTAAGTCTCGGCAAGATTTCGAGCATGTGTTCAGTCAGGGGCGTCGTTTCAATCACCCTCTGATTCGAATGACCATATGTGAATCGGTTGGCGAAGGCGACTCCGGAAGGGTCGCCTTCGTTGGTGCTAAGCGACTCGGTTGTGCCGTCGTGCGCAACCGATCTAAGCGTGTGATGCGCGAGGCCGCCCGCAGCTGCGGATTTCCCGTTGCGGGTTATGACATCATCTTGTTTGCAACTCCCAAGACGAGGGTTTCCTCGCCGCAGGAGATGGACAAGGCGTTGCGTTCGCTTATGAAGCGCGCCGGCGTTGCCGGGGAGGAGCGATGAGCAATCACGTTTTGCGACGTGTTGCCATCGCTCCTATTCGCATATATCAACAGGTTATTTCGCCCTTATTGCCTGACGCCTGCATTTATTACCCAACGTGCTCGCAATACGCCGTCCAGGCGATTGAGAAGCACGGTGTTTTGAGAGGCTGCTGGCTTGCCGTGAGGCGCATCGCTCGCTGCAATCCCCTGCACGTCGGCGGTTATGACCCTGTGCCCTAGCGGGCACTCGCTATCGGAGGAAAACTTACATGTGGGATTGGATCGTTAACATCCTTTTCGAGCTGCTCAAGCTCATCCAGACCTTTGCGGTCGACTGGGGCCTGTCCATCATCATTCTGGTGGTCATCATCCGTCTGCTGCTGACGCCGCTTATGCTCAAGTCGACCAAGTCGACGGCTCGCATGCAGGTGCTGCAGCCCAAGATGCTCGAGATCCAGGAGCGCTATGCCGACGACCCCCAGCGTCAGGCCGAGGAGATGCAGAAGTTCTACAGCGAGAACAAGTTCAACCCCATGGCTGGCTGTCTGCCGCTGCTGATTCAGATGCCTATCCTGTTCGCCCTGTTTACATTGCTGCGCAACCTGCCGCAGTACTTTAACGACGGCACGTTCTCGTTCTTCAACATCCTGCCCGACCTGACCACCACGCCGAGCGCTTCCTTTGCCGATGGCTTTATGGTTGCACTGCCTGCGCTGGTTTGCCTGATCCTGTTCGCCGTCCTGACCCTGATTCCGCAGCTCTATATGTCGCGCAACCAGACCGGCCAGCAGGCTCAGAGCATGCGTATGATGGCCGTTGTCATGACGGTCATGATGCTTTGGATGGGCTGGAGCCTTCCCGTTGGTGTTCTGCTGTACTATGACGTCTCGTCTGCTTGGCAGGTTATCCAGCAGATTTTTGTGACGCAGAAGGTCATCGACAAGGCGAAGGCCGATGAGGAGGAGCGTCTTAAGAACGCTCCGCTGCAGGTTGAGGTCACTCGTCGAGAGAAGAAGCCGCGCCCGCACAAGAAGAAGTAACGGGATATCAATCTTATTTAGGTACCTAACCTTTGGAGTACGTTATGTCTGAAGAGATCATCGAGGATATGCTTGAGGAGGTTGCCCCGCAGGTCGCGGGCGATTATCCCGAGATTGCACAGCGCTACAAGGCTGGTGAAGAGCTGACCGATGAGGAGCTCGACACCATTGCCGATGTTGCGATTTCCATCCTGCGTTCCATCCTTTCGCACTTCGATGCCGCCAACACTCCTATCGATGAGTATGAGGGCGACGAGGGTGAGCTGATTTTGGATGTAACGGCTCCCGACCTTGCTGTTCTCATTGGCCGTCATGGTCGCACCCTTGATGCCCTTCAGGTTATGTTCTCTTTGCTGGTGAGCCGCAAACTTGGCTTTAGGTATCCGGTTGTAGTGGACGTAGAGGGATACAAGAGTCGCCGTCAGGACAAGGTTGCTTCCATGGCTCAGTCTGCTGCCGAGCGTGCCATCCGCACTCATAAGAGTGTTTCGCTTCCGCCCATGAATGCCTACGAGCGTCGACTGGTTCACATTGCACTTCGTGGCAATGATGCCGTCGATACTCATTCTGAGGGTTCTGACCCTGATCGCCATGTGGTGATTGTTGCTCGATAATCTTCTCGAGCTTATGCTAAGGGGACGTGGTTTCCACGTCCCCTTTTTTTGTCAAAAGTTCTCGATACACTGATTTTTGTCAGAAAGGAGCTTTCGTTGTTAGTACTTACTGATCAGCAGGCTGACGAGATGTTGAGTCGTCTAACTTCCTATTGCAAAGAGTATTCCTTGAGCGTAACTGATGTTGAGCTGAGGAAATGTATTCAGCATTTGGATTTGGTTCTAGAAACAAATAAGACAACCAATCTCACCCGTATTCTTAACGTAGAAGATGCTGCAGTACTTCATATCCTCGACTCACTTGTTTTGCTCCCCTATATCAACAAGGCTCCTGAGGGAGCTTTGCTCGATATGGGAACAGGTGCGGGCTTCCCTGGTATTCCATTAACCATAACCACGCATCGTAAAGCTACTTATATTGACTCTGTTGGCAAGAAGGTTGATGCGGTTAATTCCTTTGTCCATGCTCTTGGATTGAAACATGCTCATGCGGTTCATGATCGTCTTGAAGAATATGCTCGAAGCCATAAGAAGCAGTTCTCTGTTGTAACCGCCCGCGCACTGGCCCCTCTACCGATTCTTGTTGAGTATGCGGCTCCGTATCTGAAGGATGGAGGGCTATTTGTTATAACCAAGGGCAATCCTTCGGATGAGGAGCTTGCTTCCGGCATGTCAGCAGCTAAGATTTGCGGCTTCACTTTGCTTCTGAATGACGCAATTGATTTGCCTGAAGGCTTGGGTCACAGGGAGTTCATTGTTCTTAAGAAGAGTCATCCAGCATCTGTCTCATTGCCTCGTGCAAATGGCGTGGCAAAGAAGAATCCGCTTGCCTTGATGTTTCACGTGAAACATAATGGATACTAACAACTTGCAGTGTTTCACGTGAAACATGGCGGTTGATATCGATTCGGAATGTTTCACGTGAAACATCCTCCGTTTGACAGCTTTAATACACACCAGGAGGGACCGTGGGATTTCGCGACGTTAAGCGTTCTAAGAGCGCAAAAGACACGCGTATCATTGCAATCATCAATCAAAAAGGCGGCGTCGGTAAGTCAACGACGGCTGTAAACCTTGCAGCAGCACTGGGTGAGCAGGGTCGTAAGACACTGATTGTCGATTTTGATCCGCAGGGAAACAGCACCAGTGGATTCGGAATTGAAAAAGAAGACCTTGATCACTGCATCTATGATGCATTGTTGAATGATGTGCCGGCAGAATCGCTTGTTCTTGATACAAATTGTAAAAAGGTATTCGTTATTCCGGCTACAATTCAACTTGCAGGCGCGGAAATTGAGCTCGTAAGCGCAATTGCTCGTGAAACCCGCCTCAAAGATTTGCTTGAGCCGATTCAGGACGAGTTTGACTTTATTTTCATTGACTGTCCTCCTTCGCTCGGCCTGCTTACTATCAACGCTTTGACCGCAGCAGACAGCGTTTTGATTCCGATCCAGTGCGAATATTACGCACTCGAGGGCGTTACGAAGCTGCTTGAGTCAATGAAGATGGTCAAATCACGGCTGAACAAGGGCTTAGACACCTATGGTGTGCTTATGACCATGTATGACTCGCGTACTTCACTATCGAATCAGGTTGTTGAGGAGGTTCAATCGTACTTTGGTGATAAGGCGTTTAAGACTCTAATCCCCCGTACGGTTAAAATCTCCGAAGCTCCGTCTTTTGGAGAACCGGTAATTACCTATGCACCTCAAAATAAGGGTGCAAAAGCATATATGAACCTTGCAAAAGAGGTGATCAAGCGTGCCTAGTGTAAAGAAACGTGGCGGATTGGGACGTGGACTCAATGCTTTGGTCTCAGAGGCCGAGTATGAGACCGGCGGTTCGGCTGCATCGGCTTCAAATGCCGCATCTGAAACAAAACTACCTATTGAGGATATCGTTCCCAACCCTAATCAGCCGCGAATTCACTTTAACGAAACTGAACTTCGCGAGTTGAGCGAGTCAATCCAAGAACATGGCGTTTTGCAGCCGCTTTTGGTTCGCAAGCATGGAAACGGCTATGAGATCATCGCTGGTGAGCGTCGTTACCAGGCGTCAAAGCTTGCTGGCCTTGAAGAATTGCCAGTCATCATTAAAGAGGTAAATGATGAAGAGATGCTGGCTCTTGCTCTTATCGAAAACCTTCAGCGTTCTGATCTGAATCCCGTCGAAGAGGCTAAGGGCTATCGCCAACTCATTGATGCCAGCGGGATGACCCAGGAGGCATTGTCGAAGGCAGTAAGCAAGTCACGCTCTGCAATTACAAACTCGCTGCGTCTTCTCGATCTCCCCGAAGTAGTTCAGCAGATGATTTTTGAGGGCAAACTTACTGCTGGTCATGCACGTGCGATTCTTGCAGTTCCCTATGAGGACGCGCGTATTCGACTTGCAGAGAAAGTTGTTACAGAGGGCCTTTCCGTAAGAGCGACAGAAAATCTTGCTCCGTTGTTTTCTGCCGGAGAGACACCTAAGACGCCGAGGCCTGCAACGCCTCAGTCTTTTAAAAAGGCTGCCCGCGTGCTTCGTCAGGTTTTTAATACCAACGTGCGTGTGAAGAGCTCGCGTGGAAAGAATAAGATTGAGATTGAGTTTAAAGACGAGGAAGAGCTCTCTCGTATTCTTGGCGAAATGATTCAGTTTGATCAAGGAGGCCAAGATGAGGAATAAGATTTTAACAGCGATTGCATTGGTGACGACTGTCGCGGCTGGTGCCTTTGCTGGCTATAGGATCGCGACAGACGATGAACTTCGAGGTCGTTTGCTTCGTAGCGCGCAAGATATCGTCGATACTTCCAAAAAGAAAATGGATGTTATGACAGAAGATGTTGCCATGCGTACTGCTCAGGTAACGAAGAATCCCAAGATTAATCAAGGTTGGGTCAGCAACCAATGGGAAAATGTAGGCTATTAGGTACCTAACAATTACTCAGCATATTTTGAGGGGTCCTTGTCTGATTCATGAGACAAGGACCCCTTATTTTGGCCGTAAAAATGGGACAGGTAGCAGCTGATTCAAAATTAAGGTCAATAAATGAAACGACCCCGGTTGCATATTCTGTAACCGGGGTCGTTCGATGTTTCACATGAAACGTTTTGGGATGCGACTCCCCTATGCGTTCTTCTGAACTTTGAAGCGCTGCTTCAGCTGTCCGCAAGCGGCGTCAATATCGTTACCACGGGAGTTACGAATCGTGGTCTCGATGCCACGGGACTCAAGACGACGCTGAAGATCCTCAACCTTATGAATCGGCGACGGCTTGAGCGGGCTACCCTCGATGTCGTTAAGCTGAATGAGGTTAACGTGGCACAGCGTTCCCTCGCAGAAGTCGCAGAGCGCCTGCATTTCGGGATTCGTATCGTTGACGCCTTCGATCATGGCATACTCATAGGTCGGGCGGCGGCCGGTTTTCTCGGTGTAGAGCTGAAGCGCTTCGTGAAGGCGAAGCAGCGTGTACTTCTTAACACCGGGCATGAGCTTATTGCGCGTCGACTGGATGGCGGAATGCAGGGAAACGGCAAGCGTGAACTGCTCGGGGATGTCGGCAAATTTGCGAATACCGGGAATAACGCCGCTGGTAGAGACGGTGAGGTGACGAGCGCCGATACCGATGCCATCGGGGTCGTTGAGGATTCGCAGCGCCTTGAGAACCTCGTCGTAGTTGGCAAACGGCTCGCCCTGGCCCATGAAGACGACGCTCGTGGCGCGCTCGCCAAAGTCGTTGGATACATGAAGTACCTGGTCGACGATCTCTTGAGCGGTCAGAGAGCGCTTGAGGCCGTTGAGACCGGTAGCGCAAAAGGCACAGCCCATGCCACAGCCTGCCTGGGTGGAAACGCAGACGGAAAGTTTGTTACGACGGGGCATGCCGACGGTCTCGACGGAAACGCCGTCGTGGTACTCGAGCAGATACTTGCGAGAGCCATCTTTGGAAACCTGCTTGGTGAGTTCAGTCGGCGTGTCAAAGGCAAAAGCCTCTTTAAGCTGCTCGCGGAAAGCCTTGGGAAGGTTGGTCATATCGTCAAACGAACAAACGTTCTTCTCAAAGACCCATTCGATGAGCTGCTTCGCGCGGAAGGCGGGCTGGCCAAGCTCGGCCACGAGCTCGCGAATATCGTTTTGGCTCAAGTCGCGAATGTCCTGAGATTTAGTCCTGGGATTCATGGAAGCCTTTCGATTTTGGGGAAACGTAGAGGGTATCGCTACAATATGGTATCAGCTGCAGAAATTATAGAGGAGGAGTCTGCCCATGCCGGGTAAAAGCCTAGAGAACATGCACGTAGCGGTCTTGGCGGGCGGTCATTCCGCTGAGCGCGAGATCTCGCTCAATTCGGGAAAGAACGTCGTGGTTGCCTTGAAGGAGGCCGGCTACACTTCGGTGGAGCTGCTCGACACGGCTGCCGATGATTTTATGGTAACCATGGCGACCGGCGGCTTTGACGTGGCGTTTATCGCCATGCACGGTGCCGGCGGCGAGGATGGCGCCATGCAGGGCGCCATGGAGACCCTGGGTATCCCCTACACGGCCTCGGGCGTGCTTGCCAGCGCCTGCGGTGCCGACAAGGAGGTCTCTAAGCTCCTGTACGCCAAGGCGGGCATCCCCATTGCCCCCGGCCTCGCGCTCGAGGTGGGCGATGAAGTCGATATCGATCATATCGTCGAGGTTTGTGGCGAGCGCTGCTTTGTGAAGCCGGCCGTCAACGGTTCCAGCTATGGCATTTCCCTGGTCCATGAGCCCTCCGAGCTGCCCGCGGCAATCGCCAAGGCGTTTGAGTACGGCGACAAAGTGCTGGTCGAGAAGTGCATCGAGGGTACCGAGATCACCGTCGGCGTGTACGGCGAGGACGACGTGCGCGCTCTGCCGATTGTCGAGATTCGTAAGCCCAAGGACTGCGAGTTCTACGATCTGGACGTGAAGTATGTCGACCCTACGGACATCCATCGCATTCCGGCGCAGATTTCACCCGAGAATTACACTCGCGCTCAGGAGCTTGCCTGCGCTGCTCACAAGGCCCTCGGTTGCCTGGGTATCTCGCGCAGCGACTTTATTGTGAGTGAGGACGGCCCCGTTATCCTCGAGACCAATACCATTCCCGGCATGACCGATACGTCGCTGTATCCGGATGAGATCCGCCACACCGACGACATGACGTTCCCGCAGGTCTGTGACAGCCTGATCCGTATGGGCCTTCGTCGAGCGGGCATTGCATGCTAATCGAGGACGCGGTTTCGTCAGGAACGCCGCAGTTTGTCATCGACTCCTATGCCACGCTTGCCGAACGCGCCAAAACGCAGTCCTTCGGCCTTATCGAGGAAGATGTGATTGTCCTCGATACCGAGACCACAGGTCTTTCGGTGCAGGACAACGAGCTGATCGAGATCTCGGCGGCCCGTCTTTCGGGCCGCGAGATCGTCGACCGCTTCGATACCTTCGTGCATCCCAAGCAGCTGATTCCCGCCGAGATTACCGAGCTCACGAGCATTACAAATGCCGATGTGGCAGATGCCCCGTCGGCCGTTGAGGCCGTCGCCGCTCTCGCCGATTTTGTCGGTGGTTGCCCGGTAATCGCACATAACGCCACGTTCGACCGCTCGTTTATCGAGTCGGTCAAAGGCGGCGTCAACGTGAGCGATATTTGGATCGATTCGCTGGCGCTGTCGCGCATCGCGCTTCCGCGCCTGGCCTCGCACAAGCTGTCTTTTATGGCCGATCTGTTTGGCTGTGACTCGGTATCACACCGTGCCAATGCCGACGTCGACGCCCTGTGTGGCGTATGGCGCGTGTTGCTCGTGGCACTCACCGACTTGCCCCAGGGCCTCATGGCGCGCCTAGCCGACATGCATCCGGACGTGCCTTGGTCCTATCGTCCAATCTTCTCATTCTTGGCGGGGCAGAACCCTGGTTCTATCTTCTCTCTCAGCGCCGCTCGTGCTGACGTTCTCAAGGCCGATCGCGCCGACGATCGGGTGGACGCCGACGAACTGCCGGTACTCAAGATGCCGAGTCGTGAGGAGATTGAGGCAGACTATGCGCCAGGTGGCCTGGTCAATCGCATGTATCCCACCTACGAGCCGCGTGATGAGCAGATCGCGATGGCGCTCGAGGTCCGCGATGCGCTGGTCACGGGCACTCATCGTGTAATTGAGGCGGGCACGGGCGTCGGCAAATCGATGGCCTATCTGGTGCCTTTTGCCGAGGCAGCACGCCGTAACAACATCACGGTTGGTATTGCGACCAAATCGAACAATCTTGCCGACCAGCTCATGTACCATGAGCTGCCAAAACTTGCCGAGCAACTGGACGGTGGCCTGTCATTTTGCGCTCTCAAGGGCTATGACCACTATCCGTGCCTGCGCAAGCTTGAGCGCATGAGCCGCGGCCAGGTCGAGATTACCACCAAGCGCGATCCGGCGGACACGCTCACGGCGGTCGCGGTCATTATGGCGTACGTCTGCCAATCAGCCGATGGCGACCTCGACTCGCTCGGCATTCGGTGGCGCAGCGTCAACCGCCCCGACTTTACGACGGCCTCGCGCGAGTGTGCTCGTCGCCTCTGCCCGTTTTTCCCTGATAAATGTTTGGTCCACGGCGCTCGCCGTCGTGCAGCGCATGCCGACGTGGTGGTCACCAACCATTCCCTGCTGTTCCGCAATGTCGCGGCCGAGGGCAGGATTTTACCTCCGATTCGTCATTGGGTAATCGACGAGGCCCATTCCGTCGAGCGCGAGGCGCGCCGTCAGTGGGCGCGCGTGGTGTCGGCGGACGAATCACGCGTTCTGTTTGAGCGCCTGGGTGGCTCGAGCACCGGTGCGCTAAGCCAGGTTTCCCGTGATTTGGCAACCTCCGAGGGCTCTACGCTCTATCTGGGCCTTACTGCCAAGGCGACGTCGACGGTTGCGCGCGCGAGCATGGCAATCGCCGACGTGTTCGATGGCGTTCGCGAGCTCGGCCGCCGTGCCCGTGGGGGTTATGACAATGCCAATCTATGGATTGGCCCCGAGCTGCGCGAATCTGACGACTGGCATGATTTCTTACCGTCGGCCTACGCTGCCATCGATGCATTGGAACAAGCTGACAAGAGCGTCGACGCGCTGGTGCAGGCTGTCGCCGCCGACAAGCCCGAGGTTGTTGTCGACCTGGGCGATATCTCGCGCCGCCTGCACGAGCTGGCCGAGAACCTCAAACTCATCATCGACGGCACCGATGAACACTACGTGTATTCGCTGCAGGTCAATCGCAGGTTGCGTGCCGGCGGAGAGTCAATGACCGCAGAGCGCATCGACATTGGCGAGGCCTTGGCAACCGAGTGGCTGCCCGAGGTTCACACGGCTATCTTTGCCTCGGCGACCATGACGGTGTCCAAAAGCTTTGAACACTTTAACCACGCGGTCGGCCTCGATCGCATCGGTGCTTCGACATCCTCATCGCTGCACTTGGACTCGAGCTACGACTTTGATTCGAACATGGCTGTAGTCGTTGCGGGCGATATACCCGATCCGCGCGATCGTGAGAGCTATCTTACGGCGCTCGAGCGCGTGCTGGTCGACGCCCATCTTGCCATGGGCGGATCGGTGCTCACGCTGTTCACCAATCGGCGCGACATGGAAGACCTGTACACCCGCGTTGAGCCCAAGATGGCCCGTGCGGGTCTGGAACTCAACTGCCAGCAGCGCAACTCATCTCCCCGTCGCCTGCGCGACCGGTTTATCAGCGAGCCGACTTCATCGCTTTTTGCGCTTAAGGCCTTCTGGGAGGGATTCGACGCCAGCGGCGAGACGCTGCGCTGCGTCATCATTCCCAAGCTGCCGTTCTCGAGCCCCACGGACCCGCTCTCGTGCGAGCGCAACCTGCGCGAAGACCGCGCTTGGGCGCGCTATTCGCTGCCCGAGGCGGTGCTCGAGGTCAAGCAGGCGGCTGGCCGCCTTATCCGCTCGTCGACCGATTGCGGCGTGCTGATTCTGGCCGACCCGCGCCTGGTGACGAAGGGCTACGGAAAGAAGTTCTTAACGTCGCTGCCCACGAGCTCCTACCAGCGCATCGAATCGGCGCAGATCGGGCACTATCTGCAACTGTGGCGTGCACGCCACGAGCGGCGGCGCTAAAGCGGACAAACGAGGGTTTTTGCCATATCGCACAGACGCTTTGACAGGGCGGGGTCATCCAAGATGCGGATGGCTCCGCCCGCTGCGATTACCTGGCTCAGTAGCCAACGCTCGGAGCCGTAATGCACGGTTACCATTGCCATGTCTGCCCCGCTGCGCTCGATTAGGGTGATGCCGGCCCAGTCCAGATGTTCCGCCATATTGAATGGCATCAAGAGCTTTGCGCTACGCTGCGTCCGGGCAAGGGAATCGTGGAGGGATGCGACGTCCGGTGCGTGAGACACGACGGAGTCTTCCGTCAAGGTGAGTCCCTCGATTTTATCCATGCGATAGGTGCGCTGCTCATCGACTGCGATGTCCCAGGCAATCAAGTATGTTTGGTCGCCGTTTGCCGTAATGCGCAAGGGGTCGACCAGACGCTCGCGTGGCCGTGCATCGTCCATCGAGCGATACGAGATGCGGCAGCGAACGCCGTCCTGAATGGCGCAGCTCAGCTGCTGCCAGTGCGACCCGTGGTTGACGGTGTCAAAGACGCGCTGGTTATAGCCGAGCTCTTCGGGTAGAAGAGCATGCCGAATCCGGGCTGCCGTCTGTGGCTCGATCCCCAACGATTCAAGTTCGTGGTTGAGCACAGCGCCCTCGGCGGCACTCAGGCGCAACGGTAGAACATGCCCGGCGTCGCCGGTGAGGACCACACGCTCGCCGCGGCATTCGCAGATGATGCGCGCGCCCGATTCTCGGTCCGCGAGCGTCGAGACGATCTCGAGAATCTCGTCGAGCGACACCCCTGTGATGTCAAAGCGGCTGCAAATCTCGGCTCGTGTCATGCCGCTCTCGCCGGCGGCGTAGAGGGCCTCCATGATGTCGATGGCGCGCGAGAGTCTCTGCTCGCTGGTGAGTTTACGCACGGGCATGCTCGTGCACCGTCCTTTCAATGAGGCGGTTCCACGCCTGCTTGAGCGATTTGGGGGCCACGGGCCTCATGCCGTCCACGGCGTGGGCCATGCAAAATGAGGCGGCGGCTTCAAGGTCACGCACGTCAACGGTCCAGGTCCATCCCGCATCGGTGTGTGCGAGCTCACCTCGCCCGCGCGTGAGGCCGTTGATCATATCGATCTGCGTCTGAGGGGCGAACGAGAACGTGGCTGCAACGGGCGGTCGGTCGGCAAAATCGAATTCAAAGAACAGATAGTCGTTGAGATTGAAGTCCGCAGGGATGGCGTAGGCCTTCGAAGGACGCCAAGCGCGAACGATACGGTCGCAGCGGAATGTCCTGATGCCGTCGGTGACATTGTCGAGGCCGCAGAAGTACGCCACGCCCTCGCGTTCGAACATGCCGTAGACGCAGACGGTACGTTCTTTCTGCTCGCCGCGTCCGTTCTGATATAAAAATCGCAGCGCGCATCGCTCGGCAAAGGCGCTCCATACCGCATCGACGGTGGGAGAGCGGCGGATTGGTGCTTCGTCCACCGTCGTCCTACCGGTGAGATAGGCAATCTTGGAGCGAATATCGGCAAGCGGTGCGGCAAAAGTTGATGAGCCGGCCGCTAGTGTCTGGTCGATGGCGTTGAGCAGGATATCGGCGTCGTCTGCGGTGATGAGGCCGCCTGCTGCAAAGGTGTGCTCGCGGTCGATTGTCCACGAGCTTTCCTCGGTCTCCTGCGCACCGGCGGGGCGAACCTCCTTGATTAAGATGCCACGCTCGAGCAGTTTGTCACGATCGCGCCGAAACTTGCGCTTATCCGAGTCGATATTGCCCGAGCCATATCCCAAGTCAGAATCCAAGACGATCTGCTCGGTCGTCAGCGGTTCGGGGGAGCTGTTGAGCACAAAGAAAAGATTGAGGATGCGCTGAGCCGTTTTATCGAAACCGGGCTCCGAATTCCCCTTTTTAATTGTCGCGGTCGCGTCGCTTGCCGTCATAGAGTCCTCGCATGAGAAGGTGGTTTGCTGCCATGATTTTAGTCCGATATGGAGATTAGGCTATATCCTTGTCCGCTCGAGGCGTTAAGATGGCCCGAATTCGGTCGTTTGCGCTCGCTCGGGGTATACTTTCGACTATATACGGTTCTAATGTGCATGCATTGGGCCTATTTGTCGGATTATGGATGTGGAGCGCACATGGCGAACACCCAGAACTATATTAACCACCTGCTGCAGAACACCGGCATTACGCCGGCATGCAGCGAAGAAGAGCGCTTGGCTGCCGAGGATATCGCTCAGATCTTCCGCAACCACGGCTTTGACCCCGAGGTTCAGGAGTTCAATGCCCCGGCGCCCAGTAGATTGGCATTTGCCGTTACCGGTATTCTTGCGTTTGCCGGCGCCCTGCTGATGGGCATCGGCGGCGGTATCGGCTTGGTCGGCACCTTGCTGGCCATTGTCGGCGCCGTTCTTTACGTGCTCGAGCGCACGGGCCACCCCGTGGTTTCGCGCCTGGGCAAGACGGGCGTGAGCCAAAATGTCATCGCCTACCACAAGGCCTCGGGCCCGCTCGCGTCTCCGCGCAACCGCCCGGTGGTCGTTGTCGCACACTACGACTCTCCCCGTGCTGAGCTGCTCGCCCGCGAGCCCTATGCTTCGTATCGTGCGCTCATCGCCAAGTTGTTGCCCGTTGCCACGATTGCCCCTGCTGCCGTTGCCATCCTGCGTATCCTGCCGCTCCCCGGCGCGCTCAAGGTTCTGCTGTGGATTGTCGCGATCCTCGCTTCCCTCGTTGCACTTGCCAACGCGGCAAACATCATCTCTAACCGCCACGTTCTTCCCTATACGTCCGGCGCGGTGTGCAACAAGTCTTCTGTCGCCGCTATGCTCGGCGTTATGGACAACGTTGCTCCCTTCCAGGGCGAGAACGAGTTTCCCGACGATGTTCCGTTCGATACCTATTTTGGGGAGCAGAAACGTCGTGCCGAGGAAATGGCGCGCGCGGCGGCGGAGTATGCCGCGACCCAGCAGCAAAACGACTACGGCAACACCATCGAGTACGAAGAGCCTACCTACGCCGAGGACGAGTTCGGTCAGCCGATTGCTCCCGACGCTCAAACCGAGCCCGAACAGGGCGAGGCTTTTGACGAGCAGATTGAGGGCTTTGAGGGTGCGTCTGCCGACGAGACGCTGATTGGCGCCATCGTGCCCGAGGATCAGAATCAGGCTGTCCAGGCCGAAGAGTTCAATGACGAGGTTCCCGCTGCTGAGCCGGCGGAGGAGCCTGCCGCGGCCGAGCCCGAGCCCAAGCTCTATCGCAACGCCGCCGGCAACATTCGCTTTGGTTCGGATGCCATCCGTGCACTCGGAATGCTTCCCGAGTCCTGCACGCTCGATTACGAGGAGGGCGAGGAGCCGACGTTTGAGCCCGAGCCTGCGCCCGTTGTCACTGCGGATGATGAGTCTGCCGCGGTTACCGCTGCCGTTGCCGAGCCCGAGGCGGTGTCCGCGATCGATCCCGCGGCAGGACTGGACATTTTGGCTCCCGCCGCGCCGGCGCAAGACGTTGCGGACGAGTCTGACGACGATTACGTTGAACAGCCGAGGCGCGTGTCTTACGAGAGCGATACTGATTTCTCGGCCGAGATTCCCGCGGCAACGCCGCATGCCGACATTGCATCCGCGTTCTCTTCGATTGGCGCCAGCGCTTCCAACTTCTTTAAGGGTGCGCTTGCAAAGGGCAGGAAATTTGTCGACGATTTCGAGGAGAAGCGCGCTGCCGCACGCGAGGCTGCCGAGCAGGAGGCTATCGCTCAGCAGCAGGCAGCCGAGGCGGCACGTGAGCGCGCGGCGCAAGAGTTCGAGCAGAACGAGGCTATGCAGTCCGGGCCCGTCGACGCTGCCGAAGCTACGACGTCCTTTGAGTCCCAGCAACCGACGTCAGCGGATGTTGTTGAGGTAACAACGTCTTTCGAGGCTCAGCAGCACGTCGATAGCACCATGTCGTTTGATGCCGCGCAGTTCGATTCCACGATAACGTTTGAAAAGCAAGGCACCGCAATTGCCGCGCCCCTTCCTGTTTCCGATGAGCAGGGCGACGCGGCAGACGATGACGAGCCCATTGATGCTGCCGAGGACGAGTCCGTCGAGGCCAACTCTGACGAAGAGCAATACGCGGCAGCCGATCAAGGTGATTCGACCGAGGTCGAGCAGGAGGAAGTGCCTGCGGTTTCCGAGACTCCCGAGACGGATGAGTCGAGGCCTTACTCCACGCAGATTTTCACCATGCCGACCCCGAGTGGTTCCGGTGCCACGGTTGCCAATGTTGCTCCCACCCAGGACGAAACGGTCGATTCCCTTATGGCCCAGATTTCCTCCCAGGCATCGCCGCGTCCGCAGATAAATGTTCCCGATCCGGCGTCGGCACCGTCGCCTGCACCTTCCTCGTCTCCGCTGGCTTCGGTCCCCGATCCGTCGCTGCCGTCTATGAGGCAGGCAAACGTTGCGTCTCGCACGTCGCTGTTCGACCTTCCCGATCCCTCTGCCCAGGTCAACGACCCCTTTGCTACTGCCCAGGGTCCCGAACCCACATCGGCACCCGTTGCGCCTTCTATGCCCGTTGCGTCGGGCGCGCAGCCGATCGAGACCATTTCGGCTCCCGCCCCAGCGGCACCCAAGTCTCGCAAACGCGGCCTGGGTGGCCTGTTCGGTTGTAAAAGGAAAAACGAGCAGGACAGCATGAGTGATTGGCTGGGCGTCGAAGACGATTACGATGCCAAGAAGTCCGGTCGCGGTATCGGTTCGTGGGATAACTTCGAGGACGATAACGATGGCTGGAAGGGCGGCGCTACGTCTTCCGATGGCGCTTCTTCCGAAGATATGCTCTCGGCTGTCGCCTCTATGGGCGATGATGAGCTGCTCGGTCACGATATCTGGTTTGTGGCAACGGGCGCCTCGGATTGTGATGGCGCCGGCATGAAGGCCTTCTTGGCTTCGCATCGCGATAAGCTCCGCGGCGTATTCTTCATCAATCTTGAATCCGTCGGCGCCGGTAGGCTTTCGGTGGTGACGGTCGAGGGCGAACAGCAGCTGCTCAAGGGCGATCGCCGCATCATGAACCTGGTCAGCAAGGTGTGCAAGTCGTTCCATGTCGATTGTGGCGCGCTCGAGATGCCCTATGCCAAGACCGATGCCTATGCCGCGCTCGAGGCGAGCCGCCGAGCCCTCACCATCGCCGGCGTGGACGGCACGCGTCTGGCTTGCGCTCGTACCGAGGACGACCTGCCCCACAATGTCAACCCGACGAACATTGCCACGGTATCCGAGGTCGTGACCGAGGTTATCCGCCGTTCGTAGACGGAGCTCTAAGGAGTCAACGTGTTTTCGTATATTAAGCGCCATTGGCCTGTCTACGTGATTTTGACCTTGATTGCCATTGCGTTAGGATTTGGGGCTGCCTACATCGTGGGTGCAAAGGGCTCGACCCCCGCCTCCGCAATCAGCGAAGAGGTGGAGCAAGAACAGAGTACGGGTGCCGATGGGATTCCTGAGTCCGAGCAGGCAATCGTTGATGGTGGATCTTCGTCTGCAGAGTAGATACGGCGATTTACATGATTGAAAGCGGGCGAGCCAGGGGACTGGCTCGCCCGCTTTTTCATCGCGCTAGCGCTTCTTTGGGATCGACCTAAGGCGAGCGAACCATAGGGCTGCGGCACCCGAGGTCAGGAGCGCGGTGATGCAAGCGGCGATGGGAGCTGATCCTGTTGCCGGTAGGTCCTGCGGTAGGGTACAGCGTTGAATGACACGGTCATCGTCATGTGACTCAAGTTTATCGCCGCCGCCGTTGCGGCAAAGATCGACGTGTGCGCTGTTGGTGAGTGCGGTTTGGGGCGTATAAGCCGACGTCGCCTGCATGTGCACGATTGCGCCCCGAGCGTCTGTGCCAAGGATTGCTTTGGCATCGTCAAGATCGTCGTGCTCATCTTTGAGATCATCGCGGTTCCAAGAATCCGCATCGCTTCGAGTCGTAAAGTCGGCGGCTACCGCACCGTATTCAATGCGAATGCCCGTTACGACGGTATTGGACGCAAGGTCGAGTTCTTTCGCCTCGAGTGTGGTGGATTCCGTGGTCGAGACATCCGCCTTCCAGAGGTGCCAGCCGTCGTAATCGACGAGGCGGCAATCTTCACCCAGACTTTCCCTTACTTCGTCGGACTCAAGCCAAGGATTTTCGTGCCCATCGTCAAGTGTCGCGTTTGCCGGCTCATCGACGTCTGTCGAGTCCAACGGCGTCGTGCGATACCACACGTTGCACAGACCATTGAGGTCGCCGATGGCGACGGGGGTTTCGATTGAGACGAATCTCGCCGTATCGTCCTCGGCACACTCAAGATCATCGGTAATTGTAAACTCATCAACCCAGGTAGTTGAATCGTTTCGAGCGTCGATGGTATAGGAGAAAAGCCCATCCGTATTGGTTTGCATCGCGGCACGGTTTTTACCATCGCCGTTAGCCAACAGGCCCTTTTCGATAGGTTGGACAAGTTCCTGACGCTTGTCGACCTGCCCCTTGATCTCGATGGGTGCATCCCTCATCGCGACGGATTGGATTTCTCCCGTATCCTTTATTTCAAACGTTATCTCCTTGGCAAGGTTATAGGTCCGCGGAGACATCATTTCGCGCAACGAGTAGGTGCCGGGTGCAAGATGTTCGACGCGGTGTGGCTTGTCGGATGAGGTCCAGGAGTCTATTTCGGTTTTATCGGGACCATATAAGGTGAGCCGTGCGCCTTCTACTTCCTGCTCACCGCTTGCATCGACCTTGGAGATATCAACCTTGGTGTAATCGTCGGATACGTTAAGCCGTGCTTCTACAACGGGTGTTTTCTGGTCGGCATAAGTAAGGTCGACAATATGGGTTGTCTGATCGAGCAAGAAGCCTGCCGGCGCTTGAGTCTCGACAACCTCGTAGCGTGCGGTGCCAGATCCCAGTGGGAGGTTGTCCGCGCGTGCTTCTCCAGTTTCATCCGTCGTGACGGTAGCGACAGCCTCACCGTCGAGTGCGGCAATGCTACCGTCGGGGCGCACGATATCACCCGAGGCACGGATCTCAAAGATGGCGCCCGCGAGGCTGCTGCCGTCTACGGCATCGGTTTTAACGATCCTGATATTTCCGGTCGCGGCGTGGTCATAATACGAGGCGATTGCAACGGGCGTTAGGTTCATGTCGGCGGGTATGTTTACCTCGATTTCTTCGCCGACAAGATAGGGCTCTTTGGCCGAGGTTTCGCGTACATAATAGGTGCCCGGCACGAGCGATTCGGGCAGTGTGACGGTCCCGGTCGCGTCAGTCGTAAAGGTGTCCATTACGTTATGTGCTGGATACCAGCAAGTTTGTGAGACAGGTTCGTGATTGCTGTCGAGGAGTTGGAAGGTGAATCCGGCTAGGGGAACAGAAGCGCCTGTTTGGGCATCGCGTTTTACAATCTGGAGATGCGTCGACAGAGCGTGGTTGTCCACGATATATTGAAGCTCGGCGCCGTCGGAAATCTGATTTGCCCCGACGGTCCATTCCCCTGCACGTTTAAAACCCTCGGGGACGGTTTCCGGAACCTCGCGAACCGTGTAGCCGGCACGGTCGTATGGGACGGCTCCGTGGACACCGGCGGGTCGCTTGCCTGTGCCGAACCATGCTTCGGGCTGATCTTCGGTGGAGGCAAAGCCATAGATGTTTGTGGTCAGTGTGCCAACAACCTGCTGAGAGCTGTTGCTGACAACCTCAAAGACAACACCACCCGCCGGCTGCTCCAGGCCGGATTGGTCGCTATTGCCGTAATCCTTGAATTTGGAAATCTCAAGGTTAAACGCAATGGGGATATCGGAAACGCGAGATTCGATCTCGACCACGCCTGAATCGCCGAGCTGGTCGGCTCCAACGGTATAGGTCCAGCTGTCGTTGGATGGCAGGTAGCCCTCGGGGGCTTTTGATTCGTAGATGGTAAAGGTTCCTAAGGGGACATCGGCGAGGGTGGCCCGACCGCTTTCGTCGGTCGTGAGGATTTGTGCCCATCCAGGGGTTGATTGCGACACACACGTGAACTCTGCTCCTGCGAGCGAAGATCCCACCTGGTGGCCGGCATTCGTCGCGGCATCGAGTTTTACGATACGCAGGTTGATGGTGCCGGGCTGTTCATCAATGGCGACCCGCCCGCCGTCATTCCCCGTGGTAAAGGCAATACGATCGTGGCGGGGGACATAGCCGGCCGGCGCCTTCGTTTCAACTAGGTAGTATGCCGTGTTGGGCAGAAGTGTTGCTTGCGCTCGACCGTTGCTGTCCATCTTGATGGTGCCGACACGCGCGCCGCTGGCGCTCTCAAAAATATCGAATGTTGCCCCGGTAAACTGATAGGTATTGTTTCCGCTGGTAATAACGGTGTTAGCAGACTGCTTTTGGAAGGAAACAGACACCGCCGGCAGTACATAGAGCATGTCTTGACGTTTGCTGCCACCCGATACGGCCCCTAGATAGCGTCGCGCGCGGTGCGGAGCGGCTTTGATGCTTCCCGATTTTGCGCTGTCGTGGAGCCACCGCGCAGCCGCCACGACTTCATTGTCGGCGGTAAAGTGTCCGCTCTTGGTTTTACCCTGAGCGGTCGTGTAGGAGTAGGTGCCGTCGACATGGGTAGTGCCGTTGAGCATCCATACGGCAAGCTGGGTGGCGGCGCGGGCGCGATCGGGTGAAAGATGGTAACCGCCAAACGACGTGGTGGTGGGATATCCGTGACAAACGATTGCCGCGAACTCGTCGTCGAGCCACACCCAGCCTTGATCAAAGTTGAGCCATGGGCCGCCCGGCTTGGTGGGGCCGGGGCGCTCCTGGTTCATGCAGTAGGCAATTGAGGCGTCTTGAGCTTCATACTTGCCGATGAAGAAGGGCCCACAATCATCGCTAATAGTGCGGAAGCCGAGCTGGTCGTAGCCATCGACGGCAAATGCGGCTCCCGGTGCCAGGCAGCCGAAAAGCAGGAAGAGGAGCAGGAGCAGCGGACCTGTTGCGATTGCGCTGTGGACAGAGTGCGTGGGTGCGTTGGACATGGCTGCTCCTTATCCCTCGTGCGCCGCACGGGGAGGCCGCGGCGCTTGGGATGAGGCTACCGCCATGGTTCATGCGGGTAAGTACCAGAAGCTGACCAAAAGCTTGCCCGATTTCTGACAAATCGAGCTCAAATACAACAATCAGATAAAAATGCAGGTAGAAGATGGTAAGAAAAGAAAGACAAAGGTCCTCATCTCCACAATTGGCGCGGTTTTCAAACGATTCTCCACAGCTAAAACAAGCATCGACACCCTTGTATCGAACAAGACAACCGCGTTATACTAGCCAACACACAAGCGGGCATCGCCAAGTGGTAAGGCATCAGCTTCCCAAGCTGACACTCGCGGGTTCGAGTCCCGTTGCCCGCTCCACGCAAAACAGCAGGTCAAGAGCTTAGAGCGCTTGACCTGTTTCTCTTTTCCGGCTCCGTAGACCACGGAAATAGACCAAATGTAGACCAAACTCCGGTGAAACCGTTTTTCGCCCCGACGCCGACCGCGTCTCCTCCGGCCCCTTTTTAGGGCTTGGGCAAGTTGGGGCTGATCGGCCCGTGTGCCCCTCCCCGCCCTTTTTTAGTTGTTGACATAGTTGACGTTAAAGCAGCGGGGCCGTACCCCTGATACCGGGATACGGCCCTTTTTAGTTGTTCAGATAGTTCAAATTGAGCGCCTTTTTAGGGGCTTCAGAAACTTCAGGTTGAACGGCCCCGCCCTCGGCGCGGTATCGGCTTGGAACGAGCGCGGTTTTGGTCTACGGAGACCGCGCCCCGATACCGCCCCGGCGACGGGGCCGCCACCTCGGGCGCTAGGCCCTGAGCCAATGTTCCCCGCCCCGGCCCCT
This sequence comes from Collinsella aerofaciens, assembly GCF_015548375.1. Classification (GTDB taxonomy): domain Bacteria; phylum Actinomycetota; class Coriobacteriia; order Coriobacteriales; family Coriobacteriaceae; genus Collinsella; species Collinsella aerofaciens_AB. The sequence continues at coordinate 129,397 of NZ_JADMWW010000003.1, forward strand.
CACGTAGACGGGGACGTAGGCGGCAACTATCACGCCGTCAACGGTAAGCCCGTCCTCCGGCTTGGCGTCCCGGGCCACCGTGGCGGCCTCTAGGGCCGTGTCCAACGGCTGCACCTCCAACGTCCCCGCCTCGGCGTCAACGCGCCGAATACGGGCAATCTGGGGCGCTGAGGGGCAATCGTCGGCGGTCGAGCACGCCACCAAATCGCCACGCTCCGGCTCTAGCGCCGTGTCCACCTCCACGACAACCCCCCCCGCAGCGGGTACCGCGCCCGCTATCTCAGGCAGGCCCTCGGCGATCATGCCCCCGATAAATCGAGTCGTCATGTCTCCTCCTCGTCTCTCCGTTCCGTCCCGGCGCTCCCCATGTTGCGCCGACGCCGCGCCCTCGTCGGCCTCGCCCCGCATGTCCCGGCGAAACGCCGAAACCCTGCACACGCCACGCCCCCGGCCCCGCCTCGCGGGTTCGCCCCGGCATAAAAAAGCCCCGCCGTGGCGGGGCTGAACTAGGCAAGCGGTTAGACCGATTAGCCGATTGATGGGCTAAAGGAAGATGCTAGGGTCATGCTCCATAAGCTTAGGCTCACCGGACGAGATGGACTCTTCCAGAAGGTCGGCATATTCGCAAACGTGCCCGTAGAACATAGGCTCATAGCCGAACATCTCAATAAAGACGGGTTTGGCCTTCTCGATACGGGCTTTTGCTAGCTTCTCCTGCTTAACCTGGCTTTCCATCAAATCAGCTCCTCAAGCATCTCTTCGAATATTTTAGTTGATTCAGGTAGGTATTTCCGCAGGACATCAAGCAGGTATTTCCGCAGGACATCAAGCGGTTCCTGATTAGCGGTGCTTGCGCTTTCCCGCTGCCTCGGCATCCGCCTCCTCGATCTCTTTGAGGGCGTGCGCGGCGCTCCACCGGGAACGACTGAGGGCATCGGGCACCCATTCGGCATGGATAGCGCCCTAGCCTTCCCCATGCTCCCCGCTTTCCCTGAGCACGTATGAGCTTCGACCGTTCTCCATCACGGCCTCCAGACCTGATGGTGGCAGGCCGACGGTTTTCATGCCGTGCCTGCCGCAGCTCGAAACGATTAGCCCGCTGCCGTCTATCCATGCCTTCACCGCCTCATGGCATACGGGGCACGGGGCATGAAAGAACGTCTCGCCCGTCTCGAAAACGCCGGGGCCTCGCTCATAGTCGGTAGCCTCCTCGCTACTAGCCATTGGGCTTATAGGCCCATGGCTAGTAGCGGATAGGTCATAGCTAGTAGGTAGTAGTTTATAGCTATGCTGTGCGCACACCCCGTCTGACACGGGGTCTGACACGGGGTCTGACACGGGGTCTGACACGGGGTGTGATACCCCCTCTCCAGCTGGGGGAACGTTGCCGTTCCCGCCCTCCAGCCACCCGGTGAGGTCTATGTCCCGCAGCATGTTGGCCTTTCGCCACGAGTCCTCGCGGGCATCGCTGAGGCGGTCGGCGTTTGCGTCGAAATAGGCGCGGGGCACGCCGTCCAGATGATCGGGGCACACGCCCGTGAACCAATAGTCGATGAGCGCGGCAAGGTAGGCGCACCGCTCGCCCTCGTCCTCTATCCTGAGCGACGCGAGGTAGTCCCGCAGTTGAATCTTGTCGTATGCGCACGGAGGCTTGCCGCTCGCAATGCCCCGGTCCTTCCTCATGCGCCTGAGCGCCGCCGCCCGCCGCTCGACCTCTCGGCGGTACTCTGCCCGCTTTTCGCTATCCATCGTCCACCCCCACGAGTGCGAGTGCCGACTTGCGGGTTACGTAGACGCGCCACCCTATGCGCACCTCGTCGAGCGCCCCTTGCCGGATGAGGCGGCGAACGTCCCTCTCGCTGAGATCGAGCACCGCGCCCGCCTGAGCCGACGTTATGAGCCTCCCCATGTTCACGGGCACGGGCCTAATATCCTCGTTCCACACTGCCGCCGCCCCCTCGCTTTCGTCTCGCTATCTCGCGCCCGATGGCCTCGATACGGCCCCGCGCCCAAGCGCGGTAGGGCTGTCTGTATCCCTTGGCGGCTAGACGGGCCGTGAGGCGGTCTATCTCCTCGCCCATCTGCCGCCCGGTCATTCCCGGAACGTCGGCGTTCGCCGCGCGCCTCGCGGCCCCGAGCGCCGTCCTAATCGGCCTCATGCGCCGCGCCCTAGATGAGGCCCGCGTATGCGAGCAGGCTGTCACGGTTGACGTTCCAGCGGGTGCCCGTGTTCGAGGCTTTGAGCTGTCCGCTTTGGCAGGCGCGGGCGATAGTCACGCGCGAGCGACGGGCGATAGCTGCCGCCTCCGGTGCCGTGAGCGGGTTGGGAATATCGGAATAGCGGCCCTCGTTCGCGGCTTTCCTGAGTTCGTCGAGATGTTCCTGAGTGCACATGGGTATATCCCTCCAATTGTTCGGTTGCTATCTTCTTGAGCGCTCTATAACGGTTATAGCTATGCTGCAACGAAACATAAAATAGGCGCTCTACCTGCGATTGTTCAGTAGAGCGCCTGTTTCTCGACGTGCTGTTAAATTATCGGTCTATCCGTGCTGGCACTATGTCAATGCGATTTAGTGACTCCAGAAAACGTGTCGGGCGGATTGAAAAGATTTTCATTTCTGCGTTGCCTCTAGCGCCGCGATGGCTCTGGCAAGTTCGTTTGCCTCCTCTGTTTCGCCATTGCAAAACATCAGCCCGCGCATAACCTCTAACAGAATATCGACCTGTGGGTCAGTCAACCGGTTAAGCGCCTCGGACGCAAACCTGCGTTTCGTTTTCGCAACGTCTATGTACGGAGGTGGAGCCATTTTCGGCGCAACGTAGCGCGCAATATCTGCGTCAGGGTCAGCGGCCCCTCGCCTGCGCAGTATCTCCGAAACGGCCCTAAGCACACACAGAGCTCTGTGCGGTTCGAGATCGTCGCGTCTTGTCCAGTTCGTAACCGACGCCCGTGATACCTGTAACTCGGCGGCTAGCTCTTTCCGGGGAATGTCGAATCTCTTGAGTAGCTCCACGATACCGCGCCCGCCGTCGAGGAACGTTGAGAACGGAGGGACGCCGAAGCGCCACGCCCCCTCATTGAGCCTTTCGACGGCCTCGACGTTTAGGGAAATTGCCCTCGTTTTACCGTGCTTATCCTGATGCTCGATATATTCGGCGTCCATCACGCCTCACCGCTCGACAAAACGGCTTGCATGGTCTGGGCCGCGCGTTGCTTGCCCTCGGCTGTCGCGTCGGCGTAGATGTTGAGCGTCATGGCGGCGTTCGAGTGCCCCATAGACGCCGAGATTGCCTTAATGTCCACGTGGGCGGCTACGGCCATGGTTGCGAACGTGTGCCGCAGGTCGTGGAACGTCGGGCGGGTTCCTCTCGTCCCTTTCAGCTCCAGTGCCTCGGCAAGGTTGCGCCACCTCTGCCAAATCGTGTTGGGGCGCATGAAACCGCCGCGGATGTCCCCGAGCACGTAGAGCGCCCCGGTGAAGGGCACGCCCGCAGCGAGGCAAGCGGACTCCATCTCCTCGCGCCGGGCCACGAGATCGGCGGCAAGCTCTGAGCCGAAATACACCGCGCGGGCGCTGCCGTCGTTCTTGGGGTCTTTGGCGTAGAACCTCGTCCCGTCGCGGCCTATGCTGTCCTCCACCTTGAGCACGCCGCTATCAGTATCGACGTTCGCCCACCGGAGGCCGCATATCTCGCCCTCCCTCATGCCCGTGTATAGGGCGATTTTCACCCCGAGCATAGCCGGGGTCATGCCCGCCACCCTGAGTACCTCGCGCACGGTTCGCACGCCCTCGGCGGTAAGCGAGTTGGGGCGCGGACGTCCGGCCTTGGGCGGCTTTACGCCTCGGGTCGGGTCTTTGCCCAACAAATCGGTATCGACGGCCTGATTGCACGCAGACCGTAGCAGCGTGAGCGCCTTTTTCATCGTGCCGGGGGCGTACGTCTCGCCCATCTTGGCAACCCACGCCCTCACCATGTCCGGGTTGAGATCGGAAAGCGCCACCTCCCCGAGCAGCGGGGAAATGATGTTGTCGAGCAGACGCCCGTACTCGTTGAACGTTGACGGTTCGATGCTCGGGCGCTTGCCGTCGATATAGCGGCGAACGTAGGCGGCCACGGTGAGTACCGTTTCCGGGTCGAACCCCAGAACCGCCAACGCCGCGCCCTCGCGCTGCCTCTGGTTCCACTCGGCCTCCATGGCCGCGCGCCACTCCTCAAGCTCTTTCTGGGCCGCGCGTTTCCCGGTGGCCTTGAGGGCCTTGGTCGTTTTCCTCCTCGCGCCGTCCTCGTCGATGTATTTCAGCGCCGCGCGGTATTTCCCGCCCCTGCTTTCGAGGTTCGCGGCTATGTAGTGCGTGTACTCCATGCGTGCTCCGTAGACCAAAACGTAGACCAAATGTAGACCAAATAGCGTGTATCTCTTTGGTCTACGTTGCACATTATGGCACATAACGTGCGTTTTACCTGCAACGTTAGCAACGCCTTTTATCTCTTTGAACACTTGTGTGCAAGATTCCCAAGCTGACACTCGCGGGTTCGAGTCCCGTTGCCCGCTCCAGTTAAGAGCACAAGCACGGCACCATCACGGTGCCGTGCTTTTTTCAATAAAGTGCCGGGACTCGAACCCGACAGGGTGCGAGCGTTAAGCAAACGCGAAGCGCTTGTAGCGAGCAGGCGAAGGCGCCGACAGGCGCCTGAAGCCGGTGCAGATTTGCGAAGCAAATACGCGGATGTCCCCATGGCCGCTCTTGCGGCAAAATGTTAGGTTAATGCCTGCTGCCCATACTTGCACCTGCGCACGGTACAATGGTTGGGTTACGACCAACGTGCCAATAACCAAAAAGGAGCCGCTATGATCGATCGCTATACCCGCCCGGAGATGGGACACATTTTCTCCCTCGAGAACAAGTACGCCATTTGGCAGGAAATCGAGGTCTTGGCCTGCGAGGCCCAGGCGGAGCTCGGCAAGATCGGTATTTCCAAAGACGAGGCCCAGTGGATCCGCGACCATGCCAACTTTGAGAAGGCGAAGGTCGATGAGATCGAGGAAGTCACGCGCCACGACGTCATTGCCTTCCTGACCAACATGAAGGAGTACATCGATGCCGATGTTCCCGAGGGCGACCCCAAGCCCAGCCGCTGGGTTCACTATGGCATGACCAGCTCCGATCTGGGCGACACGGCCCTGTGCTACCAGCTCACCCAGGCCTGCGACCTGATCATCGAGGACGTCAAGAAACTCGGCGAGATTTGCAAGCGCCGTGCCTTCGAGGAGCGCAACACGCTCTGCGCCGGACGTACTCATGGCATCCATGCCGAGCCGATGACCTTTGGCATGAAGTTTGGCTCTTGGGCTTGGGAGCTCAAGCGCGATCTGGACCGTCTTGAGGATGCCCGCAAGAACGTTGCCTTTGGTGCCATCTCGGGCGCTGTCGGCACGTACAGCTCCATCGAGCCGTTTGTCGAGGAATATGTCTGCGAGCACCTGGGCCTGGTTCACGACCCGCTGTCCACGCAGGTTATTAGCCGCGATCATCACGCCTACCTCGCCGGCGTTCTTGCCACCACCGCGGCCACTTGTGAGCGCATCGCTACCGAGGTTCGCAATCTGCAGAAGACCGATACACTCGAGGCCGAGGAGCCGTTCCGTAAGGGTCAAAAGGGCAGCTCCGCCATGCCGCACAAGCGCAACCCCATCACCATGGAGAAGGTCTGCGGCCTGTCGCGCGTCGTGAAGGCCAACGCGCAGGTTGCCTTCGACAACGTCGCCCTGTGGCACGAGCGTGACATTTCGCACTCCTCTGCCGAGCGCGTCGCCCAGGCCGATAGCTTCATCGCGCTCGACCACATGTTCCAGTGCCTCATCCGCGTTATCGACGGCCTGCAGCTGTATCCCGCTCGCATGATGGCCAACCTCAATAAGACCCGCGGCCTCATCTTCTCCTCCAAGGTGCTGCTCGCCCTCGTCGATACGGGCATCACCCGCGAGGACGCGTACGCCATTGTGCAGGAGAACGCCATGGCAACCTGGCACGAGGTACAGGATTGTGTCTCCGGCCCCACCTTTAAGGAGCGTCTCGAGGCCGACCCGCGCTGCACCGTCAGCCAGGAGAAGCTCGACGAGATCTTTGATCCATGGGACTTCCTCACCCGTATCGACACGGTCTTTGATCGTCTGGAGCAGCTGAGCTTCGAGTAGGTTCGGGCATAACGTTAGCTTTTTAGGGCGCTTTGCTGGTAATGTGTGTTGCCGGCAAAGCGCCTCGTTGCATTTAGGGAAAGACGGGGATAATAGTCGTCTCGAATAACATTCTGAGAGGGGATCGCATGATTTCGTTTGATTACAAGCCTCAGGGCGTGTGTGCTCGCAATATTCACCTTGACCTTTCCGATGACGGCAACAAGGTGATAGGCGTTGAGTTTACCGGTGGCTGCGACGGCAATCTCAAGGCAATCTCCAAGCTGGTCGAGGGCGCTCCTGCCGATCGCGTAATCGAGGTTCTCGCCGGTAATACCTGCGGTATGAAAAAGACCTCCTGCGCCGACCAGCTTACGCGCGCCATCGAGGCCGCTCGCGCCGAGATCGCCTAATGGGTATCGCCGATCACATCAAGAACGGAATATCGCGTCGCGGCTTTGTACTCGGTGGGGCTGCCGCGGGCGCTGCCACGGTGCTTGCCGGATGCTCGAAAAAAACGGGTACCAGCGATGATGCCGCCGGCGAGCCGCAGGTTATCAAGGACGATTCCAAAATTATCTCGATTACGGATGAGTATGAGGCTGTCGACATCGATCTTGAGCCGGCGGCGTCGTGGACGCTGCCTCTGGGTACGCTGCTGTACTACTGCGACGGCGATTACGCCGCGGCGATGATGGCGCCCGCATCGGCATTGCACGCCAACACGCTCGGTGTGCTCAACCTGGGCGATGGCTCGCTTACCACATTAATCGAGGATCCTGTCGAGGGCACGGGATATGCATTCTACGATGTCCGCGCCGGCGACGGCGTATTCGCGTGGGTTGAGATGAACTTTGCCAATTCATCGTGGAAGCTCTACGCTCAAAATCTGTCGGGCGCTTCGCTCTCTGGCGATGTGGTTGAGCTCGATCGAGGTGGCAAGGACTATGATCCGCCCCTGTTTACGGCGTTCGGGTCATCAGTCATCTGGTATAAAATGCCTTCGACAGGCGGCAATAAAACGAGTAGTGATTCGTTTTGCTATCGTCGCTCACTTGATGAATCCAAGGCCGAGACAATTTGGAAATCGACGGGCCGCTTTGCATCGGCCCCGCGCGCGAGCGACGGCATTTTGACCATCTCGCCGCGTGTCCGCAACGACGAGGGCGTCTACTACGGCATAACGGCAATCGATCTGACCGACGGCAACAACACCAAGCGTGCCCAGCTAGTCCTTCCCTCGTCAGTCTCGCCTTTCGAGGCCGTGTATATGGGCGATACCTTCGTGTTTTCTATCGAGGCGGCCTATAGCGGCGTGGGCAGCCTGGGCAATATGGGCACGTATATCGGTAATGAGGGAGGGCCGTACCTCTTTCTGTCACGCGAGCCGCTCGCATGTGCGGCTGGCAAGAAGAATAAATACCTTGTTAAGGTACAGGCGTCGCATTTCCTGATCGACACCTCTGCCAAGACCTATGGCTCGCTGCTGTCGCCCGACCGCGCTTTGGAGTATGGCGATTATCCAGCTACGGCGGGAAAATCGGACTCATTCCTTACGTACGCCACGGTGCGCAACAGCCAGGGTATACCAGAGACGGTCACTGCACGCCTATTCTCTCTTTAAGCTTAGAGGGGTTAAAAAGGCGCCAACAGGGGAATAAACGCGTTGTAATTGTGAGTACCGCCCGCCGAGCTGCCGCGTCATAGCGGCATCCGGCGGGCTCAGGTGCGTTAAAATGGGCTTGTTCTTAGCTAATTGAGACAGGGGGGCCGTGTTATGGCTTCAGATGCAAAAAAGATTCTGCTGGTCGAGGATGAGAAGGCAATCCGTGACGCCGTCGCTGCCTATCTCGAGCGCGAAGGCTACTGGGTTGTGGGCGTCGGCGACGGTCAGTCCGCGATCGAGGAGTTCGAGAAGCATCAGTTCGACCTGGTCGTGCTCGACCTTATGCTCCCCAAGATTCCCGGCGAGCGCGTTTGCCGCACCATTCGCGATACCTCGGATGTCCCCATCATCATGCTGACGGCTAAGGGCGAGATCGAGGACCGTATTATCGGTCTTGAGCTCGGCGCCGATGACTATCTGATTAAGCCGTTCTCGCCGCGCGAGCTCGTCGCCCGCGTTCGTGCTCTGTTCCGCCGTGCCCATCAGGCCGACGAGCCCGCCGTCGAGGTGCTCGACTTCGGCGATCTGGTCATCGATATCTCGGGCCACAAGATCTTGGTCGAGGGCAAGGAAGTCGATCTGACGGCTTCCGAGTTCAAGCTGCTCACCACGCTTGCCCGCCATCCCGGCCGTGTGTATAACCGCATGGAGCTGGTCGAGAAAGTGCTCGGGTATGACTTTGAGGGCTATGAGCGCACCATCGATAGCCACGTGAAGAATCTTCGCGCCAAGCTGGGCGATGATCCCAAGAAGCCCAAGTGGCTCTACACCGTCCATGGTGTCGGCTATCGCTTCGAGGCTCCGGCCAAGACCGATAAGTCGGACGAGAAATAGGGAAATCACATATGACACCTGCGCGCTTTGAAATCGGACAAAAGCACAAGCAGGAGAGCGAGGCGGGTTCCAAGGCTAGTTGGAATACGCCTCGCTCCGATTCACGGCCAACGATGAGCTATCCCTCGCGCATGGCACTTGCTTTTGCTCTGACATCGCTCATGACGGTATTGGTGCTGGTGGGCGTTGTCTCTGTTGTGTGGGGCACGGTCTTTTCGGATTACACACGCTCCAATATCGTCGAAATCGCAAATTCCGCTGCCGAGAAGTTGGCAACCTCATATGAGGAAAACGGCTCTTGGACCGCGGGAGAACTGCGCACGGTCGCAACGTCGAGTTTGGTTTCCGACGATCTGGGTATGCAGGTCGTCAATAAAAAGGGCGTGATCGTTTATGACGATTCCTGGCCCTCGGCAAGCGCCACCGCCGATGTACGCGAAAACCAGGCTACGACCGACGACACGAGCGGCAAGAGGGCATCGCATAGCCCGGTCTCGTCTGCTCCAACCGACTCCGATAGCGTTGCTAACGTCGAGATTGTAACGTCTTCCGGCGAGCATGTCGGACAGGTAAAGCTGTGGGCCATCGGCTCCGACGCTCTGCTCACCAAGGCGGACTCTGCGTTTAGGGAGAAGACCTTTAACGCCATGGCCCTCGCCGCGGTTGTTGCAATCTGCATTTCGGTCGTTATCGGATCGCTCGTGTCGCGCATGCTCACCAAGCCGATTCATCGCATCACCAGTACCGCAAAGCAAATCCGTGACGGCGACCTGTCGGCTCGCACGGGACTGCGCGGTGATGACGAGATCGATCAGCTGGGTGAGACCTTCGATGAGATGGCCACTTCGCTCGAGAAGGATATGAAACACGAGAAGCGCCTGACCTCAGACGTTGCACACGAGCTTCGCACGCCGCTTATGGCCATGCTCGCAACGGTCGAGGCCATGCAGGATGGCGTGTATCCCACCGACGATGAGCATTTGGAAACCGTTGCTTCCGAGACGCGTCGCCTGGCTCGTCTGGTGCAGCAGATGCTCGACCTGTCGCGCATGGAAAACAGCACGGCTCCGCTCAACCTTGAGCCGGTGGACATGGTTCCTTTCGTGCGTTCCATCGTTAATGCCCAGGAGCGCCTGTTTGTCGACCGCGATCTGCGCCTGCGTTTTGCGGACGAGACCCAGGGTCACGACGATGTCGTCGAGGCCGATCCCGACATGATCACGCAATGTGTTATCAACTTCATGAGCAACGCCATGCGCTACACCCCCGAGGGCGGTTGGGTCGTGGTGTCGGTGCTCAGTGACCGCAAGCACGTCAGCATTGCCGTTTCTGATACCGGCATCGGTATTGCCAAGGACGATTTGTCGCGCATCTTCGGGCGGTTTTGGCGCGCCGATGCCAGCCGCGCCCGCGAAGCTGGCGGCCTGGGCGTTGGCCTCGCCGTGACCAAGCAGATCGTCGAGCGTCACCATGGCTACATATCCGTGGAGTCGGAGCTTGGAAAGGGTACGACTTTTACAATTCATCTGCCCCGCGAGCACACGGCAGACGCGGCATCTACTACAATGGAGCACTAGCTTTTCGCTATTCGGTGAAGGAGGGGCCGCGTCCCTGCCGCTCCGAGTTTGCGAAAACATGCGGGAAAGAACCCGCATTTCTGTCGTATTTAGGTAAGGAGTGACTCACGTGACAACGATGGAGCGTCGTCCGGATTCCCGTGGCAAGGTTCGTGATATTTACGATGCCGGTGAAAACCTGCTGATGGTCGCCACCGACCGCATTTCTGCGTTCGACTTCATTCTTCCCGACGAGATTCCGTTTAAGGGAGAGGTACTCAATCGCATCTCGGCATTCTGGTTCGATAAGTTTGCCGACATCGTCCCCAACCATCTCGTTTCCATCGACCCGGCGGATTTCCCCGAGGAGTTTGCTGAGTATCGTGACTACCTCGCTGGCCGCGCCATGCTGGTTAAGAAGGCCCAAACGATTCCTATCGAGTGCATCGTCCGCGGCTATCTGACCGGTTCGGGCAAGAAGACCTACGACGAGAACGGCACCGTCTGCGGCATCCAGCTGCCTGAGGGCCTGACCGAGGCTTCCAAGCTTCCTGAGCCGCTGTTCACGCCGTCCACGAAGGCCGAGATCGGTGACCACGACGAGAACATCTCGTTCGAGCGTTGCTGCGAGATCGTGGGCGAGGACATCGCCACGCAGATTCGTGACCTTTCCCTCAAGATCTACAAGGCTGCCGCCGAGTACGCCGCGACCCGTGGCATCATCATTGCCGACACCAAGTTCGAGTTTGGTGTTATTGATGGCAAGGTCACGCTGATCGACGAGTGTCTCACGCCCGACTCCAGCCGTTTCTGGCCTGCTGCCAGCTACGAGGAGGGCAAGATCCAGCCTAGCTACGACAAGCAATTCGTCCGCAATTGGCTCAAGGCCAACTGGGATATGACGGGGGAGACCCCGCACCTGCCCGCCGAGGTCATCGATGGCACGTCCGAGCGCTATCGCGAGGCCTTCCAGATCATCACGGGCTCCCAGTTCACAAGCATGAAGGAGAACGCATAAGTGAGTACCCGTAGCGCCACGAACAAGCGCACGCAATCCCACGAAGTTACCGGGGTTGCGCGCAAGTCTGCCGCATCTGCTAAGCCCGCCCGCCAAGCAGCGAGCTCCGTTCGCGTCGTGCCGGCTTCGTCTAAGGCACGCCGCAAAGAGCTCGAGAAGGGCGAGAACCTCGAGGGCCTCTCTAAAGAGGAGAAGCGCGCCCGCAAGGCTAAGCAGCGCGCCAAGGAGGACCGCATCTATACGGTGTCGAATATCCTCCTCAAGCAGGACGAGGACTACACCAAGCGCCGTCGCATCTGGTGGATTGTGCTCGCCATTGGCATGGTGCTCGTCGTGGCAATTTGGGCCTCGCTGTACTTCGCTCCCGCTGGCATGGTGTCCAGCCCTGTCCAGATGGTCGGCATTGTTTTGTCCTACGTCATCATTTTGGGCGACTTTATCTATGACTTCGCTCGTATTCGTCCCTTGCGCAACATGTACCGCGCGCAGGCCGAGGGCATGTCCGAGAACAAGCTCAACGCTCTTATTGAGCGCGCGGCTGCCGAGGAGGACAAGAAGGACTCCAAGAAGAAGTAGCGTTTGCATACATACTTATCGCTAAGATATAAGGCGCGTCGTTTTTGCGGCGCGCCTTTTTACTGTTCTATAGATAGATGGAGTGGCACATGATTCGAGCTGCCCTGACGGTCGAAGAGGCCCTGGAGGGTATGAAGTCCCTGGAGCCCAAGATTAAAAACTATGCGCGCCTGGTTGTCCGCAAGGGCGTAAACGTTAAGCCCGGCCAGGAAGTCGTCGTTCAGTCTCCGGTTGAGTGCGCGCCGTTTGCGCGCGTGGTGGTCGCGGAGGCCTATGCTGCCGGCGCCGGCCACGTGACGGTCATCTGGGCCGATGATGCCGTGACGAGGCTCACGTACGAGCATGTCGAGAAAAGCTATTTTGAGCAGACGCCCGAGTGGAAGCGCCTGCAGCTGGATTCCCTGGCCCAGGACGGTGCCTGCTTTATCTTTATCGAGGGTGCGGACCCCGCCGCCCTTAAGGGCATCGATCCCGCTAAGCCCGCTGCAGCTTCTAAGGCAAAGAACACGCAGTGCAAAGTTTTCCGCCGTGGACTGGATTACAACATCAATCCGTGGTGCATCGCCGGCGCTCCGGTCGTGGCTTGGGCGCGCGAGGTGTTCCCGGGAGACGCCGATGAGGTTGCAATCTATAAGCTGTGGAATGCGATTCTGCACACCGCGCGCGCCGATGGCCAGGACCCAGAGAGCGACTGGGAACTCCATGACGCCGCATTCGAAAAGAACCTGCGTTTCCTGAACGACAATCGTTTCGACTACCTGCATTACAACGCGGCAAATGGAACCGATCTGACGATTGGCATGACGAAAGGTCACGAGTGGGCCGGCGGCAAGGGCAAGACGCCCGATGGGCACCCCTTCTTCCCCAACATTCCCACCGAGGAAGTCTTCACTTCGCCCGATCGCATGCGCGCCGACGGTATCGTGTACTCGGCCATGCCGCTCATCCATCACGGCAATAAGGTCGAAGATTTTTGGATTAAGTTCGAGGGCGGCCGCGTGGTGGACTACGACGCCCGCGTGGGCAAGGCAACGCTCGCAAGTATCATCGATACTGACGAGGGCGCTGCTCACCTGGGAGAGGTCGCGCTCATTTCCAAGAACACGCCGATCCGCGAAAGTGGTGTTCTGTTCTACGATACGCTCTATGACGAGAACGCTAGCTGCCATCTCGCGCTAGGTGTCGGTTTCCCCGAATGCATCGAGGGTGGGTATGACATGTCCAAGGAGGAGCTCCTGGAGCATGGCGTTAACGTCTCGAGCACGCACGTCGATTTTATGATCGGCACGGACGACATCGATATTACGGGCATTACGCCTGATGGACGTGAAGTTGTGATTTTCCAGAACGGCCAATGGAGTTGGGAATAGTCCCAGACCGTGGTACAATGCCACCCGCGGGCCGTTAGCTCAGCTGGCAGAGCAGGGGACTTTTAATCCCAAGGTCCAGGGTTCGAACCCCTGACGGCCCACCCAAAGATTGTTGAGACGGTCAACTTCGGTTGGCCGTCTTTTTTGTTGCCGGTGCACGGGTTCGAACCCGTATCTATCTATATATAAGAACGCTTGGCGAACAAAACCCGCCTTTTACCGATGGGAAACAAATAGCTGATGCCTTTGGAGTAAAGTAGCGCTCCAGAGATGACCGATGTCTCAATACTCATAAAACAGCTGGTCATCGCCAATATCAGAAGCCAATGCTTCAGTTTTAACCTCAGTGACGCGACTGAGGGATCTATTCATTTGTGAACAAAATATGGAGTGCGCGATTCCCGCCCCCGGGGCCCCTCCGGTCTGGCAATATATCTCCTTGCCGCGCGGCCCGGTCGGACCGGATGAGCCGCAAAGCGTGCACCTTGAGAACCGGATACTGCGAGGATGGAC
>NZ_JADMWW010000040.1 GCF_015548375.1 Collinsella aerofaciens
GCAACTCGCCGAGGCGAACGCCAGGGTCGCGGAACTCGCCGGAAAGCTCGCATCGCTCGCAGAACGCCAGCAGGCGATCGCGGCCACGCCGTGGTGGCGCCGCGGCCGCATGGCCATGAAGCTGCTTGGCCCAGGGGGAGAATGACGAGAACCCCGCGGACCCTCAGAGGGTTCGCGGGGTTCTCGTAGGTTTTGCTGTGCCGCCGGGATCAGAACGGGTACACGAGCTTGCCGTCGAGCTCGACCTCGACCACGTCGCAGTGCTGGGCAGCGCGAGTCCAAAACTCGTCCAGGCTGCCGTCGGGGCCGAGTGCCGCCGCGGGCGGCAGGCGCAACACCTCGCGGCTGTAGCCTTTTTCGACGCGGGGTTTGGTCCCGTCATCGCCGCCGCCCCTGTCGAACTCGAGGCGGCTCCAGAGCACCGCCGCCGACCCGTCGGCGGTGAGCTCTAGCACGTCCTTGCTCAACGCCGCCGACCCGTCGGCGCGGGTGTAGAAGCTCTCGACCCTGTTCTTAAAAGTGATGGTGACGTTCATCGCTGATCCCCGTCCGGCTCGCCGCAGGCGCTGGCGATGTCCCCGCCGCGGGTAAACGCCACGCCGTTGGAGTAGTACAGCTGCTCGTTCAGTGCCGTGGACAGAGCTCGGCGGCTGCCCTCGGTGTCAAAGGTCAGGCCAGTTGCCTGCTCGAGGATCGCGCCGACCTCGACCAAGCGGTGCGTGCGGGCCTTCCGCTCGGCCGCGGCCTTCTTCCGCTCGAGGTCTCGCAGCTCCTTCTTCAGCGCCGCCGCCCTCGAGGCCTGCTTGTCGGCCGCAGCCCTCTTCCGTGCGATCTGCTCGTCAATCGAAGCCGTCATATCGACCGACCTTCCTGCTCGTTGCGGTTTGTTCTCGCAGCAAAATATACCCGTTCGCGCGTTAAAATATCGCGAGCCGGGTATATCCCTACCATAGGTAGGGCGCACTTAGTCTCACTTTCTCGCGGCTACGCCGCTGCGAGAGTGAGACATTGCGTGCGCGCCTGGGCGGCGGGCCTCTCCGGCACATCACCGACCGTTCGCCTGACGCGGCTTACGGTTGCCGAAGTGCCTGCGCGCTCGCTCGCGCTCCCTTGCCCTACGCGCCGCCGCGCCCGTTCGCGACCACGCTCACGGACCGCCGCGCCGCTGCGCGCTCACTTCGCTCGCTTGCCTGGAAGGAGGCAGACGCCATGGCCATCTACCACCTCAACGCCCGCGGCATCGCGCCCGCGCGCGGCTCGTCGGCCGTCGCGTCGGCCGCCTACCAGAGCGGCGAGACGCTACGGGACGAGGCCACAGGCGAGCTCAAGCGCTATGCCCGTGCCGAGCGCATCGCCGATACCGGCATCGTCCTTCCCGGTGGCATGCCCGCCCTCGACCGCCAGACCATCTGGAACGAGGCCCAGCGCGTATACGCCGGGGGCAATGAACTCGTCGCGAAGCGCTACGAGTTCGCCCTGCCGCACGAGCTCGACCTGGACGGCCAGCGGGCCTGCGTCCTCGATTTCTGCAGCCTGTTCAATGACAGAGCCTGCGACTGGGCAATCCACGATTCAGGTGACGGCAACCCGCATGCCCACGTCCTCGTGAGCGCCCTCGCGATCGGCCCCGGCGGTTTCGAGCGCCCGAAAGCCCACAAGTCCACCAAGGTCTACCTATGCCGCTACCCCGACGGCAGCAACGTCATGGTCGAGGCGAGGGACTGGAAGGCCGCCAAGGCCGAGGGCATCGAGAAGGTATACAACTTCAAGGACGGCGAGCGTCGGACCATGTCCCAGGCAGAGGCCCAGGGCCTCACCAAGGACGACCGCAAGACCAAGACGCCAGTGGCCGTCACCGCCAAGATG
Source organism: Collinsella aerofaciens (assembly GCF_015548375.1). GTDB lineage: Bacteria > Actinomycetota > Coriobacteriia > Coriobacteriales > Coriobacteriaceae > Collinsella > Collinsella aerofaciens_AB. The sequence goes on from NZ_JADMWW010000040.1 coordinate 1,867, forward strand.
GACGGCACCAAGGCGTTTGATGCCGAGAAGGCCGAGCTGACGTCCATCCGCGCCGCCTGGGCGGGAATCGCAAACAGGCATCTCGCCCAGGCGGCGGCAATGACGGGCAGCGCTCCGCAGTCAATCGACCACCGTTCCAATAAAGATAGGTATATGGATGAGCAGCCGACCGTCCATGAGGGCGGCGCTGGCCTGATCGGCCATGCCGATCGCGTCAAGCTCAACGAGGAAATCAAAGCAAGGAACGAGCGCCTTCGGGTCCTTCGCGCGGAGCTTCAGCAGGAGGGTGCCGCCCTCGAGCAGCTGCAGCGGGAGGTCGCGGAGCTCGAGCGCCAGCGCGGTCGTATCGAAAAGGCCAAGCGCGGCCGCGTCCAGGGCAGGCACAAGGGCGCCCTGGCAAAGCGCCGCCGCGTGGCCATGGCCACCGCGGCGGCAGCCGCCGAGACCCAGCGTCGCATGGCCATGGTCGCCGCGAATCAGGTCGATACCCGCGTCGAGATGATCGCCCAGCTTGACGAGCAAATCGCCGATCTCGATCAAGAGATGCACCGCCTGCAGCGCGGCGGCACGGCGATCATGATGTCGAGCAACCTGATCAAGGCGACCGAGCTCGCCGCAGAGCGCAAGAAACTCGCCGACGAGCGGGCGCGTCTTGCAGGCGAGGGTGAAACCCGGCGTCGGCGCGAGCCGCCGACGCCCGAGCAGAAGCGCCGCGGGCCCAAGCACTAGCGCCGCCGCACGGTGCCTTCGGGCACCCTTGGTGGCAGGCGTAAAAAAACGGTGGAGCGGCTGCAAAAGAGCCGCCCCACCGGGTAAAATCAGAAATGAAAGAAGCGGACCCCGCGCAGGTGGCTAACCGGTTACGCGGGCGATGCGGATTTCAGGTTCAAAGGCCGGGGCTGCAACCCCGGCCTTATTTTTTGCTGCGACGTCCCCGCCGCCCTTCATCGCGCACAGTCCGCGCGCGCCTCCGAATCCTGAACTTGATCTCGTACGAGTCGAGAAACGTGACGATAAACGTGCCCACCGCCGCCAGGGCGGCGAGGGCTTCAAAGACCTTCGACATAAGCGACACCTCCAAGGGAAAGCATCGCCCGCGCGCGGGAATCCGCCGCTGTGATTCTACCCCACTGGCCGCCGCGGGAGACGTTCACCGGCCTCAGATCGGGTTGCCACAGGGGTGTACAATAACTGTATTGATAATATACGTCCTGTAAAGGCGGAGCCTTAGCCCTCGGGGGCGGCTGGTATGGGGGATGGTGTTCAGTGGCAGATCGAAAGAAAAAACCCGATCGTGATGATGCTTGGTGGGCAGCCCAGCGCCATGCCTACATCGAGAAGAATGACATCCTTCTGTCCGACCATCCGTCCTGGGAATGGGTCAGCCCGTACGACTTTTGGCGGACCATCTTTCCTGAGGGCTTCCTGCAGCCCCGCGGCGAGGAGGTCCCGTGGCACGAGATGGGCGGCGGCCATCCTAACGGCATAGCCATCCAGATCACCAACAAGACCAAGACGGTCAAGACCAAGACGGGCCGTAAACACGACGTCCCCGTGGTCGAGCGGTTCACGCTGACCGATGACCTCGACGGCGTGATGGAGCGCGTCATCGACTCGAACAGGAAGAACGAGTCCGTCTTCTGCGCTCCCGTGTCGTATTTCGGCAAGAGCCGCGTCGCCGCGAACGCGCGGTTCCTGCACGCGTTCGCAATCGACCTCGACGGCGTCGGCGTGCAGGAACTGAAGAACATGCTGAAGCAGTTCCGCAACGGCCGTGACCCGGCGTTTGCGGCAGATAAGTGGGTGTCCCTCCCGCAGCCGACCTTCCTCGTGAACTCGGGTACGGGTTTCCACCTCTACTACGTGCTTGACCAGCCGATCCCGCTGGTGCCGCGTGTCGTGCCATTTCTGCAGGAGTTCAAGGCGATGCTCACGGACTACATCTGGCGCGACACCGTCTCGACGCTCGAGGAAGTCCAACACCAGGGCATCTACCAGCCCTTCAGGATGCCCGGCACGCCGACGAAGCTGAACGGCAAGACCGAGAGATCGAAAATCAAGGACAAGTACGAGGCCGTGGCGTTCGTGCACAACGGCGAGGACGGGAAACCTTGGCTCTGCAGTATGGATTACCTGCTCGGATACGCCGGCGTCCGCGGCGGCAAGGACCGCGCCGAATTCATAGAGCTCATGCGCACCGCCGGGCGGACCCCCATCGAGCGCGCCAAGAAGCTCTGGCCGGAGTGGTACCAGGCGCGCATCGTCGAGGGCAAGGCACCCGGGCGCTGGACCTGCAAGCGCGACCTTTACGATTGGTGGCGCGGGGAGGTCGAGACGAAGGCCACCGACCACCACCGCTACTGGTGCCTCAACGTCCTGGCCGCCTACGCCAAGAAATGCGGCATCCCGTACGAGGATCTTGAGGCCGACGCGCTCGCGCTCGTGCCGACACTCGAGGGCCTGACAGAGCGCGAGGACAATCACTTCACCGAGGATGACGCGCTCGCCGCGATTGCGTCGTATTACGACCCCATCATCCATAAGCTCACCCGCGAGCGCATCGAGCGTCGCACCGCCGTCGAGCTGCCGAAAAACAAGAGGAACGGGCGCAAGCAGGATGTCCATTTAGCCAGAGCTCGCACCGTTCAGGATTTTGACGACCCGGGCGGTAGCTGGCGCAATAAGGATGGAGCCCCGACGAAAGCCGACCTCGTTCGCGAGTACGCCGCGGCACATCCCGACGCCAGCCATAGCGCCATCGCCCGCGAACTGGGCATATCGCGCACGACCGTCATCAAGTGGTTGCGCGATATGCCGAAGGACGCCGCCGAGTCGGAAAAACCGAAGCCGGATGATCTGTACGAGCTGTACAACCCCGCGATGGTCGAGCTCAGGGCAGCGCTCGACGAGTACTGGTCGAGCGCTAGCGACCGCGGGCACCTGAGCCCGCCGCAGTCCGCCATGACCAGGCTGGAGCTCGCACAGAAGGCCATCGGCTTGGATACCGGGATCGAGGAGTACTGGAAACGTGCCGACGCGGAGAACGAGAAACGGGAAAAACGGGAACGGGAAACGGTAAAATCATCGGGAACCGCCGTGAAACTCCCCGATGTTTCCCGGGAAACATTCCCGATTGACGATAGGTTGACCAATGGGCATAACGAAGCGTGAAATAGCGTCTGAACTGGGTGTTTCAAAGCGCACAGTCGCGAACTACATCGAGAAGCTGGGACTGGGAAACCATGTTTCACGAAACGGGAATACCGATTTTCTCGATGACTTCGCCGCCGCAGCCATCGCCGACGCCCTGAAGAACCCCGGCAAACCGTCCCGCCAGCCAGCCGACGCGCCCGCTGCACCCGCCCCGGACTCCCTGGTTGACTCCCTGGCCGCCCAACTGGAAATCGAACGGTCCCGCAACGCCGAGCTGATGGAGGCGCTTACGGCCGAGCGCGACCGCGCCGCCCGCGCCGAGGCCGAGGCCAAGGCGCAACTCGCCGAGGCGAACGCCAGGGTCGCGGAACTCGCCGGAAAGCTCGCATCGCTCGCAGAACGCCAGCAGGCGA
>NZ_JADMWW010000041.1 GCF_015548375.1 Collinsella aerofaciens
ACGGCTCGGTGCCGTCCACCGGTCAGCGGCGCCCTGGCCTCCCACGGGCTGACCCCGCAGTACTCTCGGCGCGATGGGGCTTAGCTTCCGGGTTCGGAACGGGACCGGGCGTGCCCCCCATGCTCTGGCCGCTGACCGGTGGGCGGCGCCCACCGTTACGGTGTCCGGGTGTCTCTCTCGCGTGCCCTGGGGGCCGCATGGCGCATAGGGGAGGTGACTCGGGGGCATCCTCGTGCCCGGACCGCGCGTGAGCGCATGTCCCGCGGGCCGCGAGGTGCGGTTCCGGAAGAGCTCGGGCGATTAGTGCGGCTCGGCTGAGGCTGTCGCCAGCCTTGCACCTGCCGTCTATCGACCAGGTAGTCTACCTGGGCCCTTACCGGAAGGAGAACTAATCCCTGGAACGGCTTCCCGCTTAGATGCCTTCAGCGGTTATCCGCGCCGCACGCGGCTACCCGGCCGTGCCGTTGGTCGACAACCGGTTCACCGGAGGTGCGTCCACCCCGGTCCTCTCGTACTGGGGGCAGCCTCCATCGATTCTCCTGCGCCCACGGAGGATAGGGACCGAACTGTCTCACGACGTTCTGAACCCAGCTCGCGTACCGCTTTAAACGGCGAACAGCCGTACCCTTGGGACCTGCTCCAGCCCCAGGATGCGATGAGCCGACATCGAGGTGCCAAACCTTGCCGTCGATGTGGACTCTTGGGCAAGATCAGCCTGTTATCCCCGGAGTACCTTTTATCCGTTGAGCGACGGCCCACCCACTCGGGGCCGCCGGATCACTAGAGCCTGCTTTCGCACCTGCTCGGCTTGTGGGCCTCGCAGTCAAGCCCGCTTGTACTCTTGCATTCAAAAGGACGGTTGCCGACCGTCCCGAGCGGACCTTCGCGCGCCTCCGTTACCCTTTAGGAGGCGACCGCCCCAGTCAAACTGCCCGCCTGGCACGGTCCCCGAGCCGGTTGACGGCCTCGGGTTAGGACGCCGGTCGCGCGAGGGCAGTATTCCAAGGGCGGCTCCCCGGGGGCTGGCGCCTCCGGATCGATGCCTCCTGCCTATCCTCTACACGCGGGACCAGCGGCCAATGCCAAGCTGCAGTGAAGGTTCACGGGGTCTTTCCGTCCTTCCGCGGGTAAGTCGCATCTTCACGACCAGTGCAATTTCACCGGGTCCATGGTCGAGACAGCGCCCAAGTCGTTGCGCCTTTCGTGCAGGTCGGAACTTACCCGACAAGGAATTTCGCTACCTTAGGACCGTTATAGTTACGGCCGCCGTTTACCGGGGCTTGGCTTCGGGGCTTCGCGCGATGCGCTAACTCCTCCGCGTGACCTTCCGGCACCGGGCAGGCGTCAGACCCTATACGTCGCCTTGCGGCTTCTGCAGAGTCCTGTGTTTTTGGTAAACAGTCGCTTGGGCCTCTCCACTGCGGCCCGCCTCCGCTCCCGGAGCAAGTCCGTTCACGTACGCGCGGGCACCCCTTCTCCCGAAGTTACGGGGCCATTGTGCCGAGTTCCTTGACCATGGTTGACCCGATCGCCTCGGTATGTTCTACCCACCCACCTGTGTCGGTTTGCGGTACGGGCGCGCACGCGCCTGCCTAGGGGTTTTTCTAGGGACCTCGGGCTCACTCGCTTCGCTTAAGTGCTTCGTCCGGAGCCTCGCCCTTCGTGCGGACCGGATTTCCCTGGTCCGCGGGCCGCGCTCCATCACGGGGACGTCCAGAACCCCGCCGAGCCACCCCCATCCGTCGCCCCGTCGGTCGTAGCGCCGCGTGCGCGGTGCAGGAATGTCTGCCTGCTGCGCGTCGGCTACGCCTACCGGCCTCGCCTTAGCCCCCGACTGACCCTGGGAGGATTAGCCTTGCCCAGGAAACCTCGGGTTCACGGCGGACGAGTTACTCTCTCGTCTCTCGCTACTCATGCCAGCATTCTCACTCCCATGCGCTCCACCGTCGGTCGCCCTCCGGCTTCTCCGCCCATGGGAAGCTCCCCTACCGATTCTAATGAATTAAAATCCCGCCGCTTCGGTGTCCAGCTTAGCCCCGTGTATTGTCGGCGCATGTCCACTCGACCAGTGAGCTGTTACGCACTCTTTGAATGGATGGCTGCTTCTAAGCCAACATCCTGGTTGTCTGGGCGGACGCACATCCTTTGCCACTCGGCTGGAACTTGGGGACCTTAGCGGGCGGTCCGGGCTGTTTCCCTCTCGAGCACACAGCTTAGCCCACATGCTCTGACTGCCGCGCTCTGGGCCGCCGGCATTCGGAGTTCGGTTGGATTCGGTAGGCGGCGAAGCCCCCTCGTCCATCCGGTGCTCTACCTCCGGCGGTGAACGCGCGACGCTAGCCCTAAAGCTATTTCGGGGAGAACGAGATATCTCCGGGTTTGATTGGCCTTTCACCCCTATCCGCAGGTCATCGCCGCCGTTTTCAACCGACGTGCGTTCGGCCCTCCACGGGGTCTTACCCCCGCTTCAGCCTGCCCACGGATAGCTCACCCGGCTTCGCGTCCGCGGCGCGGGACTCAAGTCGCCCTGTTAAGGCTCGCTTTCGCTCCGGCTCCCTTTCGGTTAACCTCGCCCCGCGCCAGCGACTCGCTGGCTCATTCTACAAAAGGCACGCCGTCACAACTAAAAGTTGCTCCGACTGCTCGTGGGCGCACGGTTTCAGGTACTGTTTCACTCCCCTCCCGGGGTGCTTTTCACCTTTCCCTCACGGTACTGGTGCGCTATCGGTCACAGGGTAGTACTCAGGCTTGGATGGTGGTCCACCCAGGTTCGGACCGGGTTTCACGTGCCCGGCCCTACTCAGGGACCGCGTCGCGCCGTCCGGTCTGGGTTCGCGTACGGGGCTGTCACCCGCTGCGGCCGGCCCTCCCATGCCGTTCCGCTCCCCAGCCGGACCTGCGCCCGGGGGCGGCAGCCCCCGGATGCGCGGCCCTGCAACCCCGTCGGCGGAACCCCTGCCGGGTATGCCCGCTCGACGGTTTGGCCATCGGTCCCCTTTCGCTCGCCGCTACTCGGGGAGTCTCGAGATTGATTTCCTCTCCTCCGGGTACTTAGATGTTTCAGTTCCCCGGGTTGTCCTCCCCGGCCCTATGTGTTCGGGCCGGGGATATCCACACTGCTGTGGATGGGTTCGCCCATTCGGAGACCCCCGGGTCGAAGGATGTGTGCTCCTCGCCGGGGATTATCGCAGCTTGCCGCGTCCTTCATCGGCTCCCTGTGCCAAGGCATCCGCCGTGCGCCCGTGGTATCTTGCGGGACCGCATCGGGCCCGCGGGATATCCACGTGTCGCTAAAGTTAATTAATCGATATCATGAATAGCGCTCGTATGTCGCAATTCGGGTATCTCATACCGCGGCACAGTGTCTTCACTGTGCTCGCGATCAGATGCTCCTCACTCATAAATAAGTGAATTCTTCTTGTTTGGATCGGATGAATGATTGCTATCATTCTGTCTTTAAATCGCAGAAAAGAATCGAGTCTGGAAGAGGATACTCTTCCATCTCTCTCCTATCGCTATGCGGCTCTCAAGGTACGCGGGTGCGACCCCGGGGACCGGGTGCTGCGGGGACTTCATCCAGGCGGGACATCTACCGGACGGGCTCCTGCCCTCCATTCGAGTTAAAGTATGTCTCTCTAAGAACGTATCTCCCTAGAAAGGAGGTGATCCAGCCGCACCTTCCGGTACGGCTACCTTGTTACGACTTCACCCCCCTCACCCTCCACACCTTCGGCGCCTCCCCCCTCTCGGTTGGGCCGGCGACTTCGGGTGCAGACGACTCGGGTGGTGTGACGGGCGGTGTGTACAAGGCCCGGGAACGCATTCACCGCGGCATGCTGATCCGCGATTACTAGCAACTCCGACTTCATGGGGGCGGGTTGCAGCCCCCAATCCGAACTGGGGCCGGCTTTCCGGGATCCGCTCCCCCTCGCGGGGTGGCATCCCTCTGTACCGGCCATTGTAGCACGTGTGCAGCCCAGGGCATAAGGGGCATGATGACTTGACGTCGTCCCCGCCCTCCTCCGCCTTGACGGCGGCGGTCCCGCGTGGGTTCCCGGCATCACCCGATGGCAACACGCGGCGGGGGTTGCGCTCGTTGCGGGACTTAACCCAACATCTCACGACACGAGCTGACGACAGCCATGCACCACCTGTATGGGCTCCTCTCGGCCACGGGGTCTCCCCCGCTTCACCCATATGTCAAGCCCTGGTAAGGTTCTTCGCGTTGCTTCGAATTAAGCCACATGCTCCGCTGCTTGTGCGGGCCCCCGTCAATTCCTTTGAGTTTTAGCCTTGCGGCCGTACTCCCCAGGCGGGACGCTTAATGCGTTGGCTGCGGCACGGGGGGATCGTCCCCCCACACCTAGCGTCCATCGTTTACGGCTGGGACTACCAGGGTATCTAATCCTGTTCGCTCCCCCAGCTTTCGCGCCTCAGCGTCGGTCTCGGCCCAGAGGGCCGCCTTCGCCACCGGTGTTCCACCCGATATCTGCGCATTCCACCGCTACACCGGGTGTTCCACCCTCCCCTACCGGACCCAAGCCGCGGAGGTTCCGGGGGCTTCGGGGGGTTGAGCCCCCCGCTTCGACCCCCGGCCTGCCGGGCCGCCTACGCGCGCTTTACGCCCAATGAATCCGGATAACGCTCGCCCCCTACGTATTACCGCGGCTGCTGGCACGTAGTTAGCCGGGGCTTCTTCTGCAGGTACAGTCTTGACTCTTCCCTGCTGAAAGCGGTTTACGACCCGAAGGCCTCCGTCCCGCACGCGGCGTCGCTGCGTCAGGGTTCCCCCCATTGCGCAAGATTCCCCACTGCTGCCTCCCGTAGGAGTCTGGGCCGTGTCTCAGTCCCAATCTGGCCGGTCGGTCTCTCAACCCGGCTACCCGTTGTCGGCACGGTGGGCCGTCACCCCGCCGTCTACCTGATGGGCCGCGGAGCCATCCCCTCCCGTCGGGGCTTTAGCCGGGGTGCCATGCGGCACCCCGGGGTATCCGGTATTACCCGTCCTTTCGGGCGGCTATCCCGGGGGAGGGGGCAGGTTCTCCACGTGTTACTCAGCCGTTCGCCACTCGCTTCCCTCCGGAGAGGGGTGCCGTTCGACTTGCATGTGTTAGGCGCGCCGCCAGCGTTCATCCTGAGCCAGGATCGAACTCTCCGTCCAAAATATATGGGCTTCGAGCCCGTCCGGTCCTCACAACTATTAGCTGATCGGTTCCGTTCGATTCATATGGTTTTAGTATAGGAAAAGGAATTTCTCGGGGCCGCCTCTCGGCGGCCTTGCGAAAAACAAATCCAAGTTAGACCATTTCAAATGGTTCGATGTCTGCCCGGATGCGACACTTGAAGTGTCCATCCTCGCAGTATCCGGTTCTCAAGGTGCACGCTTTGCGGCTCATCCGGTCCGACCGGGCCGCGCGGCAAGGA
>NZ_JADMWW010000042.1 GCF_015548375.1 Collinsella aerofaciens
GTATTACGAGCTCCTGTGCGAATTGGAGAGAGCGCTCCCGCAAACTGCCTCTTGACAACTTATAGGAGCGTCGGTTTTATTTTCGTATATTCCGGGATGGTCAAGGGTGCTCGGCTAAACGTAGTAGATGGCCGCATTTCATGGCGGACGGTCCGACCCAAGGCCCAAGACAGCCAGCCTCGGTTGGCCATTCTCGAAGTTGCGGTGGAATACGGACTGAATTGGCACCTTAAAGGCAAAAACACTCCGTATTTCACCGCAACTTATCGAGGGGATGGGTTTTAGATACGGCCAAGGTCGTAGGCTTGGGCGGCGGCTTCACCGGCGCAGATGAGGTTGGTTGTGGCTTCTTGGGGATCGAGTGCCAGCTCAAGGCCCATGGGCTTGCGGCAGACCGGCAAAACCAGGTCGACGCCCTGCCCATACACCGCATCCAGGTTGTCAGCGCGACCGCCCGCGACGGCGACTACCGGCTTGCCATAGCGCTTGGCACGACGGGCCACGCCCACCGGCGCCTTGCCGGCAGCGGATTGCTCGTCCATGTTGCCCTCGCCTGTAATGACCAGGTCGACATCGCGCACGCGTTCGTCAAACCCAATCAGATTGAGCACCGTCTCCACGCCCGAACGCAACTCAGCACCGAGCGCCAGCAGCGCGGCGCCCAAGCCACCTGCCGCGCCCGCGCCAGGCACGCCGAGCACCGAGCCAAATGTCCGCACGCCCTCGGGCACGCGCAACAACCCCTGAGCCCGCACCCCGGTAATCGCCGCATCGAGCAGGCGGCCGTAGCCGACCATCCAGCTGTCGTACCTGCCCAGCGCTTCGACATCGTCTGTCGGCAGGCCCTTTTGCCCGCCAAACACTGCAAGTGCCCCACGACGCCCCACGAGCGGGTTCTCGACATCAGAGAGCACGACGATACGCGCGCTATTCAGCGCCCGAAGCGCCGGTGCCAAATCGATACTCGCCACCTGCTCAAGCCCCGCGAGACCAGGGGCGACATCGCAGCCCTGATCATCGACCACACGCGCGCCCAGCGCCTGCAGCATGCCGGCGCCACCGTCGTTGGTGGCACTGCCGCCCAGACCAATATAGATAGTCTTTGCCCCAGCACGAACCGCTCGAAGCATGAGCTCGCCCACGCCATAGGTCGTAGCGGCCAACGCCGCCGGCTCTGTGCAAGGCGAATACCCAATACCCGCCGCCTCGGCCATCTCGATTACAGCCGACTCGTGCTCGCCGTCCACCAGCATCCGGGCAGACACACAGTCGCCCAGAGGGCCTGCGACTTCACATGCCACGACCTCACCGCCGCACGCGGCAACGGCATCGAGCGTTCCCTCGCCGCCATCCGCCAGCGGCAGCGCGCTTACCTGGGCATCGGGCCACACGCGGCGCACACCTTCGGCAACGGCCTCCTCCGCCTGCGCGCTCGAAACGCTGCCCTTAAAGGAGTCGATCGCCAGCTGCACACGGCGGGGCCGGCGGCACGCAGGACCAAAGTCAACCGCCGTGTCAGCATCCTCACCGGCACCTGCAAGCGCCGCGGCGTGAGCGGCGTGTGCTTCAAGATCGGCCCCACAACCGCAATCAGCGCCGCCCGCTCCGCGCAGACCGCCAAAATAGTTACTCAGCAGCTCGCGACATTCATCCGCCAGGACCCCAGCCGTCACGTTAAACCGATGATTCAGGCGCGAGTCGGCATTCAAATCGTATAGGGATCCCAGCGCGCCCGCCTTGGCATCAGCCGCGCCATACACGCAGCGCCCCACGCGCGCGTTGACCATAAGGCCCGCGCACATGCAGCAAGGCTCGAGCGTCACATAGACGGTGCAGTCGGAAAGGCGCCAACGGCCGAGCGCCTGAGCGGCAGCGCACAACGCCGCAAACTCAGCATGCGCCGAAGGGTCCTGATCGAGCTCGCGACGATTGTGCGCCCGCGCGACGATCTCGCCCGCGCACACCACCACGGCACCAATGGGCACCTCGCCCACCGCCGCGGCAGCGCGCGCCTCGGCCAGCGCTTCGCACATGAACTTCTCGTCGATTTCGGTGATCGTCATCGTTCGCCTTCCCTGTTGCAAATTCAAAACGATGCTATCATTACGACTCACGGAGAGATGGCAGAGCGGTTGAATGCGGCGGTCTTGAAAACCGTTGAGCGCGAGAGCGTTCCGGGGGTTCGAATCCCCCTCTCTCCGCCACTTCTAGTGATGCACCGGTGTCATGGTCCGCTCAAACAGCGCATCGACCACGTCGGCTATCTCAGGTCGACGTTCAAGATCGTGGCCCGATTCCCACCATATCGTGAAAAGTCGAATAATGCCGCCGGCGACAAACTCAGACGTCGTCTCGAGTGACACGGGGGCCAGGGCATCCTCGGCAAGCACGTTCATCACACGCTCGCGGATGGAGCGGGCAATGCGGTCGCAAATAACGTTGGTCAACATACCCGACATGCTGCTTGCCAAAATGTTATCCATGAGCTGCTCGTGCGCCAGAATCAAATCCATGGCATCGTCCAAAATCGCGTGTCGAAGCGCGCGCACGTCCTCGGCAGACACTGCGCCGGCCTCATCGGGCTGTTTTTGCGGCAAGCCCGACATGAGCTCATCGATATAAAAGGCAAAGTAATCGTTCTTGTCGCGAAAGTGCTTGTAGAACGTCGTGCGGCGAATCATGGCGCGGTCGCACAGCATGGCAACCGTCAGGTCCTCAAAACGATGCTCCTCGAGAAGCTCGGTAAAGGCATCGAACAGGGCGCGGTAGGTTTTCTTAATGCGAAGGTCCACTGGTATCGCCATCCTCGGGGCAAAGACAACGCTCGTCAATCTGTCGCATATCTTACACCTGTACCTCGCGCGCTTTGCCCCGGTACCGACCCCGCCGAAAACATAACGCTTGCCGGAAAGTTCGGCACGGCAAAACGTTGCGGGTATACTAGTAGCGTTATACCAACGGCAGCTGGCGCATGCCGCCGCGGCCATTCGAAACGGAGACATCATGATTACCGTCATCATCGGCATCGTTGTTGTCATTGTGATTGTCTGCGCCATCGCCGGCATCTACAACAACATGGTCACCAAGCGTAACCGCATCGATAACGCCTGGCAGAACATCGATACGCAGCTGCAGCGTCGCAACGACCTGATCCCCAACCTGGTCGAGACCGTCAAGGGCTACGCCAAGCACGAGCAGGAGACGCTCTCCGCCGTGATCAGCGCGCGTAACACCGCCGTCAAGGCCACCACGCCCGAGGCCAAGATGGAAGCCGACAACGTGCTGACCGGTGCGCTGCGCCAGCTCTTCGCCGTAGCCGAGGCCTATCCCGATCTTAAGGCAAACACCAACTTTACGCAGCTGCAGGCATCGCTCGAGGATACCGAGAACAAGATTAGCTATGCACGCCAGAGCTACAACGATTGCGTGCTCAGCTACAACAACGCCATTCAGACGTTCCCGGCTGTCATCTTTGCCGGCATCTTCCAGTTTAAGGAGCGCCAGGGCTTCGAGGCCGCCGAAGCAGCCCGCCAGGCTCCGACCGTCAAGTTCTAGTAGTTTGACAGCGCATCCTTAATCGGCCAAATGTATAAACCGCCCCGTCGAATGCATACTTCGACGGGGCGGTTTCCTTTTTCGCGAAGGTCCCCCTCTAAGCGCCGTGCATTTTCAGGAGTATTCAACATAACCAAGAGCTTCGGGCGCCACGATAAATGCCAAAGACCGCGAATATCCCTACAAATCAAACGCTGCCAGCCCATAACCCCGCCCATCATTCGTAGAAAACATCGAGAAATCCCGATTTTTTGCCCGAGGTCGGTATGCAGGGGCCTTCGATTGCAGAATACTCGCAAAAATGCACGTCGCCACCCCCCACATGGCGCGAACCAAAACAAAAGCGCGGCCTTCCTTTCCGGCGCACTCCGCAGGACGAAAGAACCCCCGCCGCACGTAGTGCGCAGCGGGGGTTCTTTCATGTCCGAGGACGCACCGGAAAGGAAGGTCGCCCTCGGGCCGGACAGCTAAGACAGCTTACGCGACGGTGTAAACCCAGTTGTGCTTGTCCTCGACAGCACCGGACTGGATACCAGTCAGGGTCTCGCGAAGCTTCTTCATCACGGGACCGATCTCGGCGTAGCCAGCCGGGAAGGTCACGGTCTCGTCGGCGCCGTAAACCTTGTTGTCGATCTCGCCAACCGGGGAGATGACGGCAGCGGTGCCGCACAGGCCGCACTCGACAAAGGTACCGGCCTTGACCTCGGCCCACTCGACGGGACGCTGGTCAACGGTCATGCCCAGGTCCTGAGCGACCTGAACGAGCGAGCGACGGGTGATAGAGGGCAGGATGGAGTCGGTGTGCGACTGCGGAACGACGAGCGTGCCGTCCTCCTTCACGAACAGGACGTTGGCGCCGCCGGTCTCCTCGACATAGGTGCGGGACTCGGAGTCGAGATACAGGTTCTCGGCATAGCCCTCGCGATGGGCCTCCATCGTGGGCTTGAGGGACATGGCGTAGTTCAGGCCGGCCTTGATATTGCCGGTGCCGTGCGGTGCGGCGCGGTCATACTCGGAAACGCGCAGCTTAACGGGCTTGAGACCACCCTTAAAGTACGGACCGACCGGGGTCACGAGAATGCGGAACGTGTACTCAGGAGCGGGAGCCACGCCGATCACGTCACCGGAGCCGATCATAAACGGACGCACATACAGGGTCGCGCCGGAACCGAAGGGCGGAACCCAGGCGGCGTTGGCAGAAACGACCTGCTTGACGGCCTCAACGAACTTGTCCTTGGGGAACGGGGGCATCTCGAGGCGCTGGGCAGAGTTATACATGCGCTCGGCGTTCATGTCGGGACGGAAGCAGACGATGCTGCCGTCCTCGGCGGTGTAGGCCTTCAGGCCCTCAAAGACCTCCTGGCAGTAATGGAAGATGCCGCCGCACTCGGAGACATGCAGGGTGTGGTCGGTGGTCAGGCCGCCCTCGTCCCACTCGCCGTCCTTCCAATGGGCCTCGTAGCTGTAATCGGTCTTCATGTAGCCAAAGCCGAGGCTACCCCAATCGATATCCTTCTTCTCGACAGTCATATGTCGCTCCTTACATACACAGTTGCAAACTCGCGAACCCGCACGCAAGGACCGAGGCCGACCGCGTCGCAACGTCGCACGCCCGGAGCGTAGAGCCGGACGGGACACGCAAACGGCATCAAAGCCGATGGCACGTCGATTCGCATGCACGAGATTGTACTCCGCACGCGCGTCGGATAAAACGTTTTTCTTTAACTAACTAAAGTATTTTCATTTGACCGAATCAGAACCACCCTTAAAAAGGGTGGTTTGCTCTTAGGGTATAACCCACGGGCCCCGGGCTCGCGTCTAAAGGCGC
>NZ_JADMWW010000043.1 GCF_015548375.1 Collinsella aerofaciens
ACGGTGGCCATTATTCGGTGACCGGGATTGGTCAAAATAGTTTGACTATTAGCGGCTAAAATCGCCCGGCGCTAACAATGCGCAGCGTCAGCGTGCCGGCGCAGGTGCGAGCGACCTCTCGCGGTAGCCGTTTCGGCTGTTCGCCCCGCCACCGCTCAGCTGGTCGGCCTCGGCGTCCATCGCGGCGTTCACGACCTGTTTGGCGAGTCTGGGGAGCAGCTCCCGCATGTCGATGGCGCCGTCGCTGAAACGGGGCATGGCGAGTATGTCCGGCGCCGGGTCTGACAAGATTTACATAGCGATCTTCGTCTTTTCCCGGAACCTGTTGTTGTGGTGATTTCTGGTTCCGGGACGAAGGCCGTTTTTCGTTAAACGGGCACTAAGGGGTCACCCTTGCACCAACATTTTCGGCGCGATCCATGAGATTGAATTCCGCCATTCTTTTTGGATGCCAATGTGCTTGCTAGTATACTGATACCAGTATTTTTAATTGCGTTCTATTAGTTTCTCGATTATAAGGATTTTTATGACAAGTTCCATAAGATGTAAGCCTTTATTTGTTTTGTTTGCCTTTTTTTTCGCATTCTATTCAGTCTATTGGTATCTAAATAATCCGAGATTACTTGTACTGCTTACAATTACCATCTCGTTGATTCTAATTCTTGGCCTTTGCGCTGCATATGCTAAGGTGTACCATCGTCTTAAAAGTGAATGGGTATTCTTGGCGCTGCTTATAGCATTTCTAATTATTTTTATCTTTATCTTTCCTCCGTTTACGGTTCCGGATGAAGGCCATCATTTTTTTTCAACTTATTGGATGGTTGATAGTCTTCCATTCAATGCGCATGTGACAAATGATGGTGGTTTTCTAGTACGGGATATCGATCTTTCCCTTTATAAGGGTCGCCAGAGTAACGCCATTGACTCCTCTTCATTTGATTCGATTATTCAGAATTATGCTCTGTTTGAGAATGGGAAGTGGACTCCATTCAATGAGTTCTCATTTAGCGTCAGTAGTGAGAACGTTTCTGCGAAAATAGGATCTATCGTTGGGCTGCAAATCGGTCTGTTTTTCGGACTTGGTGCCTATCCTGTGTTCTATATGGGGCGCATTGGTTCGGCTCTGGTTTTTTGCTTTTGTGCGTTCCAGGCATACAGGATTGCACCTAAGGGCAAATCGGTTATTGTTTTTGTTTCGCTTCTGCCTATGACGCTTCACTTGGCTGCTTCATACTCTTATGATTCAGGAATTATTGCGTACTCGCTTTTAGTATTCGCTTGTCTAATGCGCGGTTTTTTTGGAGAGCAGAAATCAATAGGTTGTAAAGAAATCGTCATTTATTTAATTATTTCGGCGTTTTTGGCTCCGTGTAAGGTTGTTTATTCTGGGATGATATTACTTGGTTTGCTTGTGCCCCTTTCGCAGTTCCAAGATGTGAAAGTCGGACGTATCGGTAAGTGCATACTGATCTTTGCTGTTATAGCCTCCGTTCTAGTGCTGCGCATAGCATCAATGAGTACATTGGTGTCTCAGTCTTCAGATGCCTCTCGTGGCCAAGAGATCGGGCGGTTTTATACGCTCAGTGACATCATCATGCATCCAAAGAATAGCTTCGAGGTCTTTTTTAGGACATTAGATTCCCTAGGAGATTTCTATTGGGGATCCACCTTAGGTTATTCGCTTGGATGGCTCCAGAAAAACTTGCAGTTTCCAGCCTTTTTTATGATTCCTTATTTGTTGTTTGGGTTTATTTGTTGTTTGGATTCCGAAGATGAGCCCTCTTTTCTCAGCCCCATTTGTTCCATTCTGTTTATTATCGCTTTTGCTTTGGCTGCCCTTGGTTCCATTGTATCTATGTGGTTGGGCTGGACGTTCAATTACGAGAATGTAATACAGGGTGTTCAAGGACGATATTTTCTTCCTGTTCTACCAGCTTTGTTGTTTGGGTCGAGAACGCGCTTGTTTAAATTCAACTCATCTTCGCTTTCTGTCGTCTCTTTTGGCATGTGCGTGATGAATTGTTTATATCTTATTCGTTTTATTAGTATTGCATCCTGTGTGTAGGCCTTTGCGTAATGCTCTCGGGTTTTTTCTGCTATCTAACAGTTTAGATAGCAGGCGATGATTCGGACGCCGCAGGGTCCCCGAAAGCTATGCTTTTCCAAGCCAAGCAGAGACTTTGACCGAGCGCTGGGTTGGCATGCGAGAGGCCAACATGAGGCCGTGCCGCGGGGCGGACCGCAGGTAGCAAAACGGCACCGGAGCCCATGTCGGGCCCGGTGCCCAAGCGCGATATCGACGGCGCAGTTTCGCGATATTCAACAGCGCCCAAATGAGTAAATACTCATTATCTATAAATGATAATAACGATTCGCGGGTTCCCCGACGGTGAAGTTTGGATTCATATAAGGATCGCCTTTGACGTAATACTTAGCCCATCGATAATTCATGTACGCGACCTCTTTGTGGAAGCGAATCTGCTTCTCCGTATTGTTTTCAACGCCTCTAGAAATCGACTCGTAGTGATAGAGCTCGACTTCGGGTGTGTATACAATTAGGTCGTTGATCTCGCGTAGCTTTAAGCAAAAGTCAACGTCATTAAATGCAACTTGAAGCTCTTCCGTGAAACCTCCGACTTTCTCATATTCATCACGCTTGGTCATTATGCAAGCTGCGGTGACGGCGCTGAAGTCTTGTTGTGCATCGTTGAGTGCAAAGTAGCCCCAGTTATCCCTTGGCATGCTTTGGCAAAGATGTCCTGCCACGCCACCAGTGACGCATAAGCCCGCGTGCTGGATGGTGTTGTCGGGATAGTAGAGTTTTGCACCAACTGCGCCAACATCCTCACGTGCGCAGATGCCAAGCATAGTCTCAATCCAATTGGGCGTAATTACCTCAGTATCGTTATTCAACAGCAAGAGATAGTCGCCCTTGGCGTGAGCAACGCCAAAGTTCATGAGCTTGGAGAAATTGAATTCGTGCTTCCAAGTTACAAGACGAACGATGTCAGGATATTTTGCTTGCAACTTATCGTAATAATCGAACGTCTCCTTTTCTGTGCTGTTGTTTTCGATTATGACAAGCTCGAAATTGTCGTACGTTGATTTCTCAACAATTGACTTAATGCAGTTGTCCAGAATGTTGGCGTGGTCTTTAGTTGGAATGATAATTGACACGAGTGGATGGGAATCTGGCACAGCGTAGGATACTTTATATGTAAAGGGACGACGCGCTTGTTCGACCTTCGCATTGAGCCCAAGCCTGTCCAAATGACTCTGGACCGCTTTGATACCTGCGATAGTGGCATACGGCTTGCTATCGGCATTTGCTGCGGTGGAGGTCTCGCTTAGGCGCCAGTGATATAGAACCTTTGCAACATGATGAACTTTCCTTGCCTTTTCCACGGCGTGGAGAGTCAGATTATGATCCTGTGCTCCATCGAACTCTTTCGTGTTCGGTTCTAGAGTGTCAAGCAGAGACTTACGGATGGTAAGCATATGGCAGATATAGTTATTGTTTCTGAGCAGATCGATATTGAAATCCGGCTTAAAGAACGGCTGCGCTAGCATTCCATCGGGCATGAGTTTATCTTCATCACAATAAAGAAGATCGACGTCATCATTGTTTTCAATTGCCTCGGCATATGAGAACAACAAGTCCGGTTCAAGAATATCGTCATGGTCAAAGAAGCTAACGAAATCACCCGAAGCGATGGCAACGCCGGCGTTTGTGTTTTCGGAAATGCCCTTATTCTCGGTAAGGTTAATTGATTTAATTCTGTTGTCGTGGGCCGTCTCCTGCTCAACGCGAGCCTTTAGTTCCTGATTGTCAGGGCTTGCATTAACTAGGAGGAGCTCCCAGTTTGCATAAGACTGGTTTTTTACGGATTCGACCATATCGTTAAAAAACGAAATGGGCGTGTTGTAAAGAGGGACAATGATGCTGAATTTCGGAGCGCTATTGAAGACGATTTTTCTCTGCTTCTCCAGTGCACCAATGGTTGCCTTATGCTCTGTAAACCATTCGGGGTATTCAGGGTCAAACTGCGCATGGGTAAAGAGGAAGTTGGTCTCCTCAAGAAGCAAGCCTAATTTATCAGGCGTTAAGCAGTCAAATGCACTGAATGATGGGTGATTTTGATCGTCAATAATAAAATAGTAACGATCAAACGCCTTTGGCATGCGGATCGAGAGCTGCGTTTCAAGTTGCTTTTTCTCTGATGTAAATCCAACGCTCGTTACATTTGAACCGAAATTGACTATGCTCAGCCCAACCTCATTGAGGAACCGGTCGAGGCAGCGAAGTTTGATTTGCGAGTCATTGCGGTACGGTGTTCTAACCGTGCACCTCAGGATATACTCGTTTGAATCTTCGATGCACTGCCAAAAATCAATCGTCGCCATCTCAAACTCTGAAACGTCATCGTAATTTCGGAGTTTGCTGCACATGTCAGGTTTAATTTTGTAGTTAAGACGCGACTCCCATTTGATGTTCTTGCAATTGAGCGAAAGGGAGTCGCTGCTCAGGTTGCAACCGTCTTTGCCGATTTCGTTAAACTCAATTTTAATGGCTCGGGTATCGGGGTCGGGGATTACAAGAACGTATGAGTTCGATTCGCCGTTATTGTCCTTGAATTTTAGAAGAGACAAAGGTAAGCGGCGGTCGTCATCCGTTGCCGCTTGAGCTTTTATGCTGGAGCCTTCATGGATGCCTTCTATTTTAAGTTGCTGGTAGATTTTCCAGTTTCCTCTGCATACTCCGGTTGTTTCGACTCGCATTGTTTGCCTTTCGTTTGTTGGACACTGCTCATTGTACTAATTCATTTCCTACCTCGCGATAAATGCAGAAAGAGATGCGTGTTTCTGCTGTCCGTTTTAAAGAGAATGAGGAGGAAGCCGTTGCCGGCGCATATAATTTTAATAACTATGTTTGTCTAATCGTTATTTGCAATTAGCAGCTTTTGCTCAACGATTGTCAACTGAGAGGAATTCTATGAAAGGCATCATCCTCGCCGGCGGTTCCGGCACCCGCCTGTACCCGCTCACGCTCGTGACCTCCAAGCAGTTGCTGCCGGTCTACGACAAGCCCATGATCTA
>NZ_JADMWW010000044.1 GCF_015548375.1 Collinsella aerofaciens
GCGTGCGCACCACGCTGCTGGGCCTTCCCGAGAGCCGCGTAGATGAGGTGCTCGCCGCCGTGGACCTCGCGGACACCGGGAAGAAGCGCGCCGGGCGCTTCTCGATGGGCATGCGGCAGCGCCTGGGGCTCGCGCTGGCGCTGATCGCCCGGCCGCGCCTGCTCGTGCTCGACGAGCCCACCAACGGCCTCGACCCCATCGGCATCGAGGAGCTGCGCGACCAGATCCGCGGCTTCGCGGCGGCGGGCACGACGGTGATCGTCTCGAGCCACATCCTCTCCGAGGTGCAGCAGATGGCGGACACCATCGGCATCATCTGCGGGGGGCGCCTCGCCTACGAGGATGCGCTTCGGCCCGGGCAGGACCTCGAGGAACTCTTCATGAGCTTCTGCCGGGAAGGGCGACGAGCACGCGGGGAGGTGGCGGCATGACGGGCGAGAAAGGCGGCCTGCTCGCGGGCCTGCGCGCCGAGGCCCTGAAGTCGCGCCACGCGGCACCGGTTCGCCTGGCCGTGCTCATGGCGCTGCCGATGCCGCTGCTCGGCGCGATGCCCTACCGGGGCGTGCAGATCTTCAGCGCGTGGAACTACTGGTACGCGCTCTTCCTGCCCGTGTCTCTCTCGCTCGTGGTGGCGTGCGTCGCGCGGGCGGACGCGCGCACGCGGATGCGGGGGCTTCTGGGCCTGGGCTTCCCGCTCGGGCGCGCCTGGTGGGCCAAGGCGCTCTGGTGCCTCGCGCTCTGCGCGCTCTCGAACCTCGTGGTCTTCGGCATCTACCTCGCGGGATCGGCGTTCTCCTCGCAGGGCCTCACGGCCGCGGGCACGCTCACGATGCTCCTCTGCGCGCTCGCCAACACGGTGACCGCGGCGTGGATGATCCCCGCAGGGCTCTTCCTCACGGCGCGGCTCGGTATGCTCGCGGGCATCTTCTGCCCGCTCGCCGCTCAGCTCGTGGGTGGGTTCGCCTGGTCGCTGGTGCCGCTGCCGCAGCTCTTTCCGCCGTCGGCGAGCATGGTCATCCCCACGAGCTTCATCCCCGTGCTGCCGAGCGGCGAGCCGCTCGCGGCGGACATGGCGCTCGGCGGGGCGCTCGCGGCGGACGGCATGCTCACGCTGGCGGGCCTTGCGGTCTGCGCGATCGCGTTCGCCGCGCTCACGGCGGCGGGCGCGGCCTGGTTCGCGCGCTCCGAGGAGAGGTGATGGCCATGACACGACTCTCCGACCCGACGCCGCGCATGACTCTCCCGCGGTCCCTGCTCTCCGAGGCCCTGCGCCTGGCGCGCTCCCCGCTCGCAGTGGTGCACCTCGTCTGCGGCCTGGCAGCCGGTCTTGCCTGCGGCGAGTACTTCTCCGTAACCCGATGGGACCCGGCGCTGGGCGCGGACGCCTACGCCCAGTTCCTCGGCGCCCTCATGCCGCTCATGTCCGCCATCGTCTGCGGGCTCGCCGTGGACGAGGAGCGCTCTGCCGGGCGCCTCGCCAACCTCACGGCGGTCCCCTCGCGCGGGCGCGCCGTCGCGGCGAAGCTGCTCGCCCTTGCGGCGCTCGGCGCGGGCGCGCTGGCCGTGGCGCTCGGCGTGTTCGGGGCCGTGCTCGCCGTCGCCGGGCGCCTGCCGCTCGGGCCCGCTCCGCTTGCGGCCGCCTGGGCGGGCATCGTGCTGGGCAGCCTGCCCCTCTACGCGCTGGGGCTCGGCGTGGCCCTGCGCCTCGGCCGCAACGCCGCCATCGGCGGCGGCGCTGCGGGGATGCTCCTCGCGTTCTTCTCGGTGGGCGGACTTGCGCACGGCCTCATGACCGGCGAGCTCACCGGTGCCCTGGCGACGCCCCTGGGCTGGGTGCCGCTCGCCTGGCCCGCGCGCCTGGGGTCGCTCGGGGTGGAGGCCTTCATCGACGCCGCACGCGCGGCGGCCCCTCTCCTCACGACTGCGCTCGCTGGCCTCGTGCTCACCCTGGCAGCCGCCGCCGTCCTTCTCGCCTGGTTCTGCCGCTTCGAGGACGGGAGGGCAGATGCGTAGGAGGCCGCTCGCCGCCGCGCTCGTCCTCCTCTCCGCAGCGCTCGTCCTGGGCGGGAATGCCCTGCTCGACGCCGGCTGGGGGTCGGCGCTGCGCGCAGGGCTCTGGACCGCTGAGCGCGGCGCTAGTACAATTCCGACGGAAGTTTCAGGAGGTCGAACATGGCGAGGATACTGGCAGTGGATGATGAGCAGGCGATCCTCGACGCACTCGCGCGCGTCCTCGGCCGCGACGGCCATGAGGTCGTCAAGGCAGCGGACCCGACGGCGGTCCCGGGGATGGATCTCTCGCGCTTCGACCTCGTGCTCTGCGACGTCATGATGCCGGGGCTCGACGGCTTCGAGCTCGTGCGGCAGATCCGCCCGGACTTCGACGGGCCCATCATCTTCCTGACCGCGCGCGTGGCCGAGGAGGACGCCGTGGCCGGCTACGGCCTGGGCGCCGACGACTACGTCCGCAAGCCCTTCGGGGCCGCGGAGCTGCGCGCCAAGGTCGCGGCCCATCTACGCCGTGAGCGCCGGCCGCGCTCGCACGCCCTCTCCTTCGGGGAGGTGCGGATCGACCTCGGGGCGCGCGGCCTCGCCGTGGGCGGCGAGGCCGTGCCGCTCACGCCCACCGAGTACGCCATCTGCGAGTACCTCGCCCGCCACCCCGGGCAGGTCATGAGCCGCGCGCAGATACGCGAGGCGGTGCTCGGCTGGGAGAGCGACGCCGACGACGCGGCCATATCCATGCAGGTCAGCCGCGCCCGGAGGAAACTCTCCGAGGCCGGCGCCGATCCGATCGCGACCGTCTGGGGGATGGGGTACAAGTGGCAGCTCTGAGGACCGGGGCGCGAGGTCGCGGGGGCATGCCGCTCTCCTTCGTCATCGCGCGCTACTTCGCCTACGCGTTCGCGGCGGTCGCCACGGCGTGGCTCGCCGCGTTCATGGCGCTCTCCGCGGCGATCAACGCGGGCTTCGTCTACGAGGCGAGCTGGGGGCCGGCCAATGCGCGCGAGGTCGCGGAGGGCCTGGCACGCGACGGCGTCTGCGGGCAGCAGGACGTGCCGACGGCGTACCGCTACCTCATCCTGAACAAGGACGGATACGTGCTGATGACAGACCTCGAGGGCACGCGGCTCGAGGACGCGACGGAAATGGCCCGTGCGGCACTCGCCGCGGATCCGGGCACAGTGGAGATCGAGGGCGGGGGCTCGGGCCTCACCTACGCCGCGTTCCCGCTCAAGGGCGGCGGGGCCTGCGCACTCGTCAGCGAGTACCTGCCGCAGTGGGTCTCGCGCGACCTCGCCGGCCTGCTTCCCAACCCGCAGAACCTCATGCTCGTCGGCGCCGCTGCGGGAAGCGCGCTCGCGCTCGCGCTCGTGGCGCGCCGCGCGAGCCGCGTGATCTCGCGCAAGATGGCGCCGCTCGCGGAGGCGGCGGGGCGCGTCGGCGCGGGGGATCTCGACTTCGCGGTCGGCAGCACCAACGTGCGCGAGGTGAACGACGTCCTCGCCGCGATGGACGCCATGCGGGCCTCCCTCGCCGAGTCGCTCGAGGCCCGCTGGGCCGCGGAGCGGGGGCAGCGCGAGCAGGTGGCGTCGCTCGCCCACGACCTCAAGACGCCGCTCACCGTGCTGCGCGCCAACGCCGACTTCGTGGCAGAGGAGCTGGAAGACGAGAAAGACGCCGACCTCGCGGCCGCCGCGCGCGACATAGCCGGCAGTGTCGAAAGGCTCGACGGCTAC
Organism: Collinsella aerofaciens; assembly: GCF_015548375.1. GTDB lineage: Bacteria > Actinomycetota > Coriobacteriia > Coriobacteriales > Coriobacteriaceae > Collinsella > Collinsella aerofaciens_AB. Next base: position 3,741 of record NZ_JADMWW010000044.1, read on the forward strand.
GTGCGCCTGCTCATCGAGGCCTCGCGCGGGTCCGGCGGGGCGGAGAGGGCCCCCATGCGGCCGGCCGAGCTCTGCGAGCAGGTCCTCGCCGAGGCCGCCCAGATCGCCCGGGCGCGAGGCGTGACGCTCGACACGGCCACGGGCCCCGCTGTCGCGGGCGCGCCCGAGGCCCCGCTCGACCGAACCGCCCTGGCGCGAGCCGCCGCGAACCTCGTGGCCAACGCCGCGGAGCACGCGCGCTCGCGCGTGGCGGTCTCCTGCGACGTCGCGGGCGGACACCTCGTCATCGAGGTGTCCGACGACGGGCCGGGCTTCTCTCCCGCCGCCCTCGAACGCGGCTGCGAGCGCCTCTTCACAGACGACTCATCCCGCTCCTCGCGCGACGGAGGCCGCCACTACGGGCTCGGCCTCCACGTCGCCTCCGAGGCCGCGAGCGCCCACGGGGGCTCCGTCTCGCTCGCCAACAGCCCCTCGGGCGGCGCGGTGGCCACCATCGCGGTCCCCCTGTGCGGGGCCTGACGAATCAGGCCCCGCACACTGGCATACCTCGCAACCAAACGCTTCCCGGATAATTCATGAGGCCGTACTCGTATTCGAGCCTGCCTATCTCTGCGGCAAGCGCCTCCGTCATGTAGAAGGTTTTCGTGCGGCCCGTCGACTTCGCCAGGCGGTCGTACCTGTTCGCGAGGTCCTCGGGGGTTCTCAGGGCTGCGGTGGCGGTTGCCATGATGCACCTCCCGGTTAGATGTAATACGTGTATTACTTTCTATCACATCACCCGAACCCCGCACCGGCGTACGGTCGTATCTGCTTTTTTACCTTACATTTTGTCAACCGGCCCATGCTCGGCTTGTTCAGCCGGATTAAATCAACTGTTAAATCAATCCAGGCCTGTAGGGGGCGGTGGAAATCTTTCGAGGACTGGGGGCGCCGTCCCTGGGTCGGCTCCTCGATGGCCGCGGCTGAATTCCCCTGCCATCGGCTGCGTGGGTTCCGGCACGGGGTTCTGGCGCTGCTCGAACTGGGCGCAAGACTCGACTGTTGGTCGTACCGGACGGCATACGTTTTGAGACCGGCAAGCTGATGCCGGCTCGAGGACAGCGGCCCGGTGCACCGGGCCGATCGATAGCGGTCTCAGGTTCACAGCGCAGCTTCTCAGGGCTCGCATATATAGGAAGACTTGATTGGCAATCGATTTTAATGAAGTCGGCAGCGCATGTCAGAGTTTTCAACAAATTTAACATGCCACCCTTTATATCCGCACGCGCGTAATTCAACTCATAAGGACCGGCTATCCCTTACCTGTGACACAAT
>NZ_JADMWW010000045.1 GCF_015548375.1 Collinsella aerofaciens
CAAATCAGGTTGAGCGGGGGAGTTTGAGGGGGCAAGCCCCCTCATTCGGCGCTTGCGCCGATGGCCCGCACCTCATGAGCGACGCCGCGAATGAGTAGGGCTGGGGGGTCTCGGGGGGAACGCCCGAGCGGGTCAAGGGCGGCGCCCTTGCACGGCCAAACGCAGTTTGGTATACCGTGACTATACCAAATGTCGCTAACGCTCCATCAGGCTTCAAACTCGGAGGTTCACCAATGACGGTCGCGCCACTAATCGCAATGAAGAGCTCGCAAGTGAAAAGCTTTGACGCGGTGGGTCGTGAGCTGGACAGGCGTGCCCATACCTACGCCAACGACATTGACGGGTCGGGTCGCCACATCGGCTACCGCTGCCGCGCGGAGGACGAGCGCCCGGTGCCGCTTGAGAAGGCGGTCGAGCGGCGCATGGGGGAACTCAAGACGAAGAGGAAGGTCAGGGACAACCAAGTCCGCGCGATGGGGTTCATCGTTTCCAGCAATGATGCCTTGGACGAGAAGACAGCGAGGGAGTTCTTGGACAGGAGCATCAACTGGTTCGGTGCCCGGTACGGATACGAGAACCTGCTAGCCGCCCAAATCCATCTGGACGAGGGCACGCCCCACGCGCATATCTGGATCGCGCCTGTGATACACGACAGGGAGACGGGCTTCGACCGACTGTGCGCCAAAGAGCTGTTCGCCCCAGACAAGCGCCGAAAGAACGCGGCGGGCAAGTGGGAGGTGACCGCACAGGGCACCATGAGCCGCCTGCAGGAGGACTTCTGGGAGCAGGTCGCGAAGCCCTACGGGTACGAGCGCCCCCTGCGCCACGAGCTGCGTGCTAAAGGCTACAGGAGCCTTGACGCGTACAAGGTGCAGGTCGGCACAACGAGGGCGCTCAAGTCAGAGATAGAGACCCTTGAGGGCGCGAGGGACAAGGCGAAGCACAGTGCGGTTATTGCCAAGCGCGAGCTGGACGGCCTTGAGCGGCAGAGGGTTGAGACCCGCGCCAAATTGGGTGCCGTGACCGAGCAGGTCGATGAAAAGCGGGCGCAAGCTGCGGAGATAGACCGCCGAATCGCGGAAAAAATGGCCGAGCTTGACCGCTTGGACGGCGAAATCGGCGAAAAGCTCGAGCTTCGCAACGAGGTGGGCGATGAAATCCAGCGGGAGTCCGCGCGATTGGAGTCTCTTCGGCGCGGAACGCGAGCAGTTGCGCGAGACGTTGAGGAGCTTCGACCCGTCGCTGCCGAGATTGGGCGCTGGGAAGCTGCGGGACGCGCTGAGCGCGGCACAATCCTCGATTCAATCACTGCTCGATGCGCAGGAGCAGCGAGAGCAGCTAGAGCGGCAATTGAGGAGCTTAGAGACCGCATCTGGGCGCTGATGCGTCCCAGGAAGGCGCAGGGCGGCGGATACGGCCTGGACGAGATGGTGAGGGATGCCACGGAAGCGGCGAAGGCATGGAACCGAAGCCACGAAGCGCCTACGCGGTCGCGCGGGCAGGCGCGGTGATGTGTTATAGTAGTACCTGTATTACAGCATAGGAGGTGCGTTATGGCTACCGCAGTCACTTCGATGAGGATTCCGACCGAGCTGAACGAGCGCTACAGCAGGCTTGCGAAGGAGACCGGCAGGTCGAGGAGCTTCTACGTGAACGAGGCCCTGCAAGAATCGATTGACCGTTTCGAGTACGAGTACGGGATTCTCAAGGACATCGAGGACTACCGCGCAGGCAGGCTCGAGACCTACAGCATCGATGAGGTAAGGGCGCATTGTGGTCTGGCGAATTGATTTCACGAGGAACGCTGACAAGGCGATGCGCAAGCTGGACAGGGGCATCGCCGCGAGGATATTCGAAGAGCTTGACGAGATAGCGAAGCTCGAAGACCCGAGAGTCAGGGGCAAGTCCCTGACGGGGAACCTGGCTGGCGTGTGGCGCTACAGAGTCGGCGACTATCGGATTCTGTGCGACATCGATGACGGCAGGCTCGTGATTCTCGTGGTTGATGTGGCGCATAGGCGCGAGGTCTACAAGCGCAGGTAAAAAAGAAAAAGCCCCAGCAAGCTTGGCGGCAGCAGGGGCATTCGAGACAAGGAGATTATAGCATGGCGGCAAACGCTGGCGAGACGAAGGTAAAGCTCTGGGAGGGAATCTGCTACCCAGAGAACATGCTCGATGATTGGCAGGAGGAGATAGACGACATCCTTCAAGTTCCGTTCGCTTACGCAATTCACGACATCGACCATGACCAGAAGAGCAAGCAGCGGAAGACCCATGTTCACATCATCGTGGTTTGGGGCGGCAACACGACCCGCAAGGCGATAATCAACGTCCTGAACCGCTTGAGCGCGGACGGCAAGAGGTGCTGCTCCTCTGCGGAGCCAGTCAACAACATCAGGCACGCATACGACTACCTCATCCACGACACGGCATCGTGCCGAAAGAAGGGCAAGGAACTGTACCCAGTCGAAGTCCGCATCGAGGGGAACAACTTCGACATCGGGCAGCTTGAGCAGCTCTCGACCAAGGACAAGCAGGACATGCTCTTCGAGTTGGTCGGCTTCATCATGGTCGAGAAGTTCGAGACCATCAATGACTTCACGACTGCGGCGCTACGTGAGTTCCCCGAGCAGTACCGAGAAATCATCGTCGGCTACAACTCGATTCTCGAGCGCTACTGTCGCGGCAACTACCTGAACGCCGAACGCAAGCGCAAGGCACGTGAGACAGGCGCGTGCGGAAAAGTAGACGGGTCAATGGAGCAATGCGTGACCACGGGGGCGGAGTAGTTCCGCGCAGCGGATCTACGGAGACCTCGTTCACGGATTGCGGAATTGACGCGGCGGTCGAGCCAAAAGAAAGACTGGGAAGAGGGTCGATGTGAGCGCAAGCTCCCATCGACCCTTTCCTTGCCCAAGTCTGCGAGCGCGGGAGGGCTGGGGATGGGATTCCCATGGGCGAGGTACTACGACCTCGCCCATGGGAATCCCATATCCCATACCCATATCGAGCGTGATTTTTTTTGGGGGGGGGTGGTTCGGAGGGGTGCGCTCATTATTTTTCGCTAACTACGTCCGAAAAATAATGTGACAAATGACAAATGACAAATCAGGTTGAGCGGGGGAGTTTGAGGGGGCAAGCCCCCTCATTCGGCGCTTGCGCCGATGGCCCGCACCTCATG
>NZ_JADMWW010000046.1 GCF_015548375.1 Collinsella aerofaciens
GATGCGGGCGTGTTGGCTAAAATGGGTCGGCCGGGATTGGTCAATCTCGGCCGACTATATTTGGCTAAATTATTCCGGCGCTAACATGAGCAAGTCGAGCACATTCGTTTTGCCGAGGTTGTTTTCGCCGACAATATAGGTCACGTCCTCGTCAAAACTAATCGTAACGCCATCAAGATTCCGATAGTTCTCAATCCTCAGTTTAGAGATCCTCATGTGGCCTCCCTACCGTTAAGGTTTTATGACTTCTAACAGTTAAATATGCCATGCGCTGTGCTGTGGCGATACCGACGGATTCTGATTATCCATTGTCATACAGCCCGTCACGAGAGACCGGTTTTCTAATAAAACTTACGATGCTCCTTCTATTTATCTCAAATTCACGGCAACGTTGGACGGCTGTGACATTGCCAGAATTAACCACAATGCCCCCCATTGTATTCAGCATCACGGGCTGTAGCACCCCAAGCACATCTCAAAATAAATAAAGGACGTTGGCCCATCGGCAACGAATTCTCCTAAAAATTAGTCTATTTCATTGTCTACTCCTGAAAACCGTTGTATTCACATAGACAACGCTGCATTCTATAGCGTTAAAGGAATAAGGACGTCACATCTTTTGATATGACGCAACCATATCAAAAGCAATGGGAAGGCCGAGTTCATAGTGGCTAAACGGCGAAGCATCGAGTTCATCAAGAGCACCATCTCCCCGACGGATCCAGGATTTTCCCTTTGCACATACAAAGGCAATCTCGACCAGCGGATGTCGATGCATTCCGTAGAAGCCGCCCATATCGATAGCTACCGAATGAAGTCCCGGAGGAATCAAATCGAGTTTCTTCCTGTATTGATATGGAGATTCCAAATCTTCACCCTTGCAGCATCCCGCTCCATGAGTAACGACAATTGTCGCAACTACCTCATATACGGGAAGATCACTGTCGTTGCGAATCGCAATGCGCGACTCACCAGTGGAATCTCTTTCGAGCCATGCAGCAATTGAAGATGGCTGCGCTAATTTCTCAGCCATTTCCTGACGCTCGTCTTGTTCATTCATATGCCTTGTGTCGCGCAAAACAACATATACCGTCAGGCAAAGTGTAACAAATGCACAAATTACTTGAACGACTGCACAAAAAGCGACCATAAGCAATAACCTTCCCTCGGCATAGAATGAAACCAAGACTCAGCCCACTGCTTACACACCGGTCGTTATTCGAAAAGCAAACCGTCAAGCCAAGTTACTAGATATATCACAATCTTGATGCTAATAATTTAACCAGCTCATCTGATGGTCCGTTTTTTCTGATGCGGCTGTAATCTCTCACATCAGTTAAGACTAAACCGCCTGCAGACTCACAGAAAACAGCGTGCGAAGGCGCGGCATTGACGCTTGCCTTAATGCTAGATTTATTTTGGCGTAAAAGAAGCGGACGGCAAGAAGGCTGTTTCTTCTTTTTCCGATAGCTTCTCTTGGTGCATGCCATCATGAACCTCCTAAAGGCTAATCACGCAATAGCTTTTGCGCAAAGAGCGTGATTGACAATATCATGAAGCAATAGGTAGAGATTTACATCAGCGATTCCGAGCTTATTTGGCCTGTTAGATGTTACATACAAGATTCCCATAATTGAATTATTCGAACCGTCTCGGGCAACAAGTCTAGAAATCATCATGCAACGATCATCGGATCCGAAATGTTCGGAATTAACGTCGTTATCCAACTGTCCGCAGTCTCTGGCTTTTTCAACATCGGGACAAAGTATGACGATATCATTTGACAGCTCTTTTTCGTGAAGCATAATCACGAGCTTGCTATTCATTGAAAGAGGCCGGGAATGTTGAAATCTCGTTTTATTCAATGCCCCTCCCCTAGCCACCGTTGCGTAGCCAACTTCATGATCCGATTTTCCGGGACGCGCAAGCCTGATGGCGCAGCCTATTCCGTCTTTTGGGCGAAAAATTGAAAAACAGGAAGCAACGCCATCGCAGCAGACAGTTGCCAATTCACGTAAATTAACATCAGGATTTTGAGTCTGATTCTCAACTTGGTAGTTAAGGCTCTGAAGTTCGTCGAGCACATTCACATAGCGAAAGCCCTGCCTAATTGAATGCGCGGCAATCCATATTGCCACCAAACAAGTTACGATAAGCGAAAAAGTAAATAATTCTCTAGTCGCATAAATTCCAAGGTAGTCAAGGATCCAAGGAAATTTTCCATCTGTTAATAGCTTTTCTGCAAAAAGAGTAGGCAGCCAAACAAATATCCCACCGAAGCCAATTTTCTTTAGGGCGTCCAGAATCACTAGAGGCATGCCTCTGTTGAGTCCTACACTATAAAAACGAAAACAGGAATACTCGCGCTTCCCTCGTCTACCGTAGTTCAACCAATCATCAAAAGAATATCTATCAATCATGCCATCGCCTCCCGCCACTACAATTTACATTAAAGCATTGTGAGGTACTCCCCCAGCTCCTCCTCCCAGTCGGGCATGCAGAAGCCGACCGACTCGAGCCTGGACAGGTCGAGCGCGGAGTGGACCGGGCGCGGGGCGACGGGGCCGGCGGCATTTGCGTAGTAGTCGGCGGTGCTCACCGGCACGACCCTCTCGCCGTTGCCGTTGGCGGCCTCGAAGACGGCGCGGGCGATGTCGGCCCAGGACTTGACGGCGCCGGAGCCCGTGCAGTCATAGGTGCCGTAGGGGGCGTGCGTGCCCAGCACGTGGAAGATGGCGGCGGCCATGTCGCGCGTGAAGGTCAGGCGGCCCAGCTGGTCGTCGACCACGGTGACCTGCGTAAGCCCGTCCTCGGGGTCGGCTACGCGGTCGGAGAGGCCCTTCATGGTCTTCACGAAGTTGTGCCCCTCGCCGATGACCCAGGAGCTGCGCATGATGTAGTGGCGCGGGCACCCCGCCACGGCGATGTCGCCGGCGGCCTTGGTCTGGCCGTAGACGGAAAGCGGGCTGAGGGGCTCGTCCTCGTCATGCACCTCGGCGGCGCCGTCGAAGAC
>NZ_JADMWW010000047.1 GCF_015548375.1 Collinsella aerofaciens
TGTTAGCGCCGGGCGATTTTAGCCGCTAATAGTCAAACTATTTTGACCAATCCCGGTCACCGAATAATGGCCACCGTGCCTCCCCGCCGCCACTACGCTGGTGGTGCCAACACGCCGGCGTTAGGAGGACCATTGAGGTGAACGAGAGACACGATGACCTACAGGAGATTATAGACGCGGCGCTCCGGGAGATGGCCGCGGAGGAGGGCGACGGGTTCGACCCGCAGGCATGCAACCTCGCGGAGTTCTGCAGGAGGACGGGGCTCACCCGCTCCCGCGCGAGGACGGTCAGGGCACACGGGTTCAGGGCCCTGCCCCACGGGAACAGCGGGAGGAGGGCCGCGCCGGGCGTGCTCGCCGGCCACACCGGCCTGGTGGACGACCTCCTGCGGAAGGGCGTCACCAACTCGCAGGTGATATTCGAGCGGCTGCTCGGCCAGGGCTACGCCGGCGGCCTCACCACGGTGAAGACCTATATCGCCGCGCACCGGGACCTCGTGCCCGCGAAGAGGCGGCAGGTGGCCCCGCAGGGCTGCCGCGGCCAGCGCTTCAGGACGGCGCCCGGAGAGGCCTACCAGATGGACTGGGGCTTCGTCGCGGTCGAGCGCCCTGGCGGGGAGCGGGCGCGGATCGCCTGCTTCGCCATGGTCTGCCACCATTGCGGGGGCGCCCACGTCGAGTTCTTCCCGAACGCGCGCCAGGAGAACCTCCTCATCGGGATGCTGCACGCGTTCTCGGCGCTGGGCGTGCCCGCGACCGTGCTCACCGACAACATGAAGAGCGTGGTCGTCCGCCGCGATGCCGACGGCCGGCCCGTCTGGCAGGCCGACTACGCCGAGTTCATGGGCGTCGTCGGCTTCCGCACCAGGCTGTGCAGGCCGCGCCACCCCTATACGAAGGGCAAGGTGGAGAGGCTCGTCCGCTTCGTGAAGGGGAACTTCCTCGCGGGAAGGTCCTTCACCGACCTTGACGCCCTCAACCGGGAGGCCGCCCTCTGGTGCGCCGAGCAGGGAGGCCGCTGGCGGCGCGCGGCGGCATGCGTCCCGATGCGCGAGCACGAGGCGGCGTGCTCGGCGAACACCAGGCCGCTCGAGGTCACGGCCGAGGTCGAGCGGTACCTGTGCCCGCGCCGGAAGATCTCCTTCGACGGCTTCGTGAGCTTCGAGGGGCACCGCTACGGCGTGCCCTACTGGTACGTCCGCCGCGAGTGCAGGGTGAGCCGGGAGGGGCGCGTGGTGCACATATACAGCGACGACCTCTCCCGCGAGCTCGTCGCCCACGCCGTCGGCACCGGCGCCGACAGCTGGTGCGAGGGGCAGTGGGAGACATCGCCGGCGCAGCCCGAGGAGCTGCCGACCCAGCCGGTGGGGACCGTGGTCGAGCAGATCGCCCCGCCCAGGACGAAACCCGGTTTCGAGAGGTTCGACTTCGGGAGGGCCGAATGATGGCGGGCGCGGGGGCGAGCCCCTACGAGCTCGCGAGCGACGCCGCGTCGAGGCTCGGGATCGCCGTCGGGGCGGAGGAGCTCGCGACCCTCGCCTCGGACCTCGACCTCGGCGACGGGGAGATGGCCGCCGTGGCAGCCACCTTCTCCTACCTTGCGGAGAAGAGGAGGCTCGCCTCCATCGAGACGCTGCTGAGGCTGAGCAGGCTGCCCAGGCGCGAGCCCAAGACCTTCGAGGGCTTCGACTTCTCCAGGATCCAGGGCCGGGACGCGGCCGCGCTGGGCAAGCTCCCGTCGCTGGCCGACCTCTACGCGCACCGCAACGTCGCCTTCGTCGGGCCCGGCGGCATAGGGAAGACGCACCTCGCGCAGGCCTACGGGCGCGAGTGCTGCATGCGGGGGCTCAAGACCTACTACATCAAGGCGACCGAGCTCAGGGACAGGTTCCAGAAGGCCGTCCAGCGGGGAAACACCTCGCGGGTCGTCTCCTCGCTCGTCAAGCCGTCGTGCCTCATCGTTGACGAGGTGGGGAGATGCGTCTACGACAGGCCGTGCACCGACCTGTTCTTCGATGTCGTCGACAGGCGCTACGAGAAGGAGGGGCCGAACGCGATGGTCCTCACGAGCAACATCGCCCCGAGCGGGTGGGATGAGTTCTTCACGGGCGACGACACGCTCCTCTGCGCCCTCGGCAGGCTGTTCGACAAGGCGTCGGTGTTCGTGATGCGGGGCCCGAGCTACCGCGGCAGGGGGCTCGACACCTACTCGGTGGAGGCCGTCCCCCAGGCGGTGAAGGTGAGGGGGATCCAGCCCGAGGGGATGTAGGGAAGCGATAGGAAAGTCATAGATGCGGGCGTGTTGGCTAAAATGGGTCGGCCGGGATTGGTCAATCTCGGCCGACTATATTTGGCTAAATTATTCCG
>NZ_JADMWW010000048.1 GCF_015548375.1 Collinsella aerofaciens
GTCCATCCTCGCAGTATCCGGTTCTCAAGGTGCACGCTTTGCGGCTCATCCGGTCCGACCGGGCCGCGCGGCAAGGAAATATATTGCCAGACCGGAGGGCCCCCGGGGGCGGGAATCTGGGCGTACACATTTCCTACACATATAAGTACTCTCGGCTGGCTGGTTAAAAACAGGAGGGGACCTCGCATCCGAGATCCCCTCTTTAGCCCATCTATAGCTATAGACTCTTAAATACCTTATGCCAGCAGCTTGCGACCAGACTCCTCAATCGCGTCAAGTGCGGCATCAGCCTCGGCGGCATCCGCGCCCTTAGCGAAGATGTACAGCTTAATCTTGGGCTCGGTGCCGGAAGGACGAACAATACCCTTGTTGCCGCCCTCAAGATCGAACTCAATGACGTTAGCCTTCGGCAGGCCGTTCACGCAGGTGTTGTAATCCACGACAGCCTCAATCTTGGAACCGGCGAGCTCCGCGGGCGGGTTCTCGCGCAGACCAGCCATGATGCCGGCCATCTTTGCCGCACCCTCAGCGCCCGGATAGCTCAGCGAAATCGTCTTGTTGTGATAGTAGCCATACTTCTCGTACAGCTCGTGCATCGCATCTGCAAGGTTCTTGCCCTGGAGCTTGTAATACTGCGCCATCTGGCAAATCAGAAGAGAAGTGCTCACGGCGTCCTTGTCGCGCACGAGGTCACCGGCCAGATAGCCGTAGCTCTCCTCAAAACCGAAGATAAAGCGATCGACCTCGCCAGCATCGGAAAGAGAAGTAATGATGTCGCCGATGTACTTGAAGCCCGTCAGGCAGCGGCGGAGCTCAAAACCGTACTCGTCGGCCAGAGCGTCAACCATGGCGGAAGAAACGATAGTAGTGACAGCAACCTTCTTAGTGAGGTCCTCACCGCGAGCAGCGCGGGTCTTGCAGATATAGTCAAGCAGCAGAACGCCCATCTCATTGCCGGTCAGCAGCAGATAGTCATCGCCATTCTTAACGGCAACGCCAACACGGTCGGCGTCGGGATCGGTTGCAAGCAGCAGATCGGGGTGAACCTGCTCGCACAGGTCAATGCCCTTCTGCATGGCCTGACGAATCTCGGGGTTAGGATACGGGCAGGTCGGGAAATCGCCGTTAGGCTCCTTCTGCTCGGGAACAACCGTGACATCGGTGATGCCAGCGCGCTCGAGCACCGTCGTGACGGGAATGAGGCCAGTGCCGTTGAGCGGAGTGTAGACGAGCTTAAGCGGAGCGCCAGCGATCTCCTCGGCAGAAAGGTTAGTCACGCCGCGGGCGAGAACGGCGTCGTAATAACGCTCGAGGCACGAGTCATCGATCCATTTGACCAGACCCTGCTCAAGAGCCTCATCGAAGTCCATGGACTTCACGCCGGTGAACGTATCGGTCTCGGCGATAGCCTTAGAAATTGCATCGGCGGCCTCGCTGGTGATCTGGCAGCCGTCGGGGCCATAGGCCTTATAGCCGTTATAAGGCGCCGGATTATGACTAGCGGTCATGCAAATGCCACCGGAGCACTTAAGGTCGCGGACGGCCCAGGAGAGCGTCGGCACAGGAGAAATCTTGGGATACACGAGGGCAGTCACGCCGTTTGCTGCGAGAATGGCAGCCGTCGTCTTGACGAACAGCTCACCTTTATTGCGGCTATCGCGAGCGATGGCGACCGTCGGATGCTCGAAGGTCGCATTGAGGTAGTCAGCGAATCCCTGGGTCGCACGACCGACCGTATAGATATTCATACGGTTAGTGCCCGCACCGATAGTGCCGCGAAGGCCGGCAGTACCGAAGGCGAGATCCTGGAAGAAAGCGTCGGTGATGGCGTCCTCATCACCCTGCTCCTTCATCGTGTTAAGCTCAGCGAGGAGCTCCTCGTCCTTGACATTGGCAATCCAAGTATCAAGCAGCTCATGAACATCTGCCATGTGAGTCCTTCCGTCACAATCAATAAAACGACCCGTGTAAAACAGGACAAGCGCAGCAGTGCGCTAAAGCAAATATTAGTCCATTGAGAACAAAGAACCGACCAAAGAACGGTGAACGTCTATATTCAGCGGTGGATGATTAAATTGATTTAATTGCAGAAGGAATGTTGCGCGTAAACGCAAAAAAGGGGGAGGCCGCGAGGCCTCCCCCTTCTCAGTTTCAAGACTTTAGTCCGCTGGCCGCGCAGCGGCCAGCTTTAAACCACCCGCTACGCGGGTGGAGACAAACGGCTTTA
>NZ_JADMWW010000049.1 GCF_015548375.1 Collinsella aerofaciens
GTCCATCCTCGCAGTATCCGGTTCTCAAGGTGCACGCTTTGCGGCTCATCCGGTCCGACCGGGCCGCGCGGCAAGGAGATATATTGCCAGACCGGAGGGGCCCCGGGGGCGGGAATCTGGGCGTACACATTTCCTACACATCTTGGGATCCGACTAACGTTTGCCAGCCGTTACCTACCGCTCGCCGAGCATCTCTTTATATAAGGCAGTCTCATGGTTAAAGCGGATACGTCCCCCTAGCTAAAGCACAGCCAGCATCGAGCAACTCATCACGTTCTTCCACCGAGAACCCCTCGGCGTAGACGCGCACCACTGGTTCGGTCCCGCTAGGACGAACCAGCAGCCACGTGTCATCCTCGAATGCCAAACGCAAGCCATCCATATGACTAACGTTTTGCGGCACCTTGCCACAAATCGACTTGGGGTTTACGCCCGGCAGCAGGGTTCGTAACGTTTCGGCATCTTCGGCCTCAAGGCGCAAATCGCGTCGACCGTAACTCGTCTTACCAAAACTGTCCTCGAGTTGGTCGACCAGAACGCCCAAAGGCGCGTCCGTCTTTGCCATAAGCTCACACAGAATCAGACAGGCGAGGATTCCATCGCGCTCGGGCATATGCGCGGCGATGCCGATGCCACCGGCTTCTTCGCCGCCCATGAGGACGCCACCCTTCTTCATCTCCGCCGCTATATATTTGAAACCGACTGGTTTGACGGTCACGCGGCAGCCAAGCGCCTCCGCAATGCGACGCACGAGCGTCGAGCATGAAAGATTGACGACGACGCGCCCCTCCAAATTACGAAATTGAACCAAGTCGCCCAAAACGAGCGCCATGATCTGATGCGGATGTATATATCTGCCGCGCTCGTCAACCGCGCCGATACGGTCGGCGTCGCCGTCGGTCACCAGGCCAGCGCAAGCTCCGTCCTCGATAACCGTGCGCTCGCAAGTGTCCACCCAAGGCTCAACGGGGTCGGGGCAGATATCTTCTTGATCAGACGCCTGCCCGGCGTGAATCTCGTGCACCTCAACGCCAAGCTCGCGCAGCAAGTCGGCTAGATAGCCCTGGGCTGCGCCGCCCATGGGATCGACAACCACGCGCAAGTGCGCGGCGCGGATGGCTTCGGCATCGACAAACGATGCCACCGCCTGCATATAGTCAGGAATGATATCCGCGGTGCGATATTGCCCCTCGATCCCCATTGGCTCGGGAGCCATAGTCTCTTCGAGCTCTTCGATGACATCCTGGTTGGCGGTCGAGCCGTCACCCATCCGCAGCTTGAGGCACAGATAGCCCTGCGGATGATGGGACCCCGTCACCATGAGCGCGCCGCACGCTTCACCGTCATAAGCCGCCGCCCACGTAAGGGCAGGGGTCGGGACAGGTCGCGAAGCGAGCACGGCGTCTAGCCCGTGCGCTGCTAGCACGCCCGCCGCAAGCTCAGCGAACTCGCGCGCCAGGGGCCGGGTGTCGAACCCTATATATACCGTTTTGCCCGGATTGGTCTTTTGCCACAACTCACCGACGGCATCGGCGATACGGGCAACGTTATCGGCAGTGAAGTCCTCATCGACGCGAGCGCGCCAACCGTCAGTTCCAAAATGAATTATCGCGCACACGCGCAGACACCTCACAGTGTTTGGATCATGGTACGCATGGGGTATACCCGCAACATGCACTCGGTAACCTGCCGGCACCAGCATTCACCATTTGGGCAAATGCTGCCGAGGACATGCAGGCAATCAGAACCACCCTTAAAAAGGGTGGTTTGCTCTTAGGGTATAACCCACGGGCCCCGGGCTCGCGTCTAAAGGCGC